>CAWCXX010000006.1:0-71689 GCA_963799445.1 uncultured Acidobacteriaceae bacterium | reverse complement strand
CAGCCCATCACCGTGATCTTCACGCTGGCCGAAGACAGCCTGCCCGAAGTGCTGGAACAGATGCGTGGCGGCAAGGCGCTCGAAGTGGACGCCTTTGACCGCACGCAGCAAAAGCTGCTGGCTAAGGGGCAGCTGATTACTATCGACAACCAGATCGATACCGTCACCGGCACCGTGAAACTGCGCGCGCAGTTCGACAACTCGAACGGCATGCTTTTTCCCAATCAATTCGTGAATACGCGGCTGCTGGTGAAGAACGCTCGATAACCAGATTCTGGTTCCCTCTTCGGCGGTCCAGCACAACGGTTCCACCGACTTTGTTTATCTCATCCAAAACAACAAGGCTGTGATGAAAACCGTGAAGTCGGGGATCTCGGACGGAGGCAACACCGCTGTGACGGGCATCAATCCCGGCGATGTGGTGGCCAACAGCAGCTTCCAAAAGCTGGTTGACGGATCGCCAGGTCTTCCTCTCCAAAGTCGCCATTCCGTCCACATCCTCAAACCACCGAGGCCGCTCCATGAGTCCATCTCGGCCATTCATTCTGCGGCCGGTCGCAACTTCGCTGCTGATGGCCGCAATTCTTCTTGCGGGCCTTGTCGCTTTCACACAGTTGCCCGTCTCGGCGCTGCCAGAGGTCGATTACCCCACGATCCAGGTGCTCACCTTCTATCCCGGCGCCAGCCCTGACGTGATGGCGACCACCGTCACTGCGCCCCTGGAGCGCCAGTTCGGCCAGATGCAAGGGTTGAGCCAGATGACCTCGACCAGCGCCGGCGGCGTTTCGGTTATCGTGCTTCAGTTCAGCCTGTCGCTCTCGCTCGATGTGGCCGAGGAAGAGGTGCAGTCGTCGATCAACGGCGGGCAGACATTCCTGCCATCCGATCTGCCGGTGCCGCCGGTTTACAACAAGACCAATCCCGCCGACGCGCCCATCCTCACTCTGGCCATCAGTTCCGACAGCCTACCGCTGTCGCAGGTCGAGGACATGGTCGACACGCGCCTGGCGCCGAGGCTCTCGCAGCTGAACGGAGTGGGCCTGGTCAGCATCAGCGGCGGCCAAAAACCCGCGGTCCGCATTCAGGTGAATCCGGTTGCGCTCTCCTCCTACGGGCTGAATATGGAGGATGTGCGCACGGCCTTGACCCAGGCCAGCGTCAACTCCGCCAAGGGCAACTTCGATGGGCCGCGGCAGGACTATCAGATCGACGCCAACGATCAGATCAGCACGGCCGACCAATACAAAGATGTCGTTGTCGCCTACTCGAACGGCGCGCCGGTCTTTGTCAAAGACGTCGCCAACGTGGTCAATGGCGTAGAGAACACCAAGCAGGCCGCCTGGATGAACATGACGCCGGCGGTCATCCTCAACATCCAGCGCCAGCCCGGCGCCAACACTATTTCCGTCGTCAACTCCATCCAAAAGGTGCTGCCACAACTCGAGGCCAACCTTCCCGCGTCGATCAAAGTGACGACCATGACCGACATGACCACCAGCATTCAATCCTCAGTGCACGACGTGGAATTTGAATTGATGCTGACCATCGGCCTTGTGGTCATGGTAATTTTCTTCTTCCTGCGCAGTCTGCGCGCCACCATTATTCCCAGCGTGGCCGTCCCGCTTTCGCTCGTCGGCACCTTCGCCGTGATGTATCTGCTGGGCTACTCGCTCGACAACCTCTCGCTGATGGCGCTCACCATCTCCACCGGCTTTGTGGTCGACGACGCCATCGTGATGATTGAAAACATTACGCGATTCCTGGAAGAGGGCATGTCTCCGCTGGAAGCCGCGCTCACCGGCGCGGGCCAGATCGGCTTCACTATCATGTCGCTGACCGTTTCGCTCGTGGCCGTGCTCATTCCGCTGCTCTTCATGGGCGATGTTGTCGGCCGCCTGTTCCGCGAGTTCGCCGTCACACTGGCCGTCACCATTGTCATTTCAGCGGTGGTTTCGCTCACTCTCACGCCCATGATGTGCTCGCGCATCCTGCGCCACAATCCGGAGAAGCAAGAGGGCCGCATCTATCGCGCGTCGGAAAAAGCAGTCAACAAGCTGATCGCGTTTTACGGGCGCACGCTGCGCGTGGTGCTACGCTACCAGCCCATCACCCTGCTGGTGGCGCTAGCCACGCTGGCCCTGACCATTGTTCTTTACATCACCATTCCCAAGGGCTTCTTTCCGGTGCAGGATACCGGCGTGATTCAGGGCATCTCGCAGGCATCGCAATCCATCTCTTATCCCGCGATGGCGGAGAAGCAGAAAGAGCTTGCGCAGATCATTCTCCGGGATCCCTCCGTGGAGAGCCTGTCCTCGTTCATCGGCGCCGACGGCATCAACACCACTCTCAACAGCGGCCGCATCTCGATCAACCTGAAACCGCTCGATGAGCGTGTGCCCAGCGGCATCAGCGCCTCCGATGTGATTCGGCGCCTGCAGACCAATCTGGCGCAGGTGAAGGGCATGCATCTCTATATGCAGCCGGTGCAGGACATCACGGTGGACGATCGCGTAAGCCGCACGCAGTACCAGTACACGCTTGAAGATCCCGACACGGATGAGCTGAACCAGTGGACCAACAACTTTGTGGCGCAACTGAAGAAGATGCCGGAGCTGGAAGACGTGGCCACGGATCAGCAGACCGGCGCCCGCGCGATTCAGCTTGCCATCGACCGCGTGACGGCATCGCGGCTGGGCATTGCGCCAACCACGATCGACAACACGCTCTACGACGCCTATGGGCAGCGCGAAATCAGCACACTCTACACGCAGCTCAACCAATACCACGTCGTGCTTGAGACTCAGCCCGAGTGGCAGCAAAATCCCGGCAAGCTGAGTGACCTGTACATTCAGTCGAGCGCCTCCTCGGGCACCAGTGGGGCCAGCGCGGCCACATCGTACTCTTCTTCAGCCTCGGCGTCTGCAGGCTCGAACCAGCTGACCACGTCGGTGCGCTACACGCCGTCTTCACAGGCCGTCAACGCCCCCAGCACCGTACTGGCCGGCGGCACGACAGCGGGAACCACGCCCAACTTAACCAGCTCCGCGGTAGGCGCGAACGCCATTCCGCTCAGCGCATTCACCCAGATAACCGATACCACCGAGGCTCTTTCGATCAACCATCAGGGCCAATTCCCGTCAGTCACGGTGTCGTTCAACCTTGCGCCCAACGCCTCACTGGGAACGGCCATCAGCGACATTGAGAAAGTGGTCAAGAAGCTTCACTTCCCTGCCAGCCTGCAATCCGACTTTCAAGGCACCGCAGCGTCCTTCCACAATTCGCTCTCCAACGAGGCGTTGCTGATTCTTGCCGCTCTGGTCACGGTCTACATTGTTCTCGGCGTTCTTTACGAGAGCTTCATTCACCCCATCACCATTCTTTCCACGCTGCCCTCGGCCGGCGTCGGTGCGCTGCTGGCGCTTATGCTCGGCCGGCAAGATTTGAACGCCGTAGGCATCATCGGCATCATCCTGCTCATCGGCATTGTGAACAAGAACGGCATTTTGATTGTGGATTTTGCGCTGGAAGCCGAGCGCCAGCGCGGCAAGGACTCAACGGAGGCGATCTACGAAGCCAGCCTGCTGCGCTTCAGGCCCATCATGATGACCACCCTGGCCGCGTTGCTGGCCGGAATTCCGCTGGCGGCGGGAACCGGACTGGGCTCGGAGCTGCGTCGGCCGCTGGGCATCGCCATGGTCGGCGGCTTGCTGCTCAGCCAGGTCCTCACGTTGTACACCACTCCGGTCATTTACATCTTCTTTGACCGCCTCGGTCAGCGCATCACCGGCCGTCACATCTCGCAAGCCACCGGCGAGGGATTGAAGGCGGGCGCGGAGAGCGAATGAACATTTCGGCTCCATTCATTCGGCGGCCCGTGGGCACCACGTTGCTCACCGTCGCGGTGGCCATCGCCGGCGCCATCGCATTCATCGTGCTGCCGGTAGCGCCCCTGCCGCAGGTGGATTTTCCCACCATCAGCGTTCAGGCCGGCCTGCCTGGCGCCAGCGCGCAGATCATGGCGGCTTCGGTGGCCACGCCGCTCGAACGCCAGTTCAGCCACATTGCCGGCATCACTGAGATGACCTCGTCGAGTCAGCTCGGCTCGACCAACATCACCTTGCAATTCGATCTCAGCCGCAACATCGACGGCGCCGCCCGGGACGTGCAGGCCGCCATCAACGCGGCGCGAACTTATCTGCCGACGAACCTGCCGTCTAACCCCTCCTACCGCAAGGTGAATCCCGCCGATTCGCCGATCATGCTCCTCAGCCTCACCTCCGACAAGTACCCGGTGACGCAAATCTACGACCTTGCTTCCACCATCCTGGAGCAAAAGCTCTCGCAGATTCAGGGTGTCGGGCAGGTGGCTGTCCAGGGCGGCGCCACGCCCTCGGTGCGCGTCGAGGTCAATCCCACCAAATTGGAGAGCTTCGGCCTCACGCTCGGCAACGTGCAATCGGTCCTCAGCCTGGAGAACTCCCATGAACCGCGGGGCCAGCTATCCGACAACGGAGTCAGCGAAGACATCATCACCAATGATCAGATCTCCGAGGCTGCTGACTATCGCCCGCTCGTCGTTGGTTATCACAATGGCGAAGCCGTGCGCCTATCGGATGTCGCCGATGTCGTGGACTCGACGCAGAACATCCGCGCCGCAGGCTACTCGGACGGAAAACGTGCGATCTCCATCATCATCTTCCGTCAGCCCGGCGCCAACATTATTCAGACCGTCGACCGCGTCAAGGCGCAACTGCCGTTTCTCGAGGCTGTGCTTCCGCAGGGAATCACGACCACGATGGTGCTCGATCGCACCATCACCATTCGCGCTTCCGTCTCCACCGTCGAAAAGACGCTGATTTTTTCCGTTTGCCTGGTTATCCTGGTGGTCTTTCTTTTCCTGCGCAGTCCGCGCGCCACGCTCATTCCCAGCGTCGCTGTCCCGGTCTCCCTCATCGGAACCTGCGCCGTAATGTACCTCGTTGGCTATACGCTCGACAACCTTTCGTTGATGGCGCTCACCATCGCCACGGGGTTTGTGGTTGACGACGCCATCGTGGTCATGGAGAACATCACCCGCCATCTGGAAAGCGGCATGGAGCCTTTTGCCGCCGCGATGAAGGGCGCGCAGGAGATCGGTTTCACGGTCTTTTCCATCAGCATGTCGCTGATTGCCGTCTTCATTCCCATCCTGATGATGGGCGGCATCGTGGGGCGACTCTTCCGCGAGTTCGCGGTTACGCTTTCGACGGCCATTCTTATTTCGATGGTCATTTCGCTCACCACCACGCCGTGCATGTGCGCGCACGTGCTTAAAGCGCGCAAGGAAGGCGAAAAACATAACTGGCTCTACAGAGCGAACGAAAAGGTCTTCAACAGTTTCATCTCGCTCTACCGGCATTCGCTGCAGTGGGTGCTTGAGAACCCCGGCTTGACGCTGATCGTGCTCGCCCTCACCATCGCGCTCAACGGCCTGGTGATCTTCAAAATTCCCAAGGGCTTCTTCCCCCAACAGGACACCGGAGTGCTGGCGGGCGGAGTGCAAGGGCCGCAGGATGCATCCTTTCCCTTCATGAACTTTTCCATTTTGTCGCTGGTCAACGTTGTCAAAACCGACCCTGCCGTGGCCCACTTGAACGCTTACGCCGGTTTTGGCAATAACGGCTTCATGTTCATTGCGCTCAAGCCGCTGGGGCACAGTTGCAACGAGCGCAGTCCTTCGTGCGATGTGCGCCAAGCTTCGGCCATGGACGTGATCAACCGGCTCCGGCCTAAGATGAATCGCTTACCCGTCGCCTCAGCTTTCATGCAGCCGGTACAGGATCTGCGCATCGGCGGCCGCTCGTCCAGTGCCCTGTACCAATACACCATCCAGTCCGACAGCATCGATGACCTGGCGCACTGGGGCCCGATCCTGCTGCAAACACATGCAGAAACTTCCCGACCTGGCGGACGTGAACACCGACCAGCAAAATGGCGGACTGCAGGAGATGCTCAACTACGACCGGGTGACCGCGGCGCGGCTGGGGCAGACGGCGCAGTCGCTCGACAGCTCCCTCTATAGCGCCTTTGGGCAGTCGGAGGTTTCGGTCATCTACACGCAGCTCAACCAGTACTACGTGGTGATGGAAGTGGCGCCGCCTTACTGGCAGGATCCGTCGGGGCTGAACAACATTTACTTCACTCCCAGTAAATCCTCGTCAGGCGCGGGGCTCAACATGGTATCGCCGCTGTTTACCGTCATGAAGCCGCAAACCAACACCACTCCGCTGCAAGTCAATCACACCGGGCTTTTCCCGTCGGTCACCGTCTCCTTCAACCTGAAGAACGGCGCCTCGCTGAGCGACGCGACGCGGGAGGTCGCGGAGATGGAGCAGGGCCTGGGGATGCCCGCGACGATTCAGGGATTCTTTGCCGGTACCGCCCAGGCCTATCAGCAATCGTTGTCGAGCGAGCCGATTCTGGTTCTCACCGCGCTGCTTTCGGTCTTCATCGTGCTGGGCATTCTTTATGAGAGCCTGGTTCACCCGCTGACCATCATTTCCACGCTGCCTCTCGGCCAGCGTCGGGCGCCATGCTGGCGCTCATGCTTTTCCACATCGATCTCAACGTGATCTCCATCATCGGCATCATTCTGCTGATTGGCATTGTGAAGAAAAATGCCATTATGATGATCGATTTTGCCCTGCAGGCCGAGCGTCAGGAAGGCAAAAATACGCGCGACGCCATCTTCGAAGCCTGCATGCTGCGCTTCCGCCCCATCATGATGACCACCATGTCGGCCATTTGCGGAGCGCTGCCGCTGGCCTTCGGAACCGGAACCGGCTCGGAGTTGCGCAAACCGCTGGGCATCACCATTGTCGGCGGACTGCTTTTGAGCCAGGCGCTCACGCTGTACACAACCCCTGTGGTCTACCTGATGATGGACCGCCTCCGCCTTCGCGCGCTGGGCCGGACTCGCGACGCGCTTCCCTCAACGGCAGAAGGGACGGCATCGTAATACATGAAGGATGATGACCATGCTTGAGCCAAATAATCGAACCCCGTTTTCATTTGTCGCCGGCGCGCTCGGTTTGTCTCGTCCTGCTCGCCGGTTGCCGCGTCGGCCCGCCCTATCATGCGCCCGCGCCGCCGGCGGTCACCGCACCCAACTACAAGGAGTCCACTGTCAACTTCCACGACACCGATGGCTGGAAGGTGGCCAGCCCGCAGGACGCGATGATCCGCGGCAATTGGTGGGAGGTGTTTAACGACCCCGAACTGAATGCGCTGGAAGAGCAGCTCAACATCAACAACGAAAACCTCAAGGAATATTTTCAGAATTACATGGCGGCTCGCGCTGAAATTGCCCAGGCGCGGTCGCAGTATTGGCCCACGATCACCGCCAGTCCATCTTGGAACCGGTCCAAGACTTCGGCCAATCAGTTGGTCTCTTCACGCGGCAACGACCGGCAAACCACTTCTCTCTGGAATTTGCCGCTCGATGTCTCGTGGACCCCGGATTTTTGGGGCAAGATTCGCAATGAGGTTCACGCAGCGCAATACGCCGCCCAGGTCAGCGCCGCCGATCTCGAGGTCGAGAAGCTCACCGAGCAGGCCAGCCTGGCCGAGTATTTCTTCGAGATTCGCGGCCAGGACATGCTGCAACGTATCCTCGACGAAACCGTCGCGGCAGATCAGAAATCGCTGGATTATACCCAGGCCCAATTCGACACCGGCGTGGGCGATTACATCTCCGTTGCCGAAGCCAAAACCACGCTGGAATCCGCGGAGGCGGACGCGATGAATGTGGGCCTGTTGCGCGCGCAGTACGAGCACGCCATCGCGATGCTGCTGGGCAAAATTCCCACCGACTTCTCCATTCCCGTACAAGCCGATGCTCTACACCGCGCCGCCGATTCCCACCGGCGTGCCGTCGCAGTTGATCGAACGCCGTCCTGACATTGCCGCAGCTGAGCGCACACTCGCAGAGGCCAACGCGACCATCGGCATCGGCTATGGAGCATTTTTCCCGCAAGTCACCCTCTGCAGCCGAGCGGTGGATTGGAAAGCTGCAACCTTCAAACACCTGTTTGACATTGGCCAAGCCGCACCTGGTCCATTGGCCCGTCCGTTTCGCAGGTCCTCTTCAATGGCTGGCTCTACCGCGCCGAACTGCACCAGTACGTCGCTGCCATACAATGCGGACCTTGCCACCTACCGCCAGGACGTGCTCATTGCCTTCCAGCAGGTGGAAGACAATCTGGCGGCCACGCGGGTTTATTCGCAGCAGATTCTCCGCCAGCAGGCGGCAGTGAAAGACGCGCAGGATTATCTCAATCTGGAACTGGTGCGCTACAACACCGGAGTCGATCCGTATGTGGATGTAGTGATTGCCCAGACCACGCTGCTCGAGCAACCAGGAAACGTTGAATGCGCTCGAGGTGGAGGAGATGACCTCGGCGGTCCAGTTGGTGCAGGCTCTTGGCGGAGGGTGGGACCGCACACAGCTTCCCACGCCTGCTCAAGCCGGCGCCAAGACCACCAAGGCGGACTACACGCTGCAGCAGTAAGGCTTATTGCGCCATCCTGTAGCAGATGTTGTCGCCGTCCAGCCGGTACTCGGCCGAGCAGACGTCGCCTCCGCAGATCATGGTTTCGCCGCCGTAGAGTTGCCGGCGGGTAATCAGCCCCAACGTCCCGCAGCGCGGGCACGACATCACGGCTACATAGGGATTCTGTGCCTGGCCGAGCTTGGCCTGGTTTTCCAGCACAAAAACCGTTCCCGGGTCCATTCTTTCGGGGATCCACTCTTCCAGAAACTGCAAGTCGGCTGACATCGTTCCCTCCCTAGGTCTGATGTAACCGAGCCGCGAGCATTGTTTTATGCGGAACCAGAGTAACCGAATCGTAGCGCTGAGCCGTGACAGTGGCTTTTACTTGAGGTAAAAGCCACTTGGCTGAGGTGCTTCCGGGATACATCCACTCTGGTTCCGCTGTTCGCCGGGCTCCGTTGTCTTTCAACAGCAGGCTGCGAAACAAATACCGATGCGAAACAAATACAGGATCGGCTTGATTCCGGTCAAGTTCAGTGTTGCCGCGCACAGTTACCGAAGTCAATGCGAATCGCAGCCGGGGAGTGGCAAGTGGGATTCTCCTTCGCTTTCCAGCCTGAAATGGAAACGACTCCAACCTACCGGGAAGCCGCCGTGCCAGCCGCAACCTGGGCATGCGCAAAACTGTCGATCGCCTTGTAAGTTTCCTCGTTGCGCAGGATGGCCTCGACATACTCACGCGTTTGCGTGAACGGAATCGATTCCACAAACTCGTCGATGCCCGAATAAGGCCCAGCCGCCTGCCAATCCGCAACGCGATTGTCGCCCGCGTTGTAGGCAGCCAAAGCGTACTCCTGCACGCCGCCGAAGCGGTCGAGCATCTGGCGCAGATAGCGCGTTCCCAGGCGGATGTTGGTGGCCGGGTCGAGCAATTGGAAGGTCTGGAAGTGCGTCATGCCTTCCTCGCGCGCCATCGTCCTGCCCACGGAAGGCAGCAACTGCATCAGGCCGTAAGCGTTGGCATAGGAGATTGCTGAGGCGTCGAACTCCGACTCCTGGCGAATGAGCGAGGCCACCAGGTAGGGATCGAGGTGGTTCCTGGCCGATTCGGCTTCAATCGTGTCCCACCAGGCCTCGGGAAAGAGAATCCGCCAGTAAGCCAGCGGGATGGACTGGATGGACGCGGCAGCCGCGTTGGGCAAAGCCCGCTTGATGGCGCGCACGGCGCGGTAGGTCTCGCCATAGGAAGAGTAGATCTGCGCCTCGGCCAGCGCGCTCCAGGAGGAGGAATTGGGATCGGCCTTGATCTCTTGCGCGATGTACTCGTTCAATCCGGCGTTGGCCAGCAGGCGCGCCTTCGCCAAATGGGGGCTGTCCTCGGGAAAAGTATCCACCAGGTGCGGCTCCGGCACAGGCTGAATGCGGTCCAATTGCGGTTGCGAGGCCGGCTGCGTAGCGCCCAGAGCCGAAAGCCGCTCCCGCGCCATCTGCGCATAAAAGTAGTGCTGGTAAGCGCGAATAATGGCGCGGTAGTTGGCCGCAGCCAGAGCGGGGTTATGGTCCTGCGTCTCATAGAGGCGCCCCCGCCAGTAGAGCGCAGAGACGGTTTCCGTGGCGGCGGGATAGAGCCGGATCTGTTCGTCGAAGATTCGCGCCGCGTCGGGGTAGAGCCCCAGCCGGTAGCTCAACCAGCCGGAGCGCCAGTGCGCGGCCGAGGCATTCTTATCGCCGGGGAAGCGCGCAGGCCAGATCGCCGTAATACTGGATGGCCGTCGGAGTAGTCGCGCTTGAGCAGATACATGTTCCCGCTGGAAAAGAGCGCGTCGGCCAGCCACGGGCTGCGCGGGAATCTGGATTCCATCTCGGCAACGATCTGCTTCTGCTCGGCGGTGTCGTCGCGGTCACGGGCCAACTCCATCAACAGGTCGAGGCGCCGGGCGCCGTTTTCGTCGGCCGTATCGGGCAATGCGCGGGCTTCGGCCGCGGTCAGCCGCTTCAGCTTCAACTGGCAGGCGGCTTCGGCCACGGCAAAACTGTCGCGGGCCTCAGCGCCCAGCCCCGGCGCGCGCGCCAGAGCGCGATATTGCTCGGCCGCCTCGGAATAGCGTCCGGCATTGAAGTAGGCATCGCCCAGGCTGCGCAGCTCGGCCACCGTCAGAGTTGCCTCGGCCCCCAACTGCGTCAGCTTGGCGCGCGCCGTCTGCGCTTCAGCGCTCAGGGGGTGGGCCAACAAGAGCTGCTTGAAAGTGTCCACTGCCGTCTGCTGCTGGCCGAGCGCAAGCTCCACCTCGCCCTCTGCCAGTTGAAAGCCGGGCCGATCCGCGGCTTCAGTGTTCTGGGCCTGCGCCAGCACCTGCCGCGCCTGCGGTTAGATTGCCCATGGCGAGCAAAACAGTTGGCCTCCAGCTCGGGCGCTTCGGCATCGAAAATGCTCTCGGGATAGCGGTCGGTAAAGCCGTGCAGGATGGCCTCGGCGGCGGGATCGTCGCCGGCGTTGTGGCTTGCCTGAGCGTCAAGAAAATCCGAGTAGTCGGCCAGCTCACCGTCCGCGCGCCTGGCCAGAGCCAGCGCCGTTTCCGCATCGGCGTAGCGTTTGTCCAGCAGGTACGCGTGGCCCAGCGCAAGGTAAGCCGCGGCGGCGGCATCGCCGGTGTGGCTGCGCGCATAGGCGGCCACTCCCGCATAAGCTTCAGGCGTGCGCAGCGTGGCCAGTTGCTGGGCCATGGGCCGCAGCTCGGTGGAGGCGACAAAAGCCCTCTTAATCCGCGCAGTATGCGCCACTCTTGCCGCCCGGCTCGCCTGGTGGACGGGTTTGTGCTTCCTGGGCGATGTCTTTGCCGTCTTCGGCTTGGAAGTCGTGGAGCTGGAAGAAGTGGAAGACGGCGTGCCTGCAGTCGGGCGACGGCGGTGGATTGCGCCACAACGGCCCATGCAACCATCGGCAACGTGAGCAGAATCACCAGGGCGCGAGGCGCAGGGCGGAAATGAGGCCATGGGGAAGGTAAACCACGCATAGTTCCACTTTATGACTGTTTAGACGCAACCGGGAGCATATGGGAACCAGTGGCGTAACCGGAAGATCCCGCGCCGGCCCAGTTTGGTTTCGCTGCCCCTGCGTCCGTTACACTCATCTTTTCCGGCCTTTGGGATCGTCCCTGGCCGGCCAAACAGAACTCTTCACAGCGATTTTTGCAACCGGTCTTCATGTCAACCATCCAATCCATAGCGGGAGAGAACGAGCAGCACCCCGACGTGGCCCTGGTAGAAAGGGTGCGCGGGGGCGATGTCTCGGCCTACGATACGCTGGTCCGCAAGTACGAGCGGCAGGTCTTCAGGATTGCGCAGCACATCACGCAAAACCGCGAAGACGCCGAAGACGTGATGCAGGACGCGTTCCTGAAGGCGTATGAGAAGCTCGACCAGTTTCAGGGGAATTCGAAGTTTTACACATGGTTGGTGCGAATTGCGGTCAACGAGAGCCTGATGCGGCTGCGCAAGCGGCGCACCGGCAAGATGGTCTCGATCGACGAGGATCTGGAGACCGAAGAGGGCACCGTACCCCGCGACCTTGCCGACTGGGCGCCCGATCCGGAGCAAAACTACAGCCAGGCCGAGCTGGCCGAGATTCTGCGCAAGACGATTCAAGGATTGCCGCACGGGTTTCGCGTGGTCTTTGTCCTGCGCGACGTGGAAGGACTTTCGACGGAAGAGACGGCAGAGACGCTGGGTTTGAGCATTCCCGCCGTCAAGTCGCGTCTGCTGCGCGCGCGGCTGCAACTGCGCGAGCGGCTGACGCGCTACTTCCGCAAGAAAACCCGGACTGGCGCCGTCGCAGGAGAGACGGAGTTGAAAAAGTGACCTGCACTGAGTTCCTCACGATTCTCGACGACGTGATCGACGAGTCCATCGCCGCGGAGACGCGCGCCGAGATCGAAACTCACCTGCGCAAGTGCGGGCATTGCGAAGTGGTCCTGGACACCACGCGCAAGACCATCGAGATTTATCGCTCCCACGAGATCTACGAACTGCCCACGGAGGTCAGCGAACGCCTCCACGCCGTCATCATGGCGCGGTGCAGGTAGAGCTGCTGATAACTCCCCGCAGTTCTTCCTATGCTCCTCACCACCCCTCTCGATTCGCCATCCAATCTGGCCGGGTCAGGCCATTTGTCCGGGTTGGCCCCAGTTTCGAGAAGATTTGGCCCAAAAATGCGCATAAATGCGTACAAGCTTGACCACCGCGGACGAAAAGGGCCGGATAGCACAACTGGCATCCTCCCCGTCGCATGATTTACCCTCAAATTCGGAATGAAACTCAAACATACGCTCCTTATCTCTGCCGCGGCGGCCTGCGCTGCCGGCGCGGTGCTCGTTGTCTTTGCTCACCAGTCCGGCAAGCCGGCGTCCCTTCCTGACGCGCCACAGGCCACTGCCGAGGCCGCAACCGTTCCCAACGGGCCATTTGTGGTGATGGACACCTCGATGGGCCGCATCACCTGCCAGTTCTACGAGAAGCAGGCGCCGCACGCCGTCGCCAATTTCATCGGGCTGGCCGAGGGCACAAAGGACTGGACCGACCCCACGACGAAGGCGGTCCAGCATAACAAGCGCTATTACGACGGCACCACCTTCCATCGCGTGATTCCAGAGTTCATGATTCAGGGTGGCGACCCCACGGGCACGGGGATGGGCGATCCCGGGTACAAATTTGACGATGAGTTCAATCCGGGCCTGAATTTTGACCGGCCGGGCCGGCTGGCGATGGCAAACAGCGGACCCAACACCAACGGCAGCCAGTTCTTTATCACCGAGCAGGCTTACGCCTCGCTCAACCAGCACTACACGCTCTTTGGCCAATGCGACGACGCCAGCGTGGCCATGGTGAAGACCATCGCCCGAGTACAGCGCGATTCAAGTGACAAACCGCTGACGCCGGTGGTACTCAAGAAGGTGACGATTGTGCGCGAAGGCCAGCCGATGCCGCCGCTCCCGTAAGAACAGGGGGCAGGTTTCAGGGGTCAGAGATCAACCAACAGAAATCAGGATTTTCAGGAGAACACATGGCACTTGCAGCAGGAACCTACGCCGTCTTTACGACCACGGAAGGCAAAATCACGGTCCGCCTCTTCGAGGCCGAAGCGCCCATCACTGTCAAAAACTTCATCGAGCTGGCCGAGGGCGCGAAGGAGTGGTCGCATCCCACCACCCGCGCCAAGTCAAAGGACAAGCTCTACGACGGCACGGTTTTTCATCGCGTGATTCCGGATTTCATGATTCAGGGCGGCGATCCTGCCGGCAACGGCATGGGCGGGCCTGGCTACCGCTTTGAGGATGAGACCAAGGGCTCGCCGCACAAGTTCGACAAGCCGGGCAAGCTGGCGATGGCAAACAGCGGGCCCAACACCAACGGCAGCCAGTTCTTCCTCACCGTGGCCCCCACGCTGTGGCTCACCGGCAATCACACCATCTTTGGCGAAGTGGTGGAAGGGCAGGAGATCGTGACAAAAATCTCCCTTGTCCCGCGCAACGCGCAGGACAAGCCGCACAAGCCCGTGGTGCTGGAATCGGTTGTCATTGAGCGCGTCAGCTAGCGCATGTTTGCCATGGTGGCCTGTAAGTGCTTGAAGGCATTGGAGCGATTTTTGAAGTTGGTCGCTACATGAGGCATGGTTGGTTCTCCGGCGGAGAGGGTGGGTCGAGTTGAGTGATGCCGAGAAGGCGGAGCACTTCGGCGGCATGTTTGTTTCCGCGGGTGACGCAGGATTTGCTGCGTTGCTGTCCGAGATCAACTTCAACGGAGCGGATCGTCTCCAAGGCTTGCCAGGCAAAGGGCGTGGACAGTTGGCTGCCGGCGGCGCGCAGAGTTTTCTCCAGGGCGCGATCCAGTAACAAGGCCAGCGCGGCCACGAAGACATGCGCCTGCACCCGCTCATCGGTGTGGTGATAAACAGGCCGGAGCTCGAGCAGGCTCTTGAGATGCGAGAAGCCGCGCTCGACCTCGTTCAGTTCCTTGTAGGTGGCCACAGCCTGAACCGGGGATAGATTGCGCTCCTCAGTCTGGATGACGTACTTGCCCTCCAGGGCCTTTTCCCGGGCCAGGTTGGTGGGATGGTCGAAGAAGTGGAACTTGCCCTGGCGCAGTTCCCAGGCAAAATAACGCTGGCCGTGATGGCGGCGCAGGCGGGTGGCGGCAGCGGCGCCGATCTTGTCGGCTCCCTTCAGTTGCCCTTTGTCCACCTGCGCTTTTAAGGCTTGGAGTTCTTTCCGCGCCCGCTCCATGGTCAACTCCCGCATACTGCGCTCGTAGACTTCGCGCTCTTCACTGTGCACCACGAAGACCCGCACGCCGGCTTGCTTGCCCGCCACCTCGACGACCCGTGTCTGGGGTACAAGGGTCTTCTCTGCGGCCGCGATGCCCACCGGACACTGCTGCCAGTCGGTGCGTCGTTCCGCCCGCTGAATATAGTCGAAGGTGTCCTTGCGATTGCGTCTTTGCAGTCCCAGCAAATAACCCTGCCCGCTCTGCTTGAGCTCGTCCACGTTGCCTATGGTCATCATGCCGCGATCGCCCACGAATACCACACGGTGGAGAGCAAAGCGCTGGTTCAGATCCCTGACCACTTCCAGCACCGTGGTCTGATCCAGACGATTGCCGGCGAAGACGTGATGCGCGACTGGCCATCCATCCATCATCACCACCCCGATCACGATCTGCCGGTGGCGGGGCTTGCCGTCGCGACTGTAGCCGAACTGTCCCAACTCCGCCGGCCCAGACCCTTCGAAGTAGGTCGAAGTAATGTCGTAGAAGACCAGGTCCGGCTGCAGGCTGAACAGATCGCGCAACTCCAGATACACAGCTTTTTCGATGCGCTCTTTCTCGGCCAGCAAATCGTCCAGGCTCTGGTACCACAGCTGCAGCTGATCGAAGCCTACCTTGACCCGGCCGGACTGTTTCCACACCGGCATCCAGCGGCTGCCCCGGGCCGTGCACACATAGAAATCCTCCAGCCATTGCGCCAGCGCGTGTTCGCTGCCCGGGCGGCTGAGCCGGTTGGCGAGCAGGGGAAAGATCCTTTCTGACAGCGGTTGCCCATGGCGCCGCAGAGCCCGACCGGCATCCAGAATCGCGCCCAAGGAGAGTTTCTCGAAAAGATGCCGGGCCACCAAAACCGGTCCCCACGTGGAGGACCGCGGAGCCGCGATGTCCGCGACGGCAACCCAGCGCGGGTTACCCTCCGGCTCGGCCAGCAACCGGATCAAGGCATCCAGATGCGGCCCCAGCAGGTCCTTGCGTCCCAGGTGAGCGACGACGCGCTGCTTGACCTTGTCCCCTTCGCGGAAGGACTCCACCAGGCGGAGATACTCCTGTTGTCCATTGCGTGACTTGACCGAACGCAGGAACATGGCGGCAGTCTCCAGATGACACTACATATATCGCATCAGAGACGCATAATCAATGATCATCTGCGCACATTGTCAAAATATGTTGGCACTACAAATTTTCTCAATTGCAACTGTCGGCGATGATAATACAGGACTTAACTCCTTCCACCCAGCTTTCCATGGCAAACATGCGCTAGTACTGTTGCTGTGTGGATTTGTGCTTTCCCAGGTCCCAAAAGCGGGACCACCACAGCACGGACGAAAGCCTATCCGTGTGGGCCCCGGGACTGGGCACCCAAAGCTCGTGGCCGTGATTACGAATCACGAAGACACGGTACCAGAAGACGCCGCGCACAGCTTCAGGATGGCCACGCCGAACCGTTTGGCTTTGGCGGGACCGATGCCATCGATTGCCAACAATTGCGCTACATTCGCGGGCCGCTGGAACGCCACTGCCAGCATTGTACGGTCATGCAGCACCACGTAAGCAGGGACGCCCAGGCGCCTGGCTTCGGCGGTCCTCCACTCGCGGAGCCGTGCAGCCAAAGCCTCGGCAACGGGATTCATTTGTGCCGGCGCGCCGTCTGTCTCCTTGGTGGCGGGCTCTTGCGCATCGCGCTCGGCTCTGTCCGCACGGGTTTTACCGCTTTTCTTGCGCGGCGGCGTTGCTCTGCCGGCATCGAATTCCTCGACTATTCCGTCGCTTATCAGCAGCGACAGCGCGGTTGCGGACCTCACCTCCAGCCCTGCCTCGGTTAGCCGCACCTTGCGAAATTGCAGGATCTCGCCGTTCTTTTCGAACTCCGCATTTTCGATCCGAATGAGTCCCGCGCGAGCCATTGCGTCGAGCAGTCCGTCGAATTCGATGCGGCTGATTTTGCCGACAAGTTCGAGTCTCCGTTGCAGAGTCCCCGCGGCCAGATAATCCACCGGCCGCAGCTCGTCCACGATGGCCTGGACGATGTGGCGCTCATTTGCAGTGGCTCGCCGGAACTGGCGCAGCACTGCACCCGCCGGATCGCAGATATCGCAGATTCCGCAGGGCCGGGTCGCGTCCTTCACGTCGCCAAAATGCCGAACCAGCGCAGACATTCGGCATGTGCTCGATTCCGTAAAACGCAGCACTTTCTCGAACTGCTCGGCGCGAACCTGCGCCTGAATTAAATAAGTCTTCTTCCACCCCGCCGCGCCTTTCGTGACGGTTCCTCCGAAGTCGACGCGCACGCCGCCGTGAATTTCCAGCTTTTCCAGCGCCTTGTCGAATTCCTCTTCGCTTAGGTCGGACGCAGCACGCAGTTCCTCGACCGGCCTCGGCTCACCGCCCAATGCCGCAAAAACCTTATTCAGGTGTTCGACGGGCGGATAGTCGCGATTGAGGAAAAAGTCGTGCGTGCGCTGGTCGGCATAGGAGTGCATCAGATAGGTCCGACTCAATGCGCCATCGCGGCCGGCGCGGCCGATCTCCTGGTAGTAGCCCTCCAGCGTAGCCGGAAGGCCGGCGTGAATCACGGTGCGAATATTGGCCTTGTCGATTCCCATGCCGAAGGCGATTGTGGCCACCACGGCCTCCAGTTCGCTGCTCTGAAAAGCTTTCTGCACGCGGTCGCGTGTTTCCGCATCGAGTCCGGCATGGTATGCTGCCGCCGGAATCGTGAGCGAAAGTTCCTGGGCCAGGCTCTCGGACTGTTTTCTTGAAGTGGCGTAGACAATGGCGGGCCGGCGCGCAGGATCGGCCAGCAGGCGGCAAATTGCTCCCGCACGAGCCGGCACGGGAACCTCAACCACCTCGACGCAGAGATTCTCGCGCCGAAAGCCGTGAATGAATTGAATGGGCTTGACCATACCCAGTTGCGCCAGGATGTCCGCCTGTACCGTGGGAGTGGCCGTCGCCGTCAACGCAATCACCGGCGCGGGATCGGGAGCGCTACGCAGTCCCGGCAAATACTGGCCCAGCATCCGGTAGTCCGGCCTGAAGTCGTGGCCCCATTGTGAGATGCAATGCGCCTCATCAATGGCGATCAGCGCCAGTCGGCCTTTGGCCAGCATCTCGGGAAATCCAGGCACGCGCAAACGTTCCGGAGCAATGAATAAAAACTGCAGGCTGCCCCGCAGATAATCCGCGCACGCCTGGCGTGCCACGCCGCGTTCCAAGCCAGAGTGAATCCGCGCCACACGCAACCCGAGCGCTGCCAGCTTCGATGCCTGGTCTTCCATGAGTGAAATCAACGGCGAAATCACCAGCGCCGTTCCACCGCGTACGATGGCAGGCAGTTGGTAGCAGAGCGACTTCCCCGCCCCGGTGGGCATCACCAGCAACAGGTCGCGCCCCTCGAGCACCGCGCGGCAAACCTCCTCCTGATTGGCGCGGAACCGCGCAAAGCCGAACACAGACTGCAATGGTCGGGCAAGCATCTCTGTATCGTTTGAGGAGATATTCAATAAACAGCGCCTCGCGAGCAAGCCGCAGGAAAACTTTACGTTTCTTTCTCAACTTTACAGGAGCGCAGATGCCGGAATGCCGGCATAGCGCGCAAGCCGCCCCTAAAGTGTAAAGTGACCGATGTACGATGATGCCCGGCTCGTAGGCTCAAGCGTAACCGGTTTCCGAGCGCCTCGCTTTCGATGCCCCGGCCTGCAATCGCGCGTTGGCGGCGACGTTTGAGTTTGAGGATTTACAATTCCTCATCGGGTTCACAGATGTTTGACCCCGTGCTGCGAGCCAGGCTCACAGAAGCTTGTTGCGCGGGCAGGCAGCCACACGACACTGTTCCAGATTGGAGTTCCCTCCTATGTCTTCTCCTTTTGCTTTGCGCCGTCTCGCGTTTTCTACCATGCTGGTTCCTGCTTTGCTTCTTCCGATTCTTGCTGCGCCGTTTCCCGCTGCCGGCCAGGGTCCCGAAGGCCGACGCGGCTACTACTCCGACCCCGCGCTGCACGGCGATACGATTGTCTTCATCTCCGAGGGCGATCTATGGTCGGTGAGCGTGCACGGCGGCGCCGCACGCCGGCTCACCACAGGCTCGGGCATTGAGAACCAGGCCCGCATCTCGCCGGATGGGCAGACAGTTGCGTTTCACGCCAACTACGAGGGGCCCTCAGAGGTTTACACCATGCCCATCGACGGCGGGCTGCCGCTGCGCCGCACCTGGGACGGCAACTCGCTGCCGGAGGGTTGGTCTCCCGATGGCCGGCTGCTGATCGCGACGGGCCGTTACTCCACGCTGCCCGGCTCCGAGCTGGCCCTGATCGACAACAAGGGCGGACGCGAGATTGTCCCTCTGGCCGAAGCCGCCGAAGGGGCATATTCTTCTGACGGTTCCATACTTTTCTTCACGCGCTGGTTTAAGCAGCCGAGCGAAACCAAACGCTACAAAGGCGGCTGGGCTGAGAGTATCTGGAGGTTCGACGGCAAAGACGAAGCTGTTCCTCTCACCGCGGATTGGGCGGGCACCTCAACCAATCCGATGTACTGGAACGAACGCGTGTATTTTCTCTCCGACCGCGATGGGGTGATGAACGTCTACTCGATGAATCCGCAAGGTGGCGGCGTGAAAGAAGAAAGCCATCAGCATTTCTTCGATGTGTCGTTCGCGTCGCTCGACGACGGCCGCGTGGTTTACGCATCGGGCGCTGACCTGTGGCTGCTCGATCTGAAGACCGGCCACGAAGCGGTCATCCCCATCACATTGGTTTCGGACTTCGACCAGATGCGGCAGCATTGGGTGACCAAGCCGCTACAATATCTGACCGAGGCGCACATTTCTCCGGACGGATCGAGGGTGGTGCTGACGGCGCGCGGCGAAATCTACACCTTCCCGGCCAAGCCCGGGCGCATCGTGCGAGTGGCAGGCGAATCGGATGTGCGCTATCGCGAGGCGCGTTTTCTTCCCGATGGCAAGAGCATTTTGGCCCTGTCAACCAAAACCGGCGAGACGGAGTTCTGGAAGTTTGCCGCCGATGGCGAATCGGAGCCCGAGCAGTGGACGAACGGCGCGAGGGTGCTGCGCTGGGATGGCGTCCCCTCGCCCGACGGCCAATGGCTGGCGCATCGCGACAAGGACCAGCAGCTCTGGATTTACAACATCAAGACCAAAACCGACAAGCGCATCGCGCAATCAATGAACGGCGACTTCGACGACCTGAGCTGGTCGCCTGACAGCCAGTGGCTGGCCTACACTGAGACGGCCGACAACACGTTCAATCAGATCAAGGTACTGAATGTTGTGTCGGGCGCGATTGAGACCTTGACCTCGGATCACTACAACAGCGAGAACCCGGCGTGGAGCTTCGATGGGAAGTGGCTCTACTTTCTCTCCGACCGCAATCTGCAGACCACCATCCCTTCTCCCTGGGGGCCGCGTCAGCCGCAGCCGCACTTCGACCGCGCAGTGAAGATCTACGAACTTGCGCTCACGCCGGGCCTGCGTTCTCCGTTCCTGCCATTCGACGAGTTGCATTCCGGCGCTCCGGAAAAGAAGGATGAGCAGAAGCCCGATACGACGAACGACAAGACGGCAACGCCGCCAGCCTCTGCCGCAGACAACAAGCCCGCGAACACGAATCAATCCACGGCCGCAGGAAAAGGCGAGAAGGGCGAGGACAAAGGGGCCACCAAAGGAGAAAAGAAGCCATTCGGGGTAAATATCGATTTCACCGCTCTGGACTCGCGGCTGGACGTGGTTCCCGTGCCTCCGGGCAACTACGGCTCTTTGCAGGCAACAGATAGGCGGCTTTGCTGGCTCAACGCCAGTGACGGAGCGGAGCCGAAGCAGGTTCTCCAGTGCCTCGACATCGCCAACAAAGGCGACGAGCCGGACACGATTCTGGCCAATGTGGCGGCATTCGAAATCTCTCTTGATCGCAAGAAGCTGCTCGCAGCGAGGGGCGATGGTCTTTACGTTCTGGACTCAGAGTTGAGGGGCGCCGCGCTCAACGATCCCAGGGCGTTGCTGAAGGCGGCCATCGACCTGTCGCACTGGACCATCACCACCAATCCGCACGATGAGTTTCACGGCATATTCCTGGATGCGTGGCGGCTGGAACGCGACTATTTTTACGACCCCAATATGCAGGGCGTGAACTGGGTCGCGATGCGCGATCGCTATCTGCCGCTGGTGGACCGCGTGGCCAGCCGCGACGAATTGAATGCCGTGATTGCGCAGATGGTGAGCGAGCTCTCCGCGTTGCACACTTTCGTTGGCGGCGGCGACGACCGCAAGCCCACGGACATGATTGCAACTGCTACGCTGGGCGCGGTGCTGCGCCGCGACGAAAAGGCTGGCGGGTTCGTGGTGGAACACATCTACAAGTACGATCCCGACTTGCCCAACCTGGCTCCGCCGCTGGCGCGTCCCGATTCGCTCGTGAAGGAAGGCGAAACTCTTGTCAGCATCGACGGCCAGAACCTGCTGAATGTGGCCGACGAGCAGGAGTTGCTGCGCGGAAAAGCCGGCCTGCAGGTGATGCTGCGCGTCAAACCCGCCACCGGCGAAGTTCGCGATGTGCTGGTAAAGCCCATCAGCCAAAGCGACGACGCCCGCATGCGCTACGCAGAGTGGGAGTACACGCGGCGCGTTCAGGTGGATTCGATCTCCAAGGGCGCCATCGGGTACGTTCACCTGCAGGCCATGGGTGCAACCGATATCGACCAGTGGGCGCGCGATTATTTCCCGGTCTTCAATCGCCAGGGGCTCATTATCGATGTACGCCACAACCAGGGCGGCAACATCGATTCGTGGCTGCTGGGCGACCTGCTGCGCAAGGGTTGGTTCTACTGGCAGCCGCGCGTCGGCAAACCCTCTTGGAACATGCAGTACGCGTTTCGCGGCCACATCGTGGTTCTCTGCGATCAGGAGACAGCATCGGACGGCGAATCCTTCACCGAAGGTATCAAGCGCTTCCAGATGGGCACGGTGATCGGTACGCGCACCTGGGGCGGCCAGATCTGGCTCGCGGAAGACAACAAGCAGGCGGACAACGGGGTGGCTACGGCGGCGGAGACGGGCGTGTATGGACCGGAAGGAATTTGGCTCATCGAAGGACATGGCGTCGATCCGGATAAGGTGGTCGACAACCTGCCTCACGCCACCTTCGAGGGCTCGGATGCGCAGCTCCAGGCCGCCATCGATCTGCTCACGAAGCAGATCAAGGAGGACCCGCGGCCCGTGCCACAGCATCCGCCATATCCCGACAAGGCATTTAAATATCAGCCCTGATTTTTGCCTTGATTTCAGCGCTGATTGCGGCGCGCCCAACCGATTCGCGCGGGTTCCCGGCCCAATCTGGGATGCGCTTCAGAACCGGCGAGCGATCCCTTTTGCTTCGGGCATCGGCGCACAAATTAGAGTAGGAGAAGCGATACTCTCTGCCGTGCATCGAACAAACAGCACCAGGAAATCGGACTTGTGAGCGTCCAGGAGCCAACAATACAAACCGACACATCTCCGGGTGCAGCGAAGCCGCCCACAGCAGGCGGCTTGTCGCACGCGTGGCGCGCGTTGCGGCATCGCAACTTCCGCCTCTTCTTTGGCGGGCAGACCATCTCGCTCACCGGCACCTGGATGACGCGCATCGCAACGTCGTGGCTGGTGTACCGGCTCACCAAGTCGGCGCTGCTGCTGGGCACGGTAAGCTTTGCCGGCCAGATTCCTACCTTTCTCTTCGCGGCGTTCGCCGGCGTTTGGGTTGACCGGCTCAACCGCAGGCAAGTGCTGGTGTGGACGCAAACGCTGTCGATGGTGCAGTCGCTGTCGCTGGCCGCACTGACATTTTCAGGGCATATCACCATCCATTGGATTCTGGCTTTGGCCGTCATGCAGGGCATCATCAACGCCTTCGACATGCCCGGACGCCAGTCCTTCATGGTGCAGATGGTGGGCGACCGCGCCGACCTGGGCAACGCCATCGCCATCAACTCGTCGATGGTCAACCTGTCCCGGCTTATCGGCCCGTCGCTGGCCGGGTTGATCATAGCGGCCAGCAATGAAGGCTGGTGTTTCCTCATCGATGGCATCAGCTACATTGCGGTTATCGTTTCGCTGCTGATGATGCGCCTGGATGTTCCCGCCGTCCGGCGCGCGGCCACCTCTATGTTCATTGAGTTGAAGGAGGGCTGGAGCTATGTTTCGGGATTCCTGCCCATCCGCACCATTCTCATGCTTTTTGCCGTTGTCAGCCTGATGGGCATGCCGTACGTTGTGCTCATGCCTATCTTTGCGGTCCAGGTGCTGCACGGCGGGGCGCACACGCTGGGGTTCCTGATGGGCGCCATGGGCGTGGGCGCGCTCATCTCCGCGCTCTCGCTGGCAGCGCGCAAAAGCGTTCGCGGGTTGATCCGCATGATTCCTCTAGCCGCCGCCGTCTTCGGACTGGGATTGATCGGCTTCGGACTGTCGCGCGTATTCTGGCTTTCGATGTTCATGGTGTTTGTTGCGGGCATGGGCATGATGCAGGGGATGGCGGCGAGCAACACCATCATCCAGACGCTGGTGAGCGAAGACAAGCGCGGCCGCGTGATGAGCTACTACACAATGGCCTTTATGGGCATGGCGCCGTTCGGTAGCCTGCTGGCGGGAACGATGGCGCATGCCATGGGCGCTCCATGGACCGTCATCGTCAACGGATCGGTGGTCGTGCTCGGCGCGGCCTGGTTTTTCACGCGGCAGCCGGCGGTGTGGCGCGTGGTCCGGCCCATTTATCAGGAGATGGGTATCATTCCGGCTGCCAGAGAGATGGCGGCGGAACAGATACAGTCGTGAAGAACGAGCTTCCAGCTCGTAGCCGGTAGCCGGTAGCCTTTAGTTCTCAGCTTGCGAACGGTTCGCAGCGGGACGCATGTTTACTGGTTGGTACTGGTACCTGTGGGAAAAAACCCCGTACACCCCTTTTGAGGCTAAAGTCGTCATTCCAGACGGTTTGGCTTTTGAGGGGCTCCGCTTAAGCCATTCAAAACAAATCGGTTAGATGTTAAAGTCGTCAAGAATTGAGATTTACGGGCATCTTCTGGCAGTTGCACTGTTTTGAGTGCAGCCCAAAGGGAGAGGGACGCCAGCCAGTTAGAAGATTCGGTTCCATCGGGCTGCTCCTCTCAGTTTCTTAGACCATTCTAGCGATTCCGGGGAAATAATCTGCCAGACCGGCAAAGAAAATAGAGGGCTTGGAATGAGGGAGATGGAGCGGGATCGGGGGAGTTGTGGGGTAGACATCGCGTGGGGTGAACCCCTTGGGTGAGACAGTTTGAGTTTTGACAGTTCGCCGTTGGATGAAAAATGGTGTTCATTTCGTTCGGTCTCCGGCAGAGTGGCTTTCGGTTGGTGAAGCGGAGACATGAAGGTGTGAAAAAATCATCCAGCTTTCGGATATTCGGCGAAATCGCCAGAAGTCTGCCTGTCGCTGAGTTATTGTTCTGTTTCGATCAGAAAATGTGATCGTCGGTTATAGAAGCGGTCCAACCGATGACTCCGCACTCAGTTTGTGTTGTCGAGTTCCGCCGCATTGCCTTCAAGTTGCACTATCCGGCGTGTGCTGCGCTCGCCTTGGACTGGAATCTTATCCACGCCTGGATGTTGAAGGTTAGGCATACCCAGAGCGCTTCAATGCCGGCCTTGATCAGCCCTCGCACGTGGAATCGCCGGAGCCCGAGCTTCTCTTTAATCCAGGCAAATGGAAACTCTGCTATTTGACTGCGCTGTTTGTATACGGCTTTTGCCGCAGGCGTCTCCATTTTCATCTTGAATGCCGTTACCAGCGCAGGTTCAACTCGCCGCGTGATAATCCGACCCCGACTCGCGTAGTGTGGGCAGCAACGGTCGCGGTTTTCACAAGGGCCACAATCGGCGCGGGTCGCCTTATAGAAGCGATCCTCACCGCCATGCGGGAGTTTATTGGTCTTGCCGAGCACCAACAGTTTGCCCGCAGGGCAAACATAGTGATCCTGTGCCGAGTCATAGCGAAATGCGTCCCGCTGGAACTCAGGATGAATGCCACGCCAGTCCGGCTTGATATGTTGTTGCCCTGCTGGTCCAGGATTCCAAGAACCGAAGAAATCAATTCCGTGTTCAGCCATTTGGATCACCGACAGGTTAGTTGTGAAGTCGCCGTCGGCCACAACCTGCTTTGGTTTTTGTTGCAAGCGGGACGCTAAGCCTTCCATGCCCGGCAGCAGTTGGTGCTTATCATTGACATCTTGAGTCACACGCACGTCGGCAACTAATCCCATATGAGCATCTGTGACGACTTGCATGTTGAAGCTGGGAGCGAATCCCCCGTCGCTGGTCTTCATGATTCGTGCGTCTGGGTCAGTTGTGCTTACCCGAGGCTCGTAGCCTCGTTTGTCTTCCATCTTCGCAGCCCTTAACGCTTCGACCTCCTTCAGCGCTCGTTCAAGTTTCTCGACTCGCTCCTGTGCGGCACGAAGCTTCGCCTGACCGCGGTGATCCGATGGAGGTTCCTGCTTCGGATCTCCCATATCCTGAACGTGGCGGCGGGCAGCATCCAGATGCTGCCGAATGCGATCTTCTTTGCAGAACGTATTCGCTTGTGCTTGAGCGCGAACCTTCGTCCCATCCTGCATCACGCGCTCGAGCGTAATCAGGCCCTCATGACTAAGTAGACCAAGCACTTGAGTGAACAACTCATCAAGAGCCTCGCGGTGATCAACGCGGAAATCTGAAAGGGTATGGTGATTGATTGACTCCATACCAGTGAGCCATTGAAATGCTGGATCAATCCCACACAAGCGAGAGATCTCCCGAGCCGATCCAACGCCACGGCTATACGCATAAATCCAAAGCGAAATGAGTAACTGCGGGTGCAACGCACTTCGCCCAGCATAGCCTTCGATTGATCGAATGTTGCGGAAAAAGCACTCCAGATTTAGTCGTCCAACAAACTCCCAAATACATCGGGCTGCATGGCCAGGATCGATCAACTGCTCAACATCGACTGTCCGCAATAGCATTTGCTGACGATTGATTATCTTCAATCGCGGCAAGGGAATCGGGTCGGATGAGGTCATGTCCAAACATATCTCGAAACAAACTCTCCTGACCAAAAATGTTTGATTTTTTCACACCTTCCATGCTCTGGTGGAGACCAACCTGTCAAGGAATAGCCAACTGGTGACTCATCGATCGGATGAGCCGGGGAGTCGGGTTGAACTGGCTCCCCGCTTGCTTTGCGTGGCCGGCCCCTGCGCCGTTTCCAAGATCGATAGATTTCCCCATGCCTGGGAAAACTCACGCTCGGCTCGACCCGGGCCGTTGGGAGTGCGCAGGCGGCTTGGAACTCTTCCGGGGTTTTGTATCCCAGGGCCGAGTGCAGCCGGAGGCGATTGTAGTACTGATCGATAAACTCTTCCAGATGGGCGTTCAGTTCGTCGATGTACTGGTACTTGATGGCGTGGATCTGCTCCCGCTTGAGGGTCTTGATAAAGCTCTCGCAGAAGGCGTTGTCGTAGGGGTTACCGGGCCGGCTCATGCTGGGTAGGATGCCGTGGATGTGGAGCAGGCCGGTGTACTGCTCAGAACAGTACTGGATGCCGCGGTCGGAGTGGTGCACCAGGCCGGGCGAGGGCTGGCGCAGGGTGATGGCGCGTTCCAAGGCCAACAGCGGCAGGCGCGCGGTGAGGCTGCGGTCCAGCGCCCAGCCGACTACTTTACGCGAGAAGGCATCCAGCACCAGGGCCAGGTAGACGAACTCCTGGCAGAGCCGGATGTAGGTAATGTCGGCCACCCATAACTGGTTGATTGCGGTCAGCTTCATGCGCTTGGCCAGGTTCAGGTAGACTTCCGACTCATGGTCCGGCTGGGTGGTGACGATGAAGGCCTTGGGCTGGACGCTGAGCAGGTTATCCTCGCGCATCAGGCGCAGGACACGCTTATGGTTGACCACCATGCCGCGGCGGTGGAGTCTGCCGCAACCCGCCGGTAACCGTAGCGGCGGCGATGTTCAAGGACGATTTGCTGCATGGCGCTGCGCACTTCCATTTCTTCTTCGCCAGGGTAGCGGGGTTGGAGAAAACGATAGAATCCGGCGCGGCTGACCTGGGCCAACCGGCACATCGGCTCTATACCAAGGCTGCCTTGCGTGGGCATCAGTTCCCGGATAGCTTCCCAGATGCCGGTTCGCCAGAGCCGGTAGCGCTCGGGCGTGGAGCCGCGACATTTGCGCAGGCAGCCTTCAAAAAATCCACTTCCAGCGTCCTCTTCAGCAGGGCTTTCCTGAGTTGAGCATTTTCCTGGCGCAGGCGACGCTCGGCGTCCTGAAAATGCTCCTGCTGCTGACGCCGCTCGCTGTCCCGCCACTGGTACAAAAGCTGGCGCGAGATGCCCAGCTCCCGGCACAACTGCGCCACGTTCGGCGTAAGCGACAAACGACGCAGCGCCGACTCGCGGAACTCCTTGCTGAACTTGCGATACTTCGACTCCTGACTCATTTGCAGTTCCTCCTCTTCGCTGCAAACTGTCAATTGTCAGAGTGTCTCACTTTGGGGGTGCAGTCCAGCGTTGGACAGCGGTGAACAGCCCGTAGCCGGTAGATGCCGGCTTTCGTGGTTCCCGGGTCCCAGAATCGGGACCACGGGGCACCCCATGTCGTGGTGGGTTCGCTCCCGGAGACCTGCGCCGCGAGCGTTCGTGCTTCCCGGGTCTCAAAGTCGAGACCCGGGGCACCCCATTTCGTGGTGAGTTTGTTTCCTGAAGATCTGCGCTGCGAGCGTTCGTGGTTCCCGGGTCCGAGAATCCGGACCACGGGGCACCCCCTGTCGTGGTGGGTTTACTTCCTGAAGATCTGCGCTGCGAGCGTTCGTGGTTCCCGGGTCTCAAAGTCGAGACCCGGGGCACCCCTTGTCGTGGTGAGTTTGCTTCCTGAGAGCTGCGCTGCGAGCGTCCGTGGTTCCAACTGTTTGGGCGTCTGAAGGGCGAAAATGTCGTCCTGCGAATATGCTCCACTGAGAGCCGAGACATTGAGATGGATGATCTGGTTCAATCAAGGGTCCAAAGCCACTTCGTTCACCAATCTCTTGAGGCACCGCAGGCCCCAGGAAGGTTTTTCCGATTGCCTTCGCCGCAAAGACATCTCACCCCGTTGAAAACGAATCTAACTTGCTGAGTGAACATGAAGCCTTGGGGGTAGGAATCATGTTTGCATCTGTTATTGAACCCGCGCAACAGCATCTCACGAAATACGTCGCCTCGAAGTTTTTTCACCGACTTGTTGCCGAATATGGCGACTGTGAATTTTCCGTCAGGTTCGCAGACGGGACGAGTCTAGCGTCGACGCCTCGGTCCACATTCACCCTCGTCATCAACGATCCGGGTGTGCTGGAGAAGATCCTCGATTGTCCCGACGAGTTGACGCTGGGGGAGGCATTCATCCGTGGCGATCCGGATGTCGAAGGGGATTTAGATGCCGCTCTGCAATTTGCCGAACTGCTGATGTCGCTTCCGCCAGAGGCCATTGGAAAGATAGACCGCCGGCTTTTTGGCTCAGCGCTGGCTCTCCACAAAACCGCCGTACCCAGTCGCGACTGCCGGTTGACAGGCGATATTCATTCCCCGGAGCGGGACCGCATCGCGATTGCCTGGCACTATGACGTTTCCAACGAGTTCTACCAACTCTGGCTAGATCCTTACATGCAATATTCGGCAGCATATTTTGCGTCGCCTGCGGAGGATCTGAAAGCGGCACAGGTTCGCAAATTGGACTACCTATGCGGGAAACTCATGCTGAAACCAGGAGAGAGGTTGCTCGATATCGGATGCGGTTGGGGAGGCCTGGTCATGTATGCGGCCTCGCGCTACGGCGTAGAGGCTTTTGGCATGACAGCGAGCCAGAATCAGGCCGAATTGGCATGGGAGCGTATTCGCTCCGCAGGCCTCGACGATCGTTGCGCTGTCCGGGTCTGCGACTATCGCGATCTCGATCAATCGGAGGCCTACGACAAGATTGCCAGTATCGGAATGTTCGAGCATGTTGGAGAGGCGATGCTTCAACTCTACTTCGCGCAGGCGTTTCAACTACTGCGACCCGGAGGCGTATTCCTCAACAGTGGAATCGCCGTTTCTGCGACTTATCAAAGGCAGGGTGCATCCTTTATCGACAAATATGTCTTTCCAGACGGGGAGTTGGTTCCTCTGTACGCGGCAATCCAACAGGCTGAAATGAACGGATTGGAAGTTCGAGACGTTGAGGGCTTTGGTGAGCACTACGCTTTAACTCTCGACCGTTGGGTTGAACGCCTGGAACAGCACGCACCACAAGCTCGACAGGCGACGAGCGATGCCACGTACCGAACATGGAGGCTTTACATGGCGGCATCGGCGCGCGCATTTCGCGCAGGTCGTATCCATCTTTATCAGATGCTGCTCCGCAAGCCTGACCCGGCCGCAGATCGGCTCGAATCGCGGAAAAACAACGGCCTAAACGAACAAAAGAGCATTCGATTATTTCAGTAATATATTGGGGCGCTACGCAGTAGGGGCTTGATCACGACCACGGCTGAGCAGAGATGGGCACCATTCAGCCAAATCCGGTATCGGAAGCGCACATCCTGCGAACGACGGCGCACGAACGTGTGCCACATCAGCCGGTGACGCCGTTCGAAGTGCACCCGTGGCTTAGGAATCCGCACTTGATGACGGTGGTGGCGGAGTATTGGCCGCGGAATCTGTCCGTCCTGCCACAGCCAGCTGAGCGACTGTTTGAAGTTGAGGCCGGGACGCGTCTCCTGGCGAAATGCCACTGGCAGGCTATGCCCCGGCGGCATCCAACGCTGGTTCTTGTTCACGGCCTCGAAGGCTCAAGCGAATCGCACTACATGTTTGGCATCGCGGACAAGGCGTTCGCGGCCGGGTTCAATGTTCTGCGATTGAATCAGCGTAACTGTGGCGGAACTGAGCATCTGACGCCGACGCTCTACGAGTCAGGTCTGTCGAGAGACTACCGCGCGGTGCTCGAGGAGCTGATTGAGAAGGACCGTCTGCCTGAGATTTTCTTTACCGGGTATTCGATGGGCGGCAACCTGGTGGCGAAAATGGCCGGGGAGTTTGGCGCCCACCCGCCGCGAGAACTTCGAGGTGTCTGCGCCGTTTGCCCGAGTCTGGATCTGGCGGCCTCTTCCAATGCAAGCGATGAGCCTACGAATCTTGTCTACAAGTGGTACTTCTTGTGGAGGTTCAAGATAGGGATGCGCAGGAAGGTCCAGCTATTCCCGGAACGCTATCGCGCCTTCGAGTTCTGGAGGCTGCGGACGATACGCGAATGGCACGAGGAGATTACGGCGCCTGCATGCAGCTACCGCGACGCAGCCGACTACTACTTTCGAGCGAGCGCGCTGTGCGTGGTTGATCAGATTCACGTGCCGGCATTGATCCTCGCGTCGAAAGATGACCCGATTGTTCCCTTCGCAGCGCTCCGCGACCCCAGGATTGCGGGTAATCCGTTCATCACCCTCATCACACCGGAACATGGCGGCCACTGTGGGTTCGTTTCACGTAATAGTGGTGATGAACTCTTCTGGGCCGAGCCGCGAGTTGTGGAGTTTTGCAAACAGCACTCGGAGATTTTGAAAGCTCAGCCGTCGAAGCGTGAAGTCAAGGTGTTGAGGCTTCGCAGCAAGAATGACGAAACAGCTCAGTGAAATTGGCCAGTTTGTGGGATCATTGCCTCCCATATCTTCGTTTTTCAAAACCAACAAGTAGGGAAAGGCCAGCGACCCGGGGCATCCTGCTCAATCACGAACCGGGCTACGGCAAAACCAGAGAAGGTGTGCCCTATTCAGCTTTCTTGAAGGTCGCCGCTCCTTGGGGTCGCGGCGACTCAAGTGCAGCGGCTTCGGGTTACAGCATCTCTGGTTTTGCTATAGAGGAAACGAAGGCTGGGCCGGGGTGGGTTCGTGCTTTCCCGGGTCCCCAAAGGCGAGGGACCCGGGGCACCCTGCTCAATCACGAACCTGGCTAATACCTCTCGACTTCGAGAGCTACGGCAAAACCAGCGAAGGTGTGCGCTATCTGGCTTTTTTTGAAGGCTTCGGGTTACAGCATCTCTGGTTTTGCTATAGCCATTCGCTTCCAGCTTTAAACAATAAGCCGACCATGTGATCCGGAATCACGCGCTCCATGCCCGGCGCGGGCTATCAGTCCGTACAGTTACCATGGAAATGATTCCGCCATTTGGAGCAGACCTCCGGCAAGCAGAAACCATGCCACGCAGGAAAACACGGCTGCAAATCGTCTCGCGCGGACCTGAATCTGACGTCAGGAAAGCAGGTGATAGTGAGCGCACGCGGTCAAAATCGGCGCGGGCGACTGAGCCGCCCCGGGTCTCGGGGCGCTGGCTGCTCGGCGCAGTGGCCTTGACGGTCGCGGCAGCGGCTTTCTGCGGCTGGTGCGCTCTGTGCCTGCTTTTCTGGCAAGGGAGCTGGCAATTGTTCTACCGTCCGGCAGCGGTCGTTGTGCGCACGCCGGCCAGCGCAGGACTCACTTTCGATTCCGTAGGGTTTGCCGCTACGGACGCAGGCGTGCCACAGTTGAGCGGATGGTGGATTCCCGCCGCGCCCAATGCTGCGTTCAGCCGCTTCACCGTGCTCTATTTGCATGGCCAGGACGGCAACCTCGGCGGCACCGTGGACGCGCTCTCCCGTTTGCACGCAGTGGGCGTCAATGTGCTGGCGTTCGACTATCGCGGCTATGGGCAGAGTGCATTCGCGCGGCCCAGCGAAGCGCATTGGCGCCAGGACGCCGAGTGGGCGCTCCAATACCTGAGCGAGACCCGGCACATTGACCGCGCGGCAATTGTTCTGGATGGCCACAGCCTGGGAGCCAACCTGGCCCTCGAAGTGGCTGTGGCTCACCCGGAGCTGGCCGGAGTGGTTTTGGATTCGCCACTCGAAGATCCGATGGCGGTAGTCTTTCACGACGCACGTGCCCGTCTGGTTCCCGCGCGCCTGCTGGTGCGCGACCGCTATGACCTGAATCAGGCGGCCACTGTGCTGCGCATTCCTTCCTTGTGGCTGGAGCGGATCGCACAGCCTGGGCAAAGCGGTTCGACCCACGAACCAGATGCTTATCGGAAGGCCCAGGCGCAAAAAATGCTTGTCTGGTTGAATCCTTCAGCAGACGCTGACAAGCAGCTTGAAGATGCGCTGTCGCGCTGGTTGGATGAAATCCGGTAGTGTCTCGGTTTCACTGCAACTTCCCCTCAGGGGCTAAACCACATTCATTTTCCCGCGTTTCCGGCACGAGTAAACTCGTGCCCTGTTACAAGCGCTCCCCACGCTGAAGCGCGGGGCTAGCAAACACCACTGCTGTCCAAAATAGCAGGTTCTGTGGTGTGGTGCGGTTGCGAATAAAGGCTTTGGGACAGGGTTGAGCATGGATTGGAGATGAGGTCTGCTTTTTTCTTTTCAATCGTCTGTCCAAATCATTTCCAGGCGAGTTTGAGTTGTTCAGGCATGGGGAGGATGGGCGGGGTTCCGAAAGGGTTGTGCAGCCAGTCCAGCAAATCGCGGTAGGTGAAGAGGTTCAGGCGCAGCATGGTGGCCAGATTGGACAACGACCAGTTGGCCCGGGAGAGGTGATGGAGCCACTTGAGCAGCAGCATGGCGATCAGGGCTGTCCAAATCTGGATGTGCAGCGCGTTCTCGGTGGTGCCGACGAAGCTCTTGATTTTGAGGTTTTGCTTGAGCGCCTTGAAGAACAGCTCGATCTGCCAACGCTGCTTGTAGATGTCAGCCAGGGTGGAGGCGGCGAAGCCGAAGTGATTGCTCAGGAGCACGATCTCCTGTTGACGTTCTTCGTTCCAGACGACGATGCGGCGCAGCAACAGTTTGAAGCCGTGCCGCTGCGCCCACTCACTGGTAAAGCGGATGGTCTGGTCGGAGCGAAGGCTGCTGTTTTCGCGCACGGGGCGAGATTCGACGACCTCGAAGACCATGTGCTGGAGCGGCCGGGTAACGAAGAAGACGCCGGCCTCGGTCCATCGGGCAAAAAGGCGGAAGTCGACATAGCCGCGATCCATGGTGACGATGGAACCCTTGGGCAGGGCCAGCGCGTGCGCCACGCGTATATCCGGAACCCGCGCCGGCGTGATCAAAACGTAGCGCGGCAGATAATCGTCGTGGTCCAGCAGCACGTGCGCTTTGGCTCCGCCCTTGTTACGGCGGCACAGAGCCCAAGGGAACATGCTCAGACAGAGAGAGACGATGGTCGAGTCCAGCGACAGCAGCTTGTTGCGGAAGCGGAATTTGCGTTTGCGCGGGCCCAGCCCCTGCTGCTCGCGGAAGCGCGCCAGCGCGGTATAGAACAAATCTTCGTAGAGCGCCGCCGGGCGATGCTGGTTGGCGTACGACAAGGTGGACTTGTTGGGAGCTCGGGCGATGCCGAGATGGACCAGCTTGCCCAGGCAGCAGGCCAGCCCGTTGCAGATCTCACGCAGAGAGTCGGCATGACCCAACTGGCAGAACAGCATGGCCACGAACTGGGTCCAGCAGTCGAAACCCTTAGCCGCGCGCTCGGCCTGATGCGTCCTGACCAGACCAGCGAATTCCAGACGAGGAAAATGCTGCAGAAGTTGATTGAACAGACTCGCGACTTGTACCATGGCAGGCGCCCTCCCTGGCGGTTTTCAGCGACTTCTCGACAAAGTCATTCTGGAACCGCCGATACCGGAGGGCAACCAGCTTCAACTCAAAATGTGTTTTGGACAGCAGTGAGCAAACACTGCGCCTCCGGCGCGGGCGCCGTGCCGCGACACAAGGCAGACTCATTCGGAACATCGTGGTTCGCCGACTTGCCGGCTCGCCGACTTGCCGACTCGCTAACCCGCTGACTTGCTGCCTCGCTCTCACCGAGGCATATCCCGATGCAGCGCCTTCACCTGGTAGCCGGCCCTCCCCAGCCGCTTGGCAATCTCTTCGGCCATCATCACGCTGCGGTGCTGGCCGCCGGTGCAGCCGAAGGCCACCGTCAGATAGCTCTTGCCTTCCTCCACGTAGTGCGGCAGCAGGTAAAGCATCAGCTTGGTCACGCGATCGAGAAACTCCCGCGTCTGCGGGAAGCCGCGGACGTAGGCAGCCACCTTCGGATCGAGCCCTGTCTTTTTGCGGAACTCCGCCACGAAATGCGGATTCGGCAGGAAGCGCACATCGAATACCATATCCGCGTCGAGCGGAACACCATTTTTGAAACCGAAGCTCAGGCAGGAAACCAGCAGGCGCTGGTTCTCGTCCTGGTGGCCGAATCGGGCCAGGATGTCGGCGCGCAGCTCGTGCACGTTAAAGTTGGATGTGTCGATGAGCGTGTCGGCTACGTTGCGAATGGGGTCCAGAAGTTGCCGCTCTTCCACAATGGAGCGCCACACCGTCTCTGAGCGGCCGAGCGGGTGAGGACGCCGTGTCTCGGAATAGCGCCGGACCAGCACCGCGTCCTGGGCGTCAAGAAAGACCACCCGCGTGTGCAGCAGCTTTCTTACGCTCTTCAGGATTTCGGGCAGGCGATCGAGGGTCGCGCCTTCGCGCACGTCCACCACGATGGCGGCCAGCTCCACTTCGGCAGACCTGCTGACCAAGCCCGCAAAATGGGGCAATAACTCCAGCGGCAGATTGTCAACGCAGTGAAATCCCAGATCCTCAAATGCCTTGAGCGCCGAAGCTTTGCCCGCGCCGGAGATTCCGGTCACGATCACCAACTCCTTGGTTGGCGCAACTGCGCCCTTCCGCTTGCGCGTAGCCGCTTGCGATGGGGCCGCTTTGCGTGCGGACTTCCTGGGTGTCATGGGTTCATGCTACACCGCGGGCAAGGCAGAACGCCGCATGCGGCTGGGTTCAGGCTTTGGGCACGATCGTCCAGAAGCCGGTCTTAGCGTGCGCGAGCGCCTGCGCCGGCTCCAGAGCGGCAGACAACAGCGGGCCCTGGCCTAAGGCGCAGCCCATGCGTACGAGCTTCGCGAGCTGTTCCGGGGTCTCGATGCCCTGGGCCACAACCTCAACGCCCAATGTGTAGCCAAGGCGAATCAGCGACTCGAGCACTGCCTGCTGCCGGCCCGGCGAAACCGCGGCCGCAGTCAGCCTGGGGGCGAGCTTCACCATGCTGACAGGCAGATTCACCAGGTAATTCAGCGGCGCGAGGCTGCTTCCGAACTCGTCCACGGCAACCCGCACTTGGCAGTCCACCAAACGTTGCAAAATGGCTACCGCTGCATCCGGATTCTCGTTAAAAGCGCTCTCCGGCGCCTCAAACATGAGCCGCGAAGGATCGGCGCCGCTGGCCGCAAGAGCTTTTCTCAATTGCGCGATCAGATCGGGATGGTAGAGTTGGCGGCGCGTGAGGTTGATGGTCACGATCAGGCCCTCCTGCGGCAGGCGATCGCTCCAACTGCGCAACTGCGCGCAAACGGCGTCGAACGTTTCCTGCCCCAGGAGGATGGAAATGCCGGTTTCCTCGGCGACGGCCAGCAGGTCGCTGAAACTCTCCACCGTCCCGTCCGCCCGGCGCAGGCACAGCAACGACTCGAATCCCTCCAGCTTGCCGCTGGCGAGCCGGTAGATGGGCTGATACCGGAAATCGAACAGCCGCTTGTCCAATGCGGTGCGCAGCTCGCGCTCGCGCTCCTGCTGGCTGGTGACGCACACTTCCAGGTGTTTGTCGAAGACTTCGTAGCGGCTGCCGCCCGCCTGCTTGGCGCGGTACATGGCAAAGTCCGCGTCGCGGATGAGCATTTCGGATGCCGTGTGGTCCGGTCCGGCCATGGCCGCGCCGATGCTGGCGCCGGCCTCGACGACGTGCCCAAAGATGTCGAAGGGACGCTTGATCTCCTGCAATATGCGGTCGGCCACAATCTCGAGGTCGTCTGCGGTGACAATGTTCTCCACCAAAACCGCAAACTCGTCCCCGCCCAGCCGCGCGGCCGAGTCCTGGGGGCGCAGCGATGAGCGAAGCCGCCCGGCAACCGCCATCAGCAGAACATCGCCGGCGGCGTGGCCCAGCGCGTCGTTGATTTCCTTAAAGCGGTCAAGGTCAATATAGAGCACGCCGCAGCCATGATCGGGATTGCGCACGCGCCGGCTGAACGTCAGGTTGAGCCGGTCAAGAAACAGCGCCCGGTTGGGCAGTCCCGTTACTACGTCGTGCATGGCGTCGTGCTGCAGCTTGGCTTCGGTCTGCTTGTAATCGCCGATGTCGCGGAAGGTGAATACGTAGCCCACCTTGGCGCCGTTCACAAGCAGCGGCGCGATCTGCAGGCTCACATCCACCAGCTCGCCTGCCTTGTTCATGCGCACCGTTTCCACCGTGGCGCCGCCGCGCTCGTCCACGGCCTTTGCCAGCGCTGCATTCTCGTTGAAGCGCGTCTCCGGCACGATCAGTTCCCGCAGGCTGCCGCCGCCAGCTTCCTCGGCGGTGTAGCCAAACATGCGGGTAAATGCTGGATTGGTGTACAAAACATGGTTTTCGTGCTCGATGGCAACAGCCTCAGGAAGGCTGGCCAGCACGTCTTCCATCAGCCGCGATTTGGGTGCGCGCTCGCGTCCTCCGCTGGGATGGGCCACGATCACAGCATCGCGCATCTCCGCATTCAAAATGCTGTAGGTGCCCTCCACCGGCATCAATTGGCCATTTTTCGCCGGCAGCGTGGCATGAAACGGGCTGCCGCGCCGCGTGCCTGTCAACAGCGTCTGCGGCTCCGCCGTGCCGGGAAACAGTCCCCACAGAACGTCCTCGACCGGCCGCTGAACCCACTCTCCGCCGGTCAAGCCTAGCATCTCGCGCGCTTCCGCGTTGGCAAAGACAATCTTCCCTGCCCGCTCAAGAAAAACCAGAACCGGCAGGCCGTCGAGAACCTCCAACTGTGCATTGGGGTTCGCGTTTTGCTGAGGATTCAATCCAATGGCCTCCCTGGGAGGCGCCGCAGTTGTCGCTTGTGCCCGCCGCCGCTCCGGCCTAATCCGGGCCCTGACTCCAGGAGCTGCCATATACCAGATCGTATCCGGCGCAGTGCCCGGCATCCATCCCCTAAATCGGTCAGCACGTGCAACCAAAGTCTGTTCGATCCCGCAGTCCGGGCGCATTCCGCGGTCCGCAGCATTGCATCGATGAGGCCGGCGCGGAGACGGCGCAACGGGTGCGTGCTATCCCACCCTTTCGCTAGATAAAGATGCGGAAGGATAGGGCATGGAAGGTGGAACAAAAGCAAGTGGCCAACAACCCTGCAGGCTGCAGAAAAAACTCACTCAGGCCAGGTTTCGCGTCAGGGCCCGACCGGGGTCCGGGGCGCCGGGGTACCGGGGTGCCCTCCGGGCCGGGTCGGGCCGGGTCGCGTGCCGGAAGCAGGACCAAATCAACGGGGTCTTTACGGCAAAACCAGAGAAGGTGTGCCCTATTCAGCTTTTCTTGAAGGTCGCCGCTCCCTGGGGTCGCGGCGACTTGAGTGCAGCGGCTTCGGGTTACAGCATCTTTGGTTTTGCTATAGGCCCTGCGGGATGTTATTCACCCAATCGACCAGAAATCATGCCTTTTCCCGCAGCCTGCTAGGGGATCTCCACCAACTCCATTTCGCCGTCGCGGCGGCGATGGAGCACAAACATGTCTCCAGACGCGGTGCGGAAGATGAGCAAATCGCGGTCGCGGAACTCTGTGTCCTTGACGGCTTCTTCAATGGTCATCGGCTTCAGCGCGATGGCCTCGCTGTTCCTGATTATGTGCGGCTCGACCACTGTAGCGCGGGCGGGAAAGGAGTGGACCGCGATGGACGCTCGCACTTTGCCTGCAGAACGGGGTGGTCGAGCCTCTTCGGCATCGGTAACCAGTTCGGCGCGCGCCTTGGGCCGCGTCACCGGCGGAGCCGTGAGCACCTTTTCGCCTTTCGGCAGGCGCTTGCTTACCAGGCGCCTGTCCCGATACCGCTGGGCCTGATGTTCGGCGTGCGCCATGGCCTGGCGGAGCGCCGAATCCGGAGTGTCGGCCTTGCCCGTTGCGGCAAATTTCTGCATGCGGGCTTGTACGGTCAATTCGACAATGTGGACATGTCTTTCCGCGCTGAAGGTGACACTGGCGCGCGCGAACCGGCCCAGAATGCGGCCTATGCGTTCCATCCCCTCCTCGGCCTGCGTGCGCAACCCCTTGGAGATCTTCCCGTTTCTTGCGGTCAATGCAACATCCATGGTCGCCCTCCGCTTTGTCTTGTCCAACCCACGCCGGAATACGGCTTGGTGCAGCACAGTATATGACAACTTGGTCCGGCTGCAAATCACCGGTTTGCCAACCCGCTTACTTGCTGCCCTGCTGACTTGCTAACTTGCTGACTTGCTGTCTTTCAGATCTCCCAGCGCAGCAACACAGTTCCCACCGTGAAACCCGCGCCCGCCGCAGCCAGCAGCACCAGATCGCCTTTGTTCAACTTGCCCTCTTCGATGGCCGTCTCCATAGCTAGCGGAATGGTTCCGGCCGACGTGTTGCCGTACTTTTCGATATTGATAATCACGCGGTCCGAGGCCATCCCCAGCCGATCTGCGGTGGCCTCAATGATGCGCTTATTGGCCTGGTGGGAAATAAAACATCCCAGGTCCGCGACGGTCACGCCATTGCGCTCCAGCAGCTTCGACGAGGCCTCGGCCATTTTGCGCACTGCGAACTTATACACGGCGGGGCCGTCCTGGTGGATATAGTGCATCTTTTTGCCCACAGTTTCGTGGGTGGAGGGATTCAGGCTGCCACCGCCGGGCAAGTTCAGGCTTACTCCTCCGGCCCCGTCGATCTCATTGATGTAGTCGATGAACCCGATCTCTCCCTCTTCGGCCGGCTCAATGAGCACTGCGCCGCTGCCGTCCCCAAAAAGTACACAGGTGGTGCGGTCGGTGTAATCGACCATGCGCGTATTGGCATCCGCCCCGCAGACCAGCACCTTTCGATGCGCCCCGCTCTCGACCATCTTCACGCCTGCCTGCAATGCATACATAAACCCCGAACAGCCGCCTAAAACGTCGAATCCCCAGCATCCGGAGGCGCCGATCTTGTGCTGCACCAGGCAGGCCGTTGCCGGAAATATCATGTCCGGCGTGTTGGTGCCCACCAGGATGACCTCAAGATCGCTGGGCTGGATGCCGCGCATCGCCAAGCACCTTTTCGCCGCCTCGGTGCACATATCGCTCACGCCCAGCCCCTTGGCCAGCACATGCCGCTCGCGGATTCCCATGCGCTCCATGATCCACTGGTCGCTGGTTTCCACCATCTTTTCGAGATCTTGATTGGTCAGAACATCGGGAGGGACGTAGGTTCCGAGCGCGGTAATCTTGGCGCGGCGGCCCACCACGGGGCGAACAGTCAGGCTCAATGCATTTCTCCTTGCGGCGCACACGCGGGTGGGGGACCGGCTGGCCGGGCAAAAAAACATCATGAATGAAAAAACCGCCAAAAAAGTACCGGGTGACCTACTGCGCCCGTACTAGCCCGTTACCGTTGCTTCCTTCCGGACCTGGCGGGGTTGGCGGGATTACGTCGCGTAGGACCCGGTACTGATTGATTTTAGCACCCGATGCGATTCCGATGGCCAGACGCCCTCAAGGTCAGACTCCAGCTCGCCTTTCTCCTGTCAGAATCCTGCCCTCGATCAGCAGCCACAAGGCTCATATTGACTTCATTTGCCTTACGAGTCCCGGAACCGCCGCTGCTGGCTGTCGCTATGCCTATCAAATGTGCCGAATGAATCACAAATTGCGGTACAATCCGTGCAAATGAGACCACCGTGGCTTAACTTTGTGAAGTTATTCCTGGCTCTACTCGCCAGCCTTCTTCTCAATCTTCCGATATTTCTTTACGAAAATCGGACCAATCGGTGCCACTCGCTACTGCTTGACGATCAGCGCAATCTTTGTGCTCGTCGCAGCTCTGGAGGTATCCCGTCTGACCGGGATGTTTCCAGCAGGTTTTTTGCAGATCGGAGCTTTGACCGTAGACTCAGGATAGCCTTCATATCCACCGATCGCCGTACCTAATAGTTAGTGTCGCCGGTTAGGGTTCTTCGCCGAGTATTCTTCATTCCGACAGCTTGCCGCATCGCCGGCGGAAGCGGCATCGTGCAAGAGATAGTTGGCTTGCCCGCCATGCGCACGAAGGAGCGCGGCAATGTCGGGATAATTGCCTGCAATCGCATAGTCCAGCGGCGTGACGCCGCATTCTTCCTCGGCATTCACTTCCGCTCCATGGGCGAGCAAGACCTCGACCACGCTTTTGCTTCCGCTGGAAGCCGCTAAATGCAACGGAGTGCCACCCGTCAACTTCTCTCTGCGTTGACATTTGCGCCATGAGCCAGCAGGATTGCGACAGCTTCTCCCTTGTCTGTTATAGCCGAGCTATGCAACGCCGTGAACCCATTGATGTCCTTTCCGTTGACATCAGCATTGTTGGCGATCAATATCTCGACGATGTCGTTGAACCCGCTGCGCGCGGCAAGGCTCAGGGGCAGCCAGTTCTGATCCTCTCCGTTCACCAGAGCGGGGTTCGCCTTCAATATTTCTTTAACTTGCGATGCATTATCGGCCTTGATCGCGTCAATGAGACCTTGCGTGTGCGCCAATCCGACAGGAAGCATTAGAAGAACGCAAAGCAATATGATTCTACTTTTCATGGCCGGTCCCCTCCCGGGCTGAAGTCAGCCGGAGTCCGTTCGGTTGAATTTCGACGATGCGGCCATTTTACTCGAAGGCCGATTCTCAGACAAAAATTCTGCAACTCCATCCTTTTGAGAGCCAAAGGACGGGTACTCAAGAAACGGCATCCGTCCATTTTCTGCCCAGAAGCGCAACCACTAACATGAGTCTTGACAAAATGTCATATTAGATTGATTCTATTTGGTTCATGGATGCCGAGACGATTAAACGTTCTCTGGAGGGCAGCGGATTAAGGTGCACTCCGCAGCGGTATGGCGTGATGGCATTCCTGGCGGAGCACACCGGGCATCCCACGGCTCCAGAAATCTTCGAGGCCGTGAATCGCCTGCATCCGCGCTCCTCAAGGGCCACGGTTTATAACAATCTGAGGGATCTGCTGCAGGCGGGTTTGGTGCGTGAAGTGGCCGTCGAGGGCCGCACCGCGCGGTTCGATGCCAAGGCCAAGCAGCATCATCACTTCATCTGTGACCGCTGCGGCAGCGTGGAAGATTTGGAATGGTACGACGTGCCCCGTCCTGCCTCAGGCTCCCTGGGTAAGCGGATTCTTCGCGAATGCGAACTGATTGTTCGGGGGCTGTGCAAGAAGTGCGCGCGTGGCAAGAGCAGTATGGGCTCATAAGTTTGTCGCAATGATTGTGCGGGTATGAATTCGAAGACGAATGAATACCCGGAGAATAAACTTACAACAGCAGGGGGGCTCCTGTCCCCCGGTACGAAAGGAGCGAAATATGTCAGACGAAAGCAAATGCCCGGTAATGGACGAGGCTAGCAGCCAAGCGATGGCCGGTGCCTGGACGAATGCAGACTGGTGGCCGAATCAACTCAACCTGAAAATCCTTCACCAGCACTCCCCTCTGTCCGATCCCATGGACAAGGATTTCAATTACGCCAAGGAATTCAAGAGCCTCGACCTGAATGCCGTGATCAAGGACCTCCATGCCCTGATGACGGACTCGCAGGACTGGTGGCCGGCCGACTTCGGTCACTATGGGCCGCTCTTCATCCGCATGGCGTGGCACAGCGCGGGCACCTACCGCATCGCCGACGGCCGCGGCGGCGCAGGCCGGGCCAGCAGCGTTTCGCGCCCGCTCAACAGCTGGCCCGACAACGTCAACCTCGACAAGGCGCGCCGCCTGCTCTGGCCGATCAAGCAGAAGTACGGCAAGAAGATCTCCTGGGCCGACCTGATGATTCTCGCCGGCAACGTGGCGCTGGAGTCGATGGGCTTCAAGACCTTCGGCTTCGGCGGCGGGCGCGAGGACGTGTGGGAGCCGGATGAGGACATCTACTGGGGCCTGGAGGCAACGTGGCTGGCGCGACGAGCGCTACAGCGGCGAACGCCAGCTCGAAAATCCTCTCGGCGCCGTTCAGATGGGCCTGATCTACGTCAATCCGGAAGGCCCCAACGGCAACCCGGATCCGGTTGCGGCGGCCCGTCGACATCCGCGAGACCTTCGCCCGCATGGCGATGAATGACGAAGAGACCGTGGCGCTGATCGCCGGCGGCCACACCTTCGGCAAGACCCACGGCGCCGCCGATCCGCAAGTATGTGGGCCCCGAGCCCGAGGCCGCCCCCATCGAACAGCAGGGCCTGGGCTGGAAGAACAGCTTCGGCACCGGCAAGGGCGGCGATACCATCACCAGCGGCCTGGAAGTCACCTGGACCACCACGCCAACCAAGTGGAGCAACGACTTCTTCGAGAACCTGTTCGGCTACGAATGGGAACTGACCAAGAGCCCGGCCGGCGCCCATCAGTGGAAGCCCAAGGGCGACGCTGGCGCCGGCACGGTTCCGGATGCGCACGACCCGTCAAAGAGCGCACGCGCCCACGATGCTGACCACCGATCTCTCCCTGCGGTTCGACCCGGCCTACGAGAAGATCTCGCGGCGCTTCCTGGAGCATCCGGACGAGTTCGCGGATGCCTTCGCCAGGGCCTGGTTCAAGCTGACGCACCGCGACATGGGGCCGCTCTCCCGCTACCTGGGCCCGCTGGTTCCCGAAGGAGCCGCTGATCTGGCAGGACCCGGTTCCCGCAGTGGATCATAAGCTGATCGGGGAGCGGGACATTGCCGCTCTGAAGGCCAAAATCCTCGCATCCGGACTGTCGATCTCCCAACTGGTCACGACGGCCTGGGCTTCGGCGGCGACCTTCCGCGGCTCCGACAAGCGCGGCGGGGCCAACGGGGCGCGCATTCGCCTGGCGCCGCAAAAGGATTGGGAAGTGAACCAGCCGGCCGAGCTGGCGAAGGTCCTCAAGAAGCTGGAGGCGATCCAGAAGGAGTTCAACAGCTCGCAGTCCGGCGGCAAGAAGGTCTCGCTGGCTGACCTGATCGTTCTGGGCGGCTGCGCGGCCGTCGAGGAAGCCGCGAAAAAGGCCGGCCACGACGTGAAGGTTCCCTTCTCGCCGGGGCGCACGGATGCTTCGCAGAAGCAGACCGATGTGGACTCCTTCGCCGTGCTGGAGCCGACCGCGGACGGGTTCCGCAACTACCTCCGCAACGGACACGGCAGCATCGGCGGAAGAGCTGCTGGTGGATAAGGCGCAGTTGCTGACGCTGACCGCTCCCGAGATGACGGTTCTCATCGGCGGCATGCGCGCGCTGAATGCCAACTTCGGGCAGTCCAAGCATGGCGTCTTCACCAACCGGCCCGAAACGCTGACCAATGATTTCTTCGTCAACCTGCTCGACATGACTACGGAGTGGCAGCCCTCCGCACTCAGGAAGGCGTGTATGAGGGGCGTGATCGCGCGACGGGCAAAATCAAGTGGACGGGCACCCGTGTCGATCTGGTCTTCGGTTCGAACTCCCAGCTCCGGGCCCTCGCGGAAGTCTATGCATGCGACGACTCGAAGGAGAAGTTTGTGAAGGACTTCGTGGCGGCGTGGAGCAAGGTGATGAACCTTGATCGCTTCGACCTTGCCTGAGTCTGTCATGAGGTTCCGCGCGGGCCGTATCTTGGCCCGCGCGGACAAAATGCCGCCGCTGGCCGAGCTCTACCGCATTATGCAAAGATTGGAGCCAGCTTGGCCAGAACCTCATCGACCATCTGCATCGGCACTGTTTCCAACAGCCTGGCTTGGCGCGCCTCGAGGTCCATGGCGCGCGGTTGATCGCAGCGAATTACGCCTACTGTCCGGATACCCGCAACTTCGAGTGAAACCGTAAAGCCGCGCGTCCGTGCGAACGCTCCCGCCCCACGTGATGGGGACTACGATTGGTGTTCCCATCGCGGCATTGAAAGCCTCGGGTGATACGAGCAAGAACTGGCCGTGTACCCTGCTGCTCATGTCCTGAAGAAGGATCCACTCACGAAACCAGATAAACTTCACCTCTATGAACCTCGAGGCTTTTCTTCCATTGTCGTACTCCTTTATTCGTTCTAAACAACATCATAATTTCCTCTATTTTTGAAATAGCCGAACGTTAAATCTCTCTGCCCACCGAGGGAAGATTAGAGCCATTCACGGTCTTCCTGCCAATGCGGAGCCTTGGTATCGCACTGTGCAAGCAGTTCGTCGAAGAGGGTGTAATGAGGCTTGCGGGGCGATTCGATGATGAGCCGCTCGCCTCTCGACGGCCAAGGCCACAGTCGCGTCGGATTGAAGCCGAAGAAGGCTTCGACGATCGCCGGAGGAACGACCGTCATGACAGAGCCGCCGACTTTCCGCAGTTTCGTCGTTCAGCGTAAATCTACCCCCTAAAAGAATTACATACCAGAGTATAACTTAATTGCATTGGAGAATCAGCTTTCGAATTCCGTCCCCCTTATCCACAAAGGCACCTCTATATCCTCGTTGACCCTGCGATTCATCGTCCGTAAAGTCTGTAATGAAGTGGACAGTTTTTCGCGTCCGTGCGGCGTTTGGCAAGGCTGCGGCCGGACGCTGATCGTGAGCTAGTACGCAGACCCATCAACCCGGAGTGAAGATGCTGAAACTAAAGAAGATTCACATCCTCGGATTCAAAAGCTTTTGCGACCGCACGGAACTGACCGTGCCGGGGACGGGGATTGCCGTGGTGGTGGGGCCGAACGGGTGCGGGAAGTCGAACATTCTGGACGGGGTGACCTGGGTGCTCGGCGAGCAGAGCGCGAAGAGCCTGCGCGGCTCGCACATGCAGGACCTGATCTTTGCCGGCACGCGCGACCGCAAAGCGCTGGGCATGGCGGAAGTGACGCTGACCATGATCGATCCCGAGGCCTACGAGGGGCCGATTCCGGTCGAGCCGGAGGTGGTGGTCGATCATGACGGGCCTGCCGACTGGGACGAGAACGAAGTGCGCCGCCGGCGCGCCGCCGAGGCCGAAGAGATCATTGCCAACGAGCAGCCCGGCCAGGTGATCGAAGAAGAAGCCGAAGAAGGCACTGCGCATGCAGAGGCAAACGATGCCAGCCAAAAAACCGGCGCGCCGCAGGGTGTAGTCCTCAAGATTCGCCGGCGCAAGTTCTTGAGCACGCCGCAAAAAGGCGAGGTCGTCATCACGCGGCGGCTGTTCCGCACCGGCGAAAGCGAGTACCTGCTCAACGGCAAGCTGTGCCGCCTGCGCGACATCCAGGATATTTTTATGGGCACGGGCCTGGGGCCGGAGTGCTACGCGATCATCGGGCAGGAGCGCATCGGGCAACTGCTCAGCTCAAAGCCCTACGAGCGTCGCGCCATTATTGAGGAAGCTGCCGGGGTGACGCGCTACAAGAACAAGAAACGGCTGGCGGAGCTGCGCCTGGAGAGCGCGAAACAGAATCTCGCCCGCGTGGACGACATCTTTGAAGAAGTCACGCGGCAGATGAACAGCCTGAAGCGGCAGGCGGCTAAGGCGGAGCGGTATGCCGCCGTGCGCGAGGAACTGCGCGGGCGTCTGCGCGTGGTGCTGGCCAGCCGCATGGCGACGATGGACTTGGGATCGGCGCGATTGGAGCAGGAGATTGCGGAGCTGACCGAGCGCGTCAGTTCCTCAGTCGAGACGATCACCCAGCAGGAGGCAACCCAACACGCCCTCACCGAGCGTGGATACGAGTTGGACCACGAGGGCGAGACCGCGCGCGACAAGGCCAGCGAAGCGGCCGTCGAGTTGGAACGGGCCACGGCGCGGGAGCGCGGCAATACGGAGCGCGTGGCCGAACTGGAAGCGCGCATTGCGGCAGCGACGGCGGAGCTGGAACAGACGCGCTTGCAGATGGCCGGAATCGAAGAGGAGCGCGCGCAGCATCGCAGCTTTCTGGAGACTGCGGCAGGCGAGGCGCACGCGTTCCGGCAGAAGGTTGAGGAGCGCCAGCACCAGGCGCGCGCTGCGGCCGAAGAGGTATTTACCGCGGAGCGGGAGCTGGAAGCCGGCCGCCGCCACGCCATGCACCTGCTTACGCTCTCCGGCAACGCGCGCAACTATATCGCGCAGGGCGAAGAGAGCCTGGCGGCGCTGGAGCGCGAAGCCGAGCGGCTGGAAGGCGAGATCGGCCAGGCGCGCATCGAATTGGAACGTCTTGGCGTGGAGAGCGGACAGTCGCGGCTTGCGCTTTGAGTCGGCAGACGCAGACGTAAAGCGTCTGGAGACGGAGATCGGGACGCTGCGCGAGACTCTGCAGACGAAGCGGACCGTCGAACATACACGGCGCGCCCATGCCAACCAACTGCGCGGCGAACAGGCAGCCGTAGAAGGGCGGCGCGACTCGCTGAATGCCCTCATTCGCAATCATGGCTACGCCACCGACACGGTGCGGCGCCTGCTCAAGCCGGGAGCGCTCGGTCCCTCCGTGGCGCCTGTTGGCACGCTGGCGGACTTCATTGAGGTGAGCGGCGAGCACGAAGGCGTGGTGGACGAGTTTCTGCGCGAAGAGCTGAATTACGTGGTGGTGGAGAGCTGGGGCGTCGCGGAAGAGGGCGTTCGGCTGCTGAAGACAAGCGATGGCCGCGCGACCTTCCTCATCAACTCCGATGCGCAAGGCGAGCTCTTCAAGACGGGTGACGCCCAAGTCAACGAGCCGGGCGTGACGCCGCTTGCGCGAGGCCATCAAAGTGCTCAACGGACTGGGGCGCTCGCTGGAAGGGATTCTGCCCAAGCTGCGGCATGGGTATCTGGCGGAGAATGCCGTCGAGGCGCAGCGGCTGGCCTTGCGCTACGCGCACGCCTATTTCCTCACGCCGGAGGGCGAGTGCTTCCATCGCTCCACGGTGACGGGCGGCAAGCCGGCCAGCGAAGGGCCGCTGGCGCTGAAGCGCGAACTGCGCGAGACCGAGGGCCGGCTGGCCAAGCTGGAGACGGAGCTGACGCAGGCGGAAACCGAGGCGGATGCGCTGACCCGCGCCATCGAGGAGCTGACGGCGCAACTGGAGACGCGCGGCGAGGAGCGGCGGCAGGCTGAGAGCGAAGCGGCGAATCTGGGCGCGGCGCTCAAGCAGATGGAAGCCGAGACGCAGCGCATCGAGCGGCGTTTGCAGGAGTGGGAAGCGCAGGCCGCGCGCAACAAGGACGCGAGCGAGGCCAAGAGGCAAGCGATCGCGGAGAAGCGCGAGGAGGCCGCGCGCCTTGAGGCCGAGCACGCGCAGGCAGAGAGCAGCTTGAACGCGCAGCAGGCACAACTGGAAGTCCTGCGCCAGAAGCGCGAGGCGCTGCAGCAGGAAGCCGCGCAGATGACCGCGGAGCTGGCCGGCCTGGAAGAGCGGCGGCGCGGCGCGGAAGCGGCCTTCCAGCGCATCGACCGGCTCTTTGCCGATCTTGACCGGCGCGTCCAATCGATCGAGCAGCAGCGCGCGGCGGCGGCGGCGGAGCGCGAGCAGCGCATCGCTGAGAGCGCCGAACTTGTCCAGCGCCAGAAGGAACTCACCGTCGCGCGTGCAGAGGCGCTGGCTCAGGCGCAGTCGATTGCGGAACAGGCGCAGGCTCTGCGCCAGCAGTTGGCGGAGATGGAGACGCAATTGAAGACCGGGCGGGCCGCGCTGGATCAGTTGCGCGAAGACCGGGCCGGGCTGTCGAGCGAGCTGGCCAAGCTGCATTCCGATCTTGAGCATCTCGAGGCAAGCTGCCTTGCCGAGGTCAACGTCGAGGCCCAGGTGCTGCGCGCCGATGCGGAGATTGCGCGGCTCACGGGCGAGGAACTCGGCGCCGAGGAAGAAACCTGCCGCGCGCTGCGCGAGCGCCTCGAACAGATGGGTCCGGTGAACATGATGGCGCTCGACGAGTACAAGGAGACGGCGGCAGCGTCACGGATTCCTCATGACGCAGCGCCAGGATCTGATGGAGTCGATCGAAAACACGCAGGAAACCATCAAGGAGATCGAGCAGATTTCGCGCACCAAATTCGACGAGGCCTTAACGCGGATCAACGAGAACTTCGCGCAGGTTTTTGCGCGGCTGTTCCAGGGCGGGCAGGCCTTTTTGCGCATCACCGACGAAGAAAATCAGGCCGAAAGCGGACTCGATATCGTGGTTTCGCCGCCGGGCAAAAAGCTGCAAAACGTGCTGCTGCTCTCCGGAGGCGAAAAATCGCTGGCGGCGCTCGCGCTCCTGGTCGGCGTCTTCCAGTTCAAGCCCAGCCCGTTCTGCGTGCTCGACGAGGTGGACGCGGCGCTGGACGAAACCAATGTGGGCCGCTTCGCTGACCTGCTTCACTCGTTGAGCCACGACACGCAGTTCCTCATTGTCACCCACTCCAAGCGCATGATGCAGGGCGCCGATATGATCTATGGCGTCACCATGCAGGAGCCGGGCGTGTCGAAGATCGTGAGCGTGCGTCTGGGCCACCGCGAACAGCAGCGGGCCACGGCGTAGATCCCGGAGATTACAGTGCTTGGCAAACTGGAATTGATTGTCGGGCCCATGCGGAGCAACAAAACCGCGGAGTTGCTGCGCAGGATCGAGACGCGCCGCGAATATGCCAAGCAATATGCGATGCTGCTCAAACCCAGCGCCGATACCAAAGCCGCCGCCGGGCTGGTGGAAAGCCGCAACCGCAACGGCTGCGGAAAGATGGAAGCTGTCGAGTTCCCTTCGCCGATCCGTGGGCGGTGCTGCCGGTGATCGCAGCCACGGAGCAGCGCATCGGCAAACGCGTGGAATGCGTCGCCATCGACGAAGGGCAGTTCGTTCAGGATCTTTTTCTATTCACTAAACGGCTGCTCGACTCCGGCTACGATGTAATGGTTTCGGGCCTCGAGCTCGATTTTCGCGGGATGCCGTTTGGCGAGATGCTCGATCTCTCCTGGCTGGTGCGCACCTACGCGGGAAACATCACCGAGTTGGTGGCGTATTGCAGTTGCGGAGCCAAGGCGCTGTATCCGCAGCGGCTGGTTGACGGCAAACCCGCGCACTACACAAGCCCCATCATCATGGCCGGCGACAACTACGAGCCGCGCTGCGAGGAGCATTTTGTACTGCCCGGACGGCCGCATTAAGGCATTTCCCCTTCAGAGACTGCCGAGGGAAGCGGCATCGGCATCACGTTTCACGAGCAGGATGGTGACATCATCATCATTGAAATGCCGGTTTACCATCGATTTCAGAATTTGCATTGTTTTCCCCGAACCATCAGCCAGAGCACGCGCAAACGGTCTTCGGCATTTTCTCCGGAAATCGAGTCGGTAAGCCCGTCGGTGAAAACAAGGAGGGCGCCGCCAGGAGGAAGAAGAGCTGTATTGGCTGTATAAGCCGCTTCAGGAAACAGACCAAGGGGTATATCGGTGGCTTCGAGCGATGCAGACCGGAGCCGAAAAAATCGGGGCGTTATGGCCGGCGTTCACGTAAGTCAATTCTCCGGTATCGCGATGCAACACGATAAACGCTGCCGTCGCAAAACGGTCGATGGGCGTATATCGGCTCAGATGTCGGTTTATCTGCCTGGCCAAGGCCAGGGGATCCGTGTCAACACTCGCGATGCTTCTGACCAGAGCCTGTATTTTTGCCGCCAGTAGCGCCGCTGGCATGCCTTTTCCTGACACATCTGCCACCGCGAAAAGCGTTCGCTTGTCTGCAAGCTCAATAACGTCGAAGTAGTCGCCGCCCACGTCACGGAAGGGCTTGTAGAACGTTTCCACCTCATAATCCGGTAACCTATCCACTTTCGCGGGGTGAGCGTCTGCTGGATCTGCTGCGCGGCAATCTGGTCGGCTTCCAGTTGGGTCTTGCGGACAAACTCCGAAGTCAGCATCCCGTTCATCAGTCCGGCGCCGACGGCGTAAAGCAGCCGAGCGCGAATAGAGAAGCATTCCATCCCGCGGCCACATCAAAGGCCATACCAAGGACCGCGACCAAAGGCAATAAACTGCGAACCCCTGGAGCAAAATCCCCACACAGGTGACGATCCGTTTCGACCTGGGCATCTCGCGGATCCAGTTGTTGGTGGAGTACTGGAAGACACGACGAATCGGGGCTGAGTACTTATCGAGCCATGCTTGCAGATCGCGAAAACGAATTGCCGGGAGTGTAACAGGAGGAGTGGGGCGCGGTGAAGGGCGAATTCAGCGACTCCCTCACATCGAATTCCAACCCAGCCGCCGATGATACTCCGGGCCCTCCTGGACCGGCGGAATCCGTGTATCCCGGCCGGATCTTCGGCAGAAGCGCGTTTTCTGAGGAGGCGATTGCGGGCAAAAAATCGCCCCCGAAGGATCACGTCTCTTCGGAGGCGCTTGTAGTCTAATTACACAAGATAAAGACGGGGACCAGTAGCCGGCACTGGAGGTCGGTAGCGCGCGGCTACTGGTGATCCCTGCACAAACGAAGCTAGCCGCGGCTTCCCCTTTCCACTGCTGCCTCGTGTCGCCCGGCTCAAAGAGGATTTTCTTACGCACCCTCCGAACCATGTTGACCTATGCAGTGTCTCCGATGTGAAGAGCGCGTTCCGTGACGGCCGTCACAGGGGTTTGTGTTATAGCGAAAAGGCCGTATCTTCGAATGAATTTGGTTGAATCGAGTCTTGGCGATGCGGCGTGGCTCCTTGCCGTCAGGTGCCTGCACACTGCCCGGGCAATCTGTCACTATCGGCTCGTCACTGCGAGATTTTTTGCCCGCCGCAAGGCGATTGACAAAGCTGGTCCGCCGCTGAATGATAGGAGTTTCAGTCCCCTTCGAGGAAGACTCCCCATGACAGCTCTGCTGACGACGAATCTGGGCGCGACGCCCTTGCTGGGCCGGGGCAAAGTGCGCGATCTTTACGCGGTCGACGGCGCTCTGCTGCTGGTGGCCACCGACCGCATCTCGGCCTTCGATCACGTGCTGGCGACGGGGATTCCGGGCAAAGGCAAGGTTCTGACGCAGATTTCGCTGTTCTGGTTCGACCTGTTGAAGGATCTGGTTCCCAACCACCTGATTACGGCCGACGTTAGCGAATTCCCGCCGCCTTGCAGGCTTATGCGCGATCAGTTGCAAGGCCGCTCGATGCTGGTCAAACAGGCCAAGATGTTCCCGGTGGAGTGCGTGGTGCGCGGCTACCTGGCGGGTTCGGGCTGGAAGGATTACAAGGCCAGCGGCGCCGTTGCGGCATTCCGCTGCCCGCCGGCCTCGAGGACGGGTCGCGGCTGCCGGAGCCGTTGTTCACGCCCTCAACCAAGGCCGAGGGCGGAGAGCACGATGAGAACATCTCCTTTGCCGCAACGGAAAAGCTGGTGGGCGCGGACGATGCCGCAGAGTTGCGCCGGCTGACGCTGGACATCTACAGGCGGGCAGCCGCGCACGCCGAGCTCGCGGCCTGATCCTGGCCGACACAAAATTTGAGTTTGGGAAGACCGCGGAAGGGATTATCCTGGCCGATGAGGTGCTGACGCCGGATTCTTCGCGTTTCTGGGACGGGAAACTCTGGAAGCCCGGCGGAGCGCAGCCTTCGTTCGACAAGCAATTCGTGCGCGATTACCTGGAAGAGATCCACTGGAACAAGCAGGCGCCGGCGCCGGGTTTGCCGGACGAAGTGGTGGAACGCACGCGGGCCAAGTATCTTGAAGCCTTCCGGCGATTGACCGGACGGGACATGGAATTGTAGGGTCTGTCAGCAGACCCTAGCCTTGGTTGCATCAATGCAGCAGAACCGTTGCATATCCTCAGGTGCTAAACCCTGGTTTTATGGGGATTTTATGGCATTGCAGAAGCCGTGAGCATTGTTTCAAAGACGATTTATGCAACCGGCTCCAGCGCGCAAACGGAGCAGCTTATGACGTGGGTGGATTTGGCCATCGTGGTGGTGATAGCGGCATCGGTGCTGGGCGGGATGGTGCAAGGATTCCTTCGCTCCGCCTGCTCGGTGATCGGCCTGGCGCTTGGTCTGGCGCTGGCGTTCTGGAACTATGCCCGATTGGGGATGGCGTTCAGGCCGATTGTGCGCGTGGAGGCGATCGCCAACGCCATCGCGTTCCTGATCATCGCGCTGGTGGTGATGGCATTGGCAAATCTCGTCGGCTTGATGTTGAAGAGGACGATCAGCTGGATGGGACTGGGTTGCCTGGATAAGATTGCCGGGGCGATCTTTGGATTTTTTCAGGGAGCGTTGCTGGTGACGCTCTGTATTCTGGTGACCGTTGCCTTCTTTCCGGGGGCACGGTGGCTGGCGGAGGCCAGGCTGCCGCAATATTTTGTCGGGGCCGTGCACCTGAGCATGCACATGAGCCCCTCCGAGCTCTCAGACAAGGTGCACAGCGGGTTGCAAACGCTGGAACAGGAATCGCCCCGGTGGACGCATCCCTAGGGCGTGCTTACACTGCTGGGATTGCAACATTGATACTGTGAGCAATCCCCAAAACGGTGTATCGTGTTGGAATTTGCTGCAAGACTGGGAAGCTCCGGTTAAACTAATTTGATTGAGATGAGCAAGAGGGACGCGTGAGAAGAGAACTGGACAGCCTGGTGACCCAAATGCACTCCAGCGGCATCCGCTACGAGGACGCCGTGCGCGAGTTCAAGAAGCAGTATCTGCGCGAGGTTCTGGTGGCGCACCGGGGGAACCAGTGCAAGGCGGCGGAAGAACTGGGCATGCACCGCAATACGCTGAGCCGCGCCATGGCAGAGCTGGGGCTGGACCTGGCCGAAGTTCGCGCCGGGCTCAAGCGTCCGCCGCGCAGCGAACGTCCTGTATTTAGCGCGTTTCGCCAGGGCTACCGCCAGGGCAACCCTAAGGCTGAAGCGCAGCCCCAAGAATCATGCATGAACGCACAGCGAACACCGAAGCCCGCATCGCGATTGAGCCGGATTTCGCCTGGGACGGGCAGGACGCCTATCTCTTCGACATCGATGGCACGCTGTTGCGCAGCCGCGACCGCGTGCACTTTCGACTCCGTCGGCGCGAGCGTGCATCGGGTGACCGGATTTGAAGTTACGCTGGCGGGAGTTGTTAGTCCATGGCAGCACCGATACGGCCATCCTGCGCGAGGCCTGCCGCCAGGCGGGGATTCCCGCCGATGTTGCTGGAAGAGCAATACGACGCCATTCTTGAGGCAATGTGCAACAGCGTGGCGGAGCGGCGCTACGAGCTGGACCCGGTGCTGATGCCAGGCGTGAAAGAAACGCTGCACCACCTGGCCCAAAAGGGCGCGCTGCTGGGCGTGGCCTCGGGCAATCTGGAGGCCATCGGCTGGATCAAGATTGAGCAGGCAGGCCTGCGCGAGTGGTTCCGCTTCGGCGGATTCAGCGACCACTTTCCCGTCCGCTCGGAGCTGATCGGGCACGCAGCGCGCAAAGCCAGGGAGCTGGCGGGCAAGGGCGCCAGCGGTCTGCGTGGTGGGCGACACGCCCCGCGACATCGAGGCCGCGCGACGCCAATTTCCTGCCCGTGATCGCCGTCGCCACCGGGAGGTGCAGCTTTGACGAGCTGCTCGAATGCAAGCCCGAGGCATGCGTCACCTCGCTGGCCGATCTGCTGGCATCGGCCCAGGCGCGCCATGAATGAGCGGCCGGCGCAAACCAGTGCGCAAAGACGTTCATTGGCGCGCGGGCTGCCGCGGGCAGCGGCGAAGCTGTGCGCCGCGGGATTGCTGACGGCAGCATTTACAACTGGCCTGTTGGCGCAAACGGCGGGCCCGGCTTCGACGGCCAGCCAAAGCGCACCAGGCGGGCAAAGCGCGCCCGCGATCCAGGCGCCACCGGCAGCCGCACCGGCTCGGCTACCGCAAAAGAGACCAAGCCGCCCCGCAGCAGCGACCGGCGGCGCGCGGCTGAGCTTTATCTCTCAGCGAGCAAGTTGTTCCTGAATAGCCAATTTGAAGAGGCCATGAAGGAATATGAGCAGGCCGCGGCGCTCGACGCCACCAACGCCGACTACCGGATGGCAGCCGATGTGGCGCGCAGCCATGCGGTCACCGCGCTGATCCAAGCCGCAGCCAAGGACCGGCTGCTTGGCAACGATGCCGATGCCCGTGCCGCACTGGCTCGCGCTCTGGCGCTCGACCCGACGAACTTCGAAGTCAACCAGCATCTCGACGAGCTGGCCGACGATGCAGCGCGCGCTGAACCGAAGCCGCTCTACAAGCAAAGCTCCAGCGAGCTGGGCGCAGCAGAGCCGCTTGAGCCTGCCTCCGGCGTTCGCAGCTTCCATTTGCACGCCGATGAGCGCCAGGTGATCGCGCAGGTTTTCAAGGCGTACGGGCTGGCGGCGATGCTTGACGACAGCGTGCGCCCTACGCAGGTCCGCCTAGATTTGGATGACGCGAGCTTCGATGAGGCCACGCGCGCTCTGGCGCTGGTGACCAATTGCTTTTATGTCCCGCTGGACGCGCATGGAGTGGTGGTGGCCGCCGACACGCGCGATAAACGGCAGCGATTCACGCCTCAGGAACTGGAAACGGTTTATATGGGCGGGCTGAGCGATGACGAATTGACCCAGGTGGAGACCCTGGCGAAAAACGTATTTAATGTGCCGGAGGTCAAGGCCGATCCTTCCGCGCACGCCATCACGCTGCGCGCGCCGGCAAGCTCGCTGATCGCCTTCAACGCCACCATGCGCGACCTGCTGGACGGCCGCAGCCAGGTGCTGCTCGACGTGCGCCTGATTCAGGTGGCGCACACCAGCACCCGCAACACCGGCGCCCAGTTGCCGCAGACCATGACGGCATTCAACGTGTACGCCGAAGAGCAGTCGATCCTGAACGCGAATCAGAGTCTCGTCCAGCAGATCATCTCATCGGGGCTGGCTTCGCCCAACGATCCGCTGGCGATTCTCGCCATTTTGATCGCCTCCGGCCAGGTTTCCAGCTCGCTTCTCTCGAACGGATTTGCTTTGTTTGGCGGCGGGCTTACGGAGTCGGCGATTGCGCCGGGCACGGCCACACTCAACCTCAGCCTGAACACTTCGGACTCGCGCGAGCTGGAACAGATTCAGCTTCGCCTGCAGGACGGCGAGGAGGGCACGCTGAAACTGGGCGAGAAGTATCCCATCCAAACCTCTTCGTACTCAAGCCTGTCGCCCAGCGTCCCGAATATTCCGGGATTGACGGGCGCGGGCAGCTCCAGCAGCCTGTCGTCGCTGCTTTCGTCGCTCAGTTCGGTGCCAAACATCCCCATGGTGCAGTATGAGGACCTGGGCCTGACGTTGAAGGCAACGCCCCGCGTGCTGCGCAATGGCGACGTTGCGCTGAGCGTCGATATGAAGCTCGACGCGCTTTCGGGCACATTTATCGACGGCAATCCCGTGCTCAATAACCAGGCTTATTCCGGCGTGGTGATGGTGAAAGAGGGCGAGGCTGCGGTGGTGGCCACCGAGGTGGACAAGTCGCAGAGCCTGGCCATCAGCGGCACGCCGGGACTCAGCGAGATTCCAGGGATGAACGATCTGACCAGTAAGGATTTGCAGAAGAATTATGCAACCATCGTGATTGTGATGACGCCGCACGTGGTGCGCGGCACGCAAGCCGCCGGCCACACGCCAATGATGCGGGTGGAGAAAAACTCGACGCATTGAGCGCGCCGCATCCCGAGACCCTACGGCAAAACCAGAGAAGGTGTGCCCTAGAGCGGAACGAGAGTAAGCGTGCCCTTGCGTTCGGTCGTGAAAGGTGGCTTTTTCTTGAGGAAAAAGCCACTCAACTGACGCGCTTTCGGGGCACATCTACTCTGGTTCCGCTGTAGTCAGCTTTTTTTGAAGGTCGCCGCTCCTTGGGGTCGCGGCGACTTAAGTGCAGCGGCTTCGGGTTACAGCATCTCTGGTTTTGCTATAGGCACGCGTCAACCGGAGGCAGACATGACGAAGGACGACAGGCCGGAAGAGGACTTCGGCTGCGAGCGTTGCCGGCCCCCAGTTGCGGCGGCCGCATGGAAGGCGCGCGGCTGGCTCACTTATGTGCGCTACGGCAAAACCAGAGTTGGTGTGCCCTGTTGAGGTTTTTCGAAGGTCGCTGCTCCCTGTTGGTCGCATCGACTTAGCGGTTGAGGCTCCGGGGTAAAGCGACTCTGGTTTTGCGTTAGCTGTGCTTTCCCTTCCACTCCTCGTACGGTCCCTGGAAATCCTCAATCCCGGCGTCGTGGAAGACCCATAGCCGCGTGGCCACTTCGTCGATTAAGTCGTGGTCGTGCGTGACCAGCAGCACCGTGCCGTCATAGCGTTGCAGCGCGATGTTGAGCGCGTTGATGGCTTCGAGGTCGAGGTGGTTCGTCGGTTCGTCGAGGATGAGGATGTTGGGCTTGGTGAGGATGAGCTTCGAAAACGCGAGGCGCGCCTGCTCGCCGCCTGAGAGCGCCTTGGTGGGTTTGGCGCCTTCTTCGCCTGAGAAGAGCATCTGGCCCAGGATGCCGCGAATGTCTTCGATGTGCGCGGCCGGGTCCCAGCTGGTGCAGCCACTCGGCCACGGTCAGGCCGTGCTCGATGGTCGAGCCCACGTCCTGTGGAAAGTAGCCAACCTGCGCCTCGTGACCCCAAAAGACCGTGCCGGAGTCGAGCGTGAAATCTTTCTCCGCGAGGCCTGGATAATTCGCCAGCAGGCACTTGAGCAGGGTGGTCTTTCCGGCGCCGTTGCGGCCCATCAGGCAGATCTTTTCGCCGCGCAGCACATTGGCGGTAAATCCATCGATGACTTCCAGATCGCCGTAATACTTCGTCAAGTGCTTGAGCTCTAAAACATGCTTGCCGCTGGGACGAACCTGGTCAAATTTGATGTAGGGGCGTTGGATATTGGAGCGTGCCAGCTCGTTCGTCTGCAGCCGCTCCACCTCCTTGCGCCGGCTGGTGACCTGGCTCGACCGCGTGCCCGCGGAAAATCGGGCGATGAACTCATTGAGCTGCGCGATCTTCTTTTCGCGCTGCGCGTTTTCAGACTCCAGGCGCGAGCGGATCTGCGTCTTCGCCATCACCATGTCGTCGTAGCCGCCGGTGTAGGTGATGATGGTCTGGTAATCGATGTCGGCGGTGTGCGTGGTGACGGAGTTGAGAAAGTGCCGGTCGTGCGAGATGGCGATCAGCGTGCCGTCGTAGCTCAACAGGAAATCCTGCAACCAGTGGATGGAGTCCAGGTCGAGGTAGTTGGTGGGCTCATCGAGCAGCAGAGCCTGCGGCTTGCCGAACAACGCCTGCGCCAGCAGCACGCGCACCTTTTGCCCGCCCTGCAGCTCGCCCATCTTGCGCTCATGCAGCGGCTCAGGAATGTCGAGGCCATCGAGCAGCACGGCAGCATCGCTCTCAGCCGAGTAGCCGTCCTCATCGCCGATCGTGCCTTCGAGTTCGCCCAATCTCATGCCGTCTTCGTCGGTCATTTCCGGCTTGGCGTAGATGCGGTCGCGCTCTTCAAGCGCCGCCCACAATGGCTTGTTGCCCATGACCACCGTGTCGATCACGCGATAGGCGTCAAAGGCGAACTGATCCTGGCGCAACACACCTTGTTTGCGCGGGCGCACCACTGTGCCCTTCTGCGCCTCCAGTTCGCCGGCAAGAATCTTCATGAAGGTGGTCTTACCGGAGCCGTTGGGACCTGTGAGTCCGTAGCGGCGGCCGGGAATGAAGCTGGCGGTCACCTCGTCGAAGAGCACCTTGGAGCCGTAGCGCATGGAGATGTTGCTGACGCTGATCATTCTTCGCGATTTCCCTGAGAATCTTCCTGTAGTTCGGGACGGAGCACCGGCGCATCGGCCGCACAAGCCCGTTCAAACTTAGTTGAAGCAAGGTGTTGGGGCAAGCTCAGCGGCCCCGGAGAAACTCACTGCTGCATCTCTAGTTTCTCATACGGATGGTCGGCCTGCGGAAGGCTGGCCGCCCTAACCGAGCGAAAGGAATCCGAAAAGCTCGTCGAAGTTCTGCTTGGTGAGTTGGCTGAGTGAACTCACCAGGTCCCGCCGTTTTGAGGAATAGAAAAGAGCATTTATCGTATGCTCGAATGAACAGTTTGAGGGGAGTCCGAGGTCAGTTCTAATCTTTGTCAGATCCCCACCGTTGAAGAGGTCCTGAAGTATCCTCTTACTGGTGCTATCCCGGCAGGGGAGGAGTCGAAGGTATTTCTTTGCTACCTCGTCGCCAAAATGCTTGACCGCCTTGGTGTAATGCTCCCTGCCTTCTTGATCGTTGTCCCATAGCGCCCGAAACTCGATGTGCCACGCGATCATGAGGGAAATGAAGTACTTTATTGAATCAGCGCCCACCGACGGAAGGATAGATATACGCCTGTCTGCCTTAAAGATTTCGAGGGCGAAATAGTCGTAAATGCCCTCAGTAATGACAGTGGTCTGTTGCCCGTCTAGGTCGAGCGCAAAGGGCCTGATCTGCAGGGCATCCAGCAGCGGCTGAAGTGCCGATCGCTTTTGGGAGACGGGGGACCTATATTCACCGAGTCTAATCAGACCAATATGGCCGTTGCTGTCCTTCTCAGCGACCTTAACGCTGTTAACCGAAATAACCTCCGGGTCGAGAAGGTAATGGGAGTGGGTGCAATAGGCGACCCAATTCTTCTCGGAGAGGCGGCGAAGCTTTTGGCATAGTTTCCTCTGGGCGAACGCGTGCAGGTAGGACCCCGGCTCATCCAAAAGATAGATAGCATGGTCATGCCCTTCGACAAGTTTTGCATTGAACTCGAGCTTCATCACGAAGTTGAAGAACCAATAGAACCCCTTGCTCCTATCGCTGATGTGAAAATACTTGTCGTTGCCCGACAGCGTTTCCACGACGTCGAGCGTGATGAAGTTCTTTATCGTTGGGGCGGTGGTCGCCGCAGCTTGGGCAGGAGTCGCCGCCGGCTCCGGAGCATTCGCCTGCACCTGACTAAGGCCCTGAACGGCCTCACTGCGGAAGTCGATTGAGATCGTCAGCGCTTCGCTTTCGTCTAATTTGAATTCATGCCACTGTCTTGTAAGCGTCTCATTGAGTTTCTTGCGAACCTGGGCTAAAACAGTCTTTCTTTGACGCTCATCCATTTTTGCTAATTTATAGACAGAAAATGTTTTGTCTGTTTGTTTGAAAAGCTGTTCAAGTATGGCAAGCCATCCGGATGATTTATCGTCGGATGAGGTAGGGATCTCGATTCGCTCCTGCACTTTATCGCGAAAATCATCGAAATAGAGTATATATGGAAGATTTGATATCAAATCTTCAGCAAGCGCCTGCTGAAGTTTATCTGATCCAAAGTATCCCGGTCCAATATTGTATTTATCCTTTGGAATATTTCGAGTGATAATGACGACTTCGGGGAGTGATCTTTTGCGAGCGAATTCCTGCGCCTCTGACTTTGAAACACCAGTAACGCCGGCGTCGTGAGCTACATTCAAGAATGCAGTCTTAAGCTCCGATTTGGAGATCCCTATTTTGGCTGATACTGTCGCATCCGGCGACGAGGTGCCATACAGATTGACCGTGTCCTTTAGATGCCTGCCATTATCATTGAGGTCATCATTGTAATAGTCGAAGGCGAATAACGCTTGGAGAATTGTCGTCTTTCCCGACTCATTGACACCTATGATTGGGGTCAAAGGAGATCCCTCGGCGTCGATTTCGAGGGGCCCGACGATCGCCCTGTAGTTGCGTATCGTAAAGCTCTTGTAGTGCATATCTACGGCTCCGGATCAACCGTCGCTGCAGTTGGGAACAGACGACCAAGCATCCATAGGCACCCAACCATTGAGGTGCGCATCACGAGAACCAATGATTAAGGCTAATGAAATCATAGACCTTTAGTGGGGGCCATTTCAATTCCGACCCCTTGTGATCAGAAAATTTCGCCCAATCGGGCGAAGGCGTCGAGCTCGATGAGATGCTGGCCTTTGGGCGCGGCGTCGACCGTCGCATGCTCCAGCACCCAGGTGTCTTTGTGGAAGAGGAAGACCGCGTGCAGCCCGGCGGCGAGCGCGGGGTTGATGTCGCTCTTGGGGCTGTTGCCGATCATCCAACTGGTGTGGGGCGCGAGCTCGTGCCGCGCGATGACGGCGCGATAGGTCGGTGGGTCTTTCTCGGCCACGATCTCTACCGCGGCAAAGTGAGGGGCGAGGCCGGAGCGGGCCAGCTTGTCGGCCTGCTCGGCGTGGACGCCCTTGGTCATCAGGATGAGATGGTGGCGGCCGGCGAGCTCGTCGAGTGTCTCGGCCACGCCGGGCAGTAGCTCGATCTCCTGCTCGGCGATGGAGCGGGCGAAGCCGCGAATGCGCTCGCGTTTTTCATCGGTCACCGGCGCGGGGCTCAGCCGCTCGAAGCAATCGACCAGGGAGCGCGTAAAGCTCGAGAGCCCGTAGCCGTGCGCCAGGATGGTCTCGCGTTCCACGGCGTTCAGCATCTGCCGCACCTCGGCGGGCGAGTACTCGTGGTGGTTGAGAAAGCTGATAAACGCGGCAATGGCGCGCTCAAAGTAGATGTTGTTTTCCCACAGCGTGTCGTCGGCGTCGATGAGCAGGGTTTGGCCGGCAGGGTAGCGGGGCATGAGTCGATGGTACAAGTTGACAGCCGGCTGCTTCCAGAGGATCGCGGACGATCAGGCGCCGAGTTCGGTGCGAATCGCGGCGGCGATTGCCTCGGCGTGCCTCCGCATCGCCTCTTCGCTTTCGGCTTCGATCATCACGCGCGCCAAAGGCTCGGTGCCGCTGTAACGAATCACCACGCGGCCCGAGTCTTTGAGCTCTTCCTCGGCGGCGCGAATGGCTTGAACGACAGTGGGGATGGATTCGAGCGGCTTCTTCTCGCGCACCTTCACGTTGACGATGACCTGGGGAAAGACCTTGAGATCGGCGGTGAGCTCGCCGATGGATTTGCCGGTGCGGGCGATGAGATCGAGCACGACAAGGGCTGTGAGCAGGCCGTCGCCTGTGGTGGCCAGATGGGGGAAGAGGATGTGGCCGGACTGCTCGCCGCCGAGGGCCGCGTTGTGCTTCTGCATCTCTTCCAGAACGTAGCGGTCGCCCACAGGCGCGCGCAGCATGCGAATGCCGCTGCGCTTGAGCGCCGCTTCGAGACCCATGTTCGACATGGTGGTGGCGACGACCAGATCGCCGGTCAACATGCCGCGGGCCTTCAGGTCGCGCGCGGCCATCAGCAGGATGGCGTCGCCGTTGATCACGTTGCCCTGCGGGCCGGCGAGCATGCAACGGTCGGCGTCACCGTCAAAAGTCAAACCAATATCTGCCCCGCGCTTTTGCGCTTCCTGGGCGACGAGTTCCGGATGCAGCGCCCCGCAGTTGGCGTTGATGTTGCGGCCGTCGGGCGCGATATTGAGCAGGATCACCTGGGCGTTTCCATCGGGATTGAGGCGGCGAAATAGCTCCGGTGCGATGGCGGCCGCGGCGCCGTTGGCGCAATCGGCTACGATCTTCAGATTGGAGAGCGAAAGGCCGGGAACGGAATCGATGAGGAATTGGATGGTTTCGGCCTTGAGTGCGGGATTGTCTTCGAGCACGGGGAAGCAGGATGGATCGGAGATTTTCGCCTGGGCGGCGTGGTAAGAAATCTCCTCCTCCATGGCCAGCTCCACTGCATCGGGGAGCTTGAAGCCGTCGGCGCCAAAGAGCTTGATGCCGTTGTCCTGCCAGGGATTGTGCGAGGCGGAGATCACGACTCCGGCGTGGAAGCCATGGGTATGAGTGAGGAACGCAACGGCCGGTGTAGTCACGATGCCCGCGCTCTCCACTTGAGCGCCTGCCTGGCGCAGAGCGTCGGCAAGCGTGGCGGCGATCCAGGGACCTGACTCGCGCGTGTCGCGACCGAGAAGAACCCTGGGCTGCGTGGACATTTTGCGCAGCGAGTGGGCGAGGGCGAGACCGACGCCGTAGATCGTCGTGGGGTCGAGCGGAGCCTGGCCCGCGATAGCGCGAATGCCGTCGGTGCCGAAGAGTTTGCGTGTGCCGGTTGCGGTCATGATGCCGGTTTCTTTCTTTTTTTGCCAGGTGCTGGCGCGCTCGGCGTGCCGGATAGCGATGTCCGGGTTAATAAATTCGTTGACTCGACGCGGCTCGCGACCGTGCCATCGGCCAGCCGCGTGGTGAGCCGGTCGCCCGCAGCGACCTGCGCGGCGGAACGAATGAGCGAACCCGCGTCCGAGAGAACCAGGGCATAGCCGCGGTTGAGCACGGCCAGCGGCGAGAGCGAATGCAGGCGCGCATCGAGGGCGGTGAGCGAAGCCGCGGAAGACTGGAGCAGGCGTTCGAGGCAGCGGTCAAGACGGGCGCGAAAATCGGCGAGGTGCTCGCGCGCGTGGGCCAGATTCTGGCGTGGGTGGCGATCGAGGACGGCAGCAGCCAGCACGGCGATGCGATTGTGGCGCAGGCGAAGTTGCGTGGCGAGCGCGGAATCCAAACGGAGTGTCGCGTCGTCAAGGCGCTGGCCGAGACGGTGCAGCAGCATGGACAGGCGTGACTCGGGGCGGCTGATGGGCAACCGCGTGAGGCGCTGGCGGGATTGCAGGAGCTGGAAGCGCGCGGCGCGCTCCAGGCGGTGCGACTGCGCAGCCAAATGCTCGGCGATCTTGTGCTGCGCCTCAGTGATGAGCTCGGCCGCGGCCGATGGGGTGGGTGCGCGCAGGTCGGCGGCGAAGTCGGCGATGGTGAAGTCGGTTTCATGCCCGATGGCGGAGACGACGGGCAGGCGCGACGCCACGATGGCGCGGGCGACGCGCTCGGTGTTGAAGGCAGCAAGATCCTCGAGCGAGCCGCCGCCGCGGGCAAGCACGATGAGGTCGACGAGAGCTGCCGCATTGAGTTCCGCCATCGCGGCTTCAATTTCAGCCGGCGCGGATTCTCCCTGAACGGAGACCGGGCAGAGCAGGACATTCAAGCCGGAGTGGCGGCGGCTGACAATGTTGAGGAAATCGCGAATCACGGCGCCGGTGGGCGAGGTGACGATGCCCACGGTCCGGGGAAACGTGGGCAGCGGGCGCTTGCGATCGGCGTCGAAGAGGCCCTCGGCTTTGAGGCGCTCTTTCAGTTGCTCAAAGGCTAGTTGCAACGAGCCGGCGCCGACGGGTTCCATGGTCTCGGCGACGAGCTGCATCTGGCCGCGCTGCTCGTAGACGCTCATGCGGCCGCGAACCAGGACATGCAAGCCGTCCTCGGGACGGAAACGGAGAAGCACAGCCTGGCGGCGGAAGAGGACGATAGGGAGTTGGGCGTCGGCGTCCTTGAGCGTGAAGTACACATGGCCGGAGGGCGCGGGGCGGTAGTTGGAGATCTCGCCTTCCACCCAGACATCGCCGTACTCCTGCTCCACCAGCTCACGCACCTGCGCAACCAGCTCGCGAACCGGCCAGATGCGGCGCCCGTGCCTCGACTCCTCAAACGTGAGGTCCAATTGGGGCGCGAATGGATCGGGCAGGGGCATTCCCTATGAAGTGTAATTGGTTGGGGGTTGTTCGAAGTCTGCCGCGTTGAGCGGAAATGGCCGGACTTTTGCGATTCCGGAGGCGAGCGCATTCAGTTCACAAAAAGGGCCGTTACCGCAGGTTGAGAAGTACTTCCGGATGGGCGTTCCTCCGACTGGAACTGTGGATTGCGGTTTCCAGGCTCTCAATGAGTAGTGCTTTGGCGACGATGCGCTCGTTGAGCCCTGTGTGTGTCTCCGAAATCCCATTAGCACGGCTTTGTGATCGCGATCACCGCGAGGATCCGGCAGGAAGAGAGGCAATGGAGAGACCCAAAACCTCGCCGCGCGGAAGGGGCTCCTGTGCCCCATCGCGCGGGCAGGAGGAGTCGCATGAACTATCCCGTTTGGGACGTCGCCTTTGGCGCCGGAATGCTGATCGCCATCGTGGCGATCCTGCACGTCTTTGTTTCGCACTTCGCAGTGGGCGGCGGGCTGTTCCTGGTCGTTACCGAGCGGCGAGCGCGGCAAAGGAACGATCTGGCGCTGCTCGCCTGGCTTAAGCGGCACACCCGGTTCTTTGTGCTGGCCACGGTAGTCTTCGGCGCGATCAGCGGCGTGGGCATCTGGTTCACCATCGGGCTCATCAGCCCCACGGCCACCAGCAACCTGATCCATATCTATGTGTGGGGATGGGCGATCGAGTGGGTTTTCTTCTTCGTGGAGATTACCGCCGCGCTGCTCTATTTCTATGGATGGGACAAGCTCGAGCCAGGGCTGCACGAGTGGTACGGGTGGATCTATTTCATCGCCGCCTACATGAGCCTGGTAATCATCAACGGGATCATTACCTTTATGCTCACCTCGGGAAGCTGGGTGAAGAATCACGAGTTCTGGAGAGGCCTCTTCAACCCGACCTACTTTCCGTCGCTCGCCTTCCGCACGGCCATTGCTTTTGCCCTGGCGGGCATCTATGCGCTGATCACAGCGAGCGTTCAAAAAGACGCGGCGCTGAAAGCACGGATCGTGCGCTGGAGCGCGTGGTGGATCGTGCCCTCGCTGGCGGTCCTGCCCGCGCTGGGGTGGTGGTACATCCACCGGATTCCCGCCGACGTGTGGATGAATGCGCGCGGGCAGGTGCCCACGGCTACGCGCTTTGCCGGGCTCGCCTGGGTGCTGCTGGCCGTTACGTTTGTGCTGGCGCTGCTCGCGCTGGTGCGGCCGGCGAAGATGCACCTGGCCTTCAGCCTGCTGGTGGCGCTGGTGGCGTTCGGAGCGATGGGCTCATTCGAGTTCGTGCGCGAATCGGCGCGCCTTCCTTATGTGATTTCGAATTATCTCTACGCAAACTCGCTCTACTCGGCGTCGATTCCGGGCGATGGCGGCTTCAGTGTGGACGAGGTTACCGCGGCCGGCGTTCTGCCGACGGCGAAATGGATCGATAACCGCGTCTTTACGCCAGACGACCAGGTGGGTGTGGGGCATGAGATTTTTCGCGTGGGGTGCGAAAGCTGCCACACGGCGAACGCGTACAGGGGAGTCACGCAACTGATTACGCAGCGCCAATGGGACCAGAGCAAAATCAAGGCCATGCTCGGCGGGCTTGAGTTCATGCACAACGGCGCCATGCCTCCGTTTGCCGGGACCGATCAGGAGCAGGCCGCGCTGGCGGCCTATCTGAATTCGATTGCGCCCATCTCGCCCGCGGCCACGGCCGCCGCCACTGACGGTAAGACGATCTACGACCAGAACTGCTCAATGTGCCACCAGGTGAGCGCCAAGGATCCTTTGTTCAAGAACCTCGACCAGGATCCCAAGGCCGCAACAAACTCCCTGAAAGATCTGACCAGCCTGTTTCCGCTCATGCCGGACCTGAAGCTGAGCGATGAACAACGTTCCGCGCTCGTGGCCTGGATTAACGTGCAACGCGGGGCCAAGAGCTTCGGGAATGCCGCGCAAGGAGGAAACTGAGATGATACCGGCGAATCTGGTACCCGGTGTGGATCCTAACCCGCTGCCCGCGCCTTACTGGGTCTTCAAGCTGCTCCTGATCGTCACGTTCGTCCTCCACATTCTCGCCATGAACTTCATGTTCGGCGGCGGCGTGCTGGCGCTGCTTAAGAAGTGGCGTGCGAAGAATCCTGACGCCGGCAATCGCATGTTCTTTGATGTGGCGAAGAAAATGCCCGTATTTTTGCCGGCGGCGATCACGCTCGGCATCGCGCCGTTACTCTTCGTGCAGGTTCTCTACGGGCAGTTCTTTTACACCTCGTCGATCCTGATCGCGTGGCCGTGGTTCCTGGTGCTGGTGCTGCTCACCATCGCCTACTACGGTTTCTATTACGTTTCGTTTCACAGTGGCCGCAATCCGGGCAGGGCCGGAGGCGTGATGCTTTTTAGCGTAGTCCTCGTCTTCCTCATCGGCTTGCTGTTCACCAACAACATCACGCTTAGCCAGACGCCGGCGCGCTGGGGCGCCAAGTACTTTGCGAGCCCAGGCGGGTGGCACCTGAACCTCTCCGAGCCTACGCTGATACCCCGCTTTCTGCACTTCTTTGTCGCCGCCCTGGCCGTGGGAGGGCTGTTTCTGGTCTTTTTGGCGCTGGCCAACTGGAAGCGCGATCGTGAGTACGCGGGCCAGCTTCTCGAGTTCGGTGGTAAGACCTTCATGTTCGCCACTATGGCGCAGTTCGTGGTGGGCATTGTTTTTCTCATCAGCCTGCCCCGCGACATGCGCATGTTGTTCATGGGTGACGATCCACTGGCCACTACGCTTCTTCTCATTGGCCTTGCCGGCGGCATCGGCGCGATCGTTCTCATGTCCGATGCGCTGCGCAGGCAGAATATCCGCGTTGCGGCCTTTTACGTGCCGGCCATCGTCGTCGTGGTGATCGTGAGCATGTCCATCATGCGCGACATCCTGCGCGACGCTTACCTGAAGCCGTATTTCCATCCTGGCCAGTTCGCCGTCAAGACGCAGTGGTCTGTGCTCCCGCTTTTTCTGGTGCTTTTTGTCGCTGGAGTGATTCTCTGGTTCGTGATGTTGAAACGGTATGGACTGCTGAGCGGCGGGAAGAGCGGGAAGCGGCCTGCGACCACGGGCTCCTGAACGGCGCGCCAGGTTCCCAGTCTGACGTTCGCGTCTCGGCGCTGGAGACTGCTTTGCGATACGGCTGAATCCCAAGAGTCCGGGAATGCGGTAATGCCTGGTTGGCCGCCGATCCGGAGACTGCCCCGCGAAAGCTCCAGTTGCTGAGTGCCAAATCGCAGGCATAGGGACAACCTGGGAGTTTTTCATGTTGCGGAGTGCGGTTTTACCGGGGCATGCCCGCCTATTTGCGGCTCTCGACCATCGCGCGCAGCTCCGCTGCGATAGCGGCGAGCCTTTTGCCGGAGGCGGGATCGGGGCCGTCTCCGCGGGAGAAATTAATCTCCAGTTCTCGCGCCAGGACGGTGCCGCGCGTGAGGCCGAAGGTGCCCAGCACGCCGGCAAGTTTGTGCGCGGCCTCGAACGCGGCTTCACGGCGGGATGCGATAAGCGTTCCGGCGGCGAGAGCGTCAGCGGCGACTTGGATAACGCGCGATCCGCTCCTTGATCTCCGGCAGAAAGCGGACCCACAGGCGGTCGATTGCCTGGGAAAGAGCGGTGTCTCCCTGGGCGCCTGATTGAGCGGAAGATTCCATGGCTGCGCGATCACGGCGTTTTAGGAAATGGTGTGATGTCTTAAGGTACGTACGAGGTCGTCGCTCCCTGCTGGTCGCGACGACTTCAGTTCAACGGCTTCGCCCTACAGCATTTCCTAAAACGCGTTAGCTCCAGCCTAGCACGCTCGCAATCTGCGCGGAAAGCGTGAGGGGATCAAAGGGCTTGAAAAGCACAGCCTCCACGCCCAGATCGGCGAAGCGGCGCTGGTCAGCGCCTTGCACTTTTGCGGTGAGCAGCAGCACCGGAATGCGGGCCGTGGCGGGATTCTTGCGCAGCTCGCGAAACGTAGTGGGGCCATCCATGTCCGGCATCATCACGTCCAGCAGGATGGCGTCGGGCTTTTGCTCGGCGGCGCGAGCCAATACCCTGCGCGCCCGAACTGGCCACAATCACCTCCCATCCGGCAACACTTTCGAGGCTGAGCGCGGCCACTTCGCGAATGTCGTCTTCGTCGTCGATAATCAGGATTTTGCGGGCCACGGCCGGAGATCCTCCAGAACCATTGTCAAATGCCGGGGCGGCATTGTCGATGGGCAGGAAGGATAACTCTACCCCCTAGGCAGCAGATTGAGCAACCGCGCGCAGAGGCAGCGTCTCATTTCGGAATCCTCGTAAATTCGCCGCTGTTAGAACCCGTAATGCTTGAACGGAATATCCACATTGAAATAAAACGTCTGTTCCGTTCCATCGCCGCTCTTCGCCTTCATCACGTCGAAGGAATGGCCGTTCTGGCGCAGCAGGCTTTGTCCCGATGGCTTGAACCCGAGCGCCTGCAGAACCGCGTATTCCTCAGCCACGCTGATCACCACCCACGCTGTGGCCGGCGACTTGCCGTCTCCCGAGCTGCGGATCGAATCGATCAATCCGCGAAACACGGTGTGATGAAACTCCGCACGATCCGTGGCCCCCATTTCACGGTTGGCGACATACGCCACAAAATGCGCGTCGATATCGACGTAGTTGCTCGCCAGTACAGTCTCGGCCTGCGTCAGCGCTGTCGGATAGTCCTTGGCATTGAGTGCCTCCGCCATCGCTTTCTCCGCATCGGTCGTGTCCTTGGCCTGTTTGTATTCGGGCGAGTCCATGTAGCTCAGCCGCAGGCGTCCGTAGTCGATATCGGTCTTGCCTGCTTTGAGCGACGCAAGCAGAACGGCGTATTGCGACGGCGAATCCGCCTGAGCGGCCAGCAACGGAACAGCCACAAAAGCGAGCAGAACCAAGGTGAGGCCACGTCTGTGCATGATGCGCATTGCTACTCCTATCGCGCGGCGGCGTCGAGACGCAGATGTCGATGCAAACTATTGCCTCGGCGCCTGCGATTCAGCCGTCTCCTCCTCCGTTTGCCGCGCGGAACGCAGCATCGTTAACACCAGGGCTTCGAGCTGCTGCGGCTGGACGCGGGTCTTGGCGAGGAAATAGGTGGGGCCGAGTGTGAGCTGGCGGCGCTGGTCCTGGGAAAGCTCGCGGCCGGAGTAGACCACCAGCGGCAGGCGGGCGAGGTCCGCGCGCTGGCGCAGCCAATCCACCACGTTGAAGCCGTCGCCATCGGGCAGCCCGATATCGAGCAGCATGAGATGCGGCTTGAACGCAGAACAGGCAGCGATGGTTTCTTTAAGCGAATGCGCCGCCTGCACGTCGATGCTGTCGCGGGCGAAGACCTCGCTGATGACGCCCGCCAGGTCGCGATCGTCCTCGACGATGAGGATGCGCGCTTTCTCGCCCGATCCGCAAAGTACGCGCGCCAGCTCAGCCAGCAGCTCATCTTCCTGGAGCGGATTGGCAACCCATCCCGCTGCGCCGGCGGGCAGCTCGGCAGGCGCGTGCGGATCTTCCACGCTCAACAAGACCACAGGGGTGTGCGAGGTTGCGTCCAGGCGGCGCAGCAGCGGCAAAATCTCCCAGCCGTTCATGCCGTCCAGCGAAGTATCGAGAAGGATCGCCTGGGCGTTCTGGCTCGCCGCGGACAGGGTTTGCTCCACATTGGCGGCCTGCACCACGGAATAGCCGTGGCGAGCCAATTGCGCGGCGATCCGAGGGCGCGTTTCCGGGTTGGCGTCGGCCAGCACCACGGTGCCTTGAGCGGATTCGGTCTCCATGGCGCCGCCTGGAGCCGCCACGGGAGCGGGTTGGTAGGGCAGAAAGATGCGGAAGGTCGATCCGCGCACCGGGATTGCGCTCGGCCCAGATGCGCCCCGAGTGCTGCAGCACGATGGTGCGGCAGATGGCAAGGCCCAGACCGCTGCCGCCCTTCTGCCGCGAGTCGGAGGCGTCCACCTGCTGAAAACGGCCGAAGATGCTTTCCAGCTTGTCGGCGGGAATGCCGCGTCCATGGTCGATGACGGAGAGAATCACGCCGGTGACTCCGGGCCGCAGCATGACGCTCACCGGCGAATTCGGAGGCGAAAACTTGACCGCATTGGAGAGCAGGTTGGTGAGGACCTGGAGCAGGCGATCGGGGTCGGCGGCAATCTCCACCTGCGTGGCGTCGTGGATGAGCTGCACGCCGGCGGCATCGGCCACCGGCTGCATGTCTTCGATGGCCTGCTTCACGATTTCGGCCAACTGCACGGTGCGGAAGGCGAGCGGCTCGCGTCCGCTCTGGATTCGCTCCAGGTCGAGAATGTCGTTGATCAGGCGCACCAGGCGGTCGGAGTTGGTGACGGCGATGCGCAGCAGATTGGAGGCCTTTTCGTTGGTCTCGCCGAGAATGCCGGAGGTGAGCAATCCCAGCGCCCCGCGGATGGAGGTGAGCGGCGTGCGCAGTTCGTGACTGACCGTGGAGATGAACTCGTCCTTGAGCTGGTCCAGGGCATAGCGCTGGCTGATGTCGCGGAAGCTGAGCACCGAGCCGGAAAACACGCCCCTGCCCGCGAATCGGCGTGAGAACATACTCGGCCGGGAAGGAGGCGCCATCGGCGCGAAAGATAATGTCTTCGCCGGACCTGCCGCAAGGCGTGGCCGAGCTGTGCCGCAGCGGGCAATCCTCGTCGCAGTTGCGGCCTGCGCGGAACCGGCAATGCAGAATCTCGTGCACCGGCCTGCCGATCAGAGCATCGGCCGGCGCGCCCAGCAGCCGCGCGGCCGCCGGGTTGGCAAAGGTCACCTTTCCCTGGCGGTCGAGCCCGCAGATGCCGTCGGCCACCGAATCGAGCAGAATCTTCCTGCTGGCGGCTCAACTCGTCGGCCCGCCCGCGTTCCTGGGTCCGCGCCAGCATCTGTCCCAGCGAGGCGGCCGCCGTCTCCACCGCGGCCATCGCCTCGCGGTCTTCGCGCAGCCGGAAATGGCAATAGAACTCCAGCACCGCCAGCAGCTTGCTGCCGGCGCGCACAGGCACCGCCCAGCCCGAAACCATCTCCTGCGTCCAGAGCTGCTGCCACGCGCGGGCTTGGCGGCGCCAGGGCCAGGTCGGTGACCCACACCGGGCGCCCATCTTTCCAGGCCCGCTCGGGCAATTCGCTGCCGCCCTCCAGCGTCAGCACCATGCTCGCCTGAATGAGGGCCTCCGCGCGCCGGCCCGGAGCTCCCCAGGCGGTTCCGAATTCGAGATGCTTTTGCTCGGCGTCGACCACCCATTGAATGGCCACATCCCATCCCTGCGAGATGCACAGCGCCTCCAGGATGCGCATGCCCGCGGACTCGCCCGATGCGTCTTCTCGCCCACGATCTGGCTCACCGCAAGCTGCAGCGCCAGCCGGTTTTCGCGCTGTCTCTGCTGCGTTACGTCGCGCAGCAGGCAGCGCACCGCCAGAGGTTTTGCCGGCCTTCTGACGGCGGCTGAGGCTCAATTCCAGTTCGATTACGCGGCCGTCGGGAGTGTGGTGGCGCAGGGGAGCGCGCTCCACCGCTTCGCCATCCAGCGCACGGCGAAAGAGCGCGGCCGCTTCGCCCCGGATGCCGGACTCAAACAGATCGTGGAAGGAATCCAATGCCATCAGCGCCGCGTGGTCCAGTTCAAAACACCGCTTCCATGCCGGGTTGGCATAGAGGAACTTTCCTGCCGGGCTGAGCGTGGCAATCATCGCGCTGGAGTGCTCCAAGAAGGTCGCGATACCGCTCCTGTGACTCGCGTTGCTCCTGCTCGCCTTGCTGGACCGGCTTGGATCCATGGCCACGGCTACCACGCCGGTTAGCTCGCTCGAGGCATCGCGCAGGGGCGAAATCTGGAAGGTTACCGGGAAGATGACGCCAATCTTGTTACGCACCTGGGCTTCGAAGCTGGGCACCGTGCCAGGCGGCAGTTTGCGCAGGCAATCGATATAGGCAACCCTGCGGGCAGCCGGAGTAGGCGCGGGCGCCTGTCGACGCGGCACAGCTTCTGCATCTCCGCCAACAGCCGCTCACCCTCGCCGGGAGCCAGAATCTCCGCTTTGCCCCACGGAATTACCAGCTCGGCCGCGTGGTAACCCAGCAGACGTTCCGCCGCGGAATTGCAATAGATCAACTGGCCTTCCATATCCATCGCAACCACTGCCGGGCCGGACGAGTCGAGCAGTTCTCTCAGTCCCTCCCCGATGGTCTCCGGCCCCGGCGCCGCGGGCCAGGATGAAGCAACATCCTGTTCAGCATGAGCGCAAACGCTGCTGTCGCAAGCGCAGCAGCAAGAAGCGGAAGCGATTCCCACTTGAAGTTGGGGGCCAGGCGAGCCAAAGCGGTTCCGGCCCAAAGAGCCAGTATGAAGAAGGGCAGGAGCAGCCAAATCTGGGAAACGCCGCCAATCGCAGCGAACGCGAAACGGGAACTCTTGCTCTTCCC
>CAWCXX010000005.1:0-82659 GCA_963799445.1 uncultured Acidobacteriaceae bacterium | reverse complement strand
ACCGGAGCGCACATGGTTTGTGTTCACCGGCCGAAAATCGTGCATAACCTACACAACCTACATAACTCATTTATTTTCAGTGCATAAGGGAAGTTCAGGTTATTCTCGTCCTGTTCCAAACCTACACCACCATACACAGCCGCAAGATCATGGACGCGAGCCATGGTGGCCAGGTCCATTACCAGACCTTTCCCCTGTCCCTCGCAATAATTCCGTCCGCAAGCATAATGGAACGCGCATAACAGTTAGGACGGAGAGAGATGTCGAACAGGGATGGTTGGAGTGGATGTTATGTGGCCGCAGGCCTCGACGGAAGGCACTCGAATCAGCTCAGGACAGCATTGATGAATACACCGCTTCTGTACGCATCTTCACAGCGTCGTCGGTTGCTCTTTTGAGGAGAGTCAAGCAGCAAGATTGTAGCGATGATGCAGACCGCCGAGCCGCGGCATGGAAATGACTTTTGGACTCATCGTTGTGTTCACCGCTGCTCTGCGGTCCGCCGGAGTTTGCTTGCCTAACCCGAGATGCGTCCTGTCCTCGTGGTTAAAGAAGTACACCGAATAGCCGGCCACGATGGCCTCATACTCGAATTTGAAGTCCTGTTGAAACATCCAGTCGCGCATCAGCCGGCTACCCGCCCATCACGGTTTCGATTCCGAAGGAGGCGACGCGGGCGCGGAGTTCCTCCATGCGCGCGGGTGTTGGCGGAACGGTTTCGCGCGCGCCATCGATTTCCAGCAACTCGTACTTGGAAACGCCGAGCCGGTGATAGGGAATCAGGTGCACGGGCGCCGAGCCGCCCAGTTCTTCGGATACGAATCGCGCTGTGGCTTCGATGTTTTCGATCGAGTCATTGACGCCTGGAACGACCGGGACGCGGATGCGCATGGGGATGTGCAGATCGCGATGAATTTTGCGGGCGTTTTCGAGGATCAGGTCGTTGGAGACGCCTGTTGCGGCCATGTGCGCGGCCGGAATCCATGTGCTTGAGGTCGTAGAGCACAAGATCGGCGTGTTCGAGGACCTCGCGGACAACCCGCCAGGGCGCGTAGCCGCAGGTATCGACGGAGGTGTGGATCCTATGATTGCGGCAGAGCTCGAGGAGCGCTCGGGCGAATTCGGGCTGGCGCAGCGGCTCGCCTCCGCTGAGGGTGATTCCTCCGCCGGATTCAGAGAAAAAGATGGCGTCGGCTGAGGCTTCGTCAAATGCCTCGCCCGCGGTGATCTCGCGGCCCATGAGGGTCCGCGCCTGGTGGGGGCAGGCTTCGACGCAATGGCCAGAGCCGTTGCACAGCGCCCGGTCGGTGTACGAGCGGTCGTCGTGGAGCGTGATCGCATGTTCCGGACAGACCCCCACGCATGCGCCGCAACCCGCGCATTTTTGCGCGTCGAAGAACAATTGCGGCCGGCGGGCACGGGCTTCAGGATTTTGGCACCACCAGCAATTGAGCGGGCAGCCTTTGAGAAAGATCGTGGTGCGAATTCCCGGCCCGTCGTGAATCGAGTAGGGCTGGATGTTAAAGATCGTGCCAGTTACGGCGCGCAAGGAATCGTGCGAAGCGGTCATCGCGCAGCCTCGACGGTAGGGGTGCCGGCCATGTCCCAGTGCACTCTTCTGAGAAGAAGCGCTCCAATGGCAGTTGCGGCAGAGATGAATGCGATGAAGTACCATCCTGCCGTAAAGGAACCGCTGACATCTCTGAGCACGCCAAGCACCTGCGGCCCCACATAGCCAAAGAAGCCTGCTCCGAGGCTAACCATGCCGACCACGTTGGCGGTTTGCGAGCCGCGCAACTCGCCACAGAGTCCGTAGCCGAGGTTGGTGGCCGTGAAGCTGAGAGCGATGATCAGCGCAGCCGAGACGTAGAACGCCAGCAGCGAATGCAGGTTCATGATCAGCGCGGCGGGAATCATCAGCACCTCGATAAAGAAGAGCACCAGCATCTTATCGAAGCGATCCATCAGATAGCCGCCGATCAGGTTGACGATGACCGCGCAAACGTATCCCGCGCTGAGCATCAGTCCGGTGGTGACGCCATCCAGATGGAAGAGCGCCTTTCCGGCCGAGGGAGCGAAGAAGGTGATGGCGAACGCAGGCAAGCCGAGCATGCCCACAACGCAAGCCAGTCCCCAGGCGCGCGGCATGCGGAAGGGGCTCTTCTGCGCACGCTTTTCAGCGGCCTTGGCTTCAGCATGAACCGGCGTGCCGGGCTCATCGACTGTGCGGTGATACAGGCACTGGAAACAGATGGCGGCGACACAGGCGACACAGGCGAAGCTGATCATCGCCGGTCTCCAGCCAAGGGCTTTTCCGACATAGCCGCCGAAGGGGGCTCCGATGATGACTCCAATCGACGACATGGCGCCGAGGATGCCAAACGAGCGGCCGCGCCAAGCCGGCGGGCAGGTGAATGTGAGGGCGGCAAGGATGCCGACAAACGCAAAGCGAAAGCCGCCATACCAGACGATCAGAGACAAGAATGCCGTCGTGAATCCGATCGCCCGGCTTAACAGCGCGATTCCAATGCACGTAACGACCAACCCCAGAAACAGCACCCGCTTTTCATTGAACCGGTGAACCGCCATGCCGGCCGGCACACTGAGCAGGAGCGACATGAGGCCATAGGCCCCTGCGAAGAGTCCAAGCTGAGTGTAGGTGAGCTTGAATTCCTGCACGATCTGGGGCGTCAGCGGCGCATAGCCCATGGTCGACATCTGCATGGTCAGCATGGCAAGCAGCGTGATGACGTAAGGCAGAAGCCAAGCCTTCGATGTCTGAGCCTGCACGGGATTCTGGATTTCTGTCGAAATCATGATTACCTTCATAAGAGCTGGATTCGGAACGAGGAGCGGATGCCCGAATTCGAATCCTACCAATTATAAGCCTAGGAGTTTCCCCATGGTATACAATGTGAATATAAAGTGTATCCGAAAGGACGGCGGTTGAGCCGGAAGAGCGAGCCATGACAGCACGGGTGGAACGACTGGCGCGGGCTGTGCAGGTGGAGAGCTATCCGATCTGCATTGAGAAGATTCGCATTGCCTGCGAGGTGTACGGCGAAACCGATGGCGAGCCGACGATGGTGCGCCGGGCAAAGACGCTGGCCGCCATCCTAAATCGTATCCCGATCTTTATAGGAGAGGACGAGTTGATCGTGGGCCAGGGCGCGAGCCAGCCCATGGGACTTGAGATCGACCCGGAGTACGGAATCTGGACCCAGGACGAGATCGACGCGCTCAAGGAAGAGGGGTACAGGATCCGCCCCGAGGACGAACTCGATCTGCAGCGGTTGAATGCCGGGTTGCGGCCCAAGACACTGGTCGGCGGCATGAGCGAGATGGTGGCCGACAACGAGCGGCTGTGGCCGTTTATGCGCTCGGGAGTGATCCTGCCGCCGTGGAAGAATGCGCAAGCCGGATCGGGCGGAGGTTATGCGCAGTCCGGGCTGGGTCTGGGCCCCGGGTTCTTCCTGATGTGCGTGGAGTTCGAGCGAGTGCTGAAATATGGACTTCGGGCGATCGTGAACGAGGCCAAACAGGCGCTGACGGATTTGCGCTACGAGACGGAAGATTGCAACAAGCGGGACCACTATCTGCGCTCAGTGATTCTGGTGCATGAAGCGGCAATCCGGCTGGCGCACCGCTACGCGGAACTGGCCGACCAGATGGCGACGGACGAATCGCGGCCGGAGAGAAAGCGCGAGCTTGAAAGAATCGCCGAGACCTGCCGGCATGTCCCTGAGTATCCGGCGCGAACCTTTTACGAGGCGATTCAGTCCTTCTGGTTCATCTTTTTGATCGTCTCTCCCTCGCCCACCACAGCGGCCGGACGTTTCGATCAATATATGTATCCGTTCTATCGCGCGGACAAGGATGCCGGCCGTATCACGGACGACGAGGTGCTGGAGCTGCTGGAGTGCGTGCGCTTGAAGGACATGCAGTTGAACCGCACCAGCGGTAAGGTCAACCGCAAGAAGAATGCCGGCATGGCCAAGTGGCACAACTGGACGATCGGCGGCGTGACCCGCGATGGCCGGGATGCCACAAACGAACTGACCTATCTGCTGCTTGAGGCTGCTCGCAACGTTCCCACGCCACACCACACGCTCACCTTGCGCGTGCATGAAAACACCCCCCAGGCGCTTCTGATGAAGGCGCTGGAAGTGGTGCGCATGGGAATCGGGATGCCGGCGTTTGTCGGCGACAGGAGCTACGTTGAGTTTTTCACGCGCTACGGGATTGCTGCCGAAGAGGCCCGCGAGTATGTATTGACCGGTTGCCTTGACGCCAACCTGCCGGGCCGGTCACGCACCAGCGCGGTGGGCATGTTCGTGGTGCCGCTGGTATTCGATATCTTCCGTCACAACGGTGTCGATCCGAACACCGGCATGGAGGTGGGCCTGCGCACCGGCGTATGGGAAGACTTCGCGAATTTCGAAGAGTTCTACGCGGCTTTTCTGCGGCAGTTGAGGCACTTCATGGAGCTGGCGGCGGAAAAGGACAATATCGAACTGCTGGTGCAGCGGGAGCTGTTCCCCGATCCCTTCCGCGCCTCGCTGATGGAAGATGGCGTGGCCTGCGGGTTGGACACGCTGGACCGCAAGATGCCGTTTGAGAATGGCGCTGTGCTGAATCCTGTGGGGATGATCAATGTGGCCGACTCACTGGCCGTGGTGCGGCAGCTGGTCTTTGAGGAAAAAAAGATTGCGATGAAGGTTCTCTCGGAAGCTCTCGAAGCCGACTGGGAAGGGTACGAGGAGATTCGCAAGATGTGCCTGGCGGCGCCCAAGTACGGCAACGGCGACGAGCGGGTGGACGGGATCGCGAGGGATCTGTATGCCTTCTGGGTGAAGACGGCCGAAGAGCTGCCGACCTCATTCGGCAACACGCACAAGGCGACCGCGATCTCCATCACCTCGCACCAGCCCGGAGGAGCGCTGACCGGCGCCACGCCGGATGGCCGGCGGGCTCACGAGATCTGCGCCGACGGGACGGTTTCTCCGATGCAGGGCCGGGATACGCATGGGCCGACCGCGGTTCTGCGGAGCGCGCTCACGATCGACCAGGATCCCTACCAGGCCACGCTGATGAATCTCAAGTTTCATCCCACGGCGCTGTCCTCTCCGGCCGATTTGGAGAAACTGTCGGGGCTGCTGCGCACCTACTTCAGCCGCGGCGGTAAGCATATACAGTTCAACGTGGTCACGGCGGAGACGCTGAGGGCGGCGCAGGCCGAGCCGGAAAAATACCGCAACCTTGTGGTGCGCGTGGCCGGCTACAGCGCCTATTTCGTCATGCTCAATAGGCCCATGCAGGACGAGGTGATTGCGCGCACCGAACACGCGCTCTGAACCACGAAGCGCACCGTGACCGATAAGGCGCCATATTGGGGCCAGCGTGTGGCACGGATCGGTCCGTTGAGTTCGATGTGCATTGTCATCCGCATCCGTTCCTCCAGTGCGATCATTCTCCACTTTACGTTTGCGACGCAACAATACGACCATAAGGAGGATTATGTTTCCTTTCACACATTGCTCCGGTTCCGGTAACCGGCGCTTCATAGCAGCCGTTTTCGCCATTCTGCTATCGGGTGTAAGCACTCCTGTGTTTGCAAAGATCAGTTGCGCGGATCTCATGCACGCGCAGATTCCGGATGTCCGTATAGACACAGCCGAGGAGATCCATCCGGCTCCGGTTTGGAAGTTTTCCGGCGACGCGAGAGCCGCGATGCTACGCACCACCGAGGTGCGTGTGCCATTCTGCCGTGTGTCCGGTGTGATTGAAAAAGAGATTGCGTTCGAGCTTTGGCTGCCAGACGACTGGAATCAGCGTTACCTGGGATTGGGCAACGGCGGCGATGCAGGATTCATTCTTTACCCGGGCCTGGCCTACGGCGTCAGCCGCGGATTTGCTTCGGCCAGCAGCAACCTGGGCCATTGGCAGAGTGACCCGCACTGGGCGCTGGGGCACCCCGATCGACTGGAAAACTACGAATGGCGCGCCCATCATCTGATGGCCGTGAATTCCAAGAAACTTATCGCGCGCTACTACGGATCGCCGGCGCACCATGCCTATTTCGAAGGCTGTTCGGGCGGGGGACTGAACGGCATGAACGAAGTGCAGCGTTTTCCTGCCGATTATGACGGCGTGATCGCCGGGGCATCGGGTACCTCGATGGCCGGTATCTCGGCGCGCTTCGTGCTGGACCAGGTTCTGACGCAACAGGATCCGGCGAGCGATCTGAAGCCCGACGATTGGAAGCGAATCGCCGAGACGGCGATTCAGCAATGCGACGCACTGGACGGTGTCAAGGACGGCATCATCATCAATCCCGCGGCGTGCAAATTCGACATCGCGAGCACGCCGGGACTGACGCCCGCCCAGGTGCAACATGCCCGCGCGATCCTCGGACCGCTGGTGGGTAAAGATGGAAGGACGTACTTTCCGGCACTTTCTCCGGGAGCGATTTACTTCAGCCCTCGGCAGTCAGGCGGTCCCGGTCCTGTCACAGTGGCTACATTCGGCGAGTGGACCTACCAGGATCCGAATTGGAATCTCGCCAACTTCGACGTTGCCCGCGACGTCTCCGCGCAAGAGGCCATCGTTCCGGGTGTGCGCGTATGGAATACGGATCTTGTGCCCTTCGAACGCCTGAACCACAAGTTGATCACCTACATCGGGGCCGAGGACCCGATTGTTCCCACCCAGGCCAACATCGATTACTACAACGCGGTGGTGGATCGACTGGGCAAGCAGGAAACCGACAGCTTCTTCCGTCTTTTTGTCGTGCCCGGCATGGGCCATTGCGCCGGCGGGACTGGACCGACCGACTTCGGACAGGGGGAGCTCTTCGGACAGGCGAAACTCAACGAAGAATCGCGCCCCCTGGACGCGGAACACGATGTGCTTGCGGCGATCATGGCATGGGTGGAAGAAGGGCGAGCGCCCAGCCAGTTCATTGCTTCACAGTCCGAGGCGGGCAAGGTGATTGCCACACGACCGATCTGCGCCTATCCGATGCTGCCGCACTTTAGCGGCAACGGCGACGTGAACAGCGCGGCCAATTGGAGTTGCACCTACCTGGGCGAAGCACAGAAATAGCCGCAATTCAGGCACGCAGCGGAGCAGGAGGCCTCCTTATCCCGGCGCCGGGCTCTCACGGCCAGCGCTGTAAGGGAAAACGCCACTCGACCGCATCGGTTCCGCTCTACACCAATTGGAGAACCGCTACAGAACGCGGCTCCCGGCGATTGAGTTCAGAATTCGATATCAATAACGACCTTCCGTCCATCCGCGTCGTTGACGCCGTCTCCGGCTAACGGTTGAGCAGTCCAATCGATAGAGATCGCTTCGCTCGGCACTCCCAATTCGTTCAAAGCCTTCGCCACGAGCCGCGCGCGAGCCTCTGCCATCCCCTTCTTCTCGACCAATGTTTTTCCGTCTTCGAGCAGGCTGTTGCTGGAGTAGCCTTTTACATCCACATGGCGGGGATGGCCGGCCTTGATGAGAGCGGCAGCCTCTTCCACAATCACTTCCGTTGTTCCTTCCGGAAGAAAGGCCCGGTCAAATGTGAAGTAGACCGTGTAATGCGTGTCCGTGTAGGGAGGTGGCGGAGGCCCCAGAACGGTCCCGGGAGTGTATCGGGGTAGTGGCGGATCGCCCAGGTGTTTTACGTAGCCGTAGTTATTGCGAACCGGAGGCGAATCGAAGCCTCTGGCGGGCAGAATCGTCTGGCATTGCGGAGCGCGCTCGGGAAGCACCGAAACATGAAGAGGATTCAACTGCACGCCGCCACAGACCGGTGGGTCCGGTGAAACGGTTCCCTCCACTAAAACCCGGAATCCAAGCTGCGGCCGATAGCCGGTTCCCGGATCGATGTAGTACATCGTTCCCTTATACTTTGCCAGCCAGCATTGCCGCTCCGTGTTGCGAAAGATGGGGCAGGCGACAAAGCTGCGCGCATTGGCTGGCCGCGCGGGTTTCCGAGCCGTCTGCGCTAAGGGAACCGACTGCGCATGGAGCGGCAGCAGACCGCCAAGCAGCGCTGAACCGAGGAGAACAATCCGTATCAAACAACCTCCTAAAGTACGCTGAGGAAATTCGTCATGTCTTCGATGTCCTGCTCGGAGTAGCCCATCTTGAATCTCTCGTTGTAGTAGACGACAATGTCCCGAATCGTCTTCGCCGAGCCGTTGGAAAAGTACGGTGCGCGACTCGCCAGGCCACGGAACTGCTGCATGTTGATGGAACCGATGTCCACGCACTTTCCGGTGATTAGAGCCCGTCCCGGATCGTGCGTATACACAACCCGGCCCAGAAACGGATGTGGAGTTGCCCACGGCTTGCAGACCAGCTTGAAGAGCGGCAGCCACGGCAGTGGATCCGCAGTCGGCAGGTTTGCGGTGCCCAGATCCATGAAGCCCGGAGAGGAGTCCATGCCCGTGCGCTGCGCATTGTGGCAGTTGGCGCAAGGCTGCTTGTAGGGATTGCCGAGACCGATGGTGTTGTAGTTTGAAACATTCCGGATGAGAATGTCGCGCTGCATGAACATCTCGTATCCCCGCGCCACTGAATCGCGAAATTTCTTCTGCGCGGCGGTCTCCTGCTCCTCGCCGGGCCGGTGCGCGGGGAAGGTTTCGGGCGGCGTATTGCGATCCCACTTCGGGCGTCCTATTGCATCCGATGTCATCCAGCCCCCCAACTCCGGAAAGTCGCCTATATGGGATCCAAGCACTGCGGGCCTGCCGTCGATCAGGGCTTGCGGTCCCGCCTTGATGGAGCCGTTGGTGAGGTCTCCTCCCCGCCTGTCAAGGCTCTGGGCCGCGTAGATCTGCATCTCAAAGTCCACGATCCGGCGCAGTGTTGCGGCATCCGGTCTGGCGCCGGACTGTTCGTGGGTGAGCGCCGCATCCGTTGCCTGCGCCTCGAGCGTCGGAAACCGATTGTCCGACATCAGGTTCAAATTGAGCCGTTGACCCGTGGCGGGATCGAAGGGCAAGACTTCCCCGGTCTTTGGAGACCACATTCCAAACGGCGCCATAACGTACTTCAGGTTCGCTACGATCCGCGGCCGGCGAAAGACCGAGACCATCGGATGGGCACTGTTGAGCCCGAACTCTTTGCTCGTGTTGCATCCGGTTGGGTCGCGAACGACTTCGATCGTAAAATCCGGGTCCATTGCCGAACCGTCCGCGGCCTTCGGCGGCCAAGGGAGAAATATCCTGAAGAGCCCGTGCTGCAACAGCAGAGAATGCGATGACGCGAGCGCCTGGGGCAGGTTCGGACAGTTCGATCCATCCACCGCCGCAAACACCGGATCGCGCCCCCTGGTCTCGGCCCAGCGCCATTCAAGGGTAGCAACGGAAATGCTCATGCCGTTGGCCGGCTGATGGCAGGAGACGCAGGCACGGCCGTTCTTCCCTAATGGCGTGAAGAACGGGTGGCCTTCTGATTCGATCGGCCCGCGCAGGTTGACGATGCCCAGCGCTCCGGTTGAGTCGCTATAGAGCGCGTGATCCGGCAGCGAGCCGCTCTGTCCTGTAACCCAAATGCCCGCCTTGCCGCCAATGAGGCCTGCTGAGGTGTAATCGGCGTTCTTCATCACCTGCCTGAGCTGGGGCGGCGCCGGAGCACCTGTACCGTCGCTGGGCGCGGGTCTTGAACCACCCCGTGTTAGCGGTTGGCCGGCATCGGCAGTAGAACCGGACTGGCTCCCGGCGTGTGCGCACAACAGCGCTGCAACCACAACCGCGACGCCTGCGGCCGCCGATCCCAACCGAAAACAACGAGAATGGAAAAAGGCAAGCGGGGAAGTCTTCATCGAAAGTGATTGTATAATCCGACGCATGACGCGATTGCCGAGTTCTGCGCAGGGCAGGCGTGTCTATCTGGGCGGAGAACCCTACGGCGGCGAACTGAACTGGGCGGGTTCTCCCAGCTCCGTGCCGCAAATCAGCGGCATGGAGTCTAATCCTAACGTATACTAGCTGAATACAAAAGCGTGTTCTCATTTTGGCGGCCGTTCGGACGCTCTGCAGTGCACGACCGGAAAGCCAAGACAGCTCCTTTCAAGAGGTGACCGGCGATGAAAAAGCGGCGCGCAGAACTGGGGCCGCTTTTCTATGCGCTTGCGTATCTGCTGGTCTGGATTCCTTACATCGGCGCCACCAGGGTGCTCGCCAGCCAGCCACACGGTGGAATGGCTGTCCCGCTGACTGGACTGGCGATGCTTCCTCTTACGCTGATCTTTGCCGGTGTCTCGATGGGCATGGTTCTCTGGCTCAACGGCTGGTGGAAGTCGGCACACTGCCTGCGCCTCGGACCGCTCACCTTTCCCGTTCCTACGCGCGCTACAGCCGTAGCCGGGCTGGGTGCGACCCTGATTCTTACCACGGTGCCGCTGTCATTCACTTTTCCCGGCGTTAGCATTCCATTTATCCAGGTGCTCATGCGCGGGGACGCGCTCATTGCCGCACCCCTGGTCGACCAGCTCATGGGACGCAAGGTGCATTGGTACTCCGGAGCGGCCCTGCTGCTTGTGGTCACGGCTCTGGTTGTAACAATCCAGCAACGCGGCGGGCTTCATGTGCCTGCGCTTTGCCTGCTAACCATCGTCCTGAATCTCCTGGGCTATTTTCTGCGACTCATGGTGATGACGCGTACGGCAAAGAACGCCGATCCTGAATCGCTGAAGCGCTACTTCGTCGAGGAGCAGATGGTTGCCTATCCGCTGGCGTTGGTCATCCTTGGCGGCCTGGTATTGGCTGGGCGCGCCCCATCGCTGCTCCAACTGCGCTGGGGATTCACCGGACTTTGGTCCAGCGCCCTGCTGCCGGTCATCGTCATTCTGGGGGCGATCGTAGCGGTACAGGGTCTGCTCGCCGCCATGATCCTTCTCGGCCGGCGCGAGAACACTTATTGCGTTCCACTGGAACGCTCCGCCAGCGTAATTGGCGGCGTAATCGCAGCCTATGCTCTTTGGCGCATGAGAAATTATCCCCAGCCCACAACCGCGGAAATGATCGGCGTGGGGCTGTTGGTCTGCGCCATCGTGCTGCTGTCGATCGGCCCCAGTCTTGGACGCAAGCCCGCCGCTGCGCCCACCCATGAACTCAACGACGAAGCAACTGCCGGCTGATGCCTATGTCCGACCAAAACGAAACTCTGCTCTATGCCGTGGGCGGCGTTGCGCCCAGCCGTCCCGATCCCGGCTCCCTCTTCGCAAAGACCGGGGGCGAACTGCGGCGCGCCGATGTCGCGTTCTGCCAGTATCTTGGAGTCGATCACGGCCGAGGTCGGGCTGAACGGCAGGCTGATCGCTTCGGGCAGCGAATTGATGGTTGAGGCAGCGCCATGACCGCGACTCTTTCCTCCACGCTCGCGCGTCACGTGGTTTCCGCTCGCTACGAAGATCTTTCTCCGGGCGCCCGGGAGGCGGCAAAGAAGTCCTTGCTCGACGCCATCGGTGTAACTCTCGGGGCAAGCGGATTGGGCGAGGGTTGCGCGGCTTTTGCCGCCATGGCCATCGAATGCGAAGGCCGGCCGGAGAGCGCCATCCTCGGCTACTCGGCAAAAGCGCCCGCGCCCATGGCCGCTTTTGCCAACGGCTCCATGGCCCATGCGCTGGACTTCGAGGACGCCTTCGATGGAGCCCCGGTTCATCCCAACGCCGCGGTGGTCCCAGCCGCGCTAGCAGTGGCGCAGGCCATCGGCGGAGTCAGCGGCAAGGAACTATTGCTTGCCCAGGCCATCGGGTGCGACCTGGTGTGCCGCCTCGGCCTGTCTTTGACTGCGAGCCTGGATTCCTATGGCTGGTACCCTCCGCCCATCCTAAGCGCCTTTGGCGCCGCGGCGGCGGCGGCCAGGCTGTTGCAGCTCACAGAAACTCAGGTGCTCGACGCCTTTTCTCTGGTCCTTTGCCAGGCTACGTGCAGCGCGGAGTTGAAATACAGCCCTCAATCCGTCATCCGTGCCGTCCGCGACGCATTTCCGGCTCAGGCGGGCGTGGTTTCGGCGCTGCTTGCGCGGAGAGGCGTGAGCGGCTTCGTGGAGCCGTTCGAAGGCAAGGCAGGCTTCTTTGCCATGTACGCGCGCGGCAACTACGATCCAGCGGTCCTGCTCAGGGATCTGGGTAGCGATTTTCTGGGAGAGCGCGTCAGCTTCAAGCCTTGGCCGGCCTGCCGCGGAACGCACGCCTTCATTGAAGGCGCCCTCAAGATCGCCGCCAGCCACGCTCTCGATCCCGCCGAGATTGCCGAAATTCATCTTGCCGGCGCCCCCATTCACAGGATGCTGAGCGAACCCGTTGAGCAGAAGCGCCGGCCTGAGACTGCAATCGAAGCAAAGTTCAGTTTGCCCTTCACCGTCAGCACTGCGCTTGTCCACAGAGAAGTCAAACTTGAACATTTCTTTCCGCATGCGCTCGCCGATCCCCGCGTGCTGGCGCTGACCCCGAAGGTTTTTGTCGCGATCAATCCAGACGCGGATATCGAGGGCGGCGCGACAACCATACGCACCCATGCCGGCACGATTTTCAGCGCCAGCGTAAAGCACGCGCTCGGCCACCCGGAAAACCCCATCGGACTGGAGGCTCTTGTACGCAAATTCATGGAGTGCGCCGGCCATGCTCACCGCTCACTCAAGGCCTCTTCGCTCGAAGGTATCGTTGACATCGTTGCGTCTTTCGAGAGTGTGAAGGATGCCGGCCGGGATCTCTTGGACTCGCACCTCGGCTGATCGGAGCCCCCGCAGCATCTCTGGTTTTGCTATAGCAGATGGTGCGCGCCTACCGATCCGGGCATCGTGCATAAAAAGGCCCATGTTTCATGCCGATTCATCATCGGCACAAGACATGGGCCTTAGTTGATTCCGTTGATCCCTGCCGCAGTTAGAAGTTGAACTTGAGCGCGAGTTGCACCACGCGAGGTGAAACACTCGTGCTTGTGATCGGGCCGAAGGTAGGGCTGAGAGCCGTGGCTGCCTGCGTTTCGGTCGTTCCGTTGGGCGCCTGCAGCTCCGACTGTGCCGGGGTTCGACAGTTGCGTGTGATTGAACGTGTTGAAGGACTCCAGGCGAAACTCCATATTTGCCGCTTCCCTTATCCGGGTTTCCTTAACCAGCGCCATGTCGAAGTTCGCTTGTCCGGGGCCATAAACCGGTGAAACCGGAGCATTGCCATATCCCGTTGCTCCGGAAGGATCAACCACCGGGAAGGGCTGGATGCAGCTCAGGTTGAAATACGAACTGATCTTCGCGGCCTTGTTGCCCTTAGTCTCAAGCTGCGAAGCGGGACAATTTACTTCCGCGTAGTCGTAGTTTGTTGGCGATGTGAAACCCGAATAGATGTTCCCGTTCGTTACATTCAGGTTGAGAGGAAGTCCGGTCTGGAAGGTGGCCACGCCTGTCAATTCCCAGCCATTAATGAAATCAGATGCGAGCATATGCGACTTCAATGCCGGAAATTTGTATGCGTAATTGGCAATCACGCGCTGGCGGCGATCGTAAGCAACGTCGCCGTAGCTACGGAAATACTGAAAGGGATTGCCGTATACTTCCGATCCTATAGAAGGGGCATCCGTATCGAGCGTCTTCGCCCATGTGTAGGCAACCTGGTATTGCAGATTATGGCTCTCGCGCTGCGCAAGGGTGACATCCAGGCCGTTATACCAGCTGGCGCCGCTGCTTGCGAAGACTTCGAATCCATTAGGAGCAAACCCCTCAACAGGAACTCGCTGCTGGATGTTTGTCAGGGTGTTGGTGGTGACTCCGTTGATCGGAGCCTCTGGAGTGGCAAAGCCTGCCGCGTTGGGCCCCTGGGCCTGAAACAAATGTTCTGCACGGGCGCCGACGTAGCCTAGCTCAAGAAGTATGTTTGGTGAAAGGCTCAGTTGTTGATTCAGGCTATAGACTTGGGTCATCGTCGGCCGGAAATCAACACTCATTATCTCAAGGCCCAACAGTGATGAGGACGTATAGGGAACCCAGAGAGGAAAAGCTGAAAGGGGCGGCACTGCCGGGAATGGGTTGGCAAGGCTCTGGGCGGCATTCGCGGGCCCCCCGAGGATAGTCGTGTCAGACCAGGGTTCGGTGTTCCCTGTGTCGAAGAGTTGGGCTGCATTCGGCAAACTGGCGTATATGCCGTATCCGGCCCGCAAGACCATCTTGGAGTTTTCCTGGAATGCGAAGCCGATACGGGGATCGAATGCGTTTCGATCTTTGTCCTTGTCCGAGAATTGTCCATCCTTGACAACTCCCGTGGGCAGGCTGCCGCCGGGATAATTGCTGTCGACATAAAAGCCGTCAAAGCAGCTCGTGGGGCACGCCGGGTTCGCCTTCGCTACGTCGAAGCCTCCGTTGAGGCCCAATGCGTCTGCCATGTCGCCGAGATGTTCATAGCGAATCCCCAGATTCAAGGTCAAATTGCGCGTGATCTTCCAATCATCCTGACCGAAAGCATAGACATTCCACGCACGGTATTGGCGATTGCCACGGCTTGAGAAGGCTAGCTCGACGAGTTCATTGCTCAACGGTATACCGGTAGTGTCGCCTGGAGTAATGGGATTGCACGTGACGGGAAAGGTGGCGGGGGCGCAGCCAGGCAGGCCGATCAGGAAGTCCGGATAGGTGGGGAAATTAGCTTCACTCGCCAGGATAGGACCGCCCGGGTCGAGGTCCAGGCGTGTGAGACCCCCTCCGAAGCGCAGGGCGTGATTGCCGCGCGTGTAAGACAGCGTATCGACAAAGTTCAGGTTGAACTGCTCAAAAGCCTGCTGGATGGCGGACCAGATGGTTGTGGTGCCAACCACCAGGCCAAAGCCGTTAGCGCCTTGCTCCGGTGCAGGAATGCCGAGGGAGTTCCAGGTCGTCGGGTTTGGGGTGTCGGTGGCGTGTGAAATTGTGTCGTTGACTCCGAAGATCGCTTCGTTGATGAGCTTTGAGCTGAACGAATAAGTGTTTGAGAGCGATCCGTTGCGAAACTTCTGCGGCGCATCAGCACCAAAGCCGGGCACAGTCGAAGCGCTGAAGGTAACCTTTTCAAGGCTATCCATCCAGAAGAACCTGGCGGCGAACACACTCTTTGGAGACTGGACGTAATCCATGTTTGCCATGAGTTGCTGCTCTGAATACGTACACGGGGTGCTGTACGCTGAGAATCCCTCGGGCTGGCCGTTGACCATGATGGTTGTCTGTGGCGTCGGAATCAGATAGGTGCCGTCAGGATTCTGAATTTCAAGCATTTCCAGCGCGATGGGATTAATGTTCGATCCATTGGGCGCCACCTGAATTGGGGCGTACGCGCCCGCCTGTCCCCCGAACAGCGTTCCAAGCGCAGTTTTAAGCGTAGCGTCCGTGCGTGTTGCTGGCATCATTGCTGGCAGCAATGGAGAGATATTCGTGGCTGAACAGCCGGTCGTAATGCCGTTCACCTGTTTCGTCCCCTGGTAAGACCCGAAGAAGTACAGCTTGTTGGGAAGTATGTGACCGCCGATCGTCCCGCCGAACTGGTTCTGACGCAGCAGTCCTCGACCCACGCCGGCCAGGTTACGAAAGTAGTCGTTGGCGTTCATATCTTCATTGCGGAAGAACTCCCAGAGAGAGCCGTGAAATGCATTGGTGCCTCCCTTGGTGACGATGTTGATCTGCGCTCCTGCGTTACGGCCGTACTCAGCGTCATATTGCGTCGTCTGTACCTTGTATTCGGATAACGTATCCGGGTTGGGAATCGGCAGACCGGCGGCGAGGTTGATGCCCTGGAAATTACCCCCGCCGTATGCGTCGTTCACCTGAATACCATTGATCTCGAAGTCGTTATCTTCCTGCCGCGCTCCATGGGCCTCTGTGCCCCCTACTACCAACCCCAATTGCGCGCTGAAAGAGCTCTGCGCACTCTCTGAGCCTCGACCGAGATCTGCAGCATCAGTGACATTCGTAACCACGCCCGCAGAGAGCCCCAGAATCTGGGCAAAATCTCGAGTCACCAGCGGCAATTCCGTGACTTGTTGCCCACTCACCACCTGCCCCATGGCGGTCGTTTCGGTCTGCAGGAGCTCGGGCTGAGTCGTAACCGTAACGGACTCGCTCGTGGCGCCGATGGTCAGCCGAATCGGCAGGGATTCGCTCTCGGTCACGTTAACCATAATGCCGTCCAGCACTGCGGTTTTGAAACCAGTATGCGAAACCTCGATGCGATAGCTTCCCGGTGGCAGCAGCGGGAATTCGTAAAGGCCAGTATCTGTGGTCTTCACATCGCGAACGATGCCTGTTGCTTGATTGGTGAGCTTCACGTCTGCATTCGGGATAGTCGCGCCGGTTGCATCGCTTACGTTACCCGAGAGTTTGCCGGTATTAGCGTTTTGAGCGATCGCAAATGACGCGAAGATCATGATTGCGCTCGCTACGATTGAAATGCTTTGCCTCGATAGCTTTCCCATTGATTGCCTCCGTCAGTTTTGTTTGCGGTGTCCAGGTTTGGCACTGAACACGTTTGGGATAACGCTCATCGCTCCCACTCACTCACAAGGGAAACGCTCCCATGCCCCACGTGCGATGCCCCATTCGCTTGCAGGGCAGTCATCATCGAAGCTGATCCATCTTCGTGCGTTCTTACGGCCTTCCCATCCTCGAACAGCTTTGACAGGTTCCAATCGTCTGCGTGAGGTATACGAAAGGCGTGAGAAGTGTATGCAGGACGTGCACGCGCTGTCAAGGAAAAAGTTTGGAGGTTTTACGTAGTCGTTTATCGGCTTTTCGAGGCACCAGCCTTGTGGCCACCGCGGCATCGGGGCCAGCACGGCCTCGGACAAGAACGGATTCCGGTAACTCATTATCGATGAATCACTTTCACAAGGCTTGCCGGCCACCGGATTGCCGTCCAATGAGATGTCCCGAGCCGGAGTATCAGGAGGCATAAGCCTCTCAAAGATCGTCGGCGCGGTCACCCAGCCGATCTTCAAACAAAGCTGATGGTGGATGGTGAGATGAATTGGCAAAAAGCGGGGTATGTATGCGCAGGCGGCCCGATGGGGTGATGAACGACGATCGGGACAGAATGCGCATGAGGCGCGAGCCGCACAACCTGGCGATGCTACGCCACCGGGCCATCTACGCCATGCAAAAAGAGGGATCGAAAGGTTCCCTGCGGGGCAAGTTCAAACGTGCCGTGTGGGACGATGACTACCTACCCCGCCTGTTGGAGCTATTTTGAAATGCGCTTGCTCCGATAGGTCAAATCACCTTTCTTGTCTTAAGTTCATGAATTCTTTGCTCGGAATAGCCGAGCAGCCTGCTGTAGATCTCCTCGTTGTGCTGACCGACGGCGGGAGCCGGCTTGTCGAAGCCGACATGGGAGCCGGAGAAGCGGATGGGCAATCCCATGCCGATGACCTCGCCGATGACGCCGAGTTTGGGGTGGGCCAGGGGAACAGTTTCGCCACGGGCCATCACGCGGGGATCGCGAAACGCGACTTCCGGAGTGCGCACCGGGGCCGCGGGAACGCCGGACGCGTCGAGCTTGGCGATGGCGGTGGCGGCATCCATCGTTTGCGTGAAGGCAGTGATAAGGCGGTCGAGTTCCTTCACATTTACTACGCGGTCGTCGCGGGTCCGAAAGCACGGATCGTTGCCGAGGTCGGGCCGTTCCATGGCGGCGAAGAGACCTTTCGCGAAGGTTTCCGTGGGCGCGCAGATGGCGATGTAGCCGTCCTTGACCGGATAGACGCCGAAGGGAGCAAGCCGCGGAACGGTCTGACCGGTGCGCTGGGGAACTCCGCAGCGCTCCAGCAGGTCGAAGGGCTCGCAGGCCACCATGGAGGTCATCACGCCAAGCATGGAAACGTCCACGTGTTGGCCGAGCCCGGTGCGTTGCGCCTGGTGAAGAGCGGCGAGCAATCCGATCACGCCGAACAGGGGCGCATTCAGGTCGGCGAAGGGAACTCCGACGCGGACGGGCGGATCGTCGGGTGCGCCGGAGGTCATCATCACGCCGCTGAGCGCCTGGATGATGGCGTCCATCGCCTTGCCCCCGCCGGGCTCGCCGTCGCTGCCGAATCCAGTGACGGAGCAATAGATGATTCTGGGGTTGATCCCGCTGGCAAAGCTGTATCCGGCGCCGATGCGGTCGAGCGTACCGCGGCTGAAATTCTCCACGAGCATGTCAGCCTTGCGCACCAGGTCGGCGAAGATCTCGCGCGCCTCAGGGTGCTTCAGATTCAGCGTGATGGCCTGCTTGTTGCGCAGGCGATTGAGGGCAGACACAGAGATGTCGTCTTCGTGCTCTCGGGCGAGACTCGGGCCGTGTGCGCCCACGTACGGAGCGTTGGTGCGGCAGGTATCGGGGCCGAGCGGATTCTCGATCTTGATGACGCGGGCGCCGAGGCCCGCGAGCAGAAAGGTGGCATAGGGCCCTGCGAGCGCGGTCGTAAGGTCCAGAACAGTCACGTCTTCGAGCGGACGCGGCGCTTCGATCATGTCTTGCATAGTCAGTCTTCTTTCTCAAAAAAAATTACCCGATCGCCATTCCATCGGAAGGCAGGCTTCAAGCCACATTCCAGGCTGATCTTCTCCGTGTAGGCCGCAACCGCCAAACCTCGTTCGTCCCGAATCAGGACCTCGGGGCTGCCATCGGGGTGAATCCAGCAGGGAAGGAAACCGGCGCGCCGGACGCCGCTCTTGTCAACGTCGCACCAGGCGATCATGGCGTTCTTGGCCTCGGGATGAAAGGGATAGGTGGGATAGTCGGGGTCGGGCTCGAAGCCGAAGAGCTTGCGCCGGCGCTTTGCCCAGGCCAGGCGTTCCGGGCTTGCGTTGGCGTCAACGCTGAGCGCCCTGGTCACGGTGACGAAGTTGCCGAGCCCATGGAAGATCGGCCGGTTCTTATAGACCTCGACGCCCTGCAAGATGTGCGCGTGATGGCCTACGACAACGTCGGCCCCGGCATCGATGGCGGACTTTGCCACCGGCCGTTCGTACATGACGAGAGTGGCGGGAGAATGACCCATTCCCTTATGGAGCGCAACGGTGAGGATGTCCACCTGAGGGCGCAGCGCCGCGATGTCGTTCTCCATCTCCTGGAGCGAGGCCGGATCCGCGAAGGTATAGATGGTTGGCGGGCCTCCGGGAGAGGCGTTATCCAGTTCGTAATGGGTGATGATTTTCACGTAGGCGCAGCCGGGCTTGGCTGACGTGGCCCAGGATTCCCTCGGACCCACGCAGTTGTAACTGAGGAACCCGAATCGAATCCCCTCCCGCGTGAGCAGGGCCGGCCTGCGCGCCTCGGCGAGCGTGCTTCCTGCGCCGGCGGTCTGGATTTTGTTGTCGCGCAAGACCTGGATGGTATCCGCAATGCCGTTCGGACCCGCGTCGGCGATGTGATTGCCGGCCAGCGTGGCCACGTGAAAGCCGGCCCGCACCAATCCCTGAAGGTTTTCAGGATCGCTGGGCGGAGCGGGAATGTCGTTGGAACTCTCACGGCCGCGATCTGTGTGCGGCACCTCGACATGGCCGGCCAGCACGCCGGCCTGAGCCAGAGTCGAGCGGCAACGGTCAAAAAAACGATCGGGCCGGGGCTCGTCCAGGATCAGATCGCCGACCATCATGAGCGTCGTGCGCAGAAGAGAGTTATCCGGCATGGTCTAAATTGTATACTCCGCGTACACCGACCGCAAACAGTCCGTACGCGGCAGAGACGATGTGCACCGCCCAAATTGCTCTTTTTCATACGCCAGGCGAGACAGCCAGCGACGGAAGAGGACATGTGTCAAGGGCGATTCGTTTTCGCTCACGCCAATCTCTCGAGCCGAACCGGCGCAATCAGCGTGCCCCACTCCGGCCAGCCCGTCATCACGATCTCGCCCGCAAGGCCCGTGATGCGCGCGCGCGCCAGCAATTCCTCGAGCGAAACCCTGAGCATCAACCGCGCCAGCGGCATCCCCGCGCACTGATGCGGGCCCATGCCGAAGGCTATGTGCGACTTGATGTTGGGGCGGTTGAGAATGAACTTGTCGGGATCGGGAAAGACCGATTCGTCGCGGTTGGCTGAGGCGTACACCAAGGCGATGGGCTCGTCTTTCTTGATGAGCCGGCCGCCGATCTCCACGTCCCGGCGCGAGGTGCGGGCAAAGCCGCGGTAGGGCGTGAAAAGGCGCAGATACTCCTCGATGGCCGCCGGAATCAGGCCGGGCTGGTTGCGCAATTCCTCCTGCAACTCCGGGTGCGTGGCCAGGTGCACCATCATGCAGCCGATAAAGACACCCGGGGCGATCATGCCCACCACGATCATCTGGCGAATGGTTCCCAGCACCAGGTTGTCGGGAAGCAACTGGCCCTCATTGTCCCTGGCCGCCAGCAGCGCGGAGGCCACATCCTCGCTCGGGTCCAGAGGATGCGCCTTGCGACTCTCGACGATGTTCCGCGCCAAGTCGTACAACACAAGGCTCTTTTCCTTCACGACGTCGTTGTCGAATTTCTGCAGCGCCTTTGCATAAGCCGCCGACACGTCCTTGATGATCATGGACATATCGGTGGGCACGTTGAAAAACTCTGCGAAGACGTAGCCGGGAAACTTCCGCGTGAACTCCTCGCACACGTCCCCGCCTCCGGCCGCGACGATCGGATCGAGCAGATCTCCGGTGATGCGGCGGACGACGGGTTCAAACCGCGCCATCTTCTCGGGAGAGAAAAACGGGTTGAGCGCGCGGCGGTACACCGTATGCTCCGGCGGATCGAAGTGCAGCGGAGGACGCCGTCCCGTGAAGGCCACCCTGGGAACCACATTCTGCACCGTGGTGGTGAAGTTCTCCCAGTCCTTCAGTACGCCCACCACATCTTCATGGCGGAGCAGGGCCCAGAATCCGTTCCACTCGTTGGAGTGTGCCACCGGCAACTTTGCCGCATCTCCTTGTAGATTAGATGGGCACTGGTGAAGCTCTCCGGCGCAAGCGGATCGAAGTCGTCTGTAAGGCGCGTGTCGCGCGGGTTCTCATTCTCCATCTTCAGCCTCATCCATGGCGCATCCTTGCTCATCGGTTCCATGACCGGATCATTCGGCAGAAGAACCGCAATCACTCCGCTGTTCCAGACTCCGGTGAGCGTGACGGCTGCCGCAGGCTGCGCGCCAGGACCAGTGAGCGCTCTGCAGCGTCGACCGCCAAATCACAGCCAAGGGTTCCGGCGTGCCCGCTGGCCTTAGTTGGCACCGGAGCTTGGCGTATCCTTTCAGAGCGCTTATTTCTCACATGGTTGCACTATCATTCGGCGCACTCAATCTCCGTCCGCTCCATAATCTCATTCTGGACCGCCGTGGTGAGCGCCACGAAATATGCGCTATAACCGGCCACCCGGACGATTAAATCCTTATGCATCTCCGGATGCTCCTGCGCGTCTGCGAGCATCTGCTTATCGACGACATTGAACTGAATATGCTTTCCCCCGTTTTTGAAGTACGTCTTGATCAAACTGGCCAGTTTCATGAGATCTTCGGTGCTCTTCAAAGCCGTGGGATGAAATTTCATATTCAGCAATGTGGCCTGGTACACGCTCTGGTTGATTGCCAGCGCGCTCCGGATTACAGCAGTTGGTCCGTGCGTATCCCTGGCTTGCGCTGGCGAGATAGTTCCGTCCGCCAGGGTTTCGCCGGCAAGCCTCCCGTCCGGCGTGGCGCCGGTCATCGCTCCGCCCGGCGCGTGGGCTGTGATCGAAATGCCCGTGGGCTTCATGTGCCCACCCCAGATGCTCTTGAAGGTAACCGCTGTGTCGGCCCAAAGCTTGTATAACTCTCCTGCTATGGCATCAACATAGGGATCTCCGTTCCCGTACTTCGGAGCCGCCTGGAACATCTTTCTCATTTCGGCATAACCGTCCCCGCGCCAATTGGCCACGAGGGCGGCTTTCAGCTCCCTGGCGCTCACCTTCTTTTCTTCATAGACCAGCTTCTTCACGGCAGCCATGGAATCGGCGACGTTGATCATCCCGACAAGATTCAGCGCCGATCCATTTTCAAAGGGCATGGTGCGGTCAAGCGCGTCCCTGCCAACCTTGATGGCATCGGCCATCATGACCGAGTTGACAGCGTCCGGATAGAGTTCGGTCTGGGCGCGCAGCAGGATGTTGTGTTCCTCTGCCGTAAGACTCATGAAATAAGTGAGCTGCTCCTTGAATGCCTTCATGAAGTCATCAAAGGTCTCAAAGCTCTCAAACTCTCCGGTGCGCGGTCCAAGCTGCTTTCCGCTGCGGGGGTCGATCCCGTTGTTTATGGTAATTTCCAGAACGCGAGGAACGATGAACATGCCGAGCGCATTGATGCGCGACTTGCCCGGAAGATTGACATCGAGGCAACCGGCAATTGCGTAGTTGCGCGCGTCTTTGAGCGTCACGCCCTCGCCGGTAAGGTATTTGATATAACACGCGTCTGAGATGAAGGCCGGCATCCCGATGCCGGTTTTGACCAGCTCCAGCCCCTTCCGCACGAGAGCTTCGGGGGTCTTCTCGTTGACCCTGATGGTGATGGTGTGATGCGGCGTGCGGCACTCCATCGCCGCCTCCAGAATCAGGTAGGAGAGTTCGTTGGACGCGTCCCCGCCGTCCGGCGTGCAGCCGCCGATGACCCAGTTGTTCCACCTGGCCAGCCCGGCCCACTTCTGGCGCTGCATCTTGCCGCCGCCGATGAAGTTCATCTGCATGACCTTGATGCGCAGCAACTCCAGCAGTTCCAGCACATCGTCGTCGGTCAGGATGCCTTCGGCCTTGTCCTTCTTGTAGAAGGGGTACATGAACTGATCAAAGCGTCCTCCCGGAGTCGTTCCACTGGCGACCATCAACCAGATGAACCAGAACGACTGCATCGCTTCGCGGAAGTTACGAGGCGCATGAGCCGGCACCTGGCGGCATGCCGCCGCGATCTGCTCTAACTCGCTCTTCCGTTTTGGATCCGTCTGCTGGGAGGCTTGTTCGGCGGCCAGATTGGCAAAGCGATTGGCGAGGCGAATAATTGCCGGGAGAACGATGATCACTGCCCTAAGAAAGTCCGCCTTCTTAATTGCGTCAAGGCTCATATACCTCAAATCTCTCAGCTCCTGCTCGGCATCGCGGATGAGCTTCGCAAATCCGGTGTTGATCGCCATTTCATAGTCAGGAATAATCAAACTCTGCCCGACACCCAGCCCCCAGCCGGATCCCGCGGAACCTTGTCCGCGCCCTTCAATCTTGTTCTGCCAGGGAGGACAAAGGATTCCCGACTGAATGAATGGCCACATTCTTTCATCGTCGTAAAACTGCCCCTGCCTTTCGTCGAGGGTCCGGCCCTTGTTCAGCCAGTAATTGTCGAAGGAACGGATCACAGCATTGTCCTCATCGGAGATCAGCAGATTCCCCTTTTTGAGGTCTTCAATATCTTCCTGAGGCCATCCCGGTCCCATGGAGCCCAGTTCCATGCCCATGGGATCTCTGGCCACATTGCCCACAATAAGTTCATCGTCTGCTATGAAGATGGTCTTGTGATCTAGATAGTGCGCGGTGGCCTTGGCTCTGCGGATGATCTGCGGCTCTCCCTCGCTGCGCTCATAAGACTCCACGATCAGGCGTGCCTTTTCCGCACAGATCGGGTATTTGTCCACGATAAGACGATCGCGGAGCTTTTTCACACGGGGGTTCATTCTAGGCTCCCTTCTTGCTTCATTCTAAGGCTGAGCATGATGAGAAACGATACCGCCGAGGCCGCGGCCATGAAGTGCAATCCCGCCACAAAGCTGCCCGTAGCATCGCGCGGCAACCCAGGCAACGTGTGAAGGAGAAATGCCGTAAACTCACGCTGGATGGCTTGAAGCAACGGCGAAAAGCCAAGACTCGACATCTGCAACGTCAACATGGCAAAAAGAGCGGCGGCAAACGGCATGATGCAGCGCACAATGCGTTTGAGTGTACACTACGTACACCCGTGGTGTACACTTAAAAGCGTCGATACTCGGATTTATGCCCGATTCTTCCGCCATTGAGCAGCTCCAGGATCGTTACAAGGATCGCATGGCCGGCGCCCTGGGGCAGCCCATGCCCGTAGCCGCGGTCACTTCGAACACTGTGCCCTGCGAGCTTCTCCGGGCGGCCGGGTTTTTCCCCGTTCTGCTCAGTCCGCCCGCCGGCCCAACCCCCCACGCGGATGCTTACATGGAAGATGTCTTCGATGCGTGCTCTCGCGGCATCTTCGAGCGCTTCCTTTCCGGCGAATGGGCATTTATCGACACGCTGGTTATTCCGCGCACCTCCGAGCAGGAGCACAAGCTGTTCCTCTACCTTCGCGAAGTGGCGCGCCAGGAGCCGGAACGCAAGCTGCCGCGCGTTCTGCTCTATAACCTTCCCCACGCCCGCTCGGCGGAAGCCCGGATTTACGGGCTGGAACGCACCCGGGAACTGATCGAGGCTCTGCCGCCCGCGTCGAGCGGCAGCCTCGAAGCAGCCATCGCCGAAGGCAACGCAGCGCGCCGTGCGTTGCGCTCGATACTGGACCTGCGTTCGAGCCGGCTCTCCGGCGCCAAGGCCCTACCGCTCATCGGAGCCTTCTATTTCATGGATCGCGCCGAATACGCGGCCCTGGCCAATGCTGCCGCGCGGGAGCTGGCTGTGCTCCCAGCGCTTCACGGTCCTCGCCTGCTCGTCAAAGGCGCCTTGCTTCCCCATCCCCATCTGCATCGCATGATCGAAGCGCATGGCGCAATCGTGGCCTGCGAAGACGATTGGTGGGGCTCGCGCGCCGCCGGGGAAGACATCCGCGAGGACATCGATCCTATCGAGGCGATCTTTGAGAAGTACTATCTCGACGCGCCCAGTCCGCGTGTCTTTCCTCCGTCGGCGGCCGAAGCCTGGTTTCTTCAGGCGCTCTCCGCCGTCGAGGGCGTCGTCTTTTACATCCCGCCTGAAGACGATGTCTTCGGATGGGACTACCCGCGGCTGCGCGATCTCCTCGACCGCCGGAACATTCCGAATTTGCTCGTCCGCGCCGACGCGTCGGCGGGCGATCTTTCCGCGGAATGGCACTCAAAGATCGAAGAGTTCGTTGCTCGGATCAAGGGGTAAATGTCATGGCGGAGCGACAACTGCGGTGCACCACGGCGGCTTCCGAACATCAGAAGACATGGTTCGCGGAATTGCGCCGCGACGTGTTTGAGCACCGCAAGCCCTACGCCATCGTCCAGGCCGATATGCCCCTCGAGCTTTTCCAGGTGATGCGCGTGCCCGTGGTCAGCAATCAGTGGTGGGGAGCCATCGTGGCCGCAAAACGCCTGGCTCCTTACTATCTCGACCGTATGAACGAGGCCGGGTACCACGATGGACTGTGCCGCTATTGCAGCCTCTCGCTGGCCACAAGCCTGGTGGGAGATCCGGCCCAGGCGCCGTGGGGTGGGCTGCCGAGACCCGCTCTGGTGGCGGCCCGGCTCACCTGCGACTGCATTCAGCGCATCTTTTCCGCATGGGCCGAGGTCTTCGGCTCGGAGTTTGTGGCCCTCGACGCTCCGGGTGCCACCGATCTGCCTCCCCGCTGGTGGGAGCTGAGCCGCCATCGCTGGACGGAATTGTTCGAGGGACACCGCCTCGATTTCATGGTGGCTCAGTTCCAGCGCTTGATTGCCGCGCTCGAGCGGATCACGGGCGAACGCTTCGATGAGAACCAGCTTCACGCTCTGATGGAAGGCGTCAACCGTCAGGAGGAACTCTTTGAGGAAGTCCGCGAGCTGATCTGCTCAGCGCCGCGCACGCCGGTTCGCATGCACGAGCAGGTGGCAAACGTGATGGCCGCGCAATGGGTTCGCGGCAGCGAATGGGCTGTCGAGCACGCACGCGCCTTCCGCGATGAGGTGAAGGCCCGCGTGGATGAAGGGATTGCCGCTTGCCCCGGCGAGCGATTGCGCCTCATGTGGGTGGGCGCGGGGCTCTGGCACGACACCGATTTTTACACTGCCTTCGAGGAGCGCTTCGGCGCTGTATTTGTCTGGTCGATGTATCTGGCCTTCGGACCCGATGGCTACATCCGGTATGGGCTCGACGACCCGCTCAAAGCCCTGGCCAGCCGCACAGTCAGCATGAATGAGCAGTTGCACAATCCTCCCTGGGCTAACGAATGGATCGTCGATCAGGCCCTCCGCCACCACATCGACGCTGCGCTCGTGCTCCGTCCGCTCGGCACCAGGCCATCGGCCACCGGAAATCTCTTTATCGAGCGGGCTCTCAAAAAAGCCGGCATCGCCGTACTGCCCATCTACGCGGACATGGTCGACGCTCGCGGCTGGGATCCGGCTGCCATGCGCTGCACAGTCGAGGAGTTCCTGGAAAAGCTTCCTGCACGTAAGTAAGCGGCAGCGTGAGTGGAGCGGGTACGGCTGGGTTTCTGCTATGCTTAGGACCGTGAAATCCGCAAAGGTGAAGTCGGCGTCCAAGAACAAGCTTTCAATGCGCCAGATGGCCTATCTGCATATTGAGAAGAAGATTGCGTCGCGCGACCTCAGAGCTGGCGATCCGGTGTCGGAACTGCCCATCGCGAATGAACTGGGAATCAGCCGTACCCCGACGCGCGAGGCAATACGGCAACTGGTGGCTGAAGGGCTGCTGGAGGAGGTTCCCGGCCGGGGTGTGGTGGTGGTGACGTTGGACCGGCGCGACATCGTGGAGATCTACGAACTGCGCAAGGCTCTGGAGGTGGCGGCAGTGCGGACGGCGACGCGGCGCCTGACCGGGAGCGCGGAATTGAAGAACCTCCGCCTGGTGGCCGACAAAATGGAGAGCCTGATCGAGGAGATGGAACGGTCAGACCAGCAAGGGCTGGAATCGAAGCAGATTAACCGCTATGAGGCGGCCGACATCGCGTTTCACACTTACCTTATGCACGCCGCCGGCAATCGCCGGATGCTGAACATCGTTAACGGATTGCGATCATTGATCCGCATCTTTGCCATGCGCAAGGCCGTTCACAAAGTGGAGAAGATCAGAGATATCCATCGGGATCATGTCGAAGTGATCGCCGCCATGGAGGCCGGCGATCCCGAACGGGCCGCGGCCATACTTTCAGCGCACATCGAAGCCGGCCAGCAGGACCGGCTGGAGCAATACGCTCTGCGCGAGCAGGAGGCGGGCCTTCCCCAGGATATTTCCGCGTTTCTGGAGAGAATCCAGGCCCAACTGGGCTGAAGCCGCGCTTTCTGGGTCAACCATATACATCGCCTTTCGCAGTGTGGAAACGGCAGGCGGAATTTGAAGCCGACGTCCGACCTGTCCCTCGCAATAATTCCGTCCGCAAGCATAATGGAACGCGCATAACAGTTAGGACGGAAAGAGATGTCGAACAGGGATGGTTGGAGTGGATGCTATGTGGCCGCAGGCCTCGACGGAAGGCACTCGAATCAGCTCAGGACAGCATTGATGAATACGCCGCTTTTGTACGCATCTTCACAGCGTCGTCGGTTGCTCTTTGAGGAGAGTCAGGCAGCAAGATTGTAGCGATGATGCAGACCGCCGAGCCGCGGCATGGAAATGACCTTTGTACTCATCGTTGTGTTCACCGCTGCTCTGCGGTCCGCCGGAGTTTGCTTGCCTAACCCGAGATGCGTCCTGTCCTGGTGGTAATAGCGAACGTACTCGGTCATGAGTCGTTTGACGTGGCGTTCGTTGAGCAGGATACATGATTGAACAGATCGCGCCGGCAGGAGCCGACGAATCGTTCGGCCACGCCATTCTGCCAGGAGCTCTTGAATGCGGTGCGAACAGGTTTCACGCCAAGGGTCTTTGCGGTTTCTACGACCTCGGTGTTGAAGGTGGCATCCCGATCAAAGATCAAGTAGCGAGGCGCGGTATCGTATGGAAACGCCTCGCGCAGTTGTTGCGCCACCCATGCACTTGTTGGATGCCGAGTCACGTTGAAATGAAGAGCCTGACGGTGCCCGTGGGCGATAACGAAGAAGCAATAGAGCACACCAAAGGTCAACGTTGGCACCGTGAAAAAGTCCATCGCGGCAATGACCTCGCGGTGATTACTGAGAAAGGCCGCCCATCGCCTTGCCGGCTCCGGGTTCCTGGGCGCTTTGTGCATCCAGTGCAGTACGGTTCGCTCCGAGATGCAGAAGCCGAGCATCTTCAACTCGCCGTGAATCCGTGGGGCTCCCCAGGTGGGGTTCTCGGCAGCCATACGGAAGATCAACTCACGCAATTCCTTGCTCGTCAACTTCCTACCGAAACGGCCTCGTTTCCGGGAGATCCATTTCCAGTACAGCTTGAATCCGGCGCAATGCCAACGGACAACCGTTTCGGGTTGAACGATGAGAAGAGCCCGCTTCCATCCGGACCAGAATCGGCTCAGGGCGATCCAGAACAGCTTGTCCGGCAAGGTCAGGCGGCGTCGAGTCTGCTTCCGGATAATGATCGAAAGTTGCTGTCGCAAAGCCACGTTCTCAAGCAACAGATCGCGGCGAGAACGGAAGAACCTTGAACAAAAAGCGATGAGAACGCCCAAGACGCGAAACATTAGACCCAGAATACGTGAAAGTAAGCTGACGATATATCATGCTGATTTCATGAATGATCGGAGTTTTTGCGAGTCACAAGGCCAGCGAAAGGCCCATGGTCCCATCGCAACTCACAGAGCTGGAATACGTTTGTCCGCAACCACGCCCGAACCCTTCTGGCATGCGATTTCATGGTCGCGGTCACTGCGCGCTTCCGCGTCCTTTACATCTTCGTGGTGATGGAGATCGGATCCCGCCGCATCCTTCATTGCAACGTGGCCGCCCACCCTACGGATCAATGGACAATTCAACAGTTACGTGACGCCATACCAAGCGATCACGAGTACCGCTTCCTCATCCATGATAGACACGCGACATTCACCTCAGAACTGGACGCAGCTGTTGCAGCGCTTGGGCTGCAGGTGCTGAAGACGCCCATTCGAACACCACAGGCGAATGCATACTGCGAGCGATTGATCGGAACGATGAGAAGGGAATGTCTGGATTTTATGATTCCGCTCAACGGGCGCCACCTGCGCGGGATTGTTCGCGAATGGGTTTCACATTACAACCGAGGTCGCCCGCACTCACGCTTGGGTCCGGGTATTCCGGGCCTGAGATCGGCACCGCCGAGCAGGATGCATCGCCATCGATTTGAGGAAGAAGAGCGAATCACTTCGACGTCTATTTTGGGCGGACTTCACCATGAATATACACTCGAAAGAGCCGCCGCATAGCTGCGGATTTGATTCTTGCGGACAACACCGGTGCATCAGCGGCAGGCGCGACGCCGATTGAGCGGAGGCAGATTGCGCGGGTTCACCCCTCGGTGCTGGCTGCCATCTCGCAAGCGGTCGAGATCGAACCCAGCCAGTTGCGTTCCATCGGTGTGATTGAGACGTTTTCGGCGGCCAGCATCGTCGAGGTTGCCGACGCGGCAGTAAAATCGGCAGACGTGACTCTGCTGCGCGTTCATCTGGCCATGGCGCTGGGCGGCAAGGGATTCGTGCTGATGGCGGGCGACGTCTCCAGTGTGCAGGCCGCCGTTGCCGCTGCCTCGCAGGCCGCTGCAGAAGGCGGAATGCTCGTGGGCCGGGCCGTGATTCCCGCTCCCGGCAAGGAACTCTTCCGGGAATACATTTAGAGCTGCGCCCGTTGTTGCTGCATTTCACAAATCGTATTTCGATTGGTTTAATATGAACTTGCATTTCTGAACAGAGTCCCACGGGTGCCAGGATGCGCGTCTCGCTTTTCATCACCTGTTATAACGACACTCTCTTTCCTGAGACAGGCCGCGCGGTTGTAAAGCTACTGGAGCGGCTTGGAGTGCAGGTGGATTTCCAGCCGAAGCAGACCTGCTGCGGCCAGATGCATGCTAACACCGGATTCCGCCCCGAAGCTTTTTCGCAGGCCAAGCGATTTGTGCGCATTTACAAGGATGCGGAAAATGTGGTCATTCCTTCCTCCTCGTGCGTGGCGATGATTCGCGATCAATACCCCGGACTCTTGGAGGAGTTGGGCGACGAGAACCTGAGGCGCGACTACGATGCACTGGCGCCCAGGGTCTTTGAGCTAAGCGAGTTCCTGATCGACCGGCTGGGCGTTGAGGATGTGGGAGCTTACTTCCCGCACCGTGTCGTCTACCATGCCAGTTGCCACGGGGTGCGAGCGCTGGGGCTGGGAGAACGTCCTTATCGCCTGCTCGCCAAGGTGCGCGGACTCGACCTGGTACACCAGGCCAACCCGGATCGATGCTGCGGTTTCGGCGGAACATTCTCCGTGAAGAACGGCGATGTGTCCAGCGCGATGCTGACGGCCAAGCTGCAGGACATTCTGGCTACTGGCGCCGAGTACTGCACCGCGCTCGACAACAGTTGCCTGATGCACATGGGCGGCGCCATGCACCGCCAGTTTGCCGCCATGAAGACCGTTCACATGGCCCGAATTCTGGCGGCGACTGCGGAATCGCCGATGGAGGAGCCGGCATGAGCATGGCCGACTCCCATCCCGTTCTCGACCCGCGCTACGCGGCGCCTTTCCCAAAGGCGGCATTGCCGGTGCTGCGCAATCCGCAACTGCGCAAAAACGTGGCGCACGCGATAGATGTGATTCAGGCAAAGCGAGCACGGCTGGTCGAGGAGAAAACCGACTGGCAGGAGCTGCGTACATCGGCCTCGGCTATCCGGAACCATGTACTGGAAAACCTGAACCATTATCTGGAGACCTTCGAAGCGCGCTGCACTGCGGCCGGAGGCCAGGTTCACTGGGCCGCCGATGCCGATGAGGCGCGACGCATCGTGCTCGATCTTCTGCGCCAGGAGAATGCCAACGAGGTCATCAAGATCAAGAGCATGACCACGGCAGAGATCCAGCTCAACGGGTTTCTTGAGGAGGCCGGAATCGCCGCCCACGAGACGGACCTGGCCGAGATCATTCTGCAACTGGGCAGGCAGGAACCTTCGCACATTGTGGTTCCGGCGCTGCACATCAATCGCAGCCAGGTGCGCGAAATCTTTGCGCGGACCATGAACCTGCCCGAACTGTCCGACGATCCGCAGGCTCTGACCCCCGCGGCCCGAAGTTATCTCCGCCGGAAGTTCCTCTCGATTCCCACCGCCATCAGCGGGGCCAACTACCTGATTGCCGAGACCGGTTCGGTAGCCATCGTCGAATCGGAGGGCAACGGCCGGATGTGCCTGACGCTGCCGCGCACGCTGATCACCATTGCAGGAATTGAAAAAGTGCTGCCGCGCTTCCAGGACCTGGAAGTATTTCTGCAACTGCTGGGCCGCTCGGCTACCGGCGAACGCATGAATCCCTACACGTCGCTGTGGAGCGGTGTTGCGCCCGGCGACGGCCCGCAAAGTTTTCACGTCATCCTGCTGGACAACGGCCGGTCGTCGATGCTTCGACGCCCCATAGAGCGGCAAACGCTGAAGTGCATTCGCTGCGCCGCCTGCATGAACGCCTGCCCGGTCTATCGCCAGACCGGAGGCCACGCTTACGGGTCGGTCTATCCCGGTCCCATCGGAGCAATTCTCACTCCGCAGTTGATGCATTTGGAATACGCCCAGTCGCTTCCCTACGCTTCATCGTTGTGCGGGGCCTGCTACGAGGTCTGCCCGGTGAAAATCAATATTCCCGAGGTGCTGATCGAGTTGCGTGCCCAGGTGACCAGCCGGGAGCGGCGCGAGGCGCGGCGGTTCTTCGATCCCATGTACATTGGCCTGCGCATCGCCAACTTCTTCTTCGGCGGCGCACGGAGATTCCACCTGGCGCAACGCATGGGCCGGATCGGGCTGGGGCTGTTCACACGCCAGGACGGATGGATCCACTCCCTGCCTTCGGTGGGAGCCAAATGGACGCAGACTCGCGACCTGCGCGGATTGCCGCGGCAAAGCTTCCACGCCTGGTGGGCCGAGCACAAGAAAAGCGCCGTGAGTGCTGCCGGTAAGGAGAGCCGATGACGACTGCAACTCGCCAGGAGATCCTCACCCGCATCCGCAATGCAACAGCCGGGGTTAACCACGGCTCCGAGGATTGCGATGCAGAGTATCGCGCGCTCGAGCGCGTATACCATCGAGCTGGCGATCAGACGTTCGAGCAGCGAATCGATCTAATGGCCGAGCGGCTCCGCGAGTACGGCGCCACAGTTGCAGAATGCTCTCCTCAGGAACTGCCGGCGGCGATTGCCCGAGAGATTTCTGCCTGCGGCAAAAGAATTCTGGCAGTGCCGCGGGACCTGCCTGCGGATTGGCTGATCTCCGGCCCGGAGTGGAAGATCGATCACAACCTGTCCACGGCAGAGCTTGAGGCGGCGGAGGGAGTGGTAACGGCGGCTACGTGCGCTATTGCGGATTCGGGGACGATCGTGCTCCACCATGGGCCTGCTGAAGGCCGGCGCATCCTGACCCTGTTGCCCGACTGGCATTTATGCATTCTGCGCACCAGCCAGGTTGTGGCAATCCTGCCGGAGTACTTCGACCGCTTTGCGCAGCCGCCTGCACTGGTCACAGGGATCTCAGGGCCGAGCGCCACCGCTGATATTGAAATGACCCGCATCAAAGGGGTTCACGGACCGCGCTCGCTTTCAGTGATTCTTGTGAAAGATACGGCTTGAGACGGCGCGGCTCGATGTGAACGCAACGTTCTTTGCGCCGCACTGTTAGAGCGAACCGGCGTAACCGGCCAGAACGGCTGAAATAATCAGCAGGGCCAATCCCGATGCCAGCAAGCCCCGGGTCTTGCCTCCGACGCCCTTCCACTCGCCCAGCAGAATTCCCAGCAACTGGCTGAAGAGAATGGAACTGGCCATGAGCACCGCCCAGCCGATGTAAGAGGTGCTGCCCATGCGCGGCTCGCCGGTTTTGAAGCAGACGAACTGCATGCACCAGATGGCTCCGGCAAGAGCGGCAAAGAAGAGATTGGGAAAAACTGGAGAGCCGCTGCGCACATAGTCGCCCGCGGTCTTGTTTTTGAAGTTCAGAATGAGGCACCAGCAGCCGTTGACGAGAAAACCGCCCAGCAGCACAACCACGAGCACCGGAATGCCCGCCCAAATCACGCTCGTGGCCGGCGCGGTAGTCAGCGCGAGTTTTTGGATTTCCGGTCCGCCCTGCAACCCGAAGCTCATGGCCGAGCTCATCAGGCCGGAAAAGATGGCGGCTAGAATGCCCTTGCGGAAATTAAACTCGGCGACGGACTTCTTTTTTGCTTCTTCGGGCATTTCCGCTTTTTTGGAGCGGCCAGCCATTCCCACGCAAACGATGCCCAGCAGCGAAACCAGCGCTGCCAGTACCGAGACCTTTCCTCCGGCGGTGGTGAACATGGCGTCCATAGCGGCACGGCCCTTGAGCATGGGCGGGATCAGAGTGCCGGCCGCCGAGGTCAAGCCCGCACCCATCGCCAGGCCCAGGCCGAAGCCGAGATAGCGGATCATCAAACCCCAGGTCAGCCCGCCAAAGCCCCAGAGCATTCCGCAGATCAGGCAATAGACGATCTCGCTGCGCGGCGCCGCGCTCAACACGGCCAGGGTATTCGGCGAGGTCGTAGAGGCCAGGATCCACGGCACCACAACCAGACCCACCAGCGCGTAGATCAGCCAGTAGCTCTCCCAGGCCCACTTCTTGACCCTGGAAAAGGGCAGATAAAATACTGCGCCCGCCAAACCACCCAGCATGAAAAGGAAAATGCCCAGTGTAGGATTCGAGGCATTCACAGAGTCCATTGTTCGTTCTCCTGCTTTCCTGGCGAACCGCCCGGTAGATCTGTTTCAGGGCCAAACCGGGAGCCGGCGCGCCGCCGCATGGGACGTGAGATGCAGCTCCCGGGATGGATTATTTGCGCAGGCTCAGCACATCCGCTTCGTATTTGCGAACCGTGTCGAGCCACTCGCTGCCGGCAGGCACGCCGTGGCTGGCGCAGTGATACTCCCATACCGCTTGCCAGGGCATGGACTTCTGCTCTTCGAGCAGCACGAGCCGGGCGGTGAAGTCGAAGTTGTTCTCGGCCTTGACCAGCAGCGCTCTCGGTTCAAGCAGCGCCTGCAGCAGCGCTTTCTGCATATTGCGCGCGCCGATCACCCAGGCCGCCACGCGATTGATGCTGGCATCGAAGTAATCCAGGCCGATGTAGACCTTCTTCAAGGCATCGGCGCGGACAATTTCCTGCGCGATGGCCTGCGTCGCTTCATCCAGCAGCACTACGTGATCGCTGTCCCAGCGCACCGGGCGCGAAACGTGGAGCAGCAGTTCGCCAATAAAGCAGAGCGCGCTGGAGATCTTGTCGGCCACGCTCTCGGTGGGATGATAGTGGCCTGCATCCATGCAGAGCAGGGTTTTGTGAGTGGCTGCATAGGCGGTGTAAAAATCGTTCGATCCCACCGTGTAGCTCTCGGCGCCAATGCCGAAAAGCTTGCCCTCGACGGCGACCTTGTGATGCTTGCCGTCCACAGCAGCAACGATTGTGTCGAGCGCTTCGATGAGGCGCAGGCGCGGGGTCAGACGATCGGCGGGCATATCCTTCGAGCCATCGGGAACCCAGATGTCCATCACGCTTGTGCTGCCCAGTTCTTTGCCGAAGTACTCGCTGATTTTGCGGCAGGCGATGCAGTGATCGACCCAGAATTTACGAATCGCCGCGTCGGGATGGCTCAGCGTCAGGCCATCGGCGCTCTTGGAATGCGAAAAGCAGGTGGGATTAAAGTCCAGGCCCATCTTCTTTTGTTTGGCCCAGTCCACCCAGTTCTGATAGTGCTTCGGCTCGATCGCGTCGCGCTCCACGCGCTGGTCGGATTCGAGATAGATGGCGTGCAGATTGACACGCTTCGAGCCGGGGATCAGGGAAAACGCGAGTCTCCAGGTCGCCGCGTAGCTCTGCCGCACTGCGGGCGCGGCCGGGATAGTTGCCGCTGGTCTGGATGCCTCCGGTGAGCGTGCCGCCGGGATTTTCAAAACCCAGCACATCGTCGCCCTGCCAGCACTGCATCGAAATCGGCGTGGCCTCGAGCGTTCGCAATGCGGCATCGGTATCGACTCCCTGCCCGGCATAGCGCTCTTTGGCAATCTCATAAGCGTCCATCATCTTCTTTTCCATCGCGCTCATCTCATTCTCCCTTGTATTTCGTCTTCAATAACTGCTGAAAATTCTGGTACACCGCATCCGGAACGTCTGCCTGAGGACGGTACTCTTCGATCGGAAAGGAGGCACGCACCAGTGCCCGCGCCGTATCAAGATTCTCGAGAGTGCCGAGCGCGATCATCTGGGCGCTCAGGTTGCCCAGCACCGACGCCTCAACGGGGCCTGCGGCTACCGTCAGGCCGCATGCATCGGCGCAAAGCTGGTCGAGCAGGCGATTCTTGCATCCCCCGCCGATGATCCGAATCTTCAGTAGTTTCCTCTGGCGCAGGCTCTCCAACTGCTCCTTGACGATGCGGTAGGAGAGCGCCAGACTATCGAAGATGCAACGGGCCAACTCGGGAACAGTGCGCGGCTCGGGCTGATCCATCTGGCGGCAATAGCCGCGAATGGCATCGGTCATTGATGGCGGATTGAGGAAGAGAAGATCATCGAGATTGACGATGCTGCGCCACCCGGGAAGCCGTTCGACCTCGGCGTCCAGAGCGCGGAGATCCGCCAGGTTGTGCTCCTCGTAGACGCGCTGGAAGGGCCACATGCCCATGATGTTCTTCAGGATCCGGAAGCGGCGTTCCAGTCCGCCTTCATTGGTGAAGTTCATGCGCATGGCGTCTTCACCCGCGTAAGGGGCGCGGCTTTCAATACCCATCAGCGACCACGTGCCCGAGCTGATATAAGCTTCGTCAGCGTTCTCAAGCGGAGTGCCGGCTACAGCCGAAGCCGTGTCGTGGGTTGCGGGAGCAACCACAGTTGCCCATCCACCGTTGATCTGCATCTGTCCGAGCACAGTAGCGGCCTCGATGGGAGGCAGCATCAAGCTGCGCTCCAGGCCGGCGGCCCGCTCGAGGGTCTCATCCCACTCACCCGACAAACTGAGAACCTGGGTTGTGGTGGCGTTCGTATATTCGTTCGAAAGCACACCGCAAAGGCGAAAGTTCAGATAGTCGGGAATCATCAGAAGATGACGCGCCGCTTCCATCCACTGCGGTTGCTCGTACACCGTCGCAGCCAGTTGGTAAAGTGTATTGAAGGGCAGGAACTGAATGCCGGTGCGCCGGTAAACCTCTTCCCGTGGGATCCGCTTAAGCACTGCCTCCATGGCCGGAGGGTTGCGCTTGTCGCGATAACAAACAGCTTTTCCAACACGGTTGCGGCCGGCATCGAGGAGAACGAAATCGACTCCCCAACTGTCGATGCCTACGCTTGCGATCGGACCTGCGGCAGCACTTTTTCCGAGCGCAGTTTGAATCTGGGCAAAGATCCCGTCGATATTCCAACACTGGTATCCGGTTTCCGCATCGTCGATCATCGGGGTTCGGAAGCGGCCGACCTCGTTCAGAACCAGTTTTCCATCGGCGATTGTGCCTTCAACCAGCCTTCCGCTTCCAGCGCCAAGATCAATGGCCAAACATCGGCTGTTTCTTGATTTGCTGCCATCGTGCGGATTCATCTTCGCTCTTCGTGACTTTTCGTCCATCGACTCTTGAGAATTCATAAAGCCGATACCGTCGTGCCCGGCATATGTTCATGAAGAAATGCCATCCTGTCATACGAATGCGGTACGCGATGACACTGCATTCCTTTAGAACAGACTCCGCGTTGAGGGCCGGCCCTTGCCTTGGTTCGCCGGCAGCATGTAACCGCCGTAAAATCGGGTAATAGCTGGCTCGTGGTCTATTTTATGCGCCGCCGCGTACAGTCTGGTAAGTTGTAATCTCTGCCTCCACGGAATCACAGCCGTCTTCCATTTTCTTATGCACCACTTCTCCATTCAGAAATGTTGCACGGAAATTTGAACGCCAGTCTTCCCGATTCAATTACAGAAGCAAGATTCCGAAGACGATCCAGCCGATCCTTGTCCTTACTGCTGTGTGTTTTTGAGCGCTGCTAGGTCAATTGCATCCACCATTGCCTTGTAGCCTTCTGGGCTTGGATGAAGGTGGTCGCCGGCATGGTAACCCTCTCGGAATTGAGAAGGATGGTCTGGGTCCCGCACCGCGGCATCAAAATCGATCACGCCATCAAATGCTCCGCTGGTGCGAATCCATTGATTCACATCCTGACGGATCTTTTCTCCATCGCTTGTGAAGTAGGCCGCGCCCTCGAATGGCGTCATGGTCGCGCCGAAGACTCTGATTCCATGCTCATGTGCCCGAGCGACTATTTGTTGCAGACCCAGGATGAGGTCTTTGGCAGTCACAGACTCCGCCGCAAATGGACTCTCTGTCGGAGGTGGCGCATCTTTGACAGCGGGCAGCTTCATGTGAGACCAACCAATGTCGTTAATGCCTTCTAGAACAATCAGATCCGCGACACCAGATTGTGCAAGGACGTCTCTGTCGAGGCGGGCAAGCGCATTGACTCCCGCGCCATCATGCAGAATGCGGTTCCCTGCGATTCCCTCATTCACTACAGCCATATTCGGCATCCCATGTCTGTCTGCCAGACGTTTGGCCAACTGATCCGGCCAATCGACGTACTGCCCTCTTTCCGCGCCAGCTCCATCTGTGATCGAATCGCCCAACGCCACGATCGCTCTGGTTTGATTTGTAGTCCAAACCTCGACATCCGCCAGCCAGTACCAAGAAATGTTCACGGTAGCGCCAGGTATCTCCTGCTCTCCGGTAAAGTCACCCGAACCTGAAATGTATGTGTCGTGTTGTGCCAATAAATGGATGGTGGATGCGGGCGTCTTACCAGGCAAGAAAATGCTCACTGCGATTTCTGCAAACGGAGGTACGTTCATGTCAACCGGATCGCTCAATACTGGCGCTCCGGGTGGAATTTTGACGCCTTTTTCTCCACTGAAAGTCAAGGCATGGTCCGAGTCTTGAGATATTGTCCCGCCATGCTGGACGAGTGCAATATGGACCGCACCGATTTCAAGATTAGAAGTTCCGAACGCGTTTGAAAGACGAACCCGTAGGCGTTGTCCTCCAATTGTTGGCCTGCCGACCATCCTAATGGTTTGGTTTTCAAATACCGGTGCAGGCGGAAGGCCCGGGAAGGAAAATGGAGCGATCAGGGCAGTGCTCCAAGCGCTCACCCAATTTCCTGTTGCCTTGCTGTTTTCAGCGCTTCCCGTCAGAGCAAGAGTCGCAACAGCGAAAATTGCAACCAATAATCTTGATTCGCTTTTCATCATCTCTCTTTCCTCCAATGATTCCGATGCTGTCTTTCGCCAACATGCCATCGCATGGAATTTTTTGGCGAAGGGCAGCTGTTGAAATCCCCCAAACGGCTATCTCGCGATCGCTGAGGCAATGCAACTTCCAACTATGCGTTTCACACCACATCCACTGCGCATACTTGAGTGACCGATTGCGCAGATGAGTGTCTGCTCACTCTTGACCGATAGTTCTGACCGCAGCAGAGATAAGCTTCACAGGTCCAATCAAGCCCGAAGGCGCTGACGATAATGGGATCATTGTGTAATAGCCCGAAGCATGGCTGTTCGATAATTGCGCCATGCGATTGAGGAGTGTCGTGTCCAAGGTGATAACGATTTGATTCTTTCCCGGCTTGAGGAATTTTCTTACGGACCACTCCCCGCCGGGCGTCGTCTGATTGGTCACCCGGTTTCCATTCACGTACGGATGCATGGCGCCCGCCACGTCGCCCACGTCCAAAAGAACGCCGCGGTCGGAGTCAAGCCACAATTCTGGAATGTCCACGGTGGCCGTATAAGTTGCACTTCCTACGGCGCTCTCCAGCCCGGGAATGGACCGCCAATCGCGGAGCGCTGTCAGGTCGATGCTGTGCGCTGTATGTCCGTTGGGGGAAATCTCATCTACGTCGAGATGCCACGCATCAATCTCGATAGGCGCCGGCACAGCGCCGAGATCGACGGTCAGGGCGCTGCCATTGCTCAGCATGACGATTTGCTTATTGCCGCGTGTGTCACGGATCAGGAGATGCCCATCCTCACTCAGTGTTTCTTCAGCGCTGGTCGTGGTCACATGAACAGGCGCGGTTTCGTGCCGAAACAGCAACGCGGTCGTCGCATGAGCCGGCAGGGCCACAGGAACTGACACCACTCCGTCTCCCGCCTGCCACTGTGCAACCCGGCCGGTCGTACCGTTCCACAGATCGAGCTGGTAAGGAACGCCGGTAGTGACAAACCTGCCAGTGGCGGAAACGTCCTTCGCGGTGGGATTAAACACCCACCAAATGTCCTCGTTCTGGTCCATCTTGCGGTGAACGGTTAACAACGGGGAAACGCTACCGAAGCTCGCCGATGGCCTGCACCCAAGTCGTAGCAAGGCGCCAGCCACTTCATCCGCAGTGTCTACTCGAGCGACATTGCCGAGCCGGAGCAATCGGGTCATGGCCTGAACCACGAGAGCGTCTAGCTGGTCGGCGTGATTCAGCCCGGGGTTTTTACTCGGCGTGCTGCCGACGACTACGACTTTCAGTCCGCTACGCGCCGCGGCGAGGATCGTCTGGGCGGCATCTGCCGGAATGGCTGACTGGTTGTTGATAATCAACGCCCGATATGATGGCCCAGCTCCGAAGAGGCGCCCCGCTAATGCTGTAGCTTGCGGGACCGTGAGGGACACCGGATCGACAAAATCATAGGTATATCCTGCGCTCTCAAGCGCGCTACTCGGAAACATGGGCACATTCGATTCATGAACCGATGCGAGGCCCTTGTCGAGATAAATCACGGCGTCGATTTGCGGCTTGCCCGTCTCCAGGACCAGAGTGGAGCGCGCAAAATAATCGGCCAGATCTCGCCAGTCGCGCCACTGCGGCCAACCGGTTGTCCATGCGTCGCCGATTCCAAGCGCGAACCCGAATCCCGGAGCCGGCCACGAGTCGTTGACCGCCGTGAAAGGGGTAAGCAGCCCCATGGTGATTCCCCCCGCTTGCGCCTCATTGAGTTGTTGCGCATAGTCGATGGGCTGCTTCCTATACATGGCCAAGTCATCGCCAAACTCAAAAGTGGCTCTCTTGCCCTTGTTCAGGTGCGCTCCCGAGCCCGTGAGACGATAACTGTCCATCGCCAGGCGCCACCGGTCGCTGCCGTAGACAGGAAAGTTAGCTCCGGATTCAATCATCCATCCCGAGTCGAGGGCCTCATTCTCGGGAATATCTACGGCCGCCCCGCTTCGGGTCATATTGAGCTGCAGATAGTTATATGCAACCTGGACTCGCGAGGACATTCCCATCGCGTTGAGCTTGTCGGTAAAGGTCTTGAGATAGCGGTTGACGTACAGATCGGTGAGAGTGCGGGCGTAGTCGTAGCGAACACGGCTGCCTACGCCGTGAATGAAATCATATTTAGGAGTCAGCGGGGCAGCACCCCAGCCGGGAGTGAGGGGATCGAATGAGGATTCTTTCGGTCTGTACAATGCCGGCAGATATTTGATGACCGAGTAGCCGCGGCGCTTGCTGAACTCGGCGGGCATGTCGCCGGTCCAGAACATTTCTGCCTGCAATTCAATCGAGTCATGCGCGAATTGCCCGCCTTTCAGAAGAAGGAGATTTTCCGGAGTGAGGAAGTTGCTCTTGAGATAGTCGAGTGCCTTCGCAATTCCGTTGCCTGAAAAGATATCCGCAATGAAGTATCTGCCCGGCGGCTCAGCCGGCACACGAGCGCTCCAGACCGCAGGGTCCTGGAACGGTGGGCCGTTCGGGTTTCCTATTTGGCCTGTGGCGCGCTGCCAAAAGCCAAAGACCAGCCACTTCCCCTTCGGAACCGTCCAGTGCAGACGCCCTGCTTTGTCAACAAGAGATGTAAGGTCGATCGCGGTCTCAGGATCAAGGAGGATCGGCGTCCCCGAGGCGTCGGTTACCTGGGCCGCTGTAACTGCGACAAGCAGAAGGGTGGGGCTGGGTGCAAGCTTGTCTGCGGGAAGAGCCGGCGGGGCAGAATCATAGGCCAGTGTGCCATCGCTGATCAAAATAGGACTTGGCACTGTAGTCAGTTGCTGCATCGAATCGGCCTCGGATATCCCGGGACTCGCATACGGCTGGCTGCCGCCGGGAGCAAGATCGATCTGTACGCCATACTTCTTCGCTGCGATGAGTGCCTTGGCGAGCCATGCGCCCGATTGCGGGTTCTGAAAAGCGATCCCGAGTTCCGCGGCGCCGAAGCTGCTCCCCGCAAGTTTTTCGAGTCTCGCCGGAGTCTCGGCGTCAATGCGTCCCGCCCGCGCTTTCAACCTCACATCGGCCGGAGGGTTTTGGAACCCCGGAAAGAGTTCCGCGCCTGGCGGCGCAGAAGCGCCGGGTTGAACAGCACCGTGTGCCTTTCCAAGCTGTTGCGCCGCCAAGCCAGTGCCGCAGGCAAACAATGCCAGCGCTACGCTCGTCCATAAGATGCTCCGCGTCCTCCTGTCAGTGCTCTTCACGTCCGCATACCCTCCTGCGATTCCTGGATTTCATAATTTGCCGTCGAGGCCGCGCCCGACCCGACGGTTCGGCGGATGCCGGCAGTCTTCGAGATCACAACTGCTTATGATTGGGACACATATCCCTATTGGACATCGGTGTACAATCGTAGCAGTGACTCTTGTAAAGCTGACATGATATCCCTGCAATAGAGATATGCGCCGGAGTCATGATCCTGGGGCTGTTGAACGGCGAACCGGGAGAGGCTTCAGGTCTTGATTTAACGCCGTTTGCGGCGGCCGGCAAGGGGACCGATCACGTATCCTGCCGTCTCCCCCGCTGCCGCTAAAGACGGTCGACGCCGGGACCGTTCCTTCCCGCCGCCAGTTCGACTCCGGCTGCCTCAGTGAAGCAGCCTGCGGGAGGTGGAGGGACCGTTGAAACTCACTCAGTTGGACCTGAATCAACTGCAGGCACTCGATGCATTGCTGACGGAGAAGAGCGTCTCCGGCGCCGCCAAGCGGATGTACCTGACGCCGTCGGCGATGAGTCATGCACTGCACAGGCTGCAGCAGAGCTTTGAAGATAAGCTGCTGGTTCCTGCCAACGGCAGGCGAATGGTGCTGACTCCACTGGCCGAGGAGCTTATCCGGCCGGTCCGGCAGACCATGCTGCAGATCAGGGAAATTGCTGCCATCAAGCCGCACTTCGACCCCGATGTCTCGCATAAGGCCGTCACCATTTGCGCCTCCGATTACGCCAGCACACTCCTCTTGCTTCCCGTGGCTACCCAGCTCTCGCGCCTGGCTCCGAACATGAAAATGCATATAATTGATACCGACTTCAACTGGACAGGGCACCTGGAGCGCGGCGAGATCGACATGATGATCATTCCGCGCAGGTACGCCCTCTCGACCTACCCCATGGAGGATCTGTTCGAGGATCATTACTGCTGCATTGCATGGTCGAAGAACCCGAAAGTCGGAGCAGAGCTTTCCCTCGATGAGTACCTGGAGATGAAGCATATTGCGGTGCAATTTAATTTCGTTCCCTCCACGGAGTTCGATATCGTGTTGCGCGAACAAACCGGCAAGCTGAGAAACGTGAGCATGATCGTCCCTCTGTTCAGCCTCCTGCCGCAAGCTGTGGTGGGGACCGAATACCTGGCCACTGTACAAACCAAGTTAGCGAATCTCTACGCCCGGCATCTGCCGATTCGCGTGCTGCCCCTCCCTTTTTCCATGCCGGTCATTGACGAGGTCCTACAGTATCAGGCTTATCAAGAGGCCGATCAGGGAATGAACTGGTTCCGCAACCTCCTGAAAGAGACCTCCCGGGCGATCTGAAGACCCCTCGGCGGAGCCTAAGATTCCAGTCACTTCCACCTGCCACTGCGTTCGCATGAGTGAACGGAAGTTATATCAGCAATGCACCGAATGAATGCATTGGTCGTCTTGCGCCTGTGCTATATTTCTCTGCTGAACCAATGGGGGAAAAATTTAGGATTCATCGATTCAACCCTCTGGCAACCTTGATTTGCGAGGAAAGGGCTTGGCATAGTTGCTTGAATTCCGCTGGAAGCCTTCTTCTCAAATCGGAGTCCGCACGGGGGACAGCGTTGTTATTGGAACCTGCTCCGTGCTCTGCCGATCCGAATCACCGCGGCCTGCCCCACTGGGAACAATATTCCGCGGAGAAACAGCCAACCATGATCTTCGACATCGGGAAGTCCGCTCTGGTGGATCTCCCTCTCACGACGAACTGGAAATGCTCGCGCCGTATCCGCGCAGTCTCCTGTGAAAGCGTGATCGACGTTGGGGGCCTTTTGACCACGGTAAATGTCAGTCTTCGGCCTGAACCTTCCTTTGTGGAGGATGATTTTGCCGATGAACGTGACTCGGTTGGCGTCCCGCCCATCGGTGCGCGCTCACGTGTTTCTGACGCGACCGCACGAAGTCAACTAGCACACGATAGAATTCAGGAACTCAAAAGAGGAGGAATAGAATGAACTCCGCCAAAATATGCAGGTGCGTCGCTCGTCTGGGCCTGTTTGCAGGCCTCGCGTTGGTCGCAATCGAGGCTCTCGGCCAAGCTCCTCCAGCCGGCACCTCTCAGGGAGCACCGTCGCAGAGAGAACAGATCTTGGCCATGTTCCCCCCGGCCCCTAACACCGCGTTGGGCCAGAGATCCACCATCTCCTATACCTTGATGGACAAGCTGCCGACCTTCCCTGACCAGGATGGCAGTGGCCCGTTCCCGGCCACCTATGCCATGGCGCAAGGAGGCCTCGAATACGTTGTCTATCAGCCCAAGGACCTCGCTGCGGCTGTTGCCAAGGGCAAACTCGGCGTCTACATCTGGGGCAACGGTGGCTGCGGCGTGGACAGCGCTGGCGCCCGCTTCCACCTGACTGAAATCGCGAGCCGGGGATACGTGGCTATCGCCCCCGGTAAGATCCTGTCCGGCCCCAAGGCGCCTCCGCAGCCGGCCGGCGCCCCGCCCCGCAGCATGACCCCTCCCGGCGCTGGCGCCACTGCCGAGAAGATGATCGCTGCCCTGGACTGGATCCTGGCCGAAAACCAGCGCCCGGGCAGCCCATACTTCGGGGCCATCAACCCAAACAAGGTGGCGTTCTCGGGCCATAGCTGCGGCGGCCTGATCGCGCTGAAGGCAAGTCTGGACCCCCGCGCCGATGCCGTAATCGTTGAAAACAGCGGCGTCTTCAAAACCCCGCTCACAGGCCCAATGGCGAACAATCCGGCGCTGATTGGCTTCACCAAGGAGGATCTGGCCAAGCTGCACACCCCTGTCCTCTACATTCTCGGCGGCCCTGAGGACATCGCCGAGCCCAACGGACTGGACGACTACGAGCACATCCAGCACGTTCCGGTCTTTGTTGCCGACCATCCGGGAGCCGGGCACATCGGCCTCTTCTACGAACCGAATGGCGAAGCCACCAAGGTCGAGATCGACTGGCTGGAGTGGCAACTCGACCACGACCAGGCGGCCGCACGCACCTTCACCGGTGCTGACTGCACTCTCTGCCGAGATTTTCGATGGAAGGTTTACCGTAAGGGGATTCAGTAGCAGGGGCTTGTGTCGTCGCTGGCCTTGGACAACATGCCATTCGCGGCTTCAACAACGACCCGTCAATACAGAAAGGACTGAAAAGATGCGTGCGATCAACGTACTTTCCGCTGTGCTCATCGTGCCATTGCTGAGCAGTGCGGCCTTTTTCTGCGCGGGTCAGAAGCCACCCGTGCCGGAACAAAAGTGGGCTGACAGACCTGTGCTGAAGGTGTGGCCGGGAGTAGCGCCCGGATCGGAAAACGACACCCGGAAGGAAAGCATGACCCTTGTACCCGGGCCGGGCATGCTGCACATCGTGCGGAACCTAACGACTCCGACCCTCACGGTCTTCCAGCCCAGCGGGGGCAACGTCACAGGCACGGCCGTGATGATCTGCCCCGGCGGCGGGTTCCGAGTGCTCGCGATCGATGAAGAGGGGTATCAGGTAGCCGACTGGTTTTCGCAGCACGGCGTCACGGCCTTTGTGTTGAAGTACCGCCTGGCTGAAACTCCGGCCAGCGACGAGGAGTTCGCCGGAGCCATGGCGCACCTCGCTACAGGTGGCGCTCCTGGCGGCGGATTACCCTCGGACGATATTCCGAAGGCAATTGCCGATGGCGTTCAGGCCCTGAAGGTGATTCGGGAGCATGCCGCTCAGTACGGATTCGCGCAGGATCGAGTTCTTGCCGTGGGATTCTCCGCGGGCGGCGGAGTAGTCTCCGGAGTGGCGCTGAGCCCGAATCCCTCCGACAGGCCAAACTATGCCGCGCCAATCTATGGCGCGTTGCCCGGTTCCTCCATCGAGATTCCCAAGGATGCGCCGCCATTCTTCCTGGCGATGGCAGAGGATGATCCCTTGGTGCAACCGATGGTGATGCCGTTCTTCGAGGCGCTTCGCGCTGCCGGCGCGAAGCCTGAGTTTCATCTCTATCGCAAAGGCCAGCACGGGTTCTCGATGAAGGAACGAGGGCCCAGCGATCATTGGGTGGATGAGTTGTGGTGGTGGATGGATTCCTATGGCTTGACCAAACCATAGCCGGGCGCATAAGGAAATCGAACGGCCGGCATCGTCCTGTAGCCTTCATGTCCCGAGAAACCGGTGGGTCAATGATGTACCTGCTTCGCGAATCTAATGAATCTCGCGCGGGGACTTTCAGGTCGAAAATGCGGCGCACAAGACGCCTTATGAAGCGCTCTATGACGCCCAATTCATTTTGGAGAGAGACGAAAATGAAAATGAAATTCGCGTTTTGCGCTTTGCTCGTGGCTCTGCCGTATGCAGTTGCACAACAGCAACCCGACTTGGTCGGGACCCTCAGTTTCAATGTTGGATCGACAAGCGGAAGAGTCGAGAGTATAGCGGTCACCGTCGGCGATGGAGGTACAGGACCGTATAAAGCAATTCTCGCTGGAGACTCGTCACTGCCAACTCATACGATCTACCGGCCTCGCGATCTCAGCCCGTTCGGAGGCAAGAACTTGTTGCCCATCGTAGCCTTCGGCAATGGAGGCTGCCGCAATACTTCCGGGGAGTTTCGTAACTTCCTGTCCGATATCGCCTCTCACGGATACCTGATTGTGGCGATTGGGCCCGCCGGCGACGCACTGGTTGCTGGTTCCGAGGCAAAGTTGGGACAGACAAAGCCCTCGCAGTTGCTGGATGGTGTCGATTGGGCGATCAAAGAGAACAGCCGCGAGGGCAGCGAATACTTTCAAAAGATCGACACTTCGAAGATTGCCGTTATGGGGCAATCGTGCGGAACGATGCAGGCAATGGAGGTCTCAGGCGACCCTCGCATCACGACTACCGTGTTGCTGAATGGCGGCGGAAATCTGGGCGCTATTCGACCAGCCGCTCCAGCCACGACACCGGGAAATCCGGCTTCCCCGCAGGCACCCGGCACATATGGCAATGCAAACAGCACCGCCCTGGGGAATATGTTCGCTGTACTCGATCAGATGGGAAGACGCTACGCGCCTTATGCGCCAGAGACACCGGCAGCGCAGATGATACAACTCCCGCAACAGAAACAGGAAGTGGTTTTTCATGGTTCAGTAGCATTCATTAATGGAGGACCGACTGACATCGCTTACACGCCTGCGCTTGGAGGATATGGAGACGTCAAGAATGTCGTCGCATTGTTTGCATATCAGAATGTCGGTCACTATCCTGCAACGTACCGCGACCCAAACGGCGGCGCATTTGCGCAGGCGGTTGAACGCTTGGCTCGACTGGCAGCTCAAAGGCGATAGTTCAGCCAGCAAGATGTTTGTGGGCGTCGATTGCGGCCTTTGCTCGGATCCGAAATGGAAGGTGCAGATCAAGAACATCCGTTGAAGAGATTGCCGGCGTTTAGTCCCTTTCGCTCGACTGGGAAGATGGCGACGGATGGGAAGGCCCGATTCCGGCTGAGGACAGGAGTGCATATTTGACGCACTTTATCGACACTCACACAGAACATGAAGTCTCAATGGACAGCCAATGGCGAGCTCTTCCTCTTAATAGAGCGCTGAAAGTTCCGACACCGGTTCAGTTGATTTCTAACCACAACGTCGGATCTCCCAAACACGATTTGTTGGAAATGCCTTGTGCGCCGAAAACCTCTTCGCCAATGGCAGCGCGGATGAAAGAACTTTTTAAGCAGGTTGCTTCATTCGGGTTGGACGCCATGATTGGCGGTTAAGGGTGCGAGCTGATTAACTTGCTGTTGAATCAGACTGTGTTGTTTTTCATCGGATGAATGGAAAGGAAACGATTAGATGAACATTCCCAATCAATTGAAGTTTCTGGCTCTAGGAATCGCCATGGCCGGTGCCACGCGTGGCTATGCTTCCGAACCCTCCTTCTCTGCCTCGACCGCCTGTGCCAGCCTGGTCGCAATGCAAATCGAGAATACGACTCTGACGGAGGCAGTCGAAGTACCCGCAGATCAGCCCTTTTCGATGCAAGGACCGTTCGGCCCTCCCGTCGTGCTCAATTCCCTGCCGGCTCACTGCCTGGTTCACGGCGAAGTCAATCGCCATCGGGGCGCGGATGGAAAGGAGTATGGAGACAAGTTTGAGATCCGAATGCCGCTGGAGTGGAGCGGCCGCTTATTGTTCCAGGGCGGCGGCGGGCTCGAGGGGACTCTGAATCCCGCACTTGGCATCAACGGCACGATGCAAGACTCTTCAAACAAGTCTGCCTTGAGCCTCGGGTACGCGGTCGTTTCCACCGATGGCGGACATCAGGATGCCAATCCCATGCAACCGGACGGTTCGTTTGGCTCCGATCCGGAGGCTCACGCCGACTACGATTACCTATCTACGAAGCGCGTAACCGATGTTGCGCGTAAGGTGATTGCCCAGTTTTATGGCCGTGAGGTTCAGCACTCTTATTTCAGAGGGTGTTCGAACGGCGGCCGCGAGGCGCTGATTGCCGCGGAACGCTATCCCGAGTATTTCGACGGTGTCATCGCCGGCTCACCCGCATTCAACCTGACCAACGCAGCCATGGCCGAAGCATGGAATACCGATCAGCTCGCGTCGATCGCGCCCAGGAACCCGAACGGCATGCCCGATCTTCCCCGCGCACTGTCCGAAGGCGACATGAAACTCCTGGCCGATGCGGTCGTACAAAAATGCGACGCGCTCGACGGGCTGAAAGATGGAATGATCTTTAATCCTGAGGCCTGCCACTTCGACCCCGGGGTTCTGCAGTGCAAAGGCGAAAAAGATGCGTCCTGCCTGACGGCGGCTCAGGTAGAAGCGATCAAGAACGTGTTTGGCGGGCCGCATGACTCACACGGCAAGGCAATTTACTCAAACTGGCCGTACGATGCCGGCGACGGCGCGACGGGATGGCGCATGTGGATGATGGGAATGGGCCCCATGCCCGCCATTAACGTGATGATCTTTCCATCTTTCTTCAACGGCTTGGCGCTGGAGGGAGTGCCGCCTCCGATTGATATCTTCAAATTCAATTTCGATACCGACCCAGCCCGAATCGAGAAGGCGTCGTCGGAGATGAACGCGACTTCGGTTCACTGGTCTGCGTTTAGAAAACACGGTGGAAAGCTCTTGCTCTATAACGGCATGAGCGATCCGGTCTTTTCGGCATTCGACCTGATCCGCTATTACAAGCAGATCGAAGAGCACAATGGCGGAGAGGCAACAACCCAGGAGTTTGCCCGTCTGTTTCTGGTGCCTGGGATGAACCATTGCGGCGGCGGCCCGGCGCTGGACAGTTTCGATGCCTTGACCGCGATGCAGGAGTGGGTGGAAGAAGGCAAGGCCCCGGCCAGCATTGTTGCCAGCGGAACGGCTTTTCCCGGGCGGACCCGACCCTTGTGCCCGTACCCATTAATCGCTAAGTACAACGGTAACGGCAATCCGGAAGATGCCGCTAGCTTCAATTGTCAGAAGCCATAGGACTGATTCCCGTCCAAGCAATAAGGCCTCCCATTCCCTTAAGCCGGTTTGCAAAATTATGCAAGAATCAAGAAGGACTTCGCAAATTGTTTCCGCGTTCTGGAAATATGATTGTGGCTCCTCGACCCGCTGGCTTCTGAGTATCGGGTCGAGGAGAGGCGATGTTCAAGAAAGGCTTTCAAAGGAGAATGACATGATGAAGCTTCGTAACGTGGTTGTGTTGGGGATGTTGATAGCCGGCATGGCGGTGTCTGCATTGGCTGCGGACATCAGCGGACAATGGACAGCAACCTTCAACACGCAAGTTGGCGAACAGCACTACACGTACACCTTTAAAGTGGACGGCGACAGACTTACCGGTACCGCCAAAAACGACAACGGAACAACCGAGATAACGAAAGGAACAATCAATGGCGACGACATCTCGTTTGTCGAAAACCTCAACATGATGGGCAACACGATTGCAATCACCTACACCGGAAAGATTTCCGGAGACGAGATCAAGTTCACGCGTAAGGTGGGAGATTTTGCAACAGAGGAACTGGTGGCAAAACGGGTGAAGTAGGCCTGGCCGCGTTCGCCTGATCGAATGCAAGAGAACTGGTCACCTGGGCCACACACAGGTCGCTGGCGGAAGCCTATTCCCCATGAATGCGTGGCGCACCCCAGGTTGAGTTATCAGCAACTATACGGAAGATGAGTTCGCGCAACTCCTTACTGATGCACTTCCTTCCAGACTGGACTCGATGCCGAGAGAGCCAGGTCCAATACATCTTGAACCCTGCGCGGTGCCAGCGAACAACAGTTTCTGGTTGGACGAGGATCAAGGCCCGCCTCCATCCCCGCCAGAGCCGCCGCAACATCACCCAGAACAATCGGTCAGAAGCTGCAAATCGCGGCTGCGGATGTCACCGCCGCAAGACGGCGAGCTGTTGCCGAAGAGCAAGGTTTTCCAGCAGCAGATCACAGCGCGAGCGAAAGACACGGGCCGGCAAGATCGACAGAAGCCTGAGAAGGCGCAGCATGAGGCCAGTCTTACACGGAGATTGACTGAATTGGTTCCGCAATTCATCTGCCTGATGCGACAGCACATCTCAATTTTGGCGAGGCACAGGCTACTGAATGCCTTTGCGCTCGATCTTCCAGTCGCTGTCAGTGCACAGCCCGCAGGGATCGCCCGTGAACATGGCTTTGGCCTTTTTGTCGCCCTTCAGCTGCCAGTCCAGCCAGTAAAGGGTTGCTTCACCCATCTTGCCTCCCTGCGGCTGGCTCCAAGTTCCACCGTGGCCGGCATCAATGTTGGCCATGAATACTGGGACCTGCGTGATATCGGCGAAATCGGCCTGGGCGTTTTTGTAGGCAATATCCCTCTCGCCACCGATCACATACATCACCGGTGTGTGCAGCTTCTTCAGGCTGTCCAGATTGGCGGGCATGCTCATCCCGGGCATTGGCGGCATGCCGCGGATAACACCGCTGTTCATGATGACGGCAGTCGTCACGCGTGGATCGGCGGCCGCAGCCATTGCCATCAGTCCACCGCAGGACGTGCCCATCATCGCAAACTTGCTCGTGTCGAGCTTGCCTTCATACTTGCCGCCCGGCAATTTGTTTTGGGCCTCTGCCCAATCCATTACCTCAATGAGCTGCTGGGTTACGCTCTGCTTCTGAAGTGCTGGAGGAAGGGCCGCAATGCCCGTCGGGCCTGAATCGCCTGGCGGCCTCGGCTGCAGCGACTTTTTCAGGATTGCATCTGCGTCGGGAAAGATGGGACCGGCGGCCACGGCCACATACCCTTGTGAGGCAAGGTAGGTGAGAAACACTTCGGCAAGATTCCCGGCGTTTATGCATCCGCCGTTTCCATAAGCCAATACAGGCAATCTTCCCGTGACCTTGGTCAAATCCTCGGGACGGTAGATGGTGTGGTTGGGAATCGCGTCGTCCATCTCCATCACCGCCCTGTAGGGACCGGTGACATTTTCGGAGGACTGTGCCCTGGAGTGTGGAGCGGCCAAGCAGGCTACCGCCATTGCAGCGACCAAAACTGCCGACATTCGTGCTGATTTGTTCAACATCTTCATCCCCTATCTCGAGACTTTATGTCTCGTCTTCACAGCAATTCGTTTGGAGGCCGCTTGATTGGCTTTGCCCCATAAGCCGGATTGCGTTTGAAACCGTCAAACCAACCGTTGACACTCAAATCTTCTTAGGGAATCGGCGTGCGGCAACAATCCCGGGTCCGACTTATCGGCGCGCGTTACACCAATTCCGTAAAGGCGCCTACGCGTCCGAACACTTCTTTGCGGCAATCCGGGGCGGAAGCAGGTATGGCAACGGCGATCCATGGCTTGTTTCGATCGATTACCTGCAGCGACCACAGCAAATCCATTTCCTTCCCTTTTGTTAGTGAGACCTGTTTGCTTGTTTCGCCACCAGCAAGATTGAATAGCTTCAATTCAATCTGATGGACGCCCATCCCATACAGCTTGGCATGAACTGTGACCACACCATCTGCTTCACTCGCATCGAGCTGCAGTTTCACGGCGGATGCTGGATCAAATGAGAGCTGATAGGTACGTCCTCCGAGCAGATCCAGGTTCCATTCGAACTCCTGACAAACTGCCAGGTAGCTGCCAGGAGGAAGGACGAGGTCAAAGGCTCCTGCTGCGATTCGTTCGCTATGGCCCGTGCGGACCTCACGAAGCTCAATTGCAGAGGCGGCCTTGCCCTGAATGCGCGCTGGCGTCGCGATGTGCGCAAGATTGATGATCATTCTGCCGGAAGAGTAGCTCCACTGTTCTTTGTAAGGAAACACCGCATTATTCGGCCAGGCGGGTGCATCCGCTTCGTAGGAGTTCATTCCAAGGCCAAGTCCGCCGACGAAGTTGATGTTATTGCAGGTAAAATTCTGCCAATAGTCATAGCCGACACCGTACAAAAGCGACCGCGAGAAGGGATTGGCGCCGACAATCCACTGAATCTGGCGCTCACTGAGCTCGGCCATGTCCAGTTGGCCACGTATCTGCGCAGCACAGCCAAGTCCAGCTGATCGGCAAAGATGACCAGTGGTGCTTCCATGCTGTACATGATTAAACCAGATGGGGAAGATGCGCAGGCGCAAGTCGTCAGCTAGTGGCGTTCCGGCCTCGTACATTGCTAGCATCTGCTTGCGAGTCACCTCACGACTTGGAGGCGTGGGAAACATGGGCAGAGGCTTGGTCGCCATACCTTCGCCAAGCCGGTCCGGCCGGATGTCCGACTCTAGGTCCTGGCGGCGCCAAACTGTGGCTGGTATGACCTGGAACGGCGCGGACGCCAGCGAGCCCTGGTGACAGTAGTAGTCTGAGTAAATCAGCAGTCCGGCATACCAGTCAATCCAGTCATTCTCCTCAGGGAACTCCTCGCACAACGCATGTAACGCCAGCAGACCGGAGTCATCACAACCGCCGTAAGTTTCCCTCTGAATCTTGGTGCGCTCGGCATCAGCGTAAAAGTATCCAGCGACCGGGCTGCCACCGGCAAAGCTCTGTTCCTGCAGGGAGACCAGCCACCGGCCATAGCGTATCGCATCTTCACGATAGACAGATTTCCCAGTCACCCGGAACATCTCAACCGCCGAAACGGCCAGATAGGCCGTCAGGTCACGCCACGATCCCCGCCCGACATCGCCAAAGCTGACAGGTTTGACGGGCTGCATCACTTTCGGTCGGATATCGTCGTAATCCTCTTCCGCAACCTTGAGAAGTCTTTGCGCAAAAGCAGGCTCAGCTTCCCTCAGCACTCGCGCACCGGTGGAGATCGCGAGGAGCGCAAAAATATTCTCTCGCAGATCGTTGACTACTTCGTGCTGAACTACGTCATCAACGGTACCGATCTTCGAATCAGTCCAGTAGGCAACATGAATCCTGCCGATCCGCATACCCGGAGCAAATCGCATCCGCAACGACCAGTCGAGTCCCCATTTTGCCTCGTTGAGGACGCGTGCGGCACGATCTTTCTGCGCCGGATCGGCGCTCAGTCGCGCGTAGAGCTGAAGGAGGGCGAAAGTTGTTGTATGGGTCGAGTCGGCCTGCTGCGTATTGTTTGCAGCATCGTGCCAGCCCCCGGCCATCGCGCGTCTCTCTCCGTTGTATTCGACAAACGTATCCAGATGGCACGCATCATGCGCTCCGGGCACGGCGCAGCCGCAGCGAAATCCATTTAATGTATTTACTGTGGTGTCAACTAAGCGCTCCCATATATCATTGCCAACCGGGAACTGCTCACTGCGCGAGCTACCGCACTCGAGATGATAACTCCCTGGCTTTGTGACCTCAGTAAAGTCCAACACAGCATAGCTACCCCTCGCATTCTTCAGCGTTTTTACGGGCAGGCGCGCGGCTCGAGCGCCTGTGCGGACGTCGATCACATTAAATGTCGTCGCCTCAGGTTCATTGCAGTAAGCGAGTTTTCTAGCTCCAGACCGATAGCCAAAATGCGAATAGGCAATCTTGCCGGTGGTTACCGTCCAACCGCTCACTGGTTCAACATCGACCCGTTCCAAACACAATTGATCGAAATCCAAGACAATCTCAGGTGCCGCGTTGGCCACTGGAATGCCGGAAACCGGTTTGAGCAGCACGAACTGTACGACCTGGTTCCGTTGATACTCAGAGATTTCCCAGGTCAGACGGTTCCACTCGCCCGGTTTTAGATCGGCGGCATAATGGATCGCCACTGGATCCCACGGCCCCGCGCCGGCGCCCTGACAAAGAAACTGCATGCATATGCTATTGTTTGTCGCCTTAGTCGGGTGCAGGTAACACCAGAACGAGATGCGGTTGAAAGCCCTCCAATCCTGCGGTTTGTCAAAGTTCAGTACTGCTGTAGCAGCAAAAGGTTGGCCGAGAAACGTAGCTTCGCCGCCCGTGAAATGACCCTCAGGGCTGCGCGTCGCGCGGATGAATTCCTCGTTACGCATCAGCGTGCTGAAACGCAGGGACTGCTTTCCTTCGATTGCGCGCTCGTCGGTGTAGTTCAACTTCACGACCGAGGACGGAACCCATCCCTGGTCCGACTCCATATCGTCTATAACGCGCTGCTCGTAAACTTTCTTTGTCAGACAGCGCGTGAATAGCGCGTGCTCTAAATTGGCCGACATCAATGGGTGCCCAATCGTCGCCAGTGGCGATGGAGTCTCGCTTGAGGCCCCAGGAAGACCCGAAGCGAGCACCTTCAATGTAACTTCTGGCCGCGTCACTGCCGCCAGAGAAAGCACCGCAGAGCTCTGCAGAAAACTTCTGCGATTCGTATAAGTGCTCATAACTTTCTTCATCCCCTCAGAATGACAGTGTTAAACCTGGTCCAACTTCGCCAGTTCAAATGCTTTGTTTCATGAACAAACACGGCCTCCCATTGATGCTCACGGGAACCGATTTGCATCGGATTTCCGGAGCCCCAAGAAAATGCACAGAAAACAAGCCGTAATTAGTAAGATACTGGCTTGTATCCGAAAACCTGATCCAGGAACGTGTCAGCCAGTTTCGTCCATTGTTGGGCACCGGTGTATGCCAGCAGGTACGGCTTTCCTGAGCCGTAGTGCGTCGCAATGCGATCCGTAGCAGCGCCAAACCCGACCGGACTTGTCCCTGCATAATCGGGTATTCCTGTTCCAGCGCCGTATCCATGAGGAGCGCCGGCAAACCCATGGATCTCTGCAAACACGCCCTTTGCCAGCAGCGCCTGGTAGTAGTCAGGAGGCTCTAAGCGAAAGCGGGTCCAAGGAGCCAAATCCAATAAATGTCGAGGGATAGTGCGGATTATCGTTATCCTTCAGATTTCCTGCGGAGTAGATAACCAGCATTGCCTTGACATCCGAGTCAAGCTTGTCAATGGCGTCTTCCGTGTAGTTTGGGTCGTACGATTTTGGCGAAACCATGCCGAAAAACTTCTCCGCCTGCCTGGTGATAGTGCCGCCGCCACCGGAGAAGCCAGCCGTGGCTATGTTTTCAATCTTTGCGATGCCGTATTCCGAAGCATGATACCTCAGGAACCGGATCGCCCTTTGAAGGTCGATAGCGCTATCAATCGGCGCATAGGGGCTTACCCGGCGCTGCAACACAAAACAGTTGTATCCGAGAGCATTCATGGCCTTTGCCGTCGAATACGATTCCTCGATGTTGGAACGAAGAAAATAACCGCCGCCAGCAACGATGACGATATTCCCTTTGACCTTTGTCTGATCTTTCAGCATGTAGGGGACGAGGAACGGCCGCCACTTTTCATTGTCCAAATGCCCATAGTATTCAAACTTATCTGCGCCTGCTTCTGCCGGCATTTGGCTGCCCCAAATGTACCAGCTGATCTTCTCCGGATCGGCAACCTGAATAACTTCGTTCAGCGCGCCTGTGGCCGCTGTGACCATGCCAATACTGTTCGAATCCACGAGCGTCCCTGCCGCCTCAACCCTTAGAAACGCCATAAAAGCGAGCTCATACAGCTTTGTAAAGCTCTTCTCTTCATATGCGGGAGCACGCTCCATGATGTACTGCGCCTTTTCTTCCATAGACCGGTACATGTTCATGTAGCGCAGCGTCTCGTCGCTCCACTTCTCCCAGCCGGCGTAGACAGTGACATCGCCTTTTGCAACCGCATCGTCTTTCACGGGATGCGTAGCGCCGTTGTCATAGAAATACCCTTTGAAAGAGTAGCCAAACCGGGTGAGCGCGGGACCTACGATGAGGTCTCCGGAGGAAAGCGAAGCGACCAGATCTGCCTGCTTCTCGTAATTGGAATTGAATGTCACCTTGCAAGGGACACCGACTTCAGTCGTCACCGGTGACCAATGTTGGGTCAGAGCCTTGATAACGCTGCTCACCCGGCCGGCGGTCATGGGGTTTGCCGAGCTCGGGTTGTACTCTCCATGTTGGATCGTTCCCGGAATCTTGACAACGTTGCCGTCCGCATCAAGGTACACTGTAAATTCTGTTTCAGCGTCATCGACCCTTATGCCGGCCAAAAAGGGCTGAGACATCATTGTTCCCGGAACGTCTACGAGCTGGTACTTATATGCTTTTGCCTCGACATTAGGGGTCTGGGCGGCCATGGCGGCCGAGGTAAGGGCTGCGGCGATAGCAACTGCCAGCAACAGAACTCGCACCCGTAGACTCAATGCTCTTTGTCTCATCGTAATTATTCCTCCTGCTAACACCCTGATGACCAGGTGTTTTGTTGAGCAGCGATCGGGAGACTCAACCGTTCACTATCCTCATTGCTTGCTATTGTTGATGTATCGCACTGTGCCCGCACCTAATCGGCAGAAACGCGACACACTTTTGGCACGCGCAAAACGTGCCTCCGGTCTTTACATCTTTAACAACCGCTCTGCGTTGCCGTGGGCGATCCGTGCCCGATCGGAGGGGCTGATTGGCAGCGAATCCAGGAACATGCGCGCTTGCGACATCGACCCGTAGGGATGGTCGGCCGAGAACATGATCCGGTCTTCGATCCCCACCTGGCTCGCCAGGTCGATGAAGTTGGGCAGGAAGTTGAAGCCGCTGAATGTGTAGTAAACGTTCTGGCGTAAATAGGCCGAGATCGGTTGCTTCAGCTTCGTCAATCCCTGGGACAGGCTGGCGTCTAAGCGCGGCAACCAGTAGGGCAGCCCCTCGCCCAGGTGTCCCTGGAAGATCTTTAGATTCGGGAACTGATCGAAGACGCCACCCAGAATCATGCGGGTCAGGTGAATTCCGGTTTCAATGTGCCAGCCGCAGCCGGCCATCGAGAAGAGCATGCTGAGCTGCGGCGAGAAGCCGCTGTAATATGCATCGAGAACCGCTTTGGGCGGCTGAGTGGGATGCAGGTAGATCGGGGCATCCAGGTGTTCTGCGGCTTCCAGTATCGGCCAGAAGAACTTGTCGTCCAGGTAGCGGCCGTGGCTGTGGCCGTTGATGATGGCTCCTTTGAAGCCCACTTGCATCATCCGCTCCAGTTCCTTCGCGGCCTGGTCTGGCGCCATCGTGGAAACACTTGCGAAACCCCCGAATCGGGTCGGATGCCCGGCGACTATGTCCTTGAGAAAATCATTGGTGTCGCGCACCATTGGAACTTGTTCGCTGGCTTCCAACTGTTCCAGTCCTGGGCTGTGCGAGAGAACCTGCACGTCTATTCCTGCTGCATCCATTAGCGCCAAACGCCCGGCGCCCAAATCCTGCAACTGTGCGTTGACGTGAGAGCTCGAGACCTGCATGGCCTGTTCCCCAGGCCTGGCAGGGAATTGTGGATTGATGTAGGCCTGTCCTCCAGGGCTGGCAAGGAATGGTGGACCGATGTAGTGTTCTTCGAGCGTAATGGTGCGTAGTTCGCTGAAGCGCGGCGGGCTCGTCTTATCCGGTCCGGCGACTGTAGTCTGCGCGATTGCCTGCCCTGCCGGCCGTTCGTCTGCAAGAGCGGATCCGATTCCTCCGGCTGCCGTGGCAAGGATCGTTCCCGTAATGAATCTACGACGATTCATAAATCCTCCCGGATTCGCATGTATTTTGAGAGAGACCAATAATTCCACCGGGACCGCATACTTCAACCCCGGCGCGCTGCCTGGAGCGCGCCGGAACCAAACTCTTACAGATGCTTACTTAGAAGTAAAAATCGAACCCCTGCGTGCCGTGCTCTCCGGCTATGCTCTGCTCGTTGCCGCTCTTGTCTCTTCCCCTCGCATTCGCTGTTAATGTATCGCACCGTGCCTGCACCTATTCGGCGGAAACGCGGCACAATTACCTTGCAGCACTCCTCTTGTCTTGTGAGGCCGCCGTTCCGGCGGCCTCACCTTCGGCGCATGAAGCTACTAGAACGAGAGCTTTAGCGCGAACTGCAGTTGGCGCGGATCGCGCGCCGCCGTGTAGGTGTCGAAGTCTCCCGCGTTTGCCGTGTCCCATGTAGCAAACGGACCGAAGTAGTTCGGGTGGTTGATGATGTCGAATGCCTCAGCCCGGAACTGAACATGGAACCGTTCAGTTACCGGGAAATCCTTCATCAAATCGTAGTCGATTTGGTAGTTGGGGGCCTGCCGGAAGCCATTGCGCGGCGTGCCGCCGTCCGTTCCGGGCGCGTTAAGGGTGAATGCGGCGTAGTTGAGTCTCCCATTTGCATGCAGCGGTACGCCTGGTACGTAGTCGGCGCGATCATACTCCGCACCTGAGAAGGAGTTGTCCGAGGTGCCAGTTGTAATGCTGAAGGGCTGGCCTCCATCGAGAATGACATTAGCGCTCATTACCCAAGCGCCGAGGGTCCACCGCACGCTTGGAGCCGCGTTTGCCAGCTTGGGAGCATTCCAGACCGCCGTCGTGCGCCAGTTCAGTGGCTGGTCATAATCGCACAGGCCGTTGCTGAATCCCGGGTTGTCTGGATCGATATCAAGATTGCCCTCGACAGAGGCGCCGGTATTGCCCGGATTTGATCCGTCGTCAATGCACTTTGACCATGTGAAATTCGAATTGATATCAAGTCCTCCAGCCGCACGGTGATGGTAGGTGAATTGCAGGCTGTTGTATTTTGAAAAGCCGATCGGAGCCTCCGTACTGAGAAAATTGATGCCCTGATAAGGGCGGCGGCTCGCCTCGTTCGTGGTCGACGCATTCGCTGCGGGAAGCGGCTTATTCAGGTCGTAGTTCTGAGCCATACGCGTTCCCTTGCTTCCCACGTATGCGAGTCTCGGCACTATTGTTCGCTCCGAGGCTCTTTTCAATCGACAAGGAGTACTGTTGCGCATAGCCGGGCCGGAAATCAGACGCAAAATTAGCCGCATTGACTGGTGTGGTTGGGTAGGCAACATTGGAGGCGGGCTTATAGCCAAATCCGATAAAGCCGCCTGCAAAGGGGTTCGTCGAGCCATAGCCATTCGAGCCCCATATATTGTCAATTTCTTGAAAGGGATTCGTGATCTCGTACTGTCGAGTCCAGGGGAAGGCTTGAAAGCCTGCATAAGCGCCCAACGGCACTTGGATCGAGTAAATCCCATATCCGGCATGCAGAGTAGCTTGCTTACTTTTGCTCAACTGGTAGGCCAGTCCCACTCTGGGCTGAACAAGCTCGTTGTAGTCTCCAACTCCCCCAGCTGGGCATCCTTGATCCCCCGGATAAATCAGGCCCGTTGGCGCGTTTGTGAAAACAGTCGACTGCTGGCCTTTCCTGAAACAACTGACCTCATTTCCCTCGTCCAGGTAAGGAATCCATGGATCCCAGCGCGCCCCGTAGGTTACCGTCAGGCGATCGCTCAGACGGTATTGGTCTTCGCCGTACAGTCCCCACAGCCACCCGTGGTTGGAAGCAAAGAAGCCGTCCCCTTGAATGAACACAATGGGATGTCCGAAATAGAAATCCGCAAACGGAGCGTCCTGAATGTCCAATCCCAAAATTTCGTGACCCAGGATCGTATTGCTGAAAACACCGGCGTAAATCGCCACACCATCCTGGCCGGATTGATTCTGTCCTCCGCTATGAATACGTTGTAGATCCACCCCAAAGCTGATCTGGTGTTTGCCTGTGGTGTTAATCACATCCTCCGTGGCGCTCAGGTTTGTGCGCGGCGTTTTGTAAACGCCAAAACCCCCGTAGGGCACCATATTCCCGGCAACCGTGATTGCGATTCCAGGCCTGTCCGCTGGTACTGGGTAGTTCGTTGCCCCCATAATAGGATAGGTGGCAAAGCCATCGGTAGTTGGAGAGCTCGAATTGTTGGTAATGTTCATAAATGAGAGTCTGGATTCCAGGACCCACTTCGAATTCGGCGACCAGGAATCTCCGATCGCCGACAAATCGTAGTCCATCAGGTTATCCGAGGAAGTGTCGAACACGTCGTACGGCGGAGTTGTTGGCTCCGCTACTGCCGGACTATACGCATGGTCCGTAAAATAGCGGGCAAAGAGCCGGTGGTGTTTGAGCGAGTAGTCAAGCCGGCCAAGGTATTGGTTTTCATTCAGGTGGTTTGGAGCACCTATAATAAAGTTATTGCCGGCCGCTGTGCTATTCGCCATGGGAATCAGCGGGGACCCGCTGCCAAGGAAGTTGTAGAAGTTGCTGGTGACCGCGCTTATGGTCGCGGGTCCGAACATAGGAGGCAGTCCCTGGGCAAGCGCGCCGGCCAGCACAAGATTCAGCGGAATGCTTAACAGGGGACCCACATCTGGACATGTGCCAGCGACTGGATTATATGCGCACGGATACGCCTGGAAGGTGCCCGCTCGTTCCGCAGCTGTCGGAACCGGGTACACATTGATAGTCTGCGAGGCTATGCGTGTGCCCTGGTAGGAGAAAAAGAAAAACAACTTGTCTTTCGCGATCGGACCGCCAAAGGTTCCACCGAACTGATTTCGCTTGAGAGGATCGGGCTGACGAAGGATCGCATTTTCGGCGTTTACGTAACCGTTACGAAGGAACTCGAAGAGCGCGCCATGGAATTGGTTGGCCCCTGATCTGGTCACAACGTTCACCGCTCCGCCCGGCGCAGACATGTAGCGCGAACCATAGGTTCCGGTTACAACCTGGAATTCCTGTGTGGCATCGGGATCAGGAAACGGCCCGCTACCGACAAAGGAGGGATCGACATTTGATGCGCCATCCAGAGAGAAATAGGTGCCGCCCGCACGAATGCCATTGACGGCGGTTGCAATTGAGCCATTTGAGTTGTTTGGCGCAGACCTGACTTCCGCTAAGCTGGCAAGTTGGCCGGAACCCGTGTTCTCGCCGGCGTTGATTACGCCTCCCGCGGTAAGGACCAAGGCGGCAGGATTGCGCCCATTCAGCGGCAGACCACCAACCGCCTCCTCTTCAATTGTGCTTGCAATCGTAGGATCCGTTTGATTCACCAAAGGTACTTCGGTTGTCACCGTAACGGATTCGGATGCGGCCCCAACCTTGAGTTGAACGTCGATGGTGGCGATTTGACCGACTGTAAGAACAATATTCTCGCGCCTATACGTGGCGAATCCTGCTGCAGTTACACTGAGCGTGTAAGGGCCGACAGGCAAGGACGGCAGCCGGTAGACGCCGTGGTCATCGGTGATGGCCCCAAACTTGGAGTTTGTTTCCGTTTGGGTTGCCTGCACAGTGGCACCAGAGACTACAGCGCCCGTGTTTTCCTGCACCGTACCGTTGATTGCTGCTGTGGAGACTTGCGCGTAACCGGACACAGCGCACATCAGGAGCGTCGCCGCAAGGCAGCCAATAATGTAGAGTCGTTGACGTTCATTGACCTGCTTGGCATGGAGTAAATTGAGTTCGTTCACTGGATTCTCCCTCCTCAAATGCTGGCGTGTCATTTTGATGCGATTGCCACACTTCATTTACGGAACCGCTTCTGTATTGGATCATGAGCGCGAGGAGTTTACCACAAAACTGCTTGTCGGAATACGATGATTTCCATGCAATCCAGCTTTGCGTTGGAGTCAGGTATTGGAGGGCGATGAAGGCGTGGGATCGGATCAAATGCTTCCGGCCGCGAACAAGCAGAATGCGGGGCCGAAGGGCGTTCGTGGGCTTTCTGCCGCGATCAGTAACAAGGCGGCCAAGCAGATCAGAGAGACACTTCGGGACTGGCGGCGAAGGGCGTGGGGAAGGCTTCCCGCAATTGCTGCACAACACGCAAATGTTTATCCACTCGCGGCATTGGCGAGGTGGGTTCTACTTTCTCGTCTTACTTCTGAGGAACGCCAACAGATTCTTGCCGCTGATGCGCAGCTTCTTCTTGCCCCGCTTGTATCGCCGCGTCGGCGTCCCCAAATCGACCACGCCCTTCATCTTCTGCATGAGCCGCGATGCAGCGTCGTAGCTCACGTTTAGGATCGCTGCGACCTCGCTGGACGCGTAGTTTCGCTCTGGCTCAATCTTGATCGTCCGCTTGCGCATCCGTTGCTTGTATCCATCGCGTCCAATGTTCGTGAGCACTTCGTAGATGTCTCTGCCCACCTTGCGGAGGTTGGGCTTGCGACCTTGAAGGTAATCGATGCTGAGGGGCATCGAATGCAGATTTCGCCTGCGCGAAGAGACGGAGATGAGGCCACTCCGGGATAGCGAACTCAAGGGCGAGGCACTAAGGGTTGAGTACTGCAGTCGGATTTGTAGTCTACAAATCTACCGAACTCAGCACATCTCAATATACGTCTCTATCAAGCCATTGATTCTGCGAGGCTTATTGAGGGCACTCCATCTGCTCCCAAAACAGATCGGGCAGTTTATGGAAACCTATTGAAATTGAGTGAAAATTAGTGCCTTTGATTGAATTGTTTACCGAATGCCAGCCGTTCCCTGTTGATCCTTGTGGCTTCTGGGGGCTTGGACAGCTACAAAATCGACTACAGCAATTCAATCCGGTGGTGCCCTAATTTGAAGTCCACGTCTTATCCTCTGCTGATGGCACGCAACTTGCCGCGAATTTGGAGCGAGTCCGTTTTTCGGCGGTATGCGCCGCACTGAGTGCGAAGGCCAACAGGAAGCCGATCAGGGCGGTGAGGCTTTGCATCACTAGCGCATGTTTGCCATGGTGGCCTGTAAGTGCTTGAAGGCATTGGAGCGATTTTTGAAGTTGGTCACTACATGAGGCATGGTTGGTTCTCCGGCGGAGAGGGTGGGTCGAGTTGAGTGATGCCGAGAAGGCGGAGCACTTCGGCGGCATGTTTGTTTCCGCGGGTGACGCAGGATTTGCTGCGTTGCTGTCCGAGATCAACTTCAACGGAGCGGATCGTCTCCAAGGCTTGCCAGGCAAAGGGCGTGGACAGTTGGCTGCCGGCGGCGCGCAGAGTTTTCTCCAGGGCGCGATCCAGTAACAAGGCCAGCGCGGCCACGAAGACATGCGCCTGCACCCGCTCATCGGTGTGGTGATAAACAGGCCGGAGCTCGAGCAGGCTCTTGAGATGCGAGAAGCCGCGCTCGACCTCGTTCAGTTCCTTGTAGGTGGCCACAGCCTGAACCGGGGATAGATTGCGCTCCTCAGTCTGGATGACGTACTTGCCCTCCAGGGCCTTTTCCCGGGCCAGGTTGGTGGGATGGTCGAAGAAGTGGAACTTGCCCTGGCGCAGTTCCCAGGCAAAATAACGCTGGCCGTGATGGCGGCGCAGGCGGGTGGCGGCAGCGGCGCCGATCTTGTCGGCTCCCTTCAGTTGCCCTTTGTCCACCTGCGCTTTTAAGGCTTGGAGTTCTTTCCGCGCCCGCTCCATGGTCAACTCCCGCATACTGCGCTCGTAGACTTCGCGCTCTTCACTGTGCACCACGAAGACCCGCACGCCGGCTTGCTTGCCCGCCACCTCGACGACCCGTGTCTGGGGTACAAGGGTCTTCTCTGCGGCCGCGATGCCCACCGGACACTGCTGCCAGTCGGTGCGTCGTTCCGCCCGCTGAATATAGTCGAAGGTGTCCTTGCGATTGCGTCTTTGCAGTCCCAGCAAATAACCCTGCCCGCTCTGCTTGAGCTCGTCCACGTTGCCTATGGTCATCATGCCGCGATCGCCCACGAATACCACACGGTGGAGAGCAAAGCGCTGGTTCAGATCCCTGACCACTTCCAGCACCGTGGTCTGATCCAGACGATTGCCGGCGAAGACGTGATGCGCGACTGGCCATCCATCCATCATCACCACCCCGATCACGATCTGCCGGTGGCGGGGCTTGCCGTCGCGACTGTAGCCAAACTGTCCCAACTCCGCCGGCCCAGACCCTTCGAAGTAGGTCGAAGTAATGTCGTAGAAGACCAGGTCCGGCTGCAGGCTGAACAGATCGCGCAACTCCAGATACACAGCTTTTTCGATGCGCTCTTTCTCGGCCAGCAAATCGTCCAGGCTCTGGTACCACAGCTGCAGCTGATCGAAGCCTACCTTGACCCGGCCGGACTGTTTCCACACCGGCATCCAGCGGCTGCCCCGGGCCGTGCACACATAGAAATCCTCCAGCCATTGCGCCAGCGCGTGTTCGCTGCCCGGGCGGCTGAGCCGGTTGGCGAGCAGGGGAAAGATCCTTTCTGACAGCGGTTGCCCATGGCGCCGCAGAGCCCGACCGGCATCCAGAATCGCGCCCAAGGAGAGTTTCTCGAAAAGATGCCGGGCCACCAAAACCGGTCCCCACGTGGAGGACCGCGGAGCCGCGATGTCCGCGACGGCAACCCAGCGCGGGTTACCCTCCGGCTCGGCCAGCAACCGGATCAAGGCATCCAGATGCGGCCCCAGCAGGTCCTTGCGTCCCAGGTGAGCGACGACGCGCTGCTTGACCTTGTCCCCTTCGCGGAAGGACTCCACCAGGCGGAGATACTCCTGTTGTCCATTGCGTGACTTGACCGAACGCAGGAACATGGCGGCAGTCTCCAGATGACACTACATATATCGCATCAGAGACGCATAATCAATGATCATCTGCGCACATTGTCAAAATATGTTGGCACTACAAATTTTCTCAATTGCAACTGTCGGCGATGATAATACAGGACTTAACTCCTTCCACCCAGCTTTCCATGGCAAACATGCGCTAGGCTAGGGTAGTAGCTGTTCTGGCTCTTGATCGTAACCCCGGCCGCGAAGAAGGCTAGAGCGCCCCCAAACGTGCCGATGCCCATCCATACACCCGACATGATGCCGACTATCTGCGGAGCGTAGGCCCGTGCGATGAAGTAATAGATGCTAGGAATAGTGAGCTGGACGCCAAAGCCCGCCAGGATCAACACGATCTCCAGTACGGGAACATTGCCGGTTACAAACGGGACGGTGAGCAAGTAAACGAAGACGCACAAAAGCGCAAAACCAATCAGCAAGACGATCTTGGCATTGCCTTTGAATACCTTGTCAAGCAGCAGGCTGCAAACCAGGGGGCCGACAATACCGGCGAGCAGCGTTACGCCCAGCATCAGCTGCGCCGAAGTCATGGGGCCGTAGCCGACGCCCACGGGCTTATCGGCGGACAGGTAAGTCGCGGTGAGCCCGTACAGGCACTGCATTCCCCAGCTAGCCATGAACGATACCAGCGTTCCGAAAAGAGTGAGAGGTGATAAGACCGCACGCTTGATGGTCGCCGAATCCGGCCCGCCGTGCACACCGAGAGTTGGCTTGGGCAGGATAACCAGCACCAGCGCAAAGGCGAACGTGATCCATCCCGGAATGGAGAGCACCGCGTTCATCGACCGCCAGCTGCTCACATGAAGCATCACGGCCGGGCACAGCAGCAAGCCGGCCGCGGCGCCCACTGGCACCGAGGCGCTCATCAAACCGGTAGCCAGGCCCTTCTGGTGATCGGGGAACCAGAGGCCGATAATGGTGCCCATGGCTGGAAACATGAAGCCGGCTGAAGAACCCTCGACTGCGCGGGCCAGCGCAAATCCGGTGGCGGAATGCCCGATCCAGGGCATCAACGCCATGGGCGCCGCTGCGCAAAGGGCTCCCATCAAGATTCCGACGTTCACCCCGAGCTTGTCGCAGACCAAACCACCAATCAGCGTCAAAACAATACATGCGGCAAAAAGGAAGGTGGTCATGGCCAGGTTGGAGGCCGTGCCCAAATTGATGTTGAGGCTGGCGGCCACCTGCGGTAACACAGGGGTAATGGAAAAATTGTCAACTTGATGCGTGATGAGGCCGAGGATGGCCGCGATCAAAACCAGCCAGCGGAAACTGGACGCCTGCGCGGAAGCTGTCATGGTTGTGACGCCTTTCTGAATTTCATTGGTAAGTATGTCTGCTCCGACGTGCGCTTTCGTCCTCGTGCCATTCCACGATACTTCCTTGCCATTTTGTCTCACTCCCACTGGTGCAGATCTCGCCGGGCAGGCTAATCAACAGCGCCTCCTCGGCAAATGTCTTTCTGTTGAATCTCTTGAACCGGCGATGGCGGCCGTGGCCGCCGGGGAGGTTGAGCAGGGGAATTGCATTTGGAAGTTTCTTGACATCCAAGTTGCAGAAAAAGCCCGAGCCTGTCTGAATTCGGCCCGCTGGACGATCTTCTCCAGAACCTCGTTGCTCATGCTCATTGTTCTGTCTCCTTACTCAATGCCTTGGCGGCAATGCGTTCAGCAGCTTGTTGAAGCGATGCGCGACCATAGCGTCGCCATGGAAACGCACCTTCCCGGTGTTCCACATCGCCGTCATAAGATCGAAACGCTGTTTCGATTCCTCGACAAAGAGGCGGCTTCGAGACGAGCCATGTGATCTACCCTGCTTCGCTACCCCAAGAGAGCCGCGGCGCAATCTTTCAAATGACTTCGATAACTGCTCATTGTCTTGCAATAATTGGCAAATGAAAAACTGATTCTGCAAAGGTTAGCTATCCGCAAGAGCGTTCCCCTGAAAGCACATTCCCGTGCTCCATGGCACGGCGCGACCCTGCTCCTGCGAGAAGATTGCGAGAAGAGGCCACGCCGCTGGGGCGGCCTCTTCTCGTGCCTTTTACTGGTTGCGATTCGGTTGCCTGCTCAGAACTCGAACTTAGTTGCGAACTGAATCTGCCGGGCGTTGAGGAGCGTGTTGGTGATCTGTCCGGCGGTCGGACTTTGGTTGGTGCTTACTGGGCCGCTGGGTGTATTGACGGTGGTGCCGGTACCGGCCGAAACCAGGGCGTCATAGTTGGTGTTGTAGTTGTTAGAGAACGGGAAGGCTAAGTTGGCGTGGTTGAGAATGTTGAAGATTTCGGCGCGGAACTGGAAGTTGCCCTTCTCGCCCAGGAATCCAACGTGCGTGTTCTTCACCATGGAGAGGTCCCAGTCAACCTGACCGGGGCCGCGCATCAGGCCGCGGGGCGTATCTCCCAAATGGCCTGAGGTCGGAGTAGTGAACATATTGGGGTTGAACCACTGGGTCACTTTGCGTTGGATGACCGTCAACTTGCTATAAGGAACTGCATTGGGATTGAGCGCCTGGGCAGCCGCCAGGTTCGAGGAGGTAACAAAGCCGCAGCGGTCGTTGGAGAGGTCGGCGCCAACGTCTTCCACGCCCATTTCGCTGTCGGACGTGTTCATGCCGTAGGACTCCATGCAGGAGAAAGGATAACCCGTCTGGTCGTCGACGATATTGGACAGCACCCAACCCTTGACCAGCGTGCCGAGCAATCCGGAGACGTTGCCGCCGACAGGAATGTTGTAGACCATGTTGGCGCGCAGATTCAACTTGGCGTCAAAGGCCGTGGGCCCTTTGTTGACGCTGGAATTGAAGGGATCCGAGGGATTGTCCGAGCCCTCGGCGCTGGCGGCGATTACACCCTGGGTGGTGTCTTGCAGCTTGGACCATGTAAAGGCGACCTGGAATTGCAAGCCCTTGGACATCTGCCTGGCAAGAGCCGTCTGTAGAGCGTTGTAGTAGGAATCGCCATCGGTGGAGACCTTCCCCCAGGCCGAAATGTTCGGGTTGACCCGTTGAGTGGCGCACAGCGGTGCGCCGTCGGGCATGAAATTAGGATCCCAAACCGGATTCTTGCCACTGTTCCATGGAATGCCGGTAAGCCCCGCGCAACCAAGCGGGTCGTTCGTGGCCGTTGTTGAATTGGGCATGTTGCAGGGAATCACCGGGTTGCCTTCAACAGCCCGGCTGATATGAATGCCGCGCGATCCCACGTAGGCCGCCGACAGCGCCATCCTGCCCGGCAACTGCCGCTGTATCGACAGGTTGTACTGCTGCAGATAGGTGCTCTTGGGGTTATAGTCATTGCCGCTGATAAAGGGGAGTTGACAAGTCGCGGCGATATTGGCGGTGGTGGAACCAGGCGTATAGCTGCCCGTCCCCTGAGAGGTACACAGGGTAGTAGGAAAATTGTTATGGGGATGGACAAATGGCCAGAAGGGTGGCCCTGGTTCGATAAAGGTGTCGTCCGGGGGCCCAACCGGGGCATAATTGGCAAAAACATTCATGCTCGCATTGCCCAGCGGCGGCGTTTGGACCGCTTGTAGCGTCAGCTTGCTGGCCAAGCCGCCCACGTCGTAATAGACGCCATAGCCGCCCCTCACCGCGGTCTCGCCGTTGCCTTGCACATCCCAGGCAAAGCCGACGCGCGGGCTGAAGTTCTTCAGCGTCGGGTTCACCCAGAGCTGGCCTTTCTGGGCTACGCAGGTAGAGGAGGGGGTGGTGGCGGAACAACTCGTATAGTCGCCGGTCAGCACATTGGACAAGCCCCAGTTCTTTCCCTTCTTGTCGGAGGGCACGCTGGCCGGCTCATAGCGGAGGCCCATATTCAGCGTGAGCCTCAGTGTGGTCCGCCAGTCGTCCTGCACGTAGCCGCCGACCGCCCAATACGTATAGTCGCGCTTGGCATCGGTGGTTGGCGTCCCGAACGATTGCGCCACCGCGTAGCCCTGCAACATCGAGTCGCCAAAGTCATCCCCCTTATCGCTCGGGTTGCCGGCTGTGAAGGTGGAAGGCATCACATTGACGGAACCAAATATCAGGAACGTCCACATCGGTTCGTCGTAGTAGTTGGTGAGGAAACCGATCTTCAAGGCGTGCCTGCCCTTCGTCCAGTACACGTCGTCGCCCAGGCTGTACAGATTCTGATTCAGGTAGCCTGGGGCCACGGTCGAGGGGCCCATGGTGGTCATGTTGGAGCCGACAATCAGGCCGATCATGCAGGTGCCGCCAGGGCAATCTGGGGAGTTGTTGCTGGTGTTGGTCATCAGCGAAGTACCGGCGGAGCCTGGCTGCTCGATGGCCGCCGCGGCCGTCGCGTTAGCGGGCAGCGTGATGGTACTCATGGTTGTCCGCGCATAAGAAAGACGCGTGGAATTCAACAGGGTCGAGCTGAAGACATGATTCTCGGCCAGAGTCAGGAACTGCGACCGGCTGAGGTTGGTATCGTAAAACTGCGGATAGGGATCGGGCTTCCCCAGGTTGGTGTCATCGACGGTGTAGCGGACGAAACCCGTGTCGTTGGTCGAGAAGTTGCGATCGATACGAATCTGCCCAAAGTCTTCCCGGGCATTCTCCACATCCCCTTGGCTGGGACCGTAAACATACTGGTCCATGACGCCGTCCGGGCCCGCCACATTGGGATAGGGATAAAGATTCGCAATGGCCAACTGATTGATGTTCGGAGAGGATGTGAACGTCGGCGGCCCACTTGGATTCGGGGTAATATTCGTCGCACCCCCGATGCCCATGGCAGCCCATGGCGGAGGATATGCCGCGCAGGGGTTGTTGCTGGTCGAAACCTGGTGTCCTTTCCCCGCCGCATCGGTTCTCCAACTTGGCACGGCGCCGCCAATATCACCTGAGGCGCTGCCGGAATCCGCACTATAACAATTCTGCGGCATCACGGTGTCGACGCCGACATAGAGCGGGTTGCCGGTCACTTGCCGCAGGCCTTCGTAGTTGGCGAAGAAGAAGGTTTTATCCTTCTGCAATGGGCCACCCAAGGCACCACCGAACTGATTTCTCCTGAACTCCGGAATGCGCTTGCCTTCGAGTATGGCGGGGACATCGAAGTAGTTGTTGGCATCGAGCGAACTGTTGCGCAGATACTCGAAGATGTCGCCGGCGAGTTGATTCGTGCCGCTCCTGCTGACGATAGAGGTCTGGCCGCCCATGCCCGAGTAGAAATCGGCGCTGGCCAGGTTGGTGACGACTTTGTACTCCCTGACGCCGTCCATGCCCAGCGTAGTACCCGCTTCCGAGGAAGCATTCAGGCCTGTCGCGCTGGTAGTGAGCGTGCCGTCCAGCATGACGTTGTTGGAGCGTATCGGAGCGCCGTCGCTGGAATAAATGGTGCCGGTGATACCCTGGCCGGCATTTTCTTGCGTTTGCTGCGTAATTCCAGGTTGCAAAAGGGTCAGATCCACATAATTTCTGCCATTTAGAGGAAGGTCGGCAATCGTGTTTTCGCTGACCAGACCGCCCAGAGAACTCGAAGTCGTATTCACCAGGAGAACATCCGACTTGACTTCGACGGATTCTGAGACGCTGCCCACCTCCAACTCAAAATTCAGCACCGCTTCCTGGCCTACGGTGAGGGTCATATCCTTCACCGAGACCATCTTGAAGCCGATCTGACTTACCGTGACCGCGTATTTACCCACGGGAAGAGCCGGGAAACGGAAGGACCCCGTGGCATCGGTAGTGAAGCTGCGCGACACGCCCTGATCGCTGCACACGGTTACATTAGCGCCGACGATGGCGTTGCTGCCACTATCCTTGACGACACCGAGAATGGTTCCGGTAGGCAACTGTGAATGCATACTCATCGGCGCCAGGAAACTCCCCGATCCATCCGTTGCGTGATCTTTTTCGTCTCACCGGACGGGACGTAATCGAGGCCGGCCCCAATTGAAGTAGCGGCCCAAAATCCCTTTCACAATCAGATGGTCTGTGGAAGCGGTCGCTCCCCATCCAGCCCCGAAATTGATCTCCCACTTCGGAGACACAAAGAGATTCACAACGGGAAAGAATTGCTGCTGCTGGTTGTGGAGGTTTACAAAGTGCCCCAGTTCGCCCCAGTATCCGAAGTATTCGATTCCAAAGTTGAAGACCGGCTTTGGCTGATAGGTGAGCGTTGCGGCCGGTCCGAAAGTCACGCCATGCGGAGAAACGTCGCGATAGTAATACTGGACCTGCGACTGGGAGGTCCCGGGAGGCAGCGAGACGGGGTGAATGCCCCAATTCAACGTGGTGTTGACTGACCAATACCATTTTCCGATGGTCTGGTTGACGATGGGCATGATCTGCCAGGACCAAGTGGGGTTGGCATATGCGGCGCGGGCGTAGCCAATCTCATTCGACAGGCTCACCCCCACGGGCCAATGCCACGATGGTGGGACTCGGACGCGGGGACGAATATGGTCGCCTACCCACTGCACGCCAGTCCCATTGTGCTCCTCGGTGAAAACATAGAAGCCTACCTCGGACCATTTGGTGATGCCCTGCGTGAATTCAACCGTCTCGTGTTCCTGGCTCTGCGTCGGCAACATCCCGTATTGGGTCGAGGTGCTTCCCTCTACGGTGTAGTTGCTGTGCAACTCGGTCAGCAGCACTCCAGGCGCCATGGTCTCCGAGGGGTAGACCTGAATTTCGTAGTTATCCTGTGCGCGCACGCCATCGCACCCTACCAAGATCAAGAAAACAACCACAACTGCGATGTGCCCGTGCTTGAAAGCTGGCAAATCCATTTCCCCTCATCTGCAAATGAAGGTGCTATCGAAGAATATCGGAAACGTGAATTCCGCAAACCTCATCTGAGAATGCCTGCAAGTCAACCCGGAGCTAATGCAACATAGGAGATCCCCCGGCTCCGGAGGATACTTACCGGCCGTTCGGTTTCAGCACCGGCGCACGAAGGGGTGTCGTTTCGATCTCGATGCGCGTATCTTTTGCGAACACCACGTCGCGGCCCGGGCGCAGGAAGTTCTCGTAAAACGAGAGCCCCGCAGCATAGAACCCGATGCCCGCAGACAGATTGCGACTACCCGCGGCAATGCCAACGACGCGGCCCACAAGCCCAAAGCCGTTCGAGGCAACACCGGTACCGGCGGTCAGGTTACCGTCCTGGTCGAGCGCGCGGCCGGCAAGCATGGTCAGCAGCAACGGCGCAATGGCGCTGGACTGATTGCGCGGAGTGATCGTGCCCTCGGCGTCCATTTGCAGGTCCTGCGCTTTCTCGGCCATAGCGCCTGCTACTGCTCCTACCACCGGCTTGCCGAACCCCTCAGGAAAGCGCACCTGCTGAAAGGTGAAGCGCAGCTTACCATTGCGTCCAAACGAACGCGCAGCCTTGGCCGTAGTCACCTTGCCAATGAGCATCGCGCCCTGCGGTACTACGAGTTGCTTGTTCTTGTCGTAAACCGGCTCGACGACCAGCGCGTCAACCGAATCGCCGGGCCGCATCGTCGCCGACGTGACCTCGCCGGTTAGCAGCGCATTCACCGACCACGTCTCCGGCTTGCCCTGCGCGGGCGGCACCTGCGGAGGGTCCGGCACAGCCGCATGCGCCGCAGGCACGTCAAGAGGCGCCTCGAGTTCAAACGACCATGCGGTGTGCGCCGCGATCATCTCCGGATGATAGGGAAGCTGACGGTACAGCATCTCGAGCGCGCGTTCTTTGAATCCCGGCGCGGTAAACCATTCCACCTGGCTCCGCGCTCTGGCCTTTGCCTGCGATCCTTCGCGTGCAATGAAAGATTTCCTCGGCGCGGCTCCGGGCGCGGAGAGCTGCAGCACCGGCGCGCCGTCTGTGGCGGCGGCGGCATCGATCGGCAGCGCTCTGCCCGGCAAATCAATCTCCTCGAACCGGACCTTAGCACGATGGAACGGCGTGAAATCTCCGAGAAGCCGGCCGTGCAGGCGCGCCGTTTTGTCGGGCTCAAGAGCAACTACTTTGCCGTACAGCATCGTGTCTTTGGGAATCGCCAGCCTGCCCTCAACGAACAGCGGATGCAGCAGCTTACCCAGGATCGGCTCGCCGGCCTTCATCGGATACTGCCGCGGTAATTCCACCTGCAGGCTTGTGCCGAGCGGCAAAACCAATTGCGCGCGTGGCTTTATGCTTTGAGGGGGAGCGGCCTCAGCTGGCGCTTCCGAGGGCGCGCGGTGAACCAGCGTCTGCGCATCCGCCAGCCCGGCGCCGGCAAACGCAACTGCGACAAAGAGAATCGGTATCTGGAACCTCGCGGAGCGCTGCACGGGGAAGACTCCTTCTGGTGAAATTCGCCGGATTTAAGTTTGCGTCGCGCGAAGGCATCCTTCAAAGACGTTGGGGCTACTGTTCATGCCAGGTCATATCCTCGCGCACCGGAATCTCGTTCTTGATGGGCACTGTCAGAAACGACGGACGCTCGATCTTGAAATCCGAGCAGGTGAGCGGAATTGTCCCCGTGATGCGCGCTCCAGCACCTTGCTCCGTGCGCTCGAACGGCACATTCGTATAGTGTGCCGTCTGCCCGGCAAACTGCACTTCAAGGTTCGCGTGAATCCACTGCTCGCGCGTCTCCGCCTCAGGGAACTGCGCTCCTGCGGCGCCTGCCCCGGCGGCGCGAGCGCGGGAGCATTAGGCAGATTCGGCGAAGTCACGAACGGGCCTCCAAGCCTTTAGAAGCTGCCTTATGGCCAGATTTGGCATTCCGGGCAGTTGCCCGTTTGCCAAATCCCCGAGCGCCTGCCGACAGCTCTTAGTCTGACGATTGCGCCTCGCCTGTGTCACTGCGAATCGCGCAGAATGAACGAATTGTCATTTTGTTCGCGGACATGATGCGAGATCAGAAGTTCGATTCGATCTCACTCCTCCCGCGTCAGACGGCCATTCAGTGTAAGGTTGATGTCCACTTCCTTGGCCACCTTGAGGATGAAGACGCTGGGATCCTTGAGGCCCCACTTGACGTAGGGAACAGTGAATTGCCCCTTTGCAGTCATGGCCGCGCCATCGACGTGAATCTGCATGGGAACCGTGATGTCATGCGGCGTGCCATGCAAAGTGAAGACACCTGAAACCTGGATAGTGGAGTCGCCGGAGGGCGCGATGGATCCTTGATAGCTGCTGGGCGCGAACGTCACTTCTGCAAAGTGGTCTGTATCGAGCACGTCGGTGTTCATTTTCTTGTCGCGGCTCGGTTCGCTGCTGTTGCCGCTGGCGGCAGCAACAATCACAGAGCCGGAGATCTTCTGGCCGCTTGGGTCGAAGTCAATCGATCCGCTCTGAACATGGAATGTTCCCTGGACGTGGTGCGTGTTGCCGCCCAGGGAGAAGGCGACCTGGCTTGAATCCGGATTGACCTTAAAGGTTTGATGCTGTGCGGGCGCGCCAGAAACCAATGCGAGCGGAATGGCGAAAAGAAGCGCTGGTGCGTACGGCTTCATGGTTTTTCTCCTGAGTGGAATGATTTCTGTGATTGTTGACTTGGCTGCGCGATGACCTGCGACAACCAAAGACTGATGGAGGCAATGTCGGCGTCGGACAGATATTCGTGCCCAGGCATATCGGTTCCAGGGATGCCGAATTTGGCGATCTGCGCCAGCCGATCCATGCGCAGCGCAGGCGGACCCGACCGTGGGAGATCGAGGAGCGGTCCCACCGCGAAGTCAGGTGGAAGTCGCTTGAAGCTGTTCTGCCAGGCGCGGCGCGTGCGTCCGTCTGTGCTGTGACAGGTTGCGCAGTGACTCTGAAAAAGCGACTCGCCGTCACTTGCATCGGCTGCTGCAACCGCAGAAGCAGAGGGTTGCCAACTCATTTCCACATCCAGACGCTCCGCTGAGCCCGCTTTCTGCAGGCTTTCGAGGTAAGCGACAAGATCGTCGCCCCGCTCATCGCGGAAGAGGAAACCATACGAGGGCATGATGGACGACCCGCTGACCCGGGCCGGATTGTAGAAATGAGCTTTGAGCCAGAGGGCCGAGCGGCGAGAGCCAACGTTCGTGAGATCGGGACCCTGGCGGCGATTGCCAATGAGCGGCGGATGTTCGTCGCGCAGCTCCTGGATGGACTGGACCGGCCCCCACATCAGCACATCTGGGGAATTGGGCCGCACATATTGAGAATGGCAGTGAATACAGCCTTCGGAGATGTACACCTGGCGCCCGCGCTCAACCTGTGTAAGTTGTGGCGATCGATCGACCGCAAGGAGAAACCGATTGGCAAAGAACGCCGCGAGCATCACAAAGGCGATGAGTCCCAGTTCGCGAGCGCGTGGGCGAAAGACCTTATTGAGCTGCGGCAGCAGAACAGCCGCGCCGGCAGCCGCTACAAAGAGTGGCGGAACATGGCCAAGATTCTGGCCCATGCCGATTCCCATCGCGGAGCCCGTCCAGCCGGCAATCGCGTAGATCCAGCCGGCCATTCGGCCCCGCTGCTCAACTGAAGCAGCGGGAGCAAGCAACGATGGGTATGCAACCAGCGCGACGGAGTAGAGCGAGACGCCAACGGGATAGAAGACGGAAGCGAGCAGGGCGCGCGCGGGATCGAGCAGGAGCAAACACGCGGCGCCGAGCGCAAGAAACGATGCTGTGAGCACTGGCGAAAGGCCCTTGCGCCGCAAGAGCCATGCGCTGGCCAGCGCCGCGGCAAGATGCAGCAATCCGTTTATCCAGAGATGCGGCGTTCCTTGCCAGGTTCCAGCCTTCAACGACGGCGTGTTTTGGATGATGAAGAAGGCGGCCGAGTCCAGCCAGACCAGAGCGGTGAAACCTGCGAGTACGCTATAAAACGGGACCGCCGATTGCTGTGGTGTCGCGTGCGCTTCGACCTGCACAGGCGGTGGTAGCAGAGTTACAACGATTCCCGCGAGGCATAGAACGCCCGCACACAGCGCCTGGACTTGCGCGGAAGCGGTAAAGAAACTTGGAAGGTTGCAGACGAGATAGCCCGCGCCCGTTCCCACGCCGACGGCGAGGAGCGGATTGCGATGGCCTGCGAATTGGCGCAGATGTGTGACCAGGGTGACGGTGAGCAGTCCGAGCCCAGCGCCGATGAGGAAGGATACGGTAACGGCCGCGGCAAAGCCGAGCGGAAGGAGCGCGAGAAATGCCGCGAGCGCCGGAAGCAGAGAGTCCGGCGCGTAGCCGAACGCTCGCCGAAGGCCAAAGGCTGAGCCGCGGCGCGAGCAGGCTCGTCAGGATGCCGCCCACGGCCATCGCCGCCATCACGGACTTCAGGTGCGCGTCGGCCACGCCGAGGCCCGCCAGCCGCTTGAGGAATGCGAACTGGGCGAAGATGAGAAAGTAGACATACGTGATCGCGACAAGGCTTGCGCCTTGCCAGCCGAAACTGCCCGTCTTAGCGCGTGGCACTGGCCAGCCAACCTTTGCGAAGACCAACCGCCTGGATCAGGACGCACGCACCATCGAAGACGGCGATCATTGACCATCCAGCTTCGAGCGTGTTCACCAGCACCTGCTCAATCACAAAGATGGCGACCCCGGCGCGTGTGAATGCTGTGAGCAGCCAAACGATCTCAAGTCTTGTCCGGTTGCCTTTGTGGTAAGCGAGAAATGCGCCGTAGAAGCAGGCAAGACCGACGGAAAAGACAAATGCGCCGATGAACGAAATGTAGATCAGCGCGTCAGATGGCGTGCTCAGGCGTATCAAACGTAGCGCGAATGCCGGTGCAATCATGAGCAGAGCGCCGGTCGAGGAATCGGAGATTCCAGTCAGCAACTGATAACCAAAAACGATAAGACGGTTCATACTGTCTCCTCCCGTGGAACTTCAATGGAAGCGGGGACAGGCTTGCGAAGAAGAGTTGATGCATCGACAAGCCAATCCAGTGAAGCAAGGAGCATAAGGAATCCGGTCATTAGGCGGAGAATATAGAGAATGTTTCGCGCGACACCGGGAACGATGGTGAAGGCCGGATCGAATCCCTCGCGCCAGCCGGCTATGGTCATCAGCACGACATAGGCGATGACGCTGCCGTTCCACAAGAGGAACGATCGCGTCCGGTTGAAGATCCATCCATCCTCGCCTAGAAGCTGCACCATGACGAAGATGATGAGGCTCGACGTGAAGCCCGCCATGGCTACGAAGGAGTGGCCAACGAGCCCATCGGTGAATTTGAAGTGGTCGAGAACTGCCGGGCAGAAAGAAAATCCAGCCAGTGACCACCAGGGCGGCCCACCACCAGAGAAAAGCCAGTCGCCAGCGGCGGGTGTTTGCGTGCCACGCGAAGGCCGCGTAGTAAGCGGGCATAAGCGGTAGCCACGCGAGAAGGCTGCCCAGGCTGAGGTACTGCGCCGGATTGTGATGGCTGACATCGGCGCGGCCCAACGCCGCGCAAAGGATGGATTCGGCGGTCAGAACGATCCAGGCGATGATTATGGTCCTGGATTTCCCCGGTTTGCGCGGGACGAGTCCGAACGGGAGCATCAGCAGGATTGCGACGATGGCCAGGGAGGATTCCAACTGGCTTGCGCCTGTCGGGCCGCCCGTATCGGGATTTACCGGAGGATAGGTGTTGGGACCGGAAGCGATGTAGATGAGAAATGGAACAACCAGCAAAACAACGAGGCCGGCAAGTTTTGCAGCCCAGGCAATCAGATTCGCATTCTCTAACTCCCTCCAGTTTCCGATCAAGGCGAAAACCAGAAGCAGCCAAAGCGCGAGAAGCGCGTCAGGAAAGAGCAGGCGCGCGTACCCGCTCCAGTCGAGAAAGAGCTTGCCACTGGAATGGCCGGAGAGCCAGGAGAGCACGCCCACGCCGAGTGAGACAGACCATACCCACAGCACCGGCCGGCACCAATTCGCGACAGGGCCTCGATCCGCGCCGTAGACGCTGAAGAGAAATCCGACCAGGGGAAGGCTGGTCCAGCCGTAGAGATCCAGATTCATGTGCACCATCACCCAGCGGCCGTAGGTCCACTCTCCTAATTGCCGGTTGAGACTTGGGATGAGCAGCAGGATCGCGATCAGCACTCCGATGGCGTTTGCACAGACAAGCCAGAAGAGGCTGTGCCAGGCGGCATTGGCGACGGCCCGCGTAGCTTGGCGCGGCGTCTCGATCTCATCGAGCGTATGCATGTTCATGAATCTTTCCGTCGTGCATTTCAACAAGGCGATCGCAGCGCACGGCGAGACTGCGATCGTGCGTGGCCATCAGAAGGGTTACGCCCTCAGCGGCCACAAGATCGAGCAAAAGATCGAAGACCATGCTGCTGGATTGTTCGTCGAGCGAGCCCGTTGGCTCATCGGCAAGCAGAATCTTCGGTTTGTTCATCAGAGCGCGGCAGAGCGCCGTGCGCTGGCGCTCCCCGCCGGAAAGTTTTTGGATGCGATGGTCGAGACGGTGCGTGAGCCCGGTGCGCTCCGCGAGCTCCAGAAGGCGCGCCTTTGCCGTACGGCGGTCGATGCCTGCGGCAACCGTGGGGATAAGACAGTTCTCTGCAAGAGTCAGATCGGGAATGAGGTTGTGGAGCTGAAAGACAAAACCAACCTCGTGCCGCAAAAGCTGCAGCAGATTGCAGCGCGGGTTGATCTCGACACCGTTTACCCAAATCTTGCCGCGGTCGGGGAAATCCAACCCGGCAAAAAGATGCAGAAGCGTGCTTTTTCCGCAGCCGGATGGCCCGCAAAGAGCCACGGTGCGACCCTCGAAACACCCAATATCCACGCCCTTCAGCACCGCGACCGTCCCTTCGTCGTAGCTCTTCCACAGATTGACTGCGCGCAGAGTGAGGCGGCGGGGTTCATCGACTTCCAGAACGGCTCTCATTCGAAGCGAAGCGCCTCCACCGCGCGGACTCGCATGGCATAGACTGCCGGGTAAAGGGCGCCGGCAACGCCGGTAAGCAGGGCCAGCAGGAGCACCATCAGCACGAGAGGCAGATGGAGATTGGTATCGACGTATCCGTCAAGCGCGGGAATCAGCTTCAGCGCGTAGAGGAAGCACGTTCCAAACAACAGTCCCGCTATCGCGCCAAGCACAGAAACGACCGCGGATTCGCCGAAGATCACGCCTCCGATCTGCGTGTGAGAAAACCCATTCACGCGGAGAATGGCGATCTCGCGAATCCGCGTGAAGACCGACATGATCATGGTGTTGGCCACTCCGAGCCCGCCAAGCAGTAGACCGCAACCGCCTACCGCCCAAGCGGTGGCCGTGAGAATTCTGAATTGCGAGTAGGAGCGCGTGAACTCCGCATCTTCCAGCGCAATCAGGTTGGGAAACTTCGTTTTGACCATTTCCTTGAAGGCGGCGGCATCGTCCTTGTTGCGCAGCTTGACCGTAATTACGGAGGAAGTTCCTTCTTTATGAAAGAACGTTTGCGCAGAGCCGAGCGGCATGAAGACTCCACCATCTTCAAAGCCATTGGCGGTTTTCAGGATGCCGATGACGTGAAAGGTCGCATGACCGATCTGAACGTGGCTGTCGAGAGAGGTTGAGAGAAAGTTCGCCGCGCGCTCGCCCAGCACAACGTCATCTGCATGCTGCGCAAAGCTACTGCGATCGCCCTGGAGCCATTCAGCCTTCTGAATGCGCGCGTCAGTGGAGGTGACTCCAAAGCAAGTGATAATCGGGTGCCCTTCGCTGGAAACGATTCCGAATAGCACCGGATTCGCATGCGCAACAAGCGGCCAACTGGCGATCTGTGCAGCCGCGTCTGCAGGAACATTGCTGAAAAAGAGGTCGGAGACATCTCGCTCGAAGACGATGATTTCGCTGTCGTTGGAGAGAATTCTGGAGAACATGCCGATCGCTCCCTGCAGGATTGTGACGACCGTAAGCATTGCGGCTACGCTGAAGGTTATTCCCGCCACGCTGATCAACGAGCGGATGCGATGGCGGCGCAAATTGGTCATAATCAGCTTGAGAAAGATCACGGCCTGCCTCTCTCCGCCAGCGCGCAGGAGTCTCGCGTAACCCTGGCAAGCTCCTGCTGAAGTTCACCGCGCAGCCTCTCGAGAAAGTCGAGTTCTGGCCGTGAAACGACGAGGCTTCGCAGCGCCCTGTCTCCCATATCGATGAATCGCGTGAGGCGCCGAACGGCGCCGCCGACTCCGATAACCGCCGCGATGTTCGGGCGGCCTAGCTGGGCATCGCGTGCTGGAGTCTTGCCGGACTGTGCTTGGTTTTGCAGCACGTCTTTGAGGTCGTCCACGATTTGATAGCCAAGGCCCCAGAAGACCGAGATTCGCTCGATCTGCTGGAGGTCGCGGGCCGAGGCCCCGCCCAGCATCGCTGGCAGCACCAGAGTCAGCCGAATCAGCGAAACGGTCTTGCCTCGCGCGATGCGCTCGGTTGTTTCCAGCGTGCGGGGCAAAGTTGAGTAATGAAGGTCGAAGCTTTGCCCATTGAGCAAGCCTCCCACGCCAAGACAATGCTCGACGAATGCCAGTGCCCGCACCTGCACGGCCTGCGGGCAACTTCCAACCGCGCGCCAGGCAAGCGCGTAAGCGCGATTGATCAATGCAAGCGCGGTAAGAATGGCGCCCTCTTCGCCATAGACGAGATGCGTACAGGGGACGCCGCGCCGCTCCAATGCATTGTCCATGCACGGCAAGTCATCGAATAGAAGCGAGGCGGTATGGAAGTATTCAAGCGCAACGGCTAGTTCCTGGGCGTGAGCGGGTTCCAGCCCGTACGCGGTTCCCATCTGAAATACCAACCGGGGACGTACCAGGCTCCCCGGGTTGTCGAGCACATGGCGAAGCGCATCTTCAAAGTTGGGATCGAGAAGCGCCGGAATGGGCAATGAGGAACTAAATGCTTCGGCTAGAAAACTTGTGTCCAGGTGGTCCATAACGTCCGCAGGCTGCACGTTGATTCCTCAATCTATCCGGATAAGATTTCTTCATTGCAACGGAGAAACGGCCGCATGACCACTACGGTCCTGCCGGTTTCTATTTACCGGTGAGACGCGCTACGAAATGTTTTGGAAAGCGCAGAATCCAGCTTCTTTCCATGACGTTTCGTTCATCTTCACGGAGCGGAACAACCTGGATGCCTGGCCTAAAAAGGTGGGACGCATGGCCCGCTCTGTACGGCGGCTATCGCCAGGCCTGAGCCTTAAGCATAGGCGAAGGAGATGACTGGCACTGAACGCCAAGATGACAATGTGTTCATCTTGGCTCGCCGCGCGGATTACTCCTGGCAGCGTGAAAGCAAAATCGGGCGATAGCCCTCGAAAATGCCACTGCAAATGAACTAATATCCCCTCATGCGCCTTCTGCTCGTTGAAGACGAGATCGATATACAAAGTTTCCTGCGCCGCTCACTCGAAGAATCGGGTTACCAAGTGGAGGTTGCGTCTGATGGCAAGACCGCTCAGCGTCTCGCAGTCGAGAGCTCATTTGACATACTCATCGTTGATCTTGGATTGCCCGATCAGGACGGAATCAGCCTGATCCTTCGCTTGCGCCAGCTGGGCGTGAGGGCTCCGGTGCTGATTCTGTCCGCGCGCCGCTCCGTCGATGATCGTGTGCGAGGACTGGAGCAGGGCGGGGACGACTATTTGACCAAGCCGTTCGCGCTCGCCGAGTTGCTGGCGAGGCTTCGCAACCTGCTCAAGCGCAACAGCCCCACGGCAAGCGATGCAACGCGATTGCACGTGCAGGATCTTGAATTGGATTTGTTGAGGCGCGAGGCATCGCGCGGCGGACAAATCCTGCAACTGACCCAGCAGGAATTCGTGCTTCTGGAGTATTTGTGCAGGAATGCGGGACGTGTGGTCACGCGTTCGATGATTCTGGACAAGGTGTGGGGCATGCGCATCCAACCGGACACCAACGTGGTGGACGTGCACATTTACCGGTTGCGCGGCAAGGTTGACGGCGCGGGACAACAACCGCTGATTCGAACCATGCGAGGTGTGGGCTATGTCCTCAAAGACAGGTAGACCGCCCATGCGCAGCGCCGCGTGGCGCATTTCGCTCTGGGCAACGCTCGCCTTTGCGTGCGGAACCATGTTGGTCTTCGTTTTTCTGCAAAGCTTTGTCGCAGGGGACATTCAACGCCGCAGCGATGCGTGGTTGTCGGGCGAGGTGGAAGTGCTGGGCGACGTCGCTGAGCGGACACCGAAAGATGTGCTCTATGGCCGCGTGGTGGGAGAAGTGGCGGAACTGGCGGCGAGAGAGGTGCCCAACAAGGAGGCCTCGGAGACAGAATCGAACGATTCGGTGTTCTTTCTTCAATCAGGTGTTGACGGTTCTCTCAAGCTATGGGTCGGCGTGGGGAGTGGCGATGACCACCTGAAAGCGATCCGGGCAACTAAGATTCCCCCGGACCATCCGACCGACCTGCGCGTCCCTGGATTCCGGGTTCCTTTTCGTGTGGCGTGTCTTCGCGCCGACGATGGCAGCCATATTTATCTCGGCTTGTCGGAGCGGGACGAACTGCGGGTGCTCAGAAGCCTGCGCCTGCGCTTCTTTCTGTTGTGGCTGTTGATTGTTCTGCTTGGCTTCGGCATTGTGTTCCTCACCACCCGGCGCATGTTGAGCCACGTTCGCGAGATTACTGAAGCCGCCTCGAGGATCGGCCATTCCGATCTCACCGCCAGAGTGCCAACCACTGAACGCAACGACGAAGTCAGCCACCTGGCCCTGACTCTCAATCGCATGCTCGACCGTATCGAGAGTTCCATGCACCAATTGCATACCATCACGGACTCGCTGGCTCATGATTTGCGCAGCCCCCTGACGGCAATTCGCGGGAAACTCGAAATGTCCTTGTCGACGATCACCGACGGAGAGCAGGTTGATCCGATTGTCTCCGCAATTGACGAACTGGATCGGCTTACCGACTTTCTCAACAAGTCGCTGGATGTTGCCGAGGCCAAAGCCGATGCGCTCCGGCTTACGCGCAGCGCGGTCGACTTGAACGAGCTGCTCCGAGTCATGATCGACCTCTACGAACCTTCCATGTCGGAGAAGGGATTGCGGGTCAGGCTGCAATGCAGCGGTCCGGTGAGAATTCACGCCGATGCCGCGCTTCTTCATCGCATGGTTGCCAATCTCCTTGACAACGAACTGAATCACCTGCCGGCAAACTGCACCCTCACCATCGAACTCCGGGGCGAAGAGGATACAGCATCGATGATTCTGGAAGACGATGGCCCGGGATTCGATCCCGAGGTACTCCTCCATCTGTTCGAGCGCCGCGTGAAGGGGCGGGATTCGAGCGGGCACGGCCTTGGCCTAGCATTCGTCGATGCTGTCGCGCGCGCCCACGGAGGGAGCGTTGCAGCCTCGAATCGCGAAGTCGGCGGAGCCCGGATAGCGGTTACTCTTCCCGCCTCTCCAGAGCCCAAATCGCACTCTCCGCTCCTGGCGAGTTCCAGTTCGAATTGAAGAAAACGGGCGGTTGCGAGTATCCCTTGAAAGCCCCGAGGAGGCACCG
>CAWCXX010000004.1:0-191676 GCA_963799445.1 uncultured Acidobacteriaceae bacterium | reverse complement strand
ACCGCTAATCACTGTTTTTACGACGGCGTCGCCGCCACCGTCACCGGCCGCGCCGCCAGCGCGGGTCGCACCAGCTCCGCCGGCCAGATGTAAAGCGCCAGGCGCCGCGAGTAGTGCAGCACCGGTTCCATGTTCGGCAGCTCAATCCCGACCGCCGCGGCCAGGTCGTTGCGCTCAATCTCGGCCTCCGCCTCTTCCAGCGGCCACGGAACGTGGTGCAGATTGGCGCGGATCGGCTGCCCCGACCGGTTCGTGCTGAACACGCAGTTGCGCTCCGCCATAAAAAATTCGAATGTCCCTGCGCGCGCCTCCGCCATCTTGCGGCTCGGCCCCAGTCCCCGGTAGCGGGCTTTGAAGATCACCTGTTTGCGCGTGAACCGTCTCCGGCTGTAGAACGCAAACTCCCGCTCCGATCGCGGCTCCATGTGCATCTCCGCCAGGCAGTAAGGCAGGTGATAAACGGCGTGCGCCACCGCCACCGCAAGCAGGTTGCTGGAATCCACCGAAAAACAATAGAAGCCCGGCGTCCCCGTGAACCGGTCGCGGACATAGGTGCGCAGATTCAGATCGGGAAAGCTGCGCACGCCGGGGATGGGAGGCACGCCGCGGATTTTGATCCGGTCCAGCCAGAACGGCACCGCGCCCAGCCACGCCGACCCCTGAAACGTGTCGGCTTCCAGCCACTCGGGCAGCAGCGCCTCAATCGACTTGACCGGAATCGGCCAGTGCGCAAAAAGTAAATCGTTCCATCGCTGGGTCATCGCCCAGCGCCCCGTCGGCAAAGGCCGCGGTTTGTGCGAAGTACGCACCAAATACTCCCGCATGGCTGCTCCCGCACCCTGGGGGCTCCCGCTCTTTGGCATCTCTCGCAATGGTGCTGCTCGCCCTGATCCGTGGAGGGCTTTCCGCCTCCTTAGACTCGCGCCAACACACCTACGCCGAATCGCTTCACGGATTACGAAAAATGCTCTGCCGGCGTCTTGCCGCCCGAAAAAGTTTGCGTTCGCTGGCCGTCGCAGCTGCCACGCACGCTCCCCTATGCCGTATTCTGTCCGCGAGACCATGCTCATGTCCAGTGAATCTTTTTCCGCCCCAGCCGCCCGCAACCAAACTGATGTCTTCGCCGTCCACGGCGCCGATCCCGAAATCCTGGCCTTCGCCATGGCCAAGTACTCCCGCTCCGCGCTCTCCATGCGCGAGTCCCTCACCGAAATCAGCTCCCAGCGCGCCAGCCAGTTCCTCTAGACCTTTTATTTTCAGTACGGCCACCGCTCCATCGCCGACCTCGCCCACATCGCCTTCGCCGTCGAGCGCCTCAGCCTGCTCGCCGCCATCGTCCTCGTCGACGAAACCCGCTGGGACGGCCAGGAGCGCTCCACCCGCTACCAGAACTTCCTCCAGTCCGGCTGGTTCTTCCCCGATTTCGGTCAGGATTCGGACCTCCGCCCAGCTCTACTCCGCAACCATCGAAAACCTCTTCGCCGCCTACCAGCGCGTCAGCGCCGCCGTCCTCGATCTCCTCCGCACCCGCGTCCCGCGCCCCGAAGCCCTCAAGCCCGAAGCCTACGAGCGCACCCTCAAGGCCCGCGCCTTCGACGTCGCCCGCTACCTGCTGCCTCTCGCCACCAACACCTCGCTCGGCCAAATCGTCAGCGCCCGCACCCTTGAAACCCAGGTCTCGCGCCTGCTCTCGCACCCCGCCGCCGAGGTCCGCCTGCTCGGCCAAAAGCTGCGCGAAGCCGCCACCGGCCCCGCCTGGAACCTCAACGCCCAAGCCGCCCAGGCCTTCGTCGAAAAACTCACCGCCCTCAAAGACGATCCCGCGCCCTCGCTCGCCGCCGAAGCCGCACAACTCTTCACCCGCGAAGTCAACACCGCTCCCACGCTCGTCAAATACGCCCAGCCCAACGACTACCTCACCCAAACTCAGGCCGAACTCGCCCAGGCCGCATCCGGCCTCCTCGGCGACATCCCCATCGCAGACGCCCCGCTTGTCGACCTCGTCGAGCGCACCGAGTCCCTCGAAGTCGAGCTCGCCGCCACGCTTCTCTACTCCGCCTCGCACCACTCCTACCGCCAGATCCGCGACCTCCTTTCCGGCTTTCCCGCCCCCGGCATCTCCGAAATTATTGACCTCGGCCTCCGCCATCGCGGCAAGCACGATGAGGCCCTCCGCGTCTTCCACGCCGGAGCCGCTCTCCGTTTCGACATCCTCATGGACATCGGCGGCTTCCGCGACATGCACCGCCATCGCCGCTGCACCCAGATCATCCAGGGCTTTACCACGCTGCATGGCTACGAGTCCCCCGGCGCAGCGGACTTGCCCGCCAAACCCCAAAACGACTTCGACATTCTTGCCGAAGCAGGCGTCCTCGGCGACTACCGCTCCGCCATCGAATCCGCCCACCAGGCCAGCGCCCAAATCGATGCATCGGCAGGAGAAGGAAAGCACGAGCCCCACTCCGCTTTCTACCTGCTCCCGCTCGCCACGCGCGTCCGCTCGCTCTTCAAAATGGACTTCGCCGAGGCCCAGTACATCTCCGAACTCCGCTCCGCGCCTGCCGGCCACTTCAGCTACCGCCGCGTCGCGTGGGAGATGTACCTCGCCCTCGAGCGCCAGCACCCCACGCTCGCCCGCCACATCCGCGTCACTGACTTCACCCAGCCCATCGACCTCTTTCAGCGCTGAAGGCTCTTCCCGCAGTGCGCCGGATACTCCATCCATTCTGCAATTTCATCGCGGAAAGGATGGGAACCCACGCGCAAAGCTGTTAGCCTGAAGCAGCCCACATTCTCGCCATTGGCTTCAGAGCTTTCCGTCTTTGGGGGTCGGGATCAAATGAACATCGCCTTCTCCGGCAAAGTAGTCCTGGTCACAGGCGGCGCCGGCAGCTTAGGCCGCGCCGTCAGCCTCGCCTTCCTTGAGGAAGGCGCCAACGTCGTCGTAACCTACCGCAAACAGCAGGAATTCGCCGGGCTGCAAAACGCCGCCGCCGCAAACGCCGCCGCGCTCGAAGGGCACGTCGTCGATGTCACCGACGAATATGCCGTAGCCGACCTTGTCGCCGCCATCCTTGCGCGCCATGGCCAGCTCGACGCCGTCGTCAATACCATCGGCGGCTACGCGGGCGGAATCAAACTGTGGCAACTGGAGACGAAGGTTCTTGACGCAATGCTGTCGCTCAATCTTCGTTCCGGCTTCACGCTGGCACGCGCAGTCCTGCCGGCCATGTTGAAGCAGCGGCACGGATCCTTCGTCAACATAGCGGCAAAAGCGGCCTTCGATCACGGAGCCGGCGCGGCCGCGTACGCCGCATCCAAAGCTGCCGCCGTGGCGCTCATGGATTCCCTCGCCGCAGACGCCGCCGGAACCGGCGTGCGCGTGAACTCCGTTTTGCCCAGCATCATGGACACCGAGGCAAACCGCCTCGCCATGCCCAACGCCAACTTCGCTTCCTGGCCCAAGCCCGCAGACATCGCGCAAGTTATCCTCTTTCTATCCAGTGACGCCGCCAATACCATTCATGGAGCCGCAGTGCCGGTTTACGGCAATCTGTGATTCCTCCGCGCGGCAAGTACGATTTCGACGTAGTCGGCCACTACGCGCGTCCATCCTTCGCAACCGTATCGCCGCGGTTAGCGAGATTGTGGCCGCGACCGGTGCGACGCAATCGAATATCTCGAAGCATCTTTCGCTCCTGGCGTCGGCAGGTGTCATTACAATCCAGAAGGATGGCCTGTTTGTCTATTACGAAATGAGCAATCCTCTGACGATGAAGCTTTGTGAACTGGTGCACAAGGAACTGCTCAAGCGTTGGTGAGCGGCGATTGATGGATTAAGGATTAATCTGAGCTGGATTCGCACTCTACCGCTAATGGACGGGCGGGTTCCGATTGGCGCCGCCACGCCGGCTCTATATTCGGCAGGAAGGCCGTCAACAGCCCGATCAAGGGCAAGAACGAACAGACGTGGTAAACGTAGACGATGCCCCGCACGTCGGCCACCTTGCCCAGCACGGCCGCGGCCACGCCGCCGATCCCGAACGCGAAGCCGAAGAACAAGCCGGAGATCATGCCGATACGCTCCGGCACCAACTCCTGGGCAAAGACAATAATTGCCGAAAAAGCCGAGGCCAGCACGAGGCCGGTAATGATGGTGAGTACAGTGGTCCAGAAGAGATTAGCGTAGGGCATGGCCAGCGTGAAGGGCAGCACGCCAAGGATGGAGCACCATATGACGACCTTGCGGCCGATGCGGTCGCCGATAGGACCACCGGCAAAGGTCCCTACCGCCACCGCACCCAGAAACAGGAATAGGTGTACCTGGGCAGCCTGCACCGACAAGTGGAATTTGCTGATCAGGTAAAAGGTGTAGTAAACGTTCAGGCTTGATAGATAGACGAACTTGGAGAAGATGAGCACCAGCAGGATGGTGATGGCAAACGCGACCTTGCTGCGTGAGAGGACTTGGTCAGTGCCCTGCGCGCGAACCGCAGTGGCTTTGGGCTTGAGCGGACCGCGGCGCTTATACCATGCGCCCACCCCGGCCAATAGCAGCAGGGCCAGCAAGCTGAGCAACGAGAAATAGCGCAGGCTGTACTGCCCCAGGGGCACGACGATGAATGCCGCCAACAACGGCCCGATGGAGGCGCCGGCGTTGCCTCCCACCTGGAAGATGGACTGGGCCAGGCCATGCTGGCCGCCGGAAGCCATGCGGGCTATGCGGCTTGATTCCGGATGAAAGATGGCCGACCCGACCCCAACTAGCGCGGCCGAGAACAGGAGCATGTAGAAGTCGCGCGCCATAGACCATGAGATCAGTCCCAGAGTGGTGACCGCCATGCCCGCCGACAAGGAAAAGGGGCGCGGGCGGCGGTCGGTGTACATGCCGATGATGGGCTGAAGAATGGACGCCGTCAGCTGGTAGGTGAGCGTGATCAGGCCGACACGTGCGAAGCTGAGATGAAAGCTGCTCTTCAACACGGGGTAATATGCCATGATCGTCGTCTGCACGGTGTCGTTCAGCAGATGGCAGAAGCTGATCGTCAACAGGATGCGAAAGAGAGTTTCCGTGACTCGGGCAGGTAGTGGGCTCGAAGGCGGGCTCGAGATTGTGGCAACTGGAGATTCGCTGGTGGCCATGATCAGGCCCGCCCTTTCTTGTGCTTTCTAAAGAATACATAGTAATCCGCTCTTTCCGGGAACGCGCAGGCTTTGTGCGTTCGATCTCAAGCGGCGCCTGCGTGTGAGGCTGCTGCAGCCGGGGAAATGCTCCAAGCACGGAAGTAATCTTCAAGTACCACAGGTGCTCCGCCGATAGACGATTTGGAGGGGCATGTATGGCGACCACACTCCTATTGCCCGGTAGTTCCCGCGCTGCCGAAAGTGAGTTGGCGGTCGGAAGGCACCACGCGGCGCGGCAACCGATCCTGAACCTGCACGGCAGAGTGCACGGGTACGAACTGCTTTTTCGCAATGGCCCCGAGGAGGCGTTCCGCGGCGATGGCGAGTTTGCCGCGCGCAATATGCTGGACAGCGCGATGATGTTTGGTCTGGAGAAGTTGACCTCGAACCTGCCGGCATTTGTGAATTGCACGGCGGAGACGCTGACCGGCGGTCTGGTCCAGATTTTTCCGGCAAGAATTACCGTGCTGGAGATCAGGGAAGGCATTGAGCCTTCGCCGAAGTTGATTTCGGCTTGCAGCAGCCTGCGGGCGGCTGGGTACAAGCTGGCGCTGGATCACTTGACATGGAGAAGAGGCAGTGAGGCTTTGGTGGAAGCGGCTAATTACGTCAAAGTGGATTTTGCAAGGACCGACGCAGAAGAGCGCCACGAACTGCTGCGCCGCCTGACGGGCGCGCCAGTGGCGCTGGTGGCCGAAAATGTGGAAACACAGGAACAGTTCGCGAAGGCGCGCGCCGAAGGATTTTCCCTGGTGCAAGGCTTCTACTTTTGCCGGCCGGTCCTGCTGAAGAACCGCGGAGTGCCGTCGAACTGGCTTGCGCAAGTGGAGATTTTGCGGCAATTGCAAAACGAATCACTCAACCTACGCAAGCTGACGGAACTGGTGAAGCGCGACCCATCGCTGACGTATCGTTTGCTGCACCTGATCAACTCGCCCATATGCGCGATGCAGCAGAAGGTAACCAGCATTCAGGCGGCACTGCTTGCGGTGGGAGAGGAGACCTTTCGCCGCATGGCTACGGTGGCAATCACCAGCGAGATGAATGCCGGACAAACCACGGAATTGCTGCGCATGGCGTTTGTGTGGGGGCGATTCTGCGAGTTGGCCGCCGCGCACAAGGCGCTGGATGGCACGGAGCAGTATCTGCTGGGGCTGCTGAGCCTGCTGCCTGCCATGCTGCGCGTTCCCATGAAAGAACTGACGCCGTCGTTGCCGCTACGCAAAGAGATTTCAAGGGCGCTCGAGGGCGAGCAGGTTGCCGAGCGCGGCCTCCTGGAATGGCTGGAATGGTATGAAAAGGCCGACTGGGCAGCTTGCGACAAGTTGGAAGAGACGCTGAACGTCGGCGCGAGTACTCTGATCGGTTGCCACCAGGAAGCCATGGCCTGGGCCGAGACGGCACTGTACTTTGCGTGAGCCGCCGAGCGCCCGATATAGCATTTTTCGGATTGGTATAGAGTGCTGCCACAAACGTCTGTGGGCATTTTCCCTGACAAAATGCCCATTGCACGCCTCTGGGTGACTCTACAGAAATCCGAAAAATGCCTTAGCCCGCCCAGAGCGCAGTCCAAAGGCCGCGCTTTTCCGACTCGGGAAACTCCGGTCCTACGTCCCGCGCGAAGAACTGATCTCTGATCTCCGACCTTTGGTCCCCAAACCCTGTTCACCGATCTGGCCTGTGCGAAAATTGAACTGAACTTGCAGACACAGTCCAACTTTCGCTTACTCGTGGTCCGCTTGGGCGCCATGGGCGACATTCTGCATGCGCTGCCGGCCGTGACGGCGCTGCGCCTTGCTCATCCCACGTGGCAGATCGGCTGGGTTGTGGACCCGCGCTGGCAGGCGCTGCTGAAGGCAAGGAACGAGGGAACAAGAGAACAAGGGAACAAGAAGACGGGGACCGAGGGACCGTGGAACCAGGGACCAAGAAACAAGGAGCAGAGATTAGCGCTGCTCGCGCTAGCGCGATGCCTGTAGTTGACCGGCTGCACTTTGCCTCCACGCGCGCGTGGAAGCGCCGCCCGCTGACCCTCACGACCGCGGCAGAGATCAACGCGTTGCGCCGCGAACTGCGGGCAGCGAACTACGATGCGGTTGTCGATTTGCAGGGCGCAATCCGGTCGGCTGCCATCGTTCGGCTGGCTGGCTGCCCGCGCCGCATTGGCGAGGCGAAGCCGCGCGAATGGCCTGCGCAATGGCTATTTACTGAGCGCGTGCGCACGCGCGGCGCGCACGTGATTGAGCAGGATGTGGAGCTGGCCTCGGCCATTGCCGGTGACGCGCTGATGCCAGCGGAGCCGTTGCTGCCCGTCGATCCCGAGGCCGAAAGCTGGTGCGATGCGTGGCTTGCGGCATCGTTCGCCGGCGAACCGCGGCCGATCGCGCTGATTGCGCCCGGCGCCGGCTGGGGCGCCAAGCGCTGGCCGCCCGAGCGCTACGCGGTGGTCGCTGAGGGACTGAAGCAGCGCGGATTCCACGTGCTGGCGAACTCCGGCCCCGGCGAAGAGCAACTGGCCGCAACCATCACGGCGGGCGGCGCGGCGGTTCCCCTCACCACGACGCTGCCGCAGTTGATCGCGCTCACGCGTCGCATCGCGCTCTGCATCGCCGGCGACACCGGCCCGCTGCACCTGGCCTGCGCGCTGGGCCGGCCGGTGGTTGGCATTTACGGACCCACCGATCCCAGCCGCAACGGCCCCTATGGCACGCGCGCCAAAGTGCTGCGCAGCCCCGGCAGCCGCCGCGACCACTCCCGCCGCACCGCGCCCGACCCCGGCCTGCTGACCATTGCGCCGGAAGACGTGCTGCGCGCCGCGGATGAACTGCTGGCTGAGGTGCGCGCCTGATGACTCAGCACTCCTTCGATCCAAAGAGTCCGCTCCGATGCAATGGTGGCAAAAGGTGGCGCGGCGCATTCGCGTGCCGCTGGGCTTTGTGACCGCAGCTGTTTTTCTCGTTGAAGTGGCGCGCCGCCCATCGCATCCTGCGGCCATTGCGTGGAGCCTGGCGCTAGTTGTGCCCGGCCTGGCGCTGCGCGCGGCAGCATCGGGAACGGTGAAGAAGAACCGCGAGCTGACGGTTGTCGGCCCCTATGCGTACACGCGCAATCCGCTTTATCTGGGTTCGGCGCTCATCGCCGTTGGTTTTGCGGTGGCGCTAATGAGTTGGCCGGTGGCGCTGCTGGTGGTGAGCGGATTCGCGGCGATCTACGCGCCGGTGATCGCATCGGAAGAACGTTTTTTACGCGCCGCGTTCGACGGGTTCGAGGACTATTGCCGCCGCGTGCCGCGCTTCATCCCGCGCTTAACTGCGGCCAAGTTCCAAAGAGTAACGGAGTCGGCGTCCGCTTCCCCGGATGGTTCGAGCGCCATGGCCAACGGCTTCTCCTTCGCGCTTTACTTGAAGCATCGCGAGTACAATGCTGCATTAGGGGCCGCACTGCTGTACTTGAGCCTGCTCTGCCTGCGGCCGGTGCTGGAAGCACTCCTGAACCGGGCCCGGTGAGCGTTTTCCGATGCGATGAAGTCCAATAATTAGGGTCAGGTCATTTGATGTCGCAAAACCAGAGTAGCCGTATTCCGAAGCCACAACACTCAAGTTGACGCGACCAACAGGGAGCGGGGACCCTGGAGACAGTTCAACAGGAACCAGTAACTCTGGTTTTGCCGTAAGGAGCCGTGCCGAACATTGAAGACACGCGCGAACGCAGTCGCCCTCATTTGCGTATTTGCCGTGGCCGCCACAGCGCGCGGCCAGCAGCCGGTTACTCTCGCGCCGCCGCGCCCCGGCTTCAGCTTTCCCGCAGAAGCAGACCCTCACCTACGCCGTGGATTGGCGTGTCTTTCCCGCGGGCACGGCCGTCATCCACTTTGAGGCGGCCGGAGATCACGAGCGCATCGCCGCGACAGCCGACACCATCGGCGCCATCAACCTCCTCTTTCACGTCGCCGACCACTTCCAGTCCGACTTCGACCGCGAGAAGGGATGCACCTACGCCTTCGACAAGCAGACCGTGGAGGGCCGCCGCCAGATCAACTCCACGATGGGAATCGACTACGCCAACTCGAAATCCATCCTCGACGAGAAGAACCAGGTGACCGGCCAGACTAAGCACCTTGAAGCGCCGGTGCGAGGGTGCCTCACCGATCTGCTGACCGGTGTCTTCTACGCTTCATCGCAGCCGCTGGCGCTGGGGCACAACTTCGTGATTCCGGTGGTCGACGCCATGCGCACCGTCCCGGTGACCATGAAGGTGGAGAGCCGCGAAGAGATCAAGACGCCGCTCGGAACCTTCAAGACCATTCGCGTGCACCCCACGGCCGATGCCGGCGTGGTGAAAAACCGCGGCGACATCTGGATCTGGTACACCGACGACGACCGCCATCTCCCCGTGCAGATGCGCGCGCGGCTTTTCTGGGGCACCATTACCTTCCGGCTCATTGGCAACGAGAACAAGTGAGCGGGCAGCTCGCGGTTCGTGATTCGAGCGCAACTCCCGCGTTGTCATCCTGAGCGACCGAGCGCGTAGCGCGAGCGAAATCGAAAGATCTGTGGTTGCTCTTGAGTCAGCCCGATTCCACCGAAGACACCGGGCCAACGAAGCACGGTGCACTATCTTGCGGTGTACACTTTCTCTTCGCGTGGAGACGCGCATCGGCTCCTGCGATGTAGGGATTCCCATGCGCACACCGATCAGGTCCTCTCATTGCGTGATCGCACTTCGTTTCTTACCTTTTCCGCCCTCGCACTTTTCGCGTTCCGTCCGGCGCAACCCGCTTCCGCCCAGGTCCCATGACCCCTTCCGCGAAGCGGCCGATGACATTCGACGACATGATGCAGATGAAGCGCCTGGGCGATACCGCCGTCTCGGCAGACGGCAAGTGGCTGGGCTACTCCGTCACGACGGTGAATCTCAAGCAAAATACCAAAGACGCCGGAGTTCTGGTTGCAGGCGATTGCAGGCACGGCATCTGCGAAGCAGCGAGCCTTTCAAGCTGGCGGTGGGCCAGCCCGGCGACGGCGGCCTCCAGTTCGCTCCGGACGGGCACTCCGTGCTCTTTCTTTCTGGTCGAGAGGGTGGCCAACAAATCTGGCTGGCCGATTTCGATCCGGCGACCGGCGCGGCGAGCAATGCGAAGAAGCTGACGGCGATCTCGACCGAGGCCGATAACGCCAAATGGTCGCCGGACAGCCACTCCGTGGTTTTTACCTCTGGAGTATATCCAGATTGTCCACCAATCACGACGGCGGACTTCGATACCGGGAACAAGTGCAACACGGACCGCGACGCGGCGCTGGCCGCGAGCAAGGTGAAGGCGCAGATCTTTACCCACCTGCTCTATCGCCACTGGGACCATTTCACCGGCGATAAGAGGTCGCATCTGTTTCTGGTTTCGGTTGAGACCGGCGCGATGCGCGACCTGAATCCCGGCGACACGCACGACGTTCCGCCGTTTTCGCTGGAGGGTCCTGGCTGCGGCTGCGACTTTGCGCCGGATTCGCAAGGAGCTGGCGTTCACCGAGAATCCTCGATCCCGTTCCGGCCATCTCGCACCAGCGCGCAGATCTTTACGCTCGATCTGACCGATCCCGCGGCGAAGCCGGTGAAGGTGAGCACGTCGGCGGGCGGCAACTTCTCGCCCGCCTACTCGCCGGATGGGAAGTAGCTGGCGTGGCGCAGCCAGGCGCGGGCGGGCTATGAGAGCGATAAGTTCCGGTTGGTGCTGTATGACCGGGCGACAGAAGACGATCAAGGACCTGATGCCGAAGTTCGATCAACTGGGTCGATGAGTTTGCGTGGGTGCTGGATTCGAAGCACGTTCTATTCGTATCTGAGGCCTCGGGCGAGGCCCCTGTGTTAATCGCTGGACTTGACGGGTCTGAGCGAGCCTTTGGTGAGCCTCCAGGCCCGGGAGAATTCTCCAATCTTCATCCGATTCTGAGAGCCTACACGCTTCACCTTGGAGGGCAACCTGCTTGTATGGCCACGAGGATGACCATTGACGCACCGAGCGAGGTGGTCGATCTTCGCACACCGTGCAAGCGAGTTGGAGGTGGAGGATACCGCCTATCACCCACCTCAACGACGCCCTCCTCGCCCAACTCGATCTGCCCGAGATGGAATCTTTCTGGTTCACGGCCAAGGACGGCACGAAGCTCGAGGGTTTCCTGATCCGGCCGCCGGGCTTCGATCCCGCGAAGAAATATCCGGTGAAGTTCCTGATTCACGGCGGGCCGCAGGGCAACTGGGGCGACGACTGGAGCTACCGCTGGAACCCCGAGCTGTTTGCCGCGAACGGCTACGTCGTCGTCATGATCAACTTCCGCGGGTCGACCGGCTACGGCCAGGCTTTTGTCGACGGCATTAACGGCGACTGGGGCGGCAAGCCGTTCACCGATCTGATGACGGGCCTCGACTACGCCGAGCAGCACTATCCCTTCATCGACAAGGACCGCGAGTGCGCGCTGGGCGCGAGCTACGGCGGCTACATGGCCAACTGGGTGCTGGGCCACACCAACCGCTTCAAGTGCATCGTTTCGCACGACGGCATGTTCAACGCTGAGTCGGCATTCGGGACGACGGAAGAAGACTGGTTCAACATCTGGGAGTTCAGCGGGCACCCGTGGGACTACTACGGGAAGCCCGACGATCAAAACCCGTATCGCAAGTGGTCGCCGTCGCTCTACGCCAAAGAACTTCAAGACGCCGACGCTCGTGGTTCACGGCCAGCTCGACTACCGGCTCGACGTGAGCGAAGGCTTCCAGCTCTTCGACACGCTGCAACTGCTGGGCGTGCCGAGCAAAATGCTTTATTTCCCTGACGAAGGCCACTGGGTGCTGAAGCCGCAAAACTCGCAGCTCTGGTGGAAGACGGTGAACGACTGGGTGGATGAGTGGACGAAGGCCAGTGGTCAGTGATCGGTGTTCAGTTGGTCAGCAAAAACCATGGGTGCCCCATCTGGGCGCCCTCTGGGCACCACGCCTTTGCTTTTGTGGCAAGGGTGGGATAGCGATGATCTGAGTTAACCTTTATGCCTTTTCCACGCAAACCCGCGAAGCCGAAAGCCTTCCTCAACGAGGCCGGGCTCTACGACTATGCCGTCAAGGCGCTGGGGCGGCAGATGCGCTCCGAGGCCGAGCTGCGGAGGCTGATGAGCATGCGAGCTGAACCGGGCGCGCGCGGCGAGGCTGCCGTCGCGGCCGTCGTTGCACGGCTGAAAGAGCACGGCTACCTCGACGATCGGTCCTTTGCCGAGACCTACGCGCGCCTGCGCCAGGAAAACGAGAAGCTGGGCCAGCGGCGGGTGCGGCAAGACCTGCAGCAGAAGGGCGTTCGCGCCGATCTGATCGCCGAAACCATCGAAGTCTCGCTACGGCCAGGCCAATGAAGAGGCCCTGGCGCGCGAGCACCTGGAACGCAAGCGCATCCGCAAACCGGAAAACGAGAAAGAGACCGCGCGCGTGATGCGGCGGCTGGTCGCGGCGGGGTTTTCGACGGGAACGATCTACAAAATTCTGCGCCAGTGGAACGTGCCTGACGAATCCCTGGCGGCGCTGGACAATCTCGACGCCGAGCGGCACGAAGACCCGTAGCTAAGGAAGTGGTGCGAAAGTCAGCCCCAACATTTGAAAGTCCTTGCGATTGTCGGTCGCAACCATGCATCCGTTTTCCAGCGCTGTGGCGGCAACAATCATGTCTGTAATGCTGCGCGTCTGTCCTTGATTGCGAAGCGCCGCTTTCAAGCGCCCCGCCCGCTCTGCGATCGCTCCGGAGACGGGAATCCAGTTCAAATTGACGAGCAGTATACGCGTGGCCTGTTCCTCCGCGGAGCGAACTCCGCTATAGACCTCGGCGATGCTTATGGTGGAGATGGTAAGCGCATGTCCGGAAACAATCAGCCCTGCCAGAAACTGTCTTCTCTGATTTTGGTTCCTGAGTGTGTCGATCAGGACCGTTGTATCCAACAGAACTGCCGGTGGCGCACTCATAGCGGATCGAGATTCTCGTCCCGTCCGGCCAGACGGGTGCTGGGTTCGCTCCGCAGCGAACGCACCCACTCCGACGTTCCCTTTTCAGCTAAATCGGGATGATTCCCGTCGCTCCAGGTGGGCTCGTTACTCTCTAAAAAAGCCAGCAGTTTCCGTCTTTTGATCTCTTTCGAGGCTGTTTCCACAAGAAAGGCGCTGCGCCCGCGAGGGCCGACAAGCTCGTCAATCTCCTGCACCAGTTCAGCAGGAAGAACGATATGGGCTCTCAGTGTGGCCATAATGATAGCCCATTCATAGTGGGCTAAAGTAATTATACCCCATTTTGCAGTGAAATGGAGTTCCACCCCGCCTCCAATTACACTAAGAGAGCCATGCAATTCCGTTCGGGAAACGAGATACGCGAGCTGTTTCTAAGCTATTTTGAGTCGAAGGGGCACCGCCGCGTGCACTCTTCCTCGCTGGTGCCTTTGAACGACCCCACGCTGCTGTTTACCAACGCGGGCATGAACCAGTTCAAGGACCTCTTCCTGGGGGCCGAGCGGCGCGACTACTCCCGCGCGACGACATCGCAGAAATGCGTCCGCGCCGGGGGCAAGCACAACGACCTTGAAAATGTGGGCTTTACCCGCCGCCATCATACGTTTTTCGAGATGCTGGGCAACTTCTCCTTCGGCGACTACTTCAAGCGCGACGCGATCAAGTTTGCCTGGGAGCTGGTGACAAGCCCGGAGTGGATGGGTATTCCCAAGGACCGGCTCTATGTGACGATCTTCGAGGGAGCCGACGCCCCGGGGTGGAATGTCCCGCGCGACGATGAGGCCGAGCAGTACTGGATCGAAGCGGGCGTGGCCAAAAGCCGCATCTTTCAATACGGACTGAAAGACAACTTCTGGCAGATGGGCGAGACGGGACCTTGCGGGCCGTGCTCGGAGATCTTCTACGACATGGGGATCGAGGCCGCCGAGACCCCCGGCGTCGATTTGCCTTTTGGAAAAGACGAGGCCCGCTACGTTGAAATCTGGAACCTTGTCTTCATGCAGTTCGATCGCTCGGCGGTCGTGGATGCGGCGGGGAAGACGACCTTTAAGCTGACGCCGCTGCCTGCCCCCTGCGTCGATACGGGGATGGGGTTGGAGCGCGCAGCGGCGGTGCTGCAAAACAAAGTCTCCAACTTCGAGACGGATTTGTTTGTACCGCTTATTGCAAGGGCCGCTGAACTTTGCGGGTTGCAGAGCGATCCGATCGACCCAACGCCTGGCGCTTCGAGTGACGAATTTGGGATAACGCCTGCCGGACCCATCTGGCAACCCGATCCGTTTACCAATAACGCTTCTCTGCGCATCATCGGCGACCACGCCCGTGCAGCAACCTTTCTGATTGGCGACGGTGTGCTGCCTTCGAACGAGGGCCGAGGCTATGTGTTGCGGAAGATTCTCCGCCGGGCGATTCGCCATGGGCACCTGCTCGGCCAGGAAAAGCCCTTCATGTGCCAGATGGTCTATGCCGTCCGCGATCAAATGAAGAGAGCGTATCCCGAACTAAAGGAGATTGCCGACCGCGTCGAGAAAGTAGTTGAAGCAGAGGAACGGCAGTTTGCACGGGTTCTCCAGCTCGGAAACAACCAACTGCAACAGGCTTTTGATGCTGAGCGCCTCAGAATACTCGAGCAGGCAGTCTCCGCAGTAAACGTCGAGCTTGGTCTGAATCTCGACGACGACGCTGTCGAGGATTCATCGAATCAGCTTCTCAAAGAGCTGCAATTTCCGCTTCCAGCCGTATGGCACTTGGCAAAGCCGGAAGAGTGCATCCCGTGGATCACTGCAGTTGGAGGGTACGGAAGAAACGCCCAAGCTCCGTCTCATGCCAGGATTCTCTTTGGGAAGGTGCGGGGTCAAGAACAGATCCTCGACGGCAAGACAGCCTTCCATTTGTACGAAACCTTCGGCCTTCCTCTCGATTTCATGGTCGACGCAGCGCGTGATGCCGGCGTAGCCTTCGACCACGAAGGCTTCGAAGCCGCCCGCGCCGAAGAGCAAGCGCGCGCCCGTGCTTCCTGGAAGGGCGGCAGCCAGAAGACCGCTAGCCCCGCCTTCCGCGATCTGCCGAAGACTGTCTTTGAGGGCTATCGCCAGCTCAATTCGACCAACTGCGAAGTTCTTGCCATTGTGAAGAACGGCGTTGGCGTTCCTGCCGCAAAGGCGGGCGATGAAGTTGAAGTTGTTCTCGACCATACCAGCTTCTACGGCGACTCCGGCGGGCAGGTCGGCGACCTTGGCTGGTTCACCTCGAACGACGGCAACGAAACCATCGCCGAGATTATTGGCTGCGTTCTTCCGGTTCAAGGAGTCCGCGCGCACAAGGCCGTGCTCAAGCAGGAGCTTGCGGTCGGCGATCGGGTGCGGACGGTAGTGGACGGAGAGCGCCGCAACGCCATCAAGCGCAACCACACGGGTACGCACCTGCTGCACGCGGCGCTGAGACAGGTTTTGGGCACGCACGTGAAGCAGGCGGGATCGGCGGTGCACCCGGACCGGCTGCGCTTCGATTTTTCGCACTTCGCGCAGGTGGCCGACGAGGAGTTGCAGGAGATCGAAGACATTGTGAACCGCGAGGTGCTGGCCAACGCGAAGGTGGAGACGCTCGAAGACGTGCCGATCGACGTGGCCGTGAACGAGTACCACGCCATGGCGCTCTTCGGCGAGAAGTACGGCGACAAGGTGCGCGTGGTGAAGCTCTCGGATGGTTTTTCGACAGAACTGTGCGGCGGAACGCACACCGCGGCAACGGGCGAGATCGGATTGCTGAAGGTGACCAGCGAGGAGTCGGTGTCGTCGGGCGTGCGGCGCATTGAGGCGATCAGCGGGATGGGTTCGCTCGACACGTTCCGGCGCGACTTTGAGCTGGCGCAGTTTACGTCGCAGGTGGTTTCGGCGGATGGCAATCTTTCCGACGGGCTTCGCGCGAAGCTGGCCGCTCAGGAAGACGAGATGAAGCGCCTGCGCCGCGAGCTGGAAGAGATGCGCATGAAGTCGGCGGCCGGTGGGCTCGACGAATCTGTGGCCCGCGCTCGTAGAAGTGAAGGGCGTGAAGGTGCTGACGCACCGCGCCGATCAACTGGAGCGCGGACAGTTGCGCACGCTGGTTGACAATTTGAAGCAGAAGCTGGGCGAGGGCGTGGTGGTGCTGGCGTCGGCGCAGCCCGAGGGCAAGGTCGCCATCATTGCCGGCGTGACGCCGGGCCTGGTGAAGCGCATTCAGGCGGGCAAGCTGGTGGGCGCGGTGGCCAAGCTGGTCGGCGGCTCCGGCGGCGGCAAACCGGAGATTGCCGAGGCCGGCGGCAAAGATCAGTCGCAGATCGACGCGGCGCTTAAGGCCGCGCCGAAGATTGCCGGAGAGCTGCTGGGCTCCTAGCAGGGTCTGTGCTTTCCCACCCTTGCGGCGGAAGAAAGCCGCAAGGATGGGGCGCCCGGCTGAAGCCCATTGATTTTGGAGCGTTTACGGCACGCGTTCCACCCACTGGGTGCGTTGCCCTGCCGCAGCCTTTCAATACGGTTTCAATTGGGTGCTAGCTACCCCGCGCGAGTGGCCGGCCTCCTGCCGTAATCTGACCCCATGCCGAAATTCGACGCCGATCCCACGAAGGTCGCCGCGATGCGCAGCCGGTTGCTTGAGTGGTACGCGCGCAACCGCCGCGACCTGCCCTGGCGGCAAAGCGCAGATCCCTACGCGATTTGGGTCTCTGAGATCATGCTGCAGCAGACGCGCGTGGCCGTTGTCGTGGAGCGCTATCAGAAGTTTATGGCGCGCTTTCCCACGCTGGTTTCACTGGCCCTTGCCGAGGAGCAGAAAGTGCTGGCGCTGTGGAGCGGCCTGGGCTACTATCGGCGGGCGCGCATGCTGCACAAGGCGGCGCAGTTTGTGGCCTCGCATTTTGGGGGCAATCTGCCGGAGCGCGCGGAGCAACTGCGCGTTCTGCCCGGAATCGGCGCCTACACGGCGGCGGCGATTGCCAGCATCGCTCACGGCGAGCGGGTGGCGGTTGTCGACGGCAACGTGGAGCGCGTGCTGTGCCGCGTGGCCGGATGGGAGGCGGGCAGCCGCAAAGGCGGCGGCGCTCAACTGCGGCGCAAGATTGAGGATCTCGCGGGCCGGCTTCTCGATCCGGCGCGGCCGGGCGATTTCAACCAGGCGATGATGGAGCTGGGAGCCACCGTTTGCGCGCCCCGAAATCCGCAATGCCTGGTGTGCCCGTTGGCCGCGGAGTGCAAAACGCGCGGCGAGCACAAAACACCGCAGCGGGCGCCGATGATGAGCCGCGTAGTGGCCTACGCCCTCTCTGTGCGCACGGGACGGGCTCGCGGCGAGAGCCGCAGCGCGAATACCCGCGGGCCTGGAACCCGCGAAGTGCTGCTGGAACAGCGGCCCGCGCAAGTGACGGTGATGCCGGGAATGTGGGAACTGCCCACGCTGCTCGATCCCGCTGTCCCAGCGGAAGAGCTGCGCATGACGCTCCGCCACGCCATCATGCAGGTCAACTATTACGTGCGCATTCGCACCGTTTTTGAGGACGACGTGGAGGTGATGGCGGCGACGGGCGGCGAACGCCGCTGGGTTGCTCTGCGCGATGCGGCGGGCATGGCTCTTACGGGCTTGACGCGCAAGGTGCTTTCGCGCGCTCGCCTGCTTCCCTCGACGCCGCTCGACGCGATAGCGCCGTTGACCGGCCGGAACGCGCTCTGACGTTCCATCTGCTTGAGTCGATTGGAATTGAAGAGACGATGTCGCGCGGTCACCCGCCCGGCCGCCATCGGGCTGTTGGGAAGGCATTCGGCCTCCAGGAATCCGGCAAGCCCGGTCTATTTGATGATTTAAGTCACATTTCTTCGCCTTAAAGGGACAGATTTGCGCAAATTGGTTGACAATTCATCACCCCGGGCTACATTGGTTGGGAGAATAAATGTCCTTGCAGCGCATGTCCTCGCGAAGGCCCCCCAGCCCTGTGACAGACGGAGACATTCAGCGCAGCCATACTGCTGCGCGTGCGACGAGGAGCCTAATTTGGGTAATAATATACTTGACAAAACAACCCCATCCCGGTAATCTTAATACATGGAACCGAAGACCCTACAAGAAGCCATTCTCTACTTCGCCGATCCGGTCAATTGCCGCGAGTACCTTGTAGCTCGCCGCTGGGCGAAGGGCGTTACCTGCCCCCGCTGCGGAAGCCGGAACGTGCTTTTCCTTGAGAAGTACAACCGCTGGCACTGCCGGGAAAAACATCAAGCACCGCAGTTCACGCTCAAGACTGGCACCGTCATGGAAGATTCGCCCATCGGCCTCGACAAATGGCTCATGGCGATGTGGATGGTTGTGAACTGCAAGAATGGCGTGAGTAGTTACGAGATTCACCGTGCGCTTGGCGTCACGCAGAAAACGGCATGGTTTCTCGACCATCGCATCAGGCTGATGCTTGGAGATGAGTACGCCACCGGAAAGCTAGGCGGCGAAGTTGAAGCGGACGAGACTTTCATCGGCGGCAAGGCCCGGAACATGCACAAGAGCAAACGTGAGCGCCGTATTACCAGCACAGGCGGCAAAGATAAGACCGCTGTGATGGGATTGCTTGAGCGCGGCGGCAATGTCCGCACCCAGGTCATCAGCAGCCGCAAGAGAAAAGAACTCCACGCCGAAGTAAAGAAGCATGTGGAAGCTGGCGCGGCGCTCTACACCGATGCGCTCATGTCCTATCGCGGACTAGAGAAGGATTTCGTTCATCAGGTCGTAGATCACGCGGTAGAGTACGTCGATGGCCGCGTCCATACGAACGGTCTGGAGAATTTCTGGAGCCTTCTCAAGCGGGGCATCAACGGCACCTATGTGAGCATTGAGCCGTTCCACCTATTCCGGTATCTGGATGAGCAGTCCTTCCGGTTCAACAATCGGAAACTGACGGATGCACAGAGATTCGACATCGCAACGAGAGGTATGGTCGGGAAGCGCCTGACCTTTGTCGAACTGACAGGGAAAACTACGGAATCGTAAACACTCATTCGTCCGCGCCAGAGACGGGGTCGGCGGAAAGACTGACCCCGTTTCATTGAATCGTGCGCAAGTCGGACACATCCAATTTCTTCAAAACGGTCCCATCTTTTTCAGGCTTGCTCTGGACAAGACGATAGAGACCTGTAGCCACCCGCTCAAACCGAGGACTATTTGCGAGTAGGCGCGATGCGATGTTCGGACTGTACTTTGTCTTCTTCATCAGGCCGGCTGCTATCAACACCTTTTCAAGATCAAACGGTCGGAGAATGCCGCCGCAATGTTTTGCGAGGGCTAACGTAGCCCTAGGCTGGCTTAGTCCCCTCAATTTCTCCAAAAAAGTCTCATCAACATCTGCAACGGAAATCGCATCCAGCATCTCAGGGGAGAGGGTTTGGCTGATCGCGCTCACTTCCCCCGATTTACTAGAACGTGAAGAGGCATCCCGGTTAAGCAGATTGATCGCCTTCTCAATAGTCTCCGCTTCCGCAATAAACGAATTGCCTTGCTCCAGAAGCGCAGTCCCCCGAACGCGCAATTCATCGCGCTTCTTGGTCAGGGTATCGATGGTGACTCGTTCGTTCGTGTTCATATTTTCCTGTGCAATGTCTCACTATCGCAAACCTGCTTTGCGTGAAACCATGTAAAGCAGGATGGGGGGTAGCGGGATTTCGATACCCGCGCTTCCGGTTTTAAAGACCGGCGTCCTGGGTCGCAGCTAGACGATACCCCCTCATAACGGTTGGCCCTTGCGTGACCGTGGTCTTGGACACGCGCAGAGACACAAAGGCCGCCCGTTATTCATACCGCATTGGGGAGTGCTTACTTTGGAAGAGGGGCGCTCCCTTTTGCTTGCAGGTAATTATACTCCCAATTCTTCCCACAAACGTGAGAAATTCGCTATGAAACCCTTACCCGCTCCGCCCGTCCCTGGCAAAACCGAAGCCGAACGCTTCGACAATGCCGTAAGCAAGGCATTCACAGTATCTAAAGAAGAGATGCAGCGCCGAGAAGCTGAGTGGCAGAGAAGCCACGCCAAGCGGACCGCGAACGGAAAGTGACATGAATAAATTAGCGATACTTTTGATCGTGTTTGGCAGCGGATTAGCGGCTTTCGGGCTTGTCGGCTGGCAGTCGGTCGGAAATAGCTCGGTGCAAAGCGTCCTGCCAGGAGTGCCCGCTACGGAGTACCCAAGTTGGGCCGGTTGGAGTACGGGAAGCCAGATCGAAATGGTGATCGGCGTCGTGTTCGTTGTATGTGGCGTGCTGCTACGCAGGGATTCAAAGTAATCTATTTTGCGAAGTATATTATCGCCCTTATTTGGACGAAGAAAGCATACTGATTGGTGAGCTATTCCGTACGCAGCGGCATGATCGCATCCTAAACCGCAACAAACATCGTTAGGCTCAAAACAGTACCACCACCAAACCTCGAATTGGCGTTTTGGGCCCTGATCTAATCTGCTAACCTGCTATTTGCCGATGCAACGCCCAACCTGGCTGCCGTCTTATCTGCCGGAACTCGACGGGCTGCGCGGCCTGGCGATTCTGGCGGTGGTTCTCTACCACTGCAATCCGCGGTTCGAAGGCACATGGACGCATTACCCCAGCCTGTGGGGATGGGCGGGGGTGATTGTTTTCTTCGTTCTCAGCGGCTTCTTGATCACGTCCACCCTGTTGGCGACACGCGGCAAGCCGCGCTACTTCCACAACTTTCATGCACGCAGGGCTTTGCGCATCTGGCCGGTGTATCTGCTGCTGCTGGTGGTGGTCTATCTGAACGCGCCGTGGTTTATCGGCCCCCCGGTATGGGAAGCGATCAAGACCGCGCCGTGGCTGGCTTACATTTTTTGCGTGCAGAACCTTTTTCATATCACTATGCCGCCTGCGATTGGCCCCACGTGGGCACTGGCCATCGAGGAGCAGTACTACTTTGTGTGGGCGCCGCTGGTGCGCTTTCTGCGCCGGCCGTGGATGCTGGCTGCATTGCTAGCCGGAGTGCTGGCAGGCTCGCCGCTGCTGCGGCATGCGAACCTGCACTGGATGACGCCGACCAATACGCTGATTCACCTGGACGGGATCGCGTGGGGCAGTTTGCTGGCGATCGGGCTGCACACTCTGCCACTGAGCCGGCGCGCGTGGTTGTGGATGGGGCTGGGCGGGTTAGTGCTCGGTATCGCCGCCGCGGCTACCGTGGCCGGCGGCACGGCCTATCTCGATTCCGCACTGGCTGTGGGATTTGCCGGCGCGGCGCTGGCATTGATTGCCTCAAGCGGCGCGCGCAATGCTCTGAATGCGGCACTCGGCAGCGGACCGCTGGCCTTCTACGGCCGCATCAGCTACGGCCTCTACATGACGCACATTTCGGTGTTTGTTTATTTCGGCTGGTTCGACGCGCGGATGAATGCTTATGGCATTCCGGGCAACCTGGCAGTGGTGGCGTTCCGCCTGATTGCGACGACTCTGGTGGCTACTGCGCTGTGGTATGGATTGGAATCGCGAGTGCTCAAGCTGAAGCGTTATTTCTAGGCCTCTGTGTTAGGGATGCCTGTCAAGGGCGTCGGTGGGCAATATTTGACCAGGTTTCTGGGCTGCAGCAACGCTCGCTTGCCGGATTCTCAAAATATTGACCATCGATTTTCCTGTTTGTGACTGGAATCACCCATCGCCCCCGGAGCGGCTGCTAGGCTTTTAGTGCACGCAAAATCCCCTATTGCGAGGTGCCATGATCGAGAACGCGACGGCTAAAACTGCGAGCAAGGGCCCCTTGAGCACGGAAATGCTAACCAAGATGGATGCGTACTGGCGCGCGGCCAATTACCTGTCCGTGGGCCAGATCTACCTGAAGGACAACCCGATGCTGGAGCGCGAGCTGACGCTGGATGACGTGAAGCCGCGGCTGCTGGGACACTGGGGCACGACGCCGGGCCTCAACTTTTTGTATGTGCACTGGAACCGGCTGATCCGCGAGCGCGGGTTGAATATGCTTTACATCATCGGACCCGGACACGGCGGACCGGGACTGGTGGCGAACACCTACCTCGAAGGCTCTTATTCGGAAATTTATCCGCACATCGAGCAGAACAAGGACGGCATCAAGCGGCTGTTCCGGCAATTCAGCTGGCCCTACGGGATTCCCAGCCACGTGGCGCCCGAGACGCCGGGATCGATTCACGAGGGCGGCGAGTTGGGCTACTCGCTGGTGCACGCTTACGGAGCGGCCTTCGACAATCCCGACTTGATTGTGGCGTGCGTGGTGGGTGACGGCGAGGCCGAGACCGGACCGCTGGCTACAAGCTGGCACTCGAATAAGTTTCTCGATCCGGCCACGGACGGTGCGGTGCTGCCGATTCTTCATTTGAACGGATACAAGATCGCGAACCCCACGGTTCTGTCACGCATTCCCCATGCCGAGCTCGAAGACCTGATGCGCGGCTACGGCTACGAGCCTTTCACGCTTGCCGGCGACGAACCGGCCACGATGCACCAGCAGGCCGCGGCGCTGTTCGACAAGATTCTGGACCGGATTGCCGAGATTCAAAAGAACGCGCGTGTGGCGCTCGAAAGAGGCGAATGGATCGCGCGGCCTGCCTGGCCCATGATAATTCTGCGCACGCCCAAAGGCTGGACGGGGCCGAAGTTTGTCGACGGCAAGCCGGTGGAAAACACCTGGCGTGCGCACCAGGTGCCGCTGAGCGAGCTGCGCGAAAAGCCAGATCACCTGAAGATGCTGGAAGAATGGATGCGCAGCTACAAACCCGAGGATCTGTTCGACGCCAAGGGCAAGCTACGCAGCGATCTGGCGGAGATTGCGCCCAAGGGCCAGTTGCGCATGGGCATGAATGCTCACGCCAACGGCGGGTTGCTGTTGCAGCCGCTGAAGGTGCCGAACTTCCGCGATTTCGCGGTGAAGATCGAGGGGCGCGGCCAGGCGGATGTGGAATCGACGCGCGTGCTTGGGCGCCTGCTGCATGCGGTGATGGAGGCGAACAAGAGCGAGAAGAATTTCCGCGTCTTCGGGCCGGACGAGACGGCTTCAAACCGGATCGGCGACGTGATTACGGGAACCGGCAAGGCATGGATGGCGGAAACGCTGCCCGTGGACGAGCAGTTGTCGCAGACCGGCCGCGTGATGGAAGTGCTGAGCGAGCACCTGTGCCAGGGATGGCTGGAGGGATACCTGCTGACCGGGCGGCACGGCTTCTTCTCCTGCTACGAGGCGTTCATCCACATTGTGGACTCGATGGTGAACCAGCACGCGAAGTGGCTGAAGACGACGCGCGAGATTCCCTGGCGCAAACCGATCGCGACGCTCAATTACCTGCTGAGCTCGTTGGTGTGGCGGCAGGATCACAACGGCTTTTCGCACCAGGATCCGGGATTCATCGATCATCTGCTGAACAAGAAAGCCGATGTGGTGCGCATCTATCTGCCGCCGGACGCGAACACGCTGCTTTCGGTGGCCGACCACTGCCTGCGCAGCCGGAACTACATCAACCTGATCGTGGCGGGCAAGCAGCCCGCGCCGCAATGGCTGACGATTGAAGAGGCGATTGCGCATTGCACTATCGGTTTGGGCGTGTGGCAGTGGGCATCGAACGACGAGGGCGGGCCCGAAGTGGTGATGGCGTGCTGCGGCGACGTGCCGACGATGGAGGCGCTGGCTGCGGTTTGCCTGCTGCGCGAGCGGATTCCCGATTTGCGCATCCGCGTGGTGAACGTGGTGGACCTGATGGCGCTCCAACCGCAGTCGGAGCATCCGCATGGGCTGGCGGACGAGGATTACGACCGCATTTTTCCGCCCGGCGTGCCCACGATCTTTGCGTTTCATGGCTATCCGTGGCTGATTCACCGGCTCACTTACCGGCGGCACAACCACGACAACCTGCACGTGCGCGGATACAAGGAGGAGGGAACGACTACGACTCCTTTCGACATGTGCGTGCTGAACAACATCGACCGCTTCCAGTTGGCGCTCGACGCCATCAGGCGCGTGCCGCGGCTGGCCAGTAAGGCCGATGCAGCGCAGCAATGGTACTCCGAGCAGATTCAGCGCCACAAGCTGTACGTTGCGGAGAATGGCGACGATCTGCCGGAGATCAAGGATTGGCGCTGGCCGGCGGAGTTGGCCAGCGTGAAACCGTGAACTGCGAGTGGGGCTGGCGGAGCGAGCGGTGTCAGCGGCGTTAGAATGACGTTCAGGGACAGCAAAAATTTCCGGGGCCAACGCGACCAGCACGCTGGAGCTGAATCAGAATTCTTGAGCCTGAGAGTCTGCAATGTGGTTCGCCGCGGCGAGCCGCTCAGCGGGCGTACCATTTGGATAAAGCTATTCCGGTACTGCTCAAATCCCGCTGACTACGCTCAACTTAATTATTGAAAGGCTTAATCCTAAATGCAATCATTGCCGGTTTTGGTTCTCAATAGCGGTTCTTCTTCGATCAAATTTTCAGTCTATGACGCCGGCAACGGAGAACGGACGCGGCTCTTCGAGGGTGCGGTAGACGGCATCGGCACCGATCTGGGCAAGTTCTGGATCAAAGATGCGAGCGGCAAAAAGCTGGTGGATCAGACGCCGGCCGTGCCCAGCCGTTCGGTGGCGTTCAAGCTGGTGGCGGACGCGCTGCACTCCGGCGAGTTCCCTGCCCCGGCGGCCATTGGCCATCGCACAGTGTGCGGCGGACCGACGGTGCGGGAAAACCAGCGCATCACGCCCAAGCTGATCGACGAGATCGAGAGCTACGAGGCGCTGGCGCCGCTGCACACGCCCATCGCCGTTTACATTATGCGCGAGGCGCTGCGCCTGTTTCCCGGCATTCCCAACTTTGCCATTCTCGACACTTATTTTCATCGCACGTTGCCCGAGGTGGCCACGCACATGCCGATTCCCGCGGAGTATGTGGCGATGGGCGTGCGCAAGTACGGCTATCACGGCATCTCGTACGAATCGATTGTGTATCAGTTGCAGCCCAACGTGCCGGAGAAGCTGATTGTGGCGCATCTGGGCAATGGCGCGTCGATCTCGGCGATACGCGATGGCAAATGCCTGGACACTTCGATGGCGCTGACGCCCACGAGCGGGATTATTTCGGGCTCACGCACGGGCGACATCGATCCCGGAATTGTGATTTTCATCCTGAAGAAGATCGCCGAGACAACGCCGGACGCCGCGGAGGCCGCGGAAAAACTTGAAACCGTGGTGAGCAAGAAGTCGGGCCTGCTCGGCGTGAGCGAGCTGTCAAACGATATGCGCGATCTGCGCGAGGCGATTAACGATGGCAACGCCAAGGCGCGGCTGGCGGTGGACAAGTTCTGCTGGACGATTGCGCGGTGGATCGGCAGCTTTGTGGCGGAGTTGAACGGGCTCGACATGCTGGTGTTTACCGGCGGTATCGGCGAAAACGACATTGCTTCGCGCGCGGAGATTTGCGCGGGGCTGGACGCGCTGGGCATCGTGATCGACGCAAAGCGCAACAACGTTCGCGGCGCGGCGACGATATCGGCGGACAATTCAAAGGTAACGGTGCGCGTGATTCCGCCGCTCGAAGACCTGATCATTGTGAACCACGTGGTGCGGCTGCTGGGGGAGTAGGGTGGGGTGGTGGCTTACGCGTACTTTCGCCGGTTGCGCAACACCGAGACTGCAATGACGAGGTGAATGGCCAGAGCGCTTCCCGCGCCGATGGCATGCATGATGGGCGTTCCGTAGCCAGATCGCTGGACGGTCCGGAGGCACCAGCCGCAAACGGGCAGGAACAGCACGATGGCGCTTACCAGGCCGGGATTGTAACTGCGCATGATGATCGCATGAGCGATATGGATCGCTGCGTTGAGAAGCGGCAGGTAAACGGCGATCAGAGCCAGCCCCGGATTGACCCGGGCAGCCAGCCAAAGTGAAAGCGCGATAACACCCCACACGGCGGGGACGTTAATAATGAACACCGCCGGAAGGGTCAGCACGTCGTTTTCGCCAGCCAGAATGTGGTTCATAAAAATGCGAAAGCGGTCGTTGTCGTGCTCTTCGTACTGGTGGAGCATGTAGGCGGGCAGGCAGAAGAACACGGCTGCGAGCGCACCCGGCCATTCGTGGATGAAGAGCGGCGATAGCAGGAGAAGCAGCAGCCCGGCGAAAAACCCACCGTAGACCCAGTTCGTCACCAGTCGTTGAAGCATAGCGTCCTCACTGTGCAATGAAATAGAGCGGGACTTGCATGGACGCTCGCTACTGGTTGCTGTAAGTGTGCGGTTCGAGCTGGTATGCGGTCAAGCGCTTCAATTGCGCCCGCGCCGGAACTACCACCGCCTGGCTGTTCTACACTGATCTGTTCGATTCGGAGTCACCATGCCTGCTTCGGTTGCATCGATTGAAGTAAGACAGATGCCTTCGCCAGCGCTGCGGCGGTTTGCCTGGGGCGTGCTGACCTATTTCATCGCTGTCATATTGTGGGGCGGGCTGGTGCGCGCCACCGGCTCGGGAGCGGGTTGCGGCGACCACTGGCCGCTGTGCAACGGGACGGTGATGCAGCACTCGGCGCGGATCGATACGATGATCGAGTTCACGCACCGCATCACCAGCGGGCTTTCTTTTTTCCTGGTGGTGGCGCTGCTCGCGTGGACGCTGGCCGGCACGGCGCGCGGCCACCTGGCGCGCGGGGCGGCTGTGGCGGCTGTGGCCTTCACCGTGATCGAAGCGGCGCTGGGAGCGTTTCTGGTTAAGCTCGGCTTGACCGCACAGAGCCGCTCGCCCTTGCGCGCGCCCTACCTGGCGCTGCATTTGACCAACACGCTGCTGCTACTGGCTGCGCTAACGCTTACCGCGCACCTGCTCGGCCGCCGTGCTGGTTATCTGCGCGGCAGGGTTCGTCTGGTTGCGCCGTTCGGCGCGATTGCGCCGGTTCTCGTGCTGCTGATTGTCGGCGTGACCGGATCGCTGGCTGCGCTGGGCGATACACTTTTTCCGGCGAGCTCGCTGGGGGCGGCTTTTGCCCAGGATTTTTCGGCGACGAGCGGCTGGCTGGTGCGTTGGCGCTGGACGCACCCGATGGTTGCGTTCCTGGCCAGCGTCTTTCTCGTCTGGCTGCTGGTGCGCGCAGCGCAGCACCGGACGCTCTGGGACAACCGCGGTGTGTCCGCACTGGTGCTGATTCTTCTCGTCCTGCAGTATGTGCTGGGCGTTCTCGACGTGGCATTTCTCGCGCCGGTGTGGCTGCAGATTGCGCACCTGTTGGGCGCCGACGTGCTGTGGACTGCGCTGGTGGTGCTGGCGGCGCGGATCGCACTGGAACCGAAAGAGCGGCAAGTTAGCGAGTCGGCGAGTTAGCAGGTCAGCGAGTCAGAAGTTGGCGAGCGGACTTACTCTGTCAGTTCTTTCTCAAGACCGCTTCGATGTTTTTGCCAATTGCGGGCTGTGCCGTCACTGCAAGACCGGCTTCGCGCGCCGCACGTAGCTCGTCCTCAAACTTCTCTGGCGTCACATGGCCTGCCGGTTCGGCAAAGAGCATGAGCGCTCCCGATTTCATCGCCGCTGCCGCTTCACGGAAAAACGCCGACGGCGATGGCAGTTCATGCACCACGGCAAAGGCAAGAACGAAGTCCACCCTGTCATTCAGGTCGCCGATGCCGAGAGAGTCCGGCTGCGCCAGGCGCGTGTCAATTCTTTCCGATGTTCCCGCCTTCGATGCTCTCCGCCGCAGACTTTCGAGCATCTTGGATTGAATATCGATTACGACGATACGTCCCGCGGGGCCGACCATGCGCGACATGGGCAGAGTAAAGAATCCCATTCCCGGACCCGGCTCCAACACCGTCATGCCCTCACGGAGATACGGAGCAAGCAGTTCTTCCGGTTTTTGCCACCAGCGCCGTATCGGGCTGGCCAGGAGATAACCCTTCCACCACGGACACACTCGTTGGGCCATTACGCATTCTCCTCTTGCATCTTCCTTAAAGACGTTGGAGGACTGAGGATATTTTACGCGCAGGTAAGCACAGAGCTGGGTTAATTTTCGATCGCAGGATGGTAGTAGCTCTCCCAACCGAGGTAGCGCGCGGCTTCATGCACGGCTTTCGATACGTCGCTAAAGTTTGCGGCGACGTGGTGCTCGAAGCCCTCGCGGCAGATGTACTTGAGCAATTTTTGCAACTGGGGAATCTCGGCCACGCCAGCGCCGCCGAAGGTTTCGAGCGGATCGTCGGTGAAGCGGCCGGGGCCGGTGTAGCCGCGGACGATGCCGCGGCGGTCGTCGGTGGAGAAACGCGCAAAGCTCATGGCGCCGGACTTGACGCGGCCTACACAGGTGCCGAAGGTATTTTCCTTGCCCACGGTGCCGGCGATAATCTCCTGGTAATCCATGCGAACATCCTTGAAGAAGTGCTTGGGCAGGTTGGAGCAGTGGAAGCAGACGCACTTGTTGGGGTCGGCGCCGTAGTTATTGTTCCAGTCGAGCAGCGCCGAGGGAGTGCCCGAGGCCAGCGCCATCATGTACATGCTGAGAACGCCGGGGACGTCGACTTCGCAGGCCGAAGGGATGAGCTCGTTGGACATCATGCTCATGATGGTGCAGGGCACCACGCCGAAGAACTCTTCCATCGAGGTCCAGCACTGCACGGCGCTGATGGTGACGCGAGCCTGTTTCATCCAGCCATCGATGACGGCGCCTAGCTTGGCCATCTTGAGGAGGGCGGCATCCGCGATGCCTGTGGTGCTGACGTATTTCTTGATGGCCGCGAGCTTCGCCTGCGCCGCATCGTCCGCGTCTTTCATGCGGTTGATGCGGCCAAAAATCTCTGACAAATCGATGGTTTCGATGGTGATGCCCGAGGTCTCGAAGATGCGCTCGGAGTAGCGCACGGTGTTGAAGGCCGTGGGGCGCGCGCCGATGGCGCCGATGCGCAGGTTTTTAAGGCCCTTGACGATGCGGCAGACCTGGGAGAACCACTCGAGGTCGGCTTTGAATTCGGGCGAGTCGAGCCTCTCAGTGTGCAGCGTGGTGAGCGAATAGGGAATGCCGTACTGCATGAGGTTGTTGCAGCAGCTCATCTTGCCGCAAAAGCTGTCCCGTCGTGTCGCGATGGTCATGGCGTCACTGCGGTCGGGCGTGGCCTGGACGAGCACGGGAACTTTGAGCCCGGAGAGACGGATGGCGTCAACGATGCCGCGCTCCTCGCCGAAGTTGGGCAGCGTGACGATGATGCCGTCGATGGCGTCGACGTGTCTCTTGAAGAGCTCGGCGCAGCGCTCGGACTCGGTATAGGTTTCCACGGCGCCGTGCTTCGACTCTTCAGGGCCGAGCACCACGGCCTGCGCGCCCGCGGCTTCAAGGGCCGCCAGGATTTCTTCACGGCCGGATTTGGCCAGATGATCGGGGAAAAAGCCGCGATTCCCGACTACGATTCCAAATGTCATTTTGCGTTGCGCTGCCATGTTTCTGCTCCTTGATTCGGCATTTGCTGCTTAAGTGTTGCGGCCCGGGCGAAAGCGCAGACCATAAAAGAGGCCCAGCGCCAGCAACAAACCACCCCACCAGACGGGCGCGTGCAAATTGGCCAGCACTACGTTGGCCAAATGCTTCGTCGCTAATTCAAATAGTCCGTAGCCCAGGATCAGCGTTCCATAAACGCTAAGAAGGGCTCCCACAAAAAACCAGATCGAGATTCGCGAGGGATGCACGCCAGCCTCCTTACCAGAAATAAATGTTGAGGCCCAGAAATGCGACGATGGCAATCGCCGTCCAGCACCATTCGCTCTTATAGAACGGCACCGGCTCTTCCGCTGGCAGTTTGGTTGCGCCATAGACCAGCCCGTCGAGCTCTGCCAAGGGCCGCGGCGCGGTGAAGAGACTGACAACGAAAGTGACAAGCATGGCCGTGCTCACCGACCACAAAGCGCGGTACATATTCTCGGCCATGTCCTTGGCGTCCGGCGAGAATGCGACGTAACGCAGCGCCGCGGGATCGATCTTGACCCAGGCCCACAGGCCGATCGATGTGAGAGTGCCAATCAACAGGCCCCAGAACCCGCCTGCCTTTGTGGCGCGTTTCCAGAACATGCCCATCAACACCGCGCCCAGCAGAGGCGAAATGAAAAAGCTGAACAGGGCCTGCACGTAATCCATAATGCCCTGAGCATGCATCACCAGATACGCCGTACCAATCGAGATGACCACGCCGAGAATCGTTGCCCAGCGCCCCACGGCCACGTAATGCTCGTCTCTGGCAACTTTCCTGATCAGCGGCTGATAGATGTCGTAGGTCCAGACAGCAGAAAAAGCGCTCACGTTACCGGCCATTCCGCTCATGAAACCGGCGATCAGCGCGGTAATCCCCAATCCCAGAAGACCGGGGCTGCAGTAACGCACCAGCATCAGCGGCAGCACCTCGTTGTAGCTGTGCAGCCCCGCCCCGGGGTGCGCGGCAACGGCATTCTCGCCCACCAGCCGCAGCAGGCTTCCATCCGGATTCTGCAGGACTGCCAGGCCCAGCAGTCCGGGTAAAATCACGATGAACGGCACCGCCATTTTGAAGAACGAGCCGATCACCGGAGCCAACCGCGCGGAACGCAGGCTGTTGGCCGCCAACACGCGCTGCACCACCAGAAAATCCGTGGTCCAGTACGCGAAACTAATGGCAAATCCCAGGCCGAAGACAATCCCGGTCCAATGAATGCCCATGGGATTATCGGCAAAGTGCCCCATGCTGCGCCACATATGCGTGTAGTCGCCGGCAGGAATGGCGCCAATCGCAATGTTGTGCGCGATCTTCGCCTTCAGGCCGGTCCAGCCGCCGGCCTCGATCAAGCCCAGAATCGGCACCAGCAGCGCGCCGCCCCAGATGAGCACAAACTGCAGCACCTCATTGAAGATGGCCGATCGCAGCCCGCCGAGCGCCACATACGCGGCCACTGCCAGCGACGAAACGATGATGGAAAAGTTCAAATCCCAGCCCAGCACCACCTTCATCACTTCGGCCATCGCGAACATGTTTACGCCACTCATCAGCACGGTCATGAAGGCGAACGAAAACGCCGCTACCGTTCTGGCCCCCTCGCCGAAGCGCAACTTCAGATATCCCGGGACCGAGTGCGTTTTGCACACATAGTAGAACGGCATCATCACCATGCCGAGAAACAGCATGGCCGGAATGGCGCCCACCCAGTACCAATGCGCGGCCAGAATGCCGTATTGGTAAGCCGAGCCGGCCCAGCCCATCAGCTCCAACGAACCGAGATTGGCGCTCACGAAGCTCAGGCCCGCGATCCACGCCGTCATCTCGCGGCCGGCCATGAAGAATTCTTCGCTGGTGTTGGCCTGGCTCTTCAAGTAGAAGCCGACCCAGATTACCGTCACGAAGTAAATTGCGATCACGGCGATGTCAAGAAGACTGAGATGGGCCAGTGAAGGCGCGCCAAGAGCAATCAGCGCCGGCACTGAGCCCGGTAAGTCAACGGCGACAGCGGCTGGGACCAATGCGAACATTCCTTCACCCGATCGGCGTAGATTCGTCCGCAAAAACCCTGCGGACGTTCGCCCATGAGTAAATTGTTTTACTCGGACACTTGTCAAACGGCAAAGCGCGCCGTTGCGAGGAGCAATTCTTAACCTGCCAGGCTTCGCGCCGAAGGCGGGAAGCGGGCAAGATGGAGCTATCGCGGTACGGGTAAGCGTTTACCGAACGAAGTGTAGCACATTCCCTTAGAGCAGAACCAGAATTCACGTGCCCAAACGAAGCGTCTTCAATGTGGCTTTTTCCTGATGAAAAAGCCACTCAGAGGGCGTGCCATCGGGTACACCTATTCTGGTTCTGCTGTAGGGGCCGGCGAACTGGATGCAGGGATGAGCTTTTCCCGCTTTTCGAGGCGAAAGGTCTGTGGCCTCTCAAGCAAATTCAAAGAGAGGCGCCGCTGTTTACTTCCATCGGGCGCGTGTAAGGCCGGGGAGTGTTAGCATGGGAACCAACACACCCGTCGAAGCCGTCGCTGCACCGATCTCAAGCCCACGCAAGGCTGAGATTCTCGGGCCTTCGCTGCCTTGCCTGGGCTTTCCCGTTCTCGCTGGCGCCGGCCGATGAGGTGAAACACAACAGGGCCCAAGGAAAAAGAAAGAGGTGCTGTCGTGATGCGAGATATCAAGCAGTTTTCCGGGCTTGTGGTTTTGTCGCTATTCCTCCTGGCGGGCTGCCATGGAGCGACGCCGCAGCAAAACATGATCAGTGGCGCCATGATCAGCGGCGCCAACACGCCGCAACCTGCGTTGCAGATCGTGCGTGGACAGCAGGGAGGCGGCCTCGCCTACACCGCGGTTGCCGGCGCCAGCAATCAGGCGGGCGGGCTTACCTTCATCTTAAGAACGGTACACAATGACTGCGGCGAGCAGCCGAAGATCGGACAGCCCTTCCAGTTCAGCGGGACGCAGATGGTAGGGGTGTTCTTCACAGTGGTGAATCACTCCCAGGGGAACGAGCAGCTTGCCGGCCTGGCGCTGGCGACGCTCTCCGGGCCGAACCAAGTGCAGGCGGGGCTGGTTTTCGACGACGCTTCGCGGATCGGCTCGACCGTGAATCCGCTGCTGGCCCAGCTTCTCAGCATGTGGCGCCCCACGGGGCCGGCGGTCACCAGCGGCTCAGACGGGACAACTGCGGCTCCCCCCGGCGGGCATCCTGCGGCGCCGGCGGCCCAACTGCATACCGTCACGACGCAGGACCGGACAGCCAGCGTGGGCATTCCGAACGGGTGGACTATGTTTCCAAGCAGCGAGGGGCTTATCCTGCTGACCGGCCCAAAGGGCGAACACATTATCCTTAACCAGTTCCTTAACGCGTGGGATCCGACCGCTCCAGGTGGAATTTACCAACAAATCAAGCAGCGTCCCATGATGCAGCTCCCTAAGAACACCGTCTTCTACCCGTTCAACGTGGATATGGCGAAGTCCTTTGCCGATGTCTGGCTGGCGATCCTCAAGGGAGAGGGTCAGCCTCCCCAGCCAATGCAGATCGCCAGCGCCCAGAACCTGCCCACGTCGAACGGCGTGAAATGTGCTCACGCCACAGGGCAGCTGAATCCTGGTTCATCGTTGAATCCGGCCGGAGGCATGCAGGCATTCAATATGACAGTCTGCGCCGACCTTGGGCAGGCAGGCCAGTTTGCGTACCACATTTTTGAGGGGCTGCTGCCCAATTCCATTGCGGCTCAGGAGAGCGCCACCGAGCTGGCCATCATGAACAGCTTTCAGGTGGATCAGGCTCTGCTCGACCGGATCGTGAACGCCAAGATGGCCCCCATCCTGAAGCAGGAGCAACAGAACTATAACCAAATGGAGCAGTCACTGATCAACCGGAGCGAGCAAATCGTCAATCAGATCCATCAAATCGGCCAGCAGGCCACCCAGCGCATGAATGAGACCGGAGACAACAACGCCAGGAACGACCAGGGCTTCGACAACTACCTGCTGGACCAATCGGTAGTGCAGAACAACGCGACGGGCGGGCACTCCACACAGTGGAACTCAACGGCAAATCAGATGGTGCGGGCGAATCCGGGCAAGTACCAGATTGTCGGTACTCCGAACTACATCAGAGGCACGGATTACTGAAACCAGGATGAGAGCCGGCAGCGCGGTTAACCTACCGGGGGGTACCCACCGCGTTGGTGCGGACGTAGGTCGTCGAGGCGCCGTTCGAGGTGGCGACGAACTGGGTCGTGCCCAGGAACCGGATGCTGCTGGTGATCACCACGCCCATCTGCGCCGGCGGCTGGGCCGGCGTGCAGGCGCCGTCGATGCAAGTCTGTTTCGGCGAGAAATCCTCCCACTTGTAGCTCAGCGCGCCCTGCTCGGCGTTGAACTGGTAGGCGCCCGCGAGCGTGAAGCTCATGCCCTGGTGATTCTGGATCGTCGACTGGATGCGCCCGTCGGGCATGAAGGTGGTGATGATCATCAGCCCGGACGGCAGTCTCCAGTTCACCGTCGTAGACCAGGTGCCGACCAGGGCCTGAGAAGACTGCGCCTGGGGCTGCTGCGGCTGCGACGCAAGCTGGGCGGACGGTCCGCAGAACGCCAGGGCCAGCGCGCCCAGCAGGGGAAGTAGGTTACGGTTCATGTTGACCTCCGAAACGGGGGGAATTCCAGGCTCCACTCTACCAGTTTTCAGCAGCCGCCTTAAAGCAGCAATGCTGCGAGCGGAGGCCGCTCGAATGTCGTCGTTGTTGGTCAATCGTCTTTCGGCCTGGTTGATGCGACACAAGACACAGCCCGCTGTGGCGGGGTGAGTGAAGCGGATACCGAGTTTAAGGAATTTGATCCATGAACGTGTCCAGCCAGGAGCTGGTCCGAGCTATTCGCCGCCGGCGATGACTTCGTGCAGCCAGCCGGGAGCTTTGAGCAGTTCGCGGGGACGCGGGCCGTCGGCGGCGCCGACCAGGCCGTCGCGCTCCATCAAGTCGATCAGATGCGCGGCCCGGCCGTAGCCGATGCGCAGCCGCCGCTGCAAGAGCGACGTGGAGGCCTTGCCGAACTCGAAGACCAGGCGCACCGCATCGTCGAACATGGGATCGTCTTCGCTCGAGTCTTCGCCGGCGCCTTCCATGGGTGCGCGCTCGTCTTTCGGCGACTCGAGGAAGCCCTCGACGTACTCGGCCTGGCCCTGGTCCTTCCAGAAGGCGACCACGGCCGCGGTTTCTTTTTCGCTGACGTAGGGAGCGTGCAGGCGCATCAGGCGGCTGGTGCCCGGCGGCAGGAAGAGCATGTCGCCGCGGCCTAAGAGCGCCTCGGCTCCGTTGGTGTCGAGGATGGTGCGCGAGTCCACCTTGGTGGCGAGGCGGAAGCTGATGCGCGTGGGAATGTTGGCCTTGATGAGGCCGGTGATGACGTCGACGCTGGGCCGCTGCGTGGCCAGGATGAGGTGAATGCCGACGGCGCGCGACATCTGCGCGAGGCGCGTGACGGACTCTTCGACGTTGGCGCGGTCCAGCATCATGAGGTCGGCGAGCTCGTCGATGATGATGACGATGTAGGGCAGCGGCTGCTCCAGATCGCCTTCGTCGAAGAGCGAGGGCATGGCGCCTTCGAAGAGCTTGTTGTACTGGTCGATGTTGCGCACGCTGCGCGAGGCCAGCAGCTTGAGGCGCCGCTCCATCTCACGGACAGCGTTGCGCAGAGCGTTGGCGGCCAGCTTGGGCTCGGTGATGATGGGCGTGAAGAGATGGGGAATGCCCTCGTACATGCCCAGCTCCACGCGCTTGGGATCGACGAGGATGAGCCGCACCTGGTTGGGCGTAGTGCGGTAGAGCAGGCTCATGATCATGGCGTTGATGGCCACGGATTTGCCCGAGCCTGTGGATCCGGCGATGAGAATATGGGGCATTGAGGCCAGATCGGCGGTGACGATGCGGCCGTTGATGTCCTTGCCCATGGAAATGGTGAGGCGGGAGCGGGCCCTCACGAAGGTTTCGCTCTCGATGACGTCGCGCAGGTGGATGGTTTCGCGCTCGTGGTTGGGCACCTGAATGCCCACGGTGCTCTTGCCGGGCATGCGCTCGATGAGGATGCTTTCGGCGCGCATGGCGAGGCAGAGGTCGTCGGCAAGGCCGGTGACGCGCGAGTATTTGACGCCAGCCTCGGGCTTGAACTCGAAGGTGGTGACCATGGGGCCGGGGTTGATCTGCACGACCTGGCCGAGCACGTCGAACTCGGCGCACTTTTCGACGAGGACCTTGGCCTCTTCGCGGAGCTCGTCTTCGCGTACCGTCTGCGGGCCTTCGCCTGAACTGAGCAGCGTGCTCGAGGGCAGCTTGAAGCCGCTGACATTCCTTGGAGCGACGGTGACGGTGTGCAGTTCCGCATCGGCGCGGCTGTGGATGGCGATGTCGCCGGCATGCTGCGGTGCGGTTGCGGGGCTGGCAGCAGGCCATGGATCAACTGGGTTCGCTGGGTACGGGGCGGCAACAGGCTGCGGCTGCATGGGTGAAGGCGTGTGCGCCGGGGCAGCGGCGGGTGCGGACATGGGTGGTTCCGCTGCGAGTTCCGGCGCCCGGCGCTCCCAGATGCTAGGCTTGCGCAGTGGGGCGACCGGGATCGGCGCTTCGATCGAGTCAGCCGTGGCCGGGTCGCCGGATCTTTGCCGCAGATCGGCACGCTGGTAAGCAGGAATCTCGTCAAGCGGGTCGCTTTCTGCCGCGCGCTTGCGCCGGAAGAATGCGAAAAGGCGGCTGGGCCAACGCTCGGCAGGCTCATCGTCGGGCTCGAGACCGGCATGGCCTGCGAATTCCGGGAACGGAACGGGCGGATCGCGCTCCTCGCGCAGAGCTTCGCGTTCCGCACGCAGTTCGGCGCGCTCCGCGCGCCGCTCGCGCCAGCGGTCACGCCAGGCACTGAACTGGGCCCAGCGGTCGGCAATGTTTTCGCGGATAACCCAGAAACTGATGGCGGAGGCAAAGTAGAGCCCGGCGGCGGCGGACACGGCCGCCACCACCCAGGCGCCTTGCAGGTTGAGGTAAACCACCAGCAGGCCGGCCATGAGGCGACCTACGACGCCTTCCACCGGAAGCACGTGCAGCCAGCGCCAATGCCACGGCAAGAGGCCAAAGACGGCGGGCAAAAATGCAAGCGCGAGCAGCGTGCCGACCCAGCGCAGGATGGGCGAGCCGCCGGGGCGCGAGCGCATCCACGTCCAGCCCACGCCGCCCAGCCACAAGGGGAGGAGAAAGGCCGTGAGGCCCAGCGCCTGCAGCAGCAGATCGCTGATGCAGGCGCCAAAGAGTCCGATCCAGTTGTGGGGCACGGCGGAACCTGTGGCCGTGTTGAGCGAGGGGTCAGATGCGCGATAAGTGGCCAGAGAGAGGAGAAGAAGAAGCGAGACCAGCACCAGCAGCATCCCGAGAAAAATATTTACGGGGCGGCTGCGCGTGGGCGACAGAACGATGCGGATGGGCTTCATGATAAGGGCGGTTCGGCTCGACGGCTGCCGTGCACGAACAGGCAGCCCGAGGGAGCAGGCTACTGCATTTTCGGAAATGCTGCATCGAGGAACCGCGTGCGCCAAGTCGACGCGACCGTCAGGGAGCGGCGACAGAGCACGAACTTACCACAACACTCAATTTCCGAAAATGCCGAAATCGTCCCAGAGCAAGATCTATTATCGGCGAGTGCGGGGGTAAATCAGGGCAAAAGGAGGGTGGGGGGAACCAGCGGCATTAACCGTGGGTTTGCCGCTCAAGCATTTTCACGGTTTCTGTAAGCCGAAGCCGCACATCTCAAAGGGTGTTTTCCACTCCCGGGGCCCCGGCAAGCGATTCTTGCCTGCTGGCGTGGAAATAAACGCCACCCGCTCCGGTCCAGCCGCCAGGGCCGAAAACTCATTTGGGGAAATTATTTACCTCAAGTCATCGCCTTATTTCTCTTGACGGACGCAGGAGATGACCCAATAGTTCGGAACCCGTTTCCCGGGTCCTTTTGGCGTCACCTTGAAATTTCCCTTGTCGCTGTAGAGTTTGTCCCGGAAGTCGCGCACCTTGGCAGTGTTGAATATGCCACGGAACGTCCTAGATCATGAAGTGCACCGGCCAAAACACTAACCATCGAGACACAAATGCCTGACCATAACAAGCTTTGATTTGAAAACGGGTAGACAACAAATCCAGCAACTCGCGCTCTGTGTATTCCCGAACATGGTAGGGGTTTTTGGGATGAGCGAGAATACCAATGCCAGAATGATGCTAACCGCCTGTCGGGACTCGAAACCACGAACACTCCGCCCGGACACAGGATGCGTTTCATCTCATCCAGGTAGGCCTCCACATCCTCGATATGCTCGATGGTTTCAAAGGAAACGACGACGTCAAACTCGCCGTCTGAGATCGTCATGAGATCTTGCGCATTGCCAACACTGTAAGTGACATTGGCGGTGTTGTATTGCTGTCGCGCGAACTCCACGGCCTCTTCCGAGATGTCCATGCCGTGTACGCTTCGAGCGCCGGCGCTCGAAAGCATCTGCGTCCCGTAGCCTGACCCACACGCAATATCGGCGACCCGCTTTCCTGCAACCAATTCCATCGCAAACTGATACCGAGCCAGGTGTTCATTCTCGGTTCGCGCAGTCATCTGGCCCAGGATGAGCCTTTCACGTGGGATTTCCATAAGGTAGAGCGCCCGCCTCCAATCGGGGTTGCTCGGTTAACTTTGGAGAGAATCGGTTGGTTGGCGTTGACCCGATCTCGCAGACGGACCTCCAGCGGCATATATGTGACTTTCGGCAAAACCAGAGTTGGTGTGCCCTGTTGAGGTTTTTCGAAGGTCGCTGCTCCCTGTTGGTCGCATCGACTTAGCGGTTGAGGCTCCGGGGTACAGCGACTCTGGTTTTGCTATAGGAGCAATGTAGCGGCGTATGAAGTCTCGCGTCGAACCTATGTCAGCTTATCCTACGCACCGATCAACTTCGCTCCCCAGAGCAGCAGCGCGCCGCCGAGCAGGATGCGGTAGATGGCGAAGATGGTGAAGCCGTGCTTGCGCACCCAGAAGAGGAACCACTCCACCACGCCGAGAGCGACGATGAAGGAGACGACGGTGCCGATGATGAGCACGATCCAGCGCTCCTGATTCATGACCACATGCGCGGCGGCCACCGAGGCGGCGCCAGCGGCCTTGCTCTTATGAATTTCGTGCAGCAGATCCCAGCCGGTGGCCGCAATCATGGTGGGGATGGAGAGCAGGAAGCTGAACTCGAGCGCCGAGGGGCGGTCGAGGCCGGCAAGCTGGCCGGCGGCGATGGTGGACATGGAGCGCGAGGTGCCGGGAAAGATGGCGGAAAGCGTCTGGCAGAGGCCGATCCAGATGGCCTGGGGCAGAGACATCTGTTCTACGTGCGTGGTGTTCGCCTCGTGGCGGGCGCTCCAGGCGTCGATGATCCACATGACAATGCCGCCCACCAGCAGCGCGATGGCCATGGCAGTCAGGCTGCCGAGGTTCTTCTCGCTCCATTTGCGCAGCGCCAGGGCGAGGACCGAGGTGCAGGCAAAGGCGACGAGCGTGAGCGAGATGGGATGGTTGAACCAGTTGCGCTCGCCGTAGTCGCCCCTGGGAAAGTTGCGGATAAAGTTGACGATCCGCTCAAGGAAAAGAAGGCACAGGGCGAAGATGGCGCCGACCTGGATGACGATGGTGTACATCTGCCAGTAGGCGTCATCCTGGAAACACGCCGAGGCGCCGGCGGAGCAGGCCGAGTTGTCGAGCGGAATCCTCATCAGCGCTTCAGCGATGCGCAGGTGCGCCGTGGAACTGACCGGCAAAAATTCGGTCAAGCCTTCCACGATGCCCAAAAGAATGGACAGAATATACGGGCTCAAGTAGCCTCCTGGTTGCTGCCGGTACGAGTCAGGCGGCGAGTGCGGGAGGCCGTGAGCGGCTCACTCCCGGTCGATGCCGTAGACAGGAACGCCTTCATCCAATTTGTACACCAAAGCGCCGGCGCGCCAGGTGTAGTCGGAATCGGCAAAATGAGCCTTGAGTTGCGCGGCCACGCTACGCGCCTGGTTGTGGGCATCGCTGCTTTTGCGGTCGTCGCCGTTGGCGGAATACATGTCACTGAGGACGGCGAGGCGGTAGACGGCCTCGTAAAGCGCCCGCGCCGTGCGCGGACCATCGGGATACTCGTCGGCGTATTTGATGTAGAGCTCGGACTCCTTTTCAGGGCACTGCGTGGAGCCCTCCCAGTCGCCGCAGAGCTTGTTGTCGATGAGATCGAAGGCCGCCAGCGCCGCCCAGCGCGTGTGGGGATAGTACTTGATGACCTTGTGCAGCGCGTCCTCGTCCATCCCCATGCGATAATTCGGGTCCTTTTCGTGGGCCGAGGGCAGGGTCGCCTGGTCGGCCTTTTCAATTTGCCACTGGATGTCGGCCGCGCGCCATGCCGCTTCAGGCGCCAGCGGCGAGTTGGGGAACATCTCGACGAGGCGGCGGTAGAGCAGGCGGGCGCTCTGCGCGGCGTTGGCCGGGCCGCGCGGATTGGAAGCCACCGCCTCCTGATTGGCGGCAGCGCCCATCAGAATCTGGTCTCCGTTGGGCGTGGTTTCTTCCACGACGCCCTTGGCCTCCATCCAGCCGGAGATGGGCGGCGTGGCTTCGTCTTCGCCCACCATTGGCGTGTCCTTGTCGCTGTGCTGCTCCTCGATGTCGGTGTTGGCGTAGACGCGCATCCATGGGCCGCTTTTTTCGGCGACCACCATCTCGCGGCCGATCTGCACCTTGTCAACCTTTTGCGAGCCGGTGGAGGGCGTGATGTAGAGCCAGGTAACGCGCAGAGTGGTGGCGCGCGGGCCGGCCATGGGCTTGACTTGCTGCTGCGGCTTTTTGTCGGCGTGGGCGGGCAGGATGGCGCAGAGGAGCGCGAGGGCCAGGATAAGGATCGGTTTCCCCATCCTAGAGCGGAATCCGAGCAACTGTGCCCATTTGGACGGCGTGCGAGGTGGCTTTTTCTTATTGAAAAAACCACATGAAGGGCGTGCATCCGGGTACATCTGCACGGCTTCCGCTGTAGCCGCAAAAAAAGCAACCGCAGGTCCTTCGACTCGCTCGCCCCGACCGCGGCGAACTCGCTCAGGATGACAGCGGCGAGGATGGGGCACCGGGCAAGCGGTCAGGAAGCGGCGATTCATCACATGCAAGATCATATTCGAACGACGTTACTGCGAGTTTTCGGTGAGCACTTCGGCCAGCAGCGCGGGATCGACGTTGCCGCCGCTGACTACGGCGACGGCTTTCAAGTAAGAGGGCAATTGGTGCGCGTGGAAGAGCAGCGCGGCGGTGGCAACGGCGCCGCTGGGTTCGGGAACCAGGCGCGTGGCGGCCACGATGGCGCGCATGGCGGCGCGAATCTCGGCCTCGGTGACGGTGACGATGCCGTCAACGAAGGCCTGAATGTGGGCAAAGTTGCGCACGCCGACGCTCTGGGTGCGCAAACCATCCGCAATTGTCCGGCTGGTCAGCTCGGCCCCCCAGGTGACGATCGCGCCGGTGCGGAAACTCTCCGCCGTATCGCCGGCCAGCTCCGGCTCGATGCCAAAGACTTTGATTTGCGGACGAAGCTGCTTGACTGCCGCGGCAACTCCGCTCAACAGCCCGCCGCCTGAGACCGGCGAGAGGACGAGGTCCACATCAGGAAGTTCCTCGACGATTTCGAGGCCGCAGGTTCCCTGCCCCGCGATGATCTGCTCGTCGTCGTAGGGCGGAATGACGACGTAGCCGTGCTCGCGCACCAGTTGCTCGGCCACGGCCAGGCGCTCGCTCGAAGCCAGGCCGACGTCAACGACCTCTGCCCCCAGCGCCAGCGTGGCCGCGCGCTTGATGGCGGGCGCGTTCGACGGCATGACGATGACCGCTTTGGCTCCTACCTCGCGCGCTGCGTAGGCTACGCCCTGAGCATGGTTGCCGCTCGAATAGGTGATGACGCCGCGGGCGATTTCATCGGGCGTAAGCTGAAGGATCTTGTTGGAGGCGCCGCGAATTTTGAAGGCCCCGATGGGCTGCAAGCTTTCTGCCTTGAGCCAGATCTGCCGGCCGGTTCCGTGGCCCGACACGCCGGGAAAAGCGGCGCTCACCAGAGGTGTTTTGATGGCAATGGGCGCAATGCGCGCGGCGGCGGCGCGAATGGCGTGGATGGGTACCAGGCTTTGCTTTGCTTGGATCACGCCTTAACCCCCTGTTCCCTCCGGTTCGCTATTCGTAGGCAAGCGCGTCGATGGGATCCTTTCGGGCTGCCATCCAGGCCGGATAGAGCGCGCCGCAGATCGATCCCACAAAGGCGATGACCGCGCCGCGGCCCAGCCACAAGACAGTGATCTCGAAATTCATGGTGGGGAAGAAATGGGCGATCAGAACGCGCACGGCATAAGTGCCCGCAATTCCCACCAAGACTCCGGCTACGGCCAGCACCGCGCACTCGCGCAGCACAACACCTACGATGGCCAGCTTGGAAGCGCCCATGGACTTGAGGATGCCTATTTCGCGTGTGCGCTCGAGCACCGCTGTGTACATGGATTGAAAGATAACCAGAAACCCGATGATAACAGCGATCCCGGTAATGACCCCGAGGGCGATATTGAAGCCCGGAATCTTGTCTGGCGTCATCTGATCGAGCCAACTGTCGACGGTAGTCAACGTATTGTTTCCAAAGCCGCGCGTGGAATGAATCTCCTGCATCACCAGGTCGTCGTTGGCCGGGCTGTCGCACTTGATGTAGAAAATCGATGCCTTGCCATCGGCGTCCATTAGCTGTCCCATGGTGTTAATGGGAATCAACTTGCGCCCGCCCTTGCCCTGTTGCACAATGCCTGAAACGCGAAATGGGTGGGCCATAATCATCACCGTATCGCCCACCGCGTACGGCTTTTTGGTGGCGGGGTTTTGGCGGCCGGCAAAGACGCCATCAATGATCGCGTCGTTCGACCCCTGAAACGGTCCGCCGGCAACGAAGACAAACGGCTTGAGCGCGTTGAAACTCGCGTAATCGATTCCGTACAGAATTTCAACGCTGCCGCTGGTCGCAATCTTCTGAATGGCCGGGGAGACCTCTGCTACATGCGGCAGCTTCGACAGTACTTCCCTGTCCGCGAGGGGCATTGACGGGCTTCCCAAGCCATTGAACATGCTGGCGTTGGAGGGCAATAGCATCAAGTCGGCTCCGATGCCGTTGGTGCGCTTGTTCTGGTCGTTCAGCATGCCCATAAAGATGCCCACAATGGACAGGATCATGATGACTTCAATGGCGACGGCGAGCACGCTGATGACCGAGCGCATGGGGCGGCGCAGCAAGTTGGCAAGGATGAGCTTATTCATGTTCGAGCATGGGCTGGCGGGAGACCAAAAAATCGCGTACAACTCGCGCCTTAGCCCTCGACCCAAGGGTAACAGCCCGGACCGCGAGCGGCCGCGGGGCAAAGCCAGGCTTTGCCCGCACGTTACGTTAGTGAGTCCATGCGGTGCGGGAAGCGCCGAAACGCTTTGACCGGGATGGATACCGGGGGTATGGTGAAGGTAAAATTTCTACTTGGGTTGATGGGACCCTTTCCGGTCGCCGATGGGGAGTTTTGGAGAAGATTTGCGCAAAGAGCGGTTATCGCGCGGCATTGAGCTGGACGACATCACCGCGGTAACCAAAATCAGCCCGCGCCACCTGATTGCGCTGGAGCAGGAGAGCTTTCGCCTGCTTCCCGGCGGCATTTTGAGCAAGGGGATTGTGCGCGGTTACGCCGGCGCGCTGGGCCTGGACCAGCAGGACTGGACCGAGCGTTTTCTCGAGGCGTCCAGCGCCACAGGCCAGATGGCCGATGACGACCGCGGATGGACGGCCTTTGCCGCGAACGTAGGCAAGGCGCGGCTTCTGCACCGCGAAGCTGTCGAAGTGCGCCTGCGCTGGCTCGGCGCCATCCTGCTGGTGCTGGTGGTGGCTGCGGGAGCCTTCCTCGCTATGCGCTACTACGGGCTGCGGGAGGGGTGGTGGACGACGCTGCTTCCGGGGAAAGTGATCGCGGACGTACTGCATGGTTCAGAGGCTGCGGTTCGGGGCGTGGTTGCGCACGTGCACTCCTGGTTCAAGAGCTAACCGAGGCTTAGTCCGCCCACCCCACTATTGAGCCCCAGAGGATATATGATGGCTGCAAGGAAGGCCGGACTCACCCCGTGATCCGTAGAATCCAGATTGACAATTTCAAGTCGCTCGACGGCTTTTCGCTCCCTCCTGTGGCATCGCCTCCGCTCGCCAATTTCACCTGTCTGATCGGCGCCAATGGCAGCGGGAAAACGACGGTGCTGCAAGCAGTGGACTTTCTTTCTCAGTTGGTAAAGGGAAGATTTCCTGAGTGGCTTCGCGAGCGTGGATGGTCGTCAGAAGAGTTATCCTCCCAACTTGACCCCCTCCCTGGCAAATACATCGAAATTTCTGCGGAAATCAGGATGGCTTCGACCCTGCCAATCACTTGGAAGTTCAAGTTTCTTCCGCTTTCACGGGATGACTTTCAGATCACTGAGGAGTCGATTTGGGAGAATGGCCACTGTCTTTTGAGCGTGCAAGGAAGCACTGTCTCGTTTATGCCGGGCAGTGGAAATGAGCATCGGAAAAACTCCGGATTGCGGTTCTCAGGATCAGCGCTCTCGATCCTTTCCGATGACGATATAGACGCCTCGCTTCGTCTGTTAAAGCAAGCGTTCGGCAAATACGTATCGAACTTCGAACTCGTCTCGACATTCAATCTCAAGCAGGATTCTTTCCCTAGCCGTGAGATCGGCCCGAAAGGCGAGAATCTCAGCGGGTTCATCCATCAAATCAGCGATGGAATCCGGGAGCGCGTGTACACGCGCATGCGCGAGTTTTTCCCGAATGTAAGCGGTTTGCAACGGGAAATCAAAAAGGATGAACTTGTCAAGTTGTCAATCTTTGAGAAGAATATGCGGGTCTTATTGCCTGGCGGGGGCGCCTTGTCGAATGGCATTTCGTCACGGCATTTCAGCGATGGGTTTACGCGCATTTTGGCAATCGTTGCGCAGATCGAGAGCTCGGCAATACCGGGAAATGTAAATGCTCAGGATCGGATATTACTTCTTGATGAGATCGAGAATGGAGTTCATCCGGAGACGATGGCGAAGCTTGTACAGTATCTGGCTGCCGCCCCTGTCCAAGTAATCGCCACCACACACAGCCCGCTGATACTGAACGATCTCACCGATGCTCAAGCGGAGGAATCCGTAATTGTGCTCTATCGCAACTCCACAGGCCAAACACGCTCCTGCCGGTATTTCGATTTACCTTCGGCGAGAAGGAAGCTCGGCATACTTGGCCCTGGAGAAGTTTACGTAGATACCTCCATTGAGCAGATTGCTCGCGAGGCGGAGGAGAGGGAACGCGGCGCTTCCGAGACAGCCGGGGCACCGGCGCAATGATTCTTGTTCTCTCCGGCGAAGGGCCCGCCGATCTTGGGACCCGGCTGCTCAGGGAAACAGAATGGAAATTCGTGCCCGGTCCAATGGCCTGGATTGTTGATAAGCTCCTGGCGCGACCCGACAAGCTGAATTACTCCGTTCTGGAAACCCAAAACGCCGGTGGTGATTGCATTTGCTTTTTGCGTGAAACAGACCTAGCTGCTCTTCGCCCCCAAAAGCCGATGTTTTTCCCGCGCGGGGAAAGCAAAGGTGGAAATCTTTTTTTCTTCAAGTCGGCCTTCCTTCTCGGAAAACACGCAAAGACTATCGCCACGCAGCAAGATTCTCCGGTGATCGCAATCTTCTTTCGCGACGCCGATGGGACTCGCTCAACCCCCAGAACGGAATGGCAAGAAAAATTCACCTCCATGCGAAGGGGCTTTGAGGTAGCGGAGTTCCCGTCAGGCGTTCCGATGGTTCCGCGGCCAAAGTCCGAAGCATGGATGCTGTGCGGCCTTCTCAAGCGCGAGGATGCGGGAAGGGACTGCAGTTGGCTGGAAGACGAGCCGGGAAACGATGCAAGCCCCAGAAGCCTGAAAACTCAGTTGGCGAAACATCTCAATTGCGAACCGACAACCGAACAGCAAGCTGAATTGGTGAGCTGCGGAACGATCGATCCGGCGCTGATCGACCTGCCAAGCTTCACGGCCTTTTGTGCGGAACTCGACCGAGCCTACGCCCTCGCGGCCCAACCGCCCAACTGACGGAAGTCCCTTTCCACCGCCCAATGTCTGCCGTACGCTCAAGCGCCTTTGCTCCCGCTGCCCCGCCGCAATTACCATAGAAGGGATGCACCATCATGCCTGATCCCCCCGTGTGGGCGCATCAGTTTCTGCAAGTGGGAAGGAGTTTTACCAGGTTGAGCGACCGTTTCTTGTTTACCTCTGAATCTGTGACCGAAGGCCATCCGGACAAGATTGCCGACCAGGTTTCCGACGCAATTCTCGACGCCTGCCTGGAGCAGGACCCTTACAGCCGGGTCGCGGCCGAGACCCTGACGGCCACTGGGCTGGTGGTCATCGCGGGCGAGATCACGACCAAGGCTTATGTCGATTTCCAGTCGCTCGTTCGGGGCGTGGTGGCCTCAATCGGCTACGACAACGCGCTTTACGGCTTCGACTCCAACACGTGCGCAGTGATTTCGAGCATCAACAAGCAGTCGGGCGACATTGCCCAAGGCGTGGATACGGGCGGCGCGGGCGATCAGGGCATGATGTTCGGCTACGCCTGCAACGAAACCCCCGAGCTGATGCCCGCGCCCATCTCGCTGGCGCACAAGCTGTGCCGCCAGTTGACCGCGGTGCGCAAGAGCGGCAAGCTGCCCTACCTGCGTCCCGATGGCAAGAGTCAGGTGACGGTGGAGTACGACGAGAACGGCAAGCCGGCGCGCATTGATGCCGTGGTTATCTCCACGCAGCATTCCGAGGCCATCGGCAACGAGGATCTGCACGCCGACATTCACAAGCACGTCATCGAGGCAGTTCTGCCCGCCAAGTGGCTCGACGAGCACACCAGGTACCACATCAACCCGACGGGAAGATTTGTGATCGGCGGGCCCATGGGCGATACCGGGCTGACGGGCCGCAAGATCATCGTGGACACCTACGGCGGCATGGGACGGCACGGCGGCGGCGCTTTTTCGGGCAAGGATCCGTCGAAGGTGGACCGTTCGGCGGCTTACATGGCGCGCCATATCGCCAAAAACATTGTGGCCGCGGGTTTGGCCGATAAGGCCGAGGTACAGCTTGCCTACGCCATCGGCGTGGCCGAGCCGGTGAGCGTACTGGTGGAGACATTCGGCACCGGAAAGCTCACCTCTGCCGAGCTCACCAAGCTGGTCCGCAAGAACTTCGCTCTGACGCCCAAGGGCATCATCGAAAGCCTGAACCTGCGCCGGCCCATCTACCAGAAGACGGCGGCGTACGGCCACTTTGGCCGCACCGAGCCGGAGTTTACCTGGGAGGCGACGGACAAGGCGGCGAAGCTGGCGGAGCAGGCTGGCGTGCAAGTCACAGCCAAATAAAACCCGCCCTCGACAACGCCATTTAGGAAGTGGGACCCTTCAACCGATGGGTCTCATTTTTTGTCCAAGTAGTAGTATTATGGGACTTTTTTCCCAGGGCAAGAGGGTCAGTTTTTCGCACTTTTCCGTCTGTACTCCGAACTCCTACCCCTCCACGAACGGGCCGCTCGCGTCGCCGCAGACACTGTCAACGCACGCGCTGCGCACGCTGACTTGCTGACCAACTGACTTGCTGACTCGCTGTCTTGCGCGCCCATGCCGTAGAATGCTTCGGGATGCTCAAGCCTGTTTTTTCGTGGAGAAACCTATGCGTCTACCTGCAATCGCCGCACTGCTGTTTGGCTCGACCGCCCTCTGCTTCGCGCAAAACGGAGCCAACTGGACCTACGAAGGAAAGACCGGCCCGCTGGTCTGGGGCAAGCTCGATCCCGCGTACCAAGCCTGCTTGAAGGGCCACGAACAGTCGCCACTCGACATCCGCGGGGCGCACCTGGACAAGAATCTGCAGCCCCTCGAGTTCCACTACATCGCGGGGCCCGTGACGCTCGAGAATACGGGCAACGGCATCGTGGCGCATGTGGATCGGGGCAGCTTTATGGTGGCCGGAGGCGTGCGCTACCAGCTCGTCGAGATCGATTTCCACCACCCCAGCGAGCACCCGGTGAAAGGCAAGCTCGCCGACATGGAGGCGGACTTGGTGCACCGCAGCGACGACGGCAAGCTGGCCATTGTGGCGGTGCGGCTGAACCAGGACCGGGGATTCCCCAACGCCATGCTGGCCACGCTGTGGGCGCACCTGCCTACGAAGGCGGGCGCCATTGAAAAGGTGACGGACATGGTGAGCGCTGGCGGCCTGCTGCCCGGCGATCCAGGCTATTGGACCTACGTCGGCTCCGAAGTGACGCCGCCCTGCACCGAAGGGGTGCGGTGGTTCGTCTTTGAGGAAGTCCTGAGCATAAGCCGGGACCAGTTTCGCGCCTTCGCGAACCTTTTCAAGATGAACACGCGCCCGGTACAGGAGGCGCACGGGCGGCGGATTGAGGCGAACGAATAAAGACAGAGACCGAGGGACCAAGGGAACAAGGGAACGAGAGTCGGGGATCGGCGAGTCAGCGGGTTAGCGAAAGGCGGGTGAGTTGAGATTCCTGCTATCCGAGGGCGCTCCGGTTACGAATTCACTCGGCCAAGGAGCTGGACGATCCCCCTGCGCGCCAGTTCGATACACTACATTAAGAAGCTAGCCGCGTCTTCTACGCATCCTTTGGTATAGCCATTTTTTGAGCGGCCGAGTTCGCCGCGATTTGAGCAAGGTTGAAATTGCCGAAGCAATCCATCAACAGCACAATCCGTTCCATTGCAGCGGGCCTTCTGCTGGGTTCCGCTCTCTTGGGTTGCGGCGCTCTGGCCGCACAGGCGATTCCCGAAACGTCGTCTGCGCCGTCATTGGCGCCCACGGCATCGAGTTTTCATGGCAGCGTCACCAGGGGTGAGGCGTCGGCGCAGCCCATCGATCTCTCGCTCGACGACGCCATCCAGCGCGGCTTGCAGGCGAACCTGGGCATTATTTTGAGCGGCACGCAAACGGCTGCGGCGCGCGCCGAGCGGATGAGCCAACTGCAATCGCTGCTTCCTTCGGTCGACTTCACGGCCAAAGAAGCGGAGATGCAAACCGATCTGGCCTGCCCTAGGCCTGCGTATCCCCGGCGTTCCGACTATCATCGGGCCGTTTGGGTTTACCGATTTGCGTGCATCGCTCAACTGGTCGCTGGTTAACGTGACTTCGCTGCGCAACTACCTGGCCGCGCGCCACAACTTTGCCGCCGCGCAACTCTCGGCCGAGGACGCGCGCGACATGGTCGTGCTCACCGTGGGCAACGCCTATCTGCTGGTGCTGGCCGACGAAACCCAGGTCAGCAGCGTAGAGGCGCAGGTAGCTACTGCGAAAGTTTCGCTCGATCAGGCCGTGGCTAATCACCAGGCCGGCACGGCGCCGCTGCTCGACGAGCTGCGGGCCCGCGTGGATTACCAGTCGATCGAGCAGCAGTTGATCGTTGCGCAGAACGCACTCGAAAAAGACAAGCTGGCCCTGGCGCGCACCATCGGCCTGCCGCTGGCGCAGAGTTTCAATTTGACCGACAAGGCGCCCTACGCGCCCTTCGACCAGTTGGACGCTGATCAGTTAATCCTGCAGGCCGAGGCGAATCGCAAAGATCTGGCGGCGCTGGTGGAGCAGACCGCGGCGGCCGCCGAGCAGCGTAAGGCGGCCACAGCCGCGCGCCTGCCCGCCATAGCGGCAGCGGCCGACTACGGCGACACCGGCATAACATTAGCCCACTCGCACGGCACCGTGGATGCAACAGGTTCGTTGAGCGTGCCGGTCTTTGAGGAATTTGCTTTGCGTGGCCAGGCGCAGCAGGCGCAGGCGCAACTTGACACCGCGCAGGCGCAACTCAGCGACAAAAAAGCGCAGGTCGAAGCCGATGTGCGCGACGCGCTGCTCGATATCGCCTCGGCGCAAAAGCAGGTCGAAGTGGCGCGGTCCAGCGTGGACCTGGCCAACGAGGCTCTGAAAGAAGCGCAGGACCGCTATGCCAACGGCGTCAGCGACAACCTTGCCGTGAGCCAGGCGCAGCAGTCCGTGGCCCAGGCCGATAGCCAGTACGTCGCCAGCCTCTACCGGCATAACGTGGCCAAGCTCAGCCTGGCGCGCGCCCTGGGAGCAGGGCAGAACTACAGGAATTATCTGGGAGGGAAGTAACGTGGCGGATCCAATGTCAACAGCGGAGCCAATCGAACCAGTCGCGGAGACAGAGATCGTAGAGCCGCAGTCCCGCCGCAGGGGCATCCTGATTGCAGCGGTTGTGGTGGTCGTGCTCGTCGCCCTCGGCGTCTGGTGGCGCTCCACCTACAGCGAGAATACCGACGACGCGCAGGTCAACGGTCACCTGATCCAGGTGAGCGCGCGCATCAGCGGCCAGGTTGCCAAGGTCTACGTCGAAGAGAACCAGGTGGTGAAGGCGGGCGACCCGATCGCCGACCTCGACCCGAGCGATTACCAGGTCGCGGTGGAGAACGCCGAGGCCGCGCTGGCCAGCGCCAGGGCCAATGCCGCGGCGGCCAACGTCAATGTGCCCATCGTCACCATCAACACCGGCAGCAACCTGCGCTCGGCCAATGCCGACGTGAGCGGCACGCAGGCCAGCGTCGCGCAGGCCGAGCAGCAATTGGCGGCGGCGCGGGCCAACGTGGATCAAGCCGAGGCCAACAATACCAAGGCGCAGGCCGATTTGGCGCGTTACAAACCGCTGGTCGAAAAAGACGTCATCAGCAAGCAGCAATTTGACGCTGCCGTAGCCGCGGCCGATGCGGCACAAGCCAACCTGGCCGCAGCGCAGGCGAGCATGCAGGCTGCACAGGACGCCGTGCGCGTGGCCCACGAGCGCGAGACGCAGGCCGAGGCAATGCAGAAGTACGCCGCAGACCGCTCCCCAACAGGTGGCCGCACAGAGTGCCCGCGCCAAACAGGCCGAGGCCCAGGTGCAGCAGGCGCAGGCGCAACTCGATATGGCCAAACTCAACCTCAGCTACACCAAGATCGTGGCGCCCGCGGACGGCATCATCACCCGCAAAAGCGTGGAGATCGACCAGAACGTCTCCGCCGGGCAGAACCTGCTGACGCTTGTCTCGCTTGAAGATCTGTGGGTGACGGCGAACTTCAAGGAGACGCAGTTGCGCCACATGCAGGCCGGGCAGAAGGTCGAGATTCATGTCGACTCCACCGGCAAGGATTACGCCGGACGCGTGACGCAGATGGGCGGCGCCACCGGCTCCGTGCTCTCGCTGTTCCCGCCTGAGAACGCCACCGGCAACTACGTCAAAGTGGTGCAGCGCATCCCGGTGCGCATCGACTTTACCGACCTGGCAAAGGAAGACCCCAACCACGAGCTAAGGCCGGGGCTGTCGGTCGAGCCGAAGGTGAGCGTGAAGTGAAAAAAAGCAGCTAGTAGCCAGTAGCCGGTAGCTAGTAGTCGCTGGCTGTCAAGAATTCTGAACGAGCGCGCGTTTGTCGAGACGTGCTGGCGATTCGTAGTGCTACTACGAGCTAATAGCTACCGGCTACAAGCTGTCTTGCCATATAAACTTGTTTGCAGCGCACCCATGAAAGACTCCGTCCAAGTCTCGAAAGAAAATTACCTGAAGGCCATCCTTGAGGCCGAGGCCGAGGGGCGTCAGGTGATTCCCGCCATGCTGGCCCATTGGCTTGAGGTATCGGCGCCGGCCGTGACCATGGCGCTCAAGCGCCTTAAGCGCGACGGGTTTGTGAGGGTGGGCGACGACGGCATTGTGCGGCTGACCGTGGCCGGACGCGAGACCGCCTATCGCACCGCTCTGCGTCACCACCTCATCGAGCGCATGTTGACCGAGATCTTCGGCATGGAGTGGCACGAGATTCACGAAGAAGCCGAGCGGCTGGAGCACGCGGTTTCGCCGGCCTTTGAAGCCAAACTTAAGGAAAAGCTCGGCGAGGGCGGCGCCTGTCCCCACGGCAATTCGGTGCTTCCCGTAGATCCGGCGGAGCGCAAGCGCCGCGGCGAGACACGGCTGTCTGAAGCCGCCGAAGGCCGCCGCTACACCGTCACCAGCCTGCAGGAGCGCGACCCGAAACTGTTGCTTTTCCTGCACGGCGCCGGCATCGGGCCCGGCAAGAGCTTGCGTGTAGTGCGCCAAAACTACGATCAAACCGTTTTGATTGAGCTACCTACGGGACATTCAATCCTGGGAAGACCGGCTGCGGAGGCGGTCTGGCTGCGGCCGGAACGCTCTTCGTAATTTAATCTAAGAAAATTTATTAATCATAATTAATAACCTGTGGCATACTTGGCTTGAGAGACGTGCATAGTCTCGTTTCCCGACCCCATGGCCACTGAAGTCGTAACCAGAACCGTGCTCACTGAGCCCTCTTTGCCTGAGGTGCACTCGAGCGTGAGCGTCTCCCGCTCGCCGTTTTATTGGCGGCGGTTGGCTGGGCTTTCTCGGTCCGGGTTTTCTGATTTCCGTCGGCTACATGGACCCCGGCAACTGGGCCACCGACATTGCCGGCGGCTCGCGCTTCGGCTACACGCTGCTGTTCGTCATCATGGCATCGAACCTGATGGCGATTCTGCTGCAAAGCCTTTCGCTCAAGCTGGGCGTGGCCACGGAGCGCGACCTGGCGCAGCTTTGCCACGAGAGCTACGGCCCCAAAGTGAGCTTTGCGCTCTGGGTCATGGCTGAGATCGCCATCGCGGCCTGCGACCTGGCCGAAGTCATCGGCTCTGCCATCGCGCTCGAACTGCTCTTCCACATTCCGCTGTTTTACGGCGTGCTCATCACCGGGCTCGACGTGCTGTTGATCCTGCTCCTGCAGCGCTGGGGATTCCGCTACGTCGAAGCGCTGGTCATCGTTCTCATCGGCTCCATCATCGCGCTCTTCGGCGTGCAGATGTTGCTCTCCCGGCCGGATTACTGGCCGGTGCTGCGAAATCTCATCATTCCCTCGCCCTCCATCGTCACCAATCCCGGCATGTTGTACATCGCCATCGGCATTTTGGGCGCCACCGTGATGCCGCACAATCTCTACCTGCACTCATCCATCGTGCAAAGCCGCCGCTACAAGCGCACGCCGACGGGTAAGCGTGAGGCCATTCACCTGGCCAACGTGGATTCGGCCCTGGCGCTCATGATCGCCCTGTTTGTCAACGCGGCCATTCTCATTGTTGCCGCGGCCGTCTTCCATCGCAGCGGCCATTACGAAGTCGCCGCCATTCAGGACGCCTACAAGCTGCTCAACCCGCTGCTGGGCGCGGCGGGCGCAAGCACTTTATTCGCCATCGCCCTGCTCGCCAGCGGTCAAAACTCCTCCATCACCGGCACCCTCGCCGGACAGGTCGTCATGGAGGGCTTCATCCACATCCGCGTCTCGCCCTGGCTCCGCCGGCTCATTACCCGCTCGCTCGCCATTATTCCCACCATCATCGTGGTCGCCATCACCGGCGAGCAGGGAACCGAAAAGCTGCTCATCCTGAGCCAGGTGATTCTCTCCTTCCAGTTGAGCTTCGCCGTGGTTCCGCTGGTGCTGTTCACCGGCAACCGCGCGCGCATGGGCGAGTTTGTCAACACCCGCTGGTTGCAAGGGCTGGCCTGGTTCACCGCCGGGCTCATCGCCGTGCTGAATGCGTGGCTGCTTGTCGAAACCTTCATGGGCAACTGACGCGGGCGCGCTCAAGCGCAGAACTCCCCATCCGCCCGGTCCCCGCGCCTTTCTCGCCGTTGCCACGCCCGCCACTGCCCCGCCAATGCCTTTACTGAACGGGAAACCCCGCGTTCACTCGCCACAAGTGTTCTTGCCACGCAGCCGCCATCGTGATTCAATGGCATTGATTTACCTGCGCGCGGTTCTCCCTTGCGAAGAATCGGGTGCCTGACGAATGAGCGATGCGGACCAACACGAGACCAGCGAACGGCCCGCCGCCGGCTCGCAACAGAACAAAGGCGAAAAGCTTAGCACCTATACGGTCGTGTCCACCCCCGGAAAAGCACCGGAGGAAGACCTCTATGCCTTCCGCGCCACCATCGATCCGCCCCAGCCGGAAAAGGAGGCTAAGCAGGAAAAACCCAGATCCATCCCGATCGCAACCGTCGCGCTGGGAGCGGGTGCAGTCGCATGTGCGGCGGCGTTGTTTTTCGCTATCCCGATGCTAATGAAGCCAAAGCCCCCTGCACTCTATATCGATATGGGAAACCGAAGGTTCGATCCCGCGGGGCTGGGCGGCCGCCTCATCGCGCGCTGGGAAGGCAGCGCCACCTACCAGCTCACCATCGATCCGCTTGAGCCGCAACAGCTCGACGGCTTCCGCGCCGTGGCCGCCGATCCGCCCCTCCCGCTTTCGCTTGTGATCCGCCTAGAGGATGCTGCGGGCCTCGTTGCATGCCAGAAGGAGATTCTCCTTCCCGCACCTCAGATCGCAGCCGATGCCGGGCCTGCAAAGGTGCTGCTTCCCGGCGAGACGCCTGGCGGAGACACCGTGCAATATGTCGCCGGCGCGGACGGCAAGCTTGCGGAGATCGCTCTGGGCGGCCCGCTTTCCTGCCCGGCGGATGTGTATCGCCGCTTCGCGGGATGGGACTTCACCTCCAACTTCCCCACGCTTGCGGGCCAGGGCGAATGGCTCAGGCACGAGAACGCCCTGGAAGAGGCCCGAAACCCCCATCGCGGCTCCGGCGCCGGGTGGAGCGCGGTGGTCCAGCACTTGCCCGCTCCCATTGAAGGAGACGATGTGATTACCGGGGACAATCCAAGAAGGGGAACTGTGGACACGAGCGCGGGAAGAGTTTTTCTCATCATCAAGAACGGCGCCGGGAGCCGCGCGCCGGAGTGGCAGACATTCCCCACCGCCATTCACTTCCGCTGCGACAAGAACGGGGTCTGCGTCCTTTCCCGCGCCAATGCGCGCACCACTTTGCAGGCGCGGTTGCTGAAATAGTTGCGCCCGGCAATCCCGTGTCTGTCGTACTATGGTTGCGATGCACGTTCTGTCCGCAGCCGAGATGCAGGCCTGCGACCGCGCCACCACGGAGCGGTTTGGGATTCCTTCGATTCAATTGATGCGCGCGGCCTCCTCGGCCGTGGCAGCCTTTGCGCGGCAGCAGTTCCCGCAGGCGCGGCGCGTCACCGTGCTGTGCGGCCGCGGCAACAACGGCGGCGACGGCATGATGGCGGCGCGGCTGCTCGCCGATGCCGCTCTCGACGTGACCACGCTCGTGCTCGGCGCGCCGGGCATTCTTACCGGCGATGCCGGCGTGGCGTGGAACGAGCTCACCAGTCCCATGCACGGCGCGGTTCACGTCGTCACCAGCGCGCAGGAACTCGATCGCCACAAAGATGCGTTCGATACCGATCTCATTGTGGACGCGATCTTGGGCACAGGCTTTAAGCCTCCGCTCAAAGGCCTGGCGCTGGCGGCGCTCGAGTGGTTGCGCGGCAGCAGCGCGCCGGTTCTGGCTGTGGATTTGCCCTCCGGCTGGCCGGCCGACGAAACTGGCGCAACCGTGACTGGTCCCGTTTTCCCCGCCGATGCCGTCATCACCTTCACCGCGCCCAAACCGGCGCACGTCTTTGGGCAACTGACGCGGCGCTGGGACCAACCCATCGTCGTCGCGCCCATCGGCTCACCCGAAGCGGCGATTGTATCTGCGCTCAAGCTCGATTGGGCCGGCTCGTCGCTCGGCTCTTGCTCAGACGCCGCGCGCAGCCGCAGCCAACAAGGGCAACTTCGGCCACGTGCTCGTGGTTGGCGGCACGTTTGGCAGCGCGGGTGGCAAGGCCGGCGCGCCGGCCATGGCGGCTCTGGCGGCGTTGCGCGCCGGCGCGGGGCTTGTCACTGCAGCGGTTCCCGCGCCGGCGCTGCCTGTCGTGGCGTCGCTTGTGCCCGAGTTGATGACATGGCCGCTCGAAGCGAACCCTGCCGGCCAAATCTCCGAGAAAAATCTTGCGCCGGAGCAAATCGCCGCCCTGATCGAAGGCAAAACCGTGCTCGCCATCGGTCCCGGCCTGGGGCAATCGCCGGAGACGGTCAAGTTCACCACTGGTTTGCTTTCGTCCACTCAGATTCCGGCGGTTATCGACGCGGACGCGCTCAACATTCTCGCTGCGAAGCCGGTGCTGCTGGCCAAACTGGCCCGCAAAGCGCAGCGCACGCTCGTCCTCACGCCGCATCCCGGAGAAATGGCGCGGCTGGCTGGCATCACGGTCGCCAAAGTGCAGGCGAATCGGCTCGAAACTGCGCGCAGCTTTGCCCAGCGCATGGGCGTCACGCTGGTGCTCAAAGGCGCGCGCACGCTCATCGCGCATCCCGATGGCCGCGTGGCCGTGAACACCACCGGCAATCCCGGCATGGCCAAGGGCGGCAGCGGCGATCTGCTCACCGGGCTCATCGCCGGCCTGCTGGCGCAGTATCCCGGCGATGTTCGGCGCGCCGTCGAAGCGGCGGTCTATCTGCATGGCTTGTCGGCGGATCTGGCCGTGCGCGAAGCCGGCGAACACACCTTGCTGGCCACCGATTGCCTGGCGCAACTTGCGCGGGCGTTTCAGTCGCGCGCACATGAATTTGATGCACACGGCCCGAACGGTTATGTTTGGTTACAAGGGGCATTGCACGCAGCGGACTAAAGCCCGCATTAGCAGCGGCAGCTCTCCGGACTGACGAGCGCATCCAACCAGTATGAGGGCGCAGCAATGACCAACGCCGCACCAGTCGCGCAGGGCAGAATGTACGAGTTCAGCACGCAAAGCGGCGCCGACACCATCGCAGTGGGCCGCAAGCTCGCCGATCTGCTCGAGCCGCCGCAACTGCTGCTGCTGCGCGGCGATCTGGGCACGGGCAAAACCACGCTCGTGAAAGGCATTGCGCAGGCACTCGACGCCGCCGAGCCCGACGAGGTCACCAGCCCCACCTTCACGCTCATCCACGAGTTTGACGGCACGCGCAACGGCAAGCCAGTCAAGCTCTTCCATCTCGACGTCTATCGCCTCGAAGGCGAGCGCCAGCTTGAGACGCTGGGCCTGGACGATCTGCTCACGCCCGACGCGCTGGTGGTGGTGGAGTGGGGCGAGAAGTTCAAGAGCATCCGCAAGCGGGCCACGGGCGAGATCGCGATTGCCTCAGAAGGCGGCGACGCACGCAAGATTACGGTGACGCTGAAGGAATAGCGGAGTGAGTAAGGTTAGCGGAGCTACGCCATTTTCGGAATCAACGTAGACTTTTCAAGAAGCGTGCAAGGTGGCTTTTTCTTGAGGAAAAAGCCACTTGAAGGGCGTGCTTTCGGTCTACAGTAATTCCGAAAATGCTATAGCGGAGTCAGCAAGCCGGTGCTGTGGGCGCAAATTCTCACAATATGAGGATTTCGAGCCAGGAGCCGCCTGGAAGGCCCGAGGGTGTAAGATTTTTCCGTCTCACCTGGAGGCTTTAATGCCCGCGATCCGCAAGGTCATTGACGCAACATTTTTTGTACTTACACTTGGGTTAGTTTCAGTAGCCGTCACGCTTCCGGCTCAAGCCGCACCAGCCCCGCATATCTTCCAGCGCCCTGCGCTCAGCCAGGACATGATCGCCTTCGGCTACGCGGACGATTTATGGGTGGTGCCGCGGGCCGGTGGCCGCGCCACCAGGCTGACCAATGGCGTGGGTATTAAAACCAGCCCCGCCTTCTCTCCCGACGGCAAAACCATCGCCTTCACCGGCGACTACGACGGCAACACCGATGTCTTCACGATTCCTGTAACCGGTGGCGTGCCATTCCGCGTCACCTATCATCCTGCCACCGATGTGGTGTCGGGCTGGAGCCCGGACGGCAAGCAGATTCTGTTCCGATCAGACCGCGCAACATTCAGCCGCTACACACAGCTCTATACCATTCCCGCGCAAGGCGGAATGGCCAAACTGCTTCCTCTGCCCATGGCTTACCAGGGACAGTTCTCGCCCGACGGAAAAGAAGTTGCCTATTCCCCGATACCGATGGCGTTCGGGTTTTCATACACCCGCTTTGTCTCCTGGGGCAACTATCACGGCGGGCAGGCCAGTACCATCTGGATCACCACACTCCCCGGCCTGGATTCAGTGGAGATTCCTCACACGGCCTCATCGGACTACGATCCGGTGTACGCGGGGGAAAAGATTTACTTCCTCTCTGGACGCGACGGCCCGATCACGATCTTCAAGTACGATCCAGCGACCGGAATGGTAAGCAAGGCGCTCGAGAACACAGGCGACGACATCCGCACGCTCTCCGGCAATGGAGACACGCTGGTTTACGACCAATTGGGCGAGATTCATCTCTTCGACACCACGACCGGCAAGAGCACTCTTGTTCCCATTGAGATTGACGCGGATCTGCCCGAGGTGCGCCCGCGGATTCAAAACGCCGCTGACGATATCCAGGATGTGACCATCTCGGCCAGCGGGGTGCGCGTGGCCGTGGAAGCGCACGGCGAGATTCTCACGGTGGCCACCAAGCACGGACCCACGCGCGACATTACCAACACGCCGGGAATTGAGGAGCGCACGCCGGTTTGGTCGCCGGACGGACAGTCGATTGCTTATTTTTCCGATGAGTCCGGGCTGTACGCCTTGCACGTGGCGCCCCAAACCGGCAACGCGGTGGCCGGCGCCGCCGCGGTGAAAAAGTTCCCGCTTGCGCAGGATCCCTCGTATTACTTCAACCCGAAGTGGTCTCCGGACTCGAAGCGCATCGTCTTCAACGACAACCGGCTGAAGATCTGGATGCTGGACACGACCACCGGCAAACTGACGCTGGTCTGCGATCAGAACGAATATGGAGGCTTCTCAAACGTGGCCTTCGAATTTGCCTGGTCGCCGGATTCGAAATGGCTGGCCTATGAGCGTTCGCTCCCCAACCATCTGCACGCGATTTATCTCTACTCGGTCGAAACGGGACAATCGACGCAGGTGACGAGCGAGATGGCCGACGCGGACAATCCCGCCTTCGATCGCGATGGGAAATATCTGTTCTTCACCGCGAGCACGGATGATGGCGCGACCTCCGACGGGCTGGACATGACCGCCCATCTTTATGAGCCGACGTCAAAGATCTACGTCGCGGTGCTTGCGGCAGGCGAGGCTTCTCCGATTGCACCGGAGCTTGGCGACGAAAAACCTCCCGAAAAGCCGGAGGCAAAGAAGGAGGCGAAGCCTGCCGGCGACGGAGACAAAGGAACTGCTAAAGAAGGTGACGAAAAAGCCGCGACAGAGAAGCCGGCGGAGCCCAAGCCCGTCAAGATCGATCTCGACGGATTGTCTTCGCGCATCGTCGCAATGCCTATGCCGAGTGCAGTCTATATGACGCTGGGCACAGGGTTGAAGGGCAGCCTTTACTTCGTCTCAGCGCCGCCATCTGAAGGTGCGGACGGAACCGGGACGCTGAGCCGCTGGACGCAGGAAGACCGGAAAACGGAGAAGCTGGCGGAGCGTGTGCAGAGCTTCGAGCTCTCGGCCGACGGCAACAAAATGCTGCTGGCTATTGTGAAGGCAAAAGACGACGACACGCCCGGCGAGGGTGGTCCGCCCACGTGGGTGGTGGCGCCGGCCGATGCGCCGATAAAACCGGGCGATGGCGTGCTGAACCTCAGCGACCTGAAGGTGCATGTAGAGCCCAAGGCGGAGTGGGCGCAGATGTATCACGAAGTGTGGCGCATCGAGCGCGCATATTTCTACAATCCGCAGTTCAATGGCGCTGACACTGTGGCCGAAGAGAAGCGGTTTGAGCCGTATGTGGCGGCGATCGCTGGGCGCGCCGATCTGAACTACATCTTCCAGGAGATGCTGGGAGCTTTTTCAGTGGGCCACATGCGCGGCTTCGGGGGCACGATCCCCGAGGCGAAGAAGGTTCCCGGCGGATTGCTGGGCGCCGATTACGAGATCAAGAACGACCGCTATTGCCTTAAGAAGATTTACACCGGGGGCGAGTTCAACCCACACATCAAGGCGCCGCTGGCACAGCCAGGGTTCCACGTTGCGGTGGGCGACTGCATCCTGGCCATCAACGGTGCAGACCTGACGGCAGCCACGGACATTCAGCAGCTGCTTGAAGGAACTGCGGGTCAAGTGACCAGCCTGCGTATCGGTGCGGCAGACGGGAAAAACGCGCGCGATATCTCCGTGATTCCCGTCGAGGACGAAACCAGCCTGCGCAACGTCGACTGGATCGAGGGCAACCGGCAGAAGGTAGATAAACTTTCCGGTGGCAAGCTGGCCTATGTCTATCTGCCCGACACGGCTGAGGGAGGATTTACCAACTTCAACCGCTACTACTTTGCGCAGACCGACAAGCAGGGAGCCGTGATTGATGAGCGGTTCAATGGCGGCGGGCAAGTGGCTGACTATTTTATCGAAGTGATGTCGCGCCACATTGATTCGTACTGGCTGCCGCGTTACGGGATCATCGAGCACTCGCCCAATGCCGGAATTTACGGGCCGAAGGTGATGCTCGCCAATGAGTACTCCGGCTCCGGCGGCGATTACCTGCCGTGGCTCTTCAAGCAGGCCAAGCTCGGCCCGCTCGTGGGCAAGCGCACCTGGGGCGGCCTGGTGGGCATTGGGCCGACTCCAGTGCTAATGGACGGCGGGCGGGTGACCTCGCCCAGCGTGGCGTTTTTCTCTCCCAACGGCCAGTGGGATGTGGAGAATCACGGCGTCGATCCGGACTACGCTGTGGAAATGGACCCAAAGGCAATTAGTGAAGGGCACGATCCACAACTGGAAAAAGCCGTGGCGCTGGCGCTCCAAGAGTTGAGTAAGCATCCGCAGACGCAGCCCGAGCGGCCGCCGTATCCGAATTACCACGGTGTCTACTAACGCATCCGAGCACGACGCGTGACAGCAAAACCAGAATGGCTGTACCTGATAGCACGCAATCTGAGCGGCTTTTTCCACAAGAAAAAGCCGCCTTGCGGGCTGATCACTTGGGCACGTGAATTCTGGTTTTGCTCTGATATGGAGTGACCTGTCAACCCCTGCACAATCGTGGTGTTGTTTTTGTCTTTGTCGTTGCTTTTGCCGTTTTTCGAGGACAGAGCCGGCAGCAGCCGGGGCAGCTTTGAGCGACGATTGATCAGTCTGATATTCGCGGGTCGAAACCGCATAATCTTGATCCGTCGGGAGCTGCCTCTGACTAGAGTCGCGAGTCCGGCTGAGCCTGTCGCATAGAGCAGTCGAGGATTCTCCTTCGTGCTGGCTCCGCCTGCTGCCGGCTCTGTTCTCGAATTGGGCGATGCTGTTCATTGGTCAGGTTTTTGCTTTTTCATTCTTTGGAAAGTTTTGGCTTTTGTCTTTGCTTTTGTTCTTGCTCTTCCTCAGGCTGCCCTGCGCAACTTGCTGGCCGCTTCTGCCTTGATCCCGATGGCCCAGATGAAGCCCAGCAGTTCGCGTCCTACCGCCGTAACAATCTTGCGTTGATCCTTGCCCGACGCCGCCAATCTGGCGTAGCGCCTGGAGAGCCTGATCTGCGCCTTCCAGGCGATCTCCTTGATCTCTTCCGGCACTGCCTCTTGTCGCTTCCGCAGCCCCGGTCCGATGCCTGGCCGGAGCCGGTAACTCCAGGCCGCTTCGATGGCAATGCGTCTCAAGTGGGCGTTGCCGGTCTTGGTGATCGAGCCGCGTTGCTGCCGTTTGCCGCTGGAGTTCTCGCTGGGCACCGTGCCGCTGTAGCCCATCAGTTGCCGCGCACTCTCAAAGCGGGAGATGTTGCCCAATTCCGCCACAATCGTCACCGCCGAGATCTCGGCAACGCCGCGCAATGCCTGCAAGCCGCCAATCACTTCCTGCATCTGGGGCGAAGCCAGCTTCACGGCTTCCCCCATCGCCTGCTCCAGCCGACGAACCCGTTCGGCCATGTGCTCAACCTCGTGCAGATAGTCCAGACGCGTCCACTCCTGTGCCGCCTGCTCGTAGCGCAGTTGCCGCACCCAGGCCATGTACAACTCCGTCCACGCCTTCACTCCAGATGCGGGCCGTCGCCCCGTGCGCAACAGAAACTTACTCAACCGGTGGCGCGCACGCAACTGGTCCTGCTTTGCCGTTTCCCGCGCCCGCACCAGATCCCGTAGCGCTTCCGAATCCGCATCCGGAACCCATACCGCGGTCAGATCGCCGGCACGATGACACCGCGCCAGTTGCGTAGCATCCCGCCGGTCCGTCTTTACCCGGTCGCCGGCCTTCCTCGGAACCAGCGTCGGGGCAATCACCGCGCACTCCACACCCAGTTCAGTCAACTGCCAGTAGAGAACATAGCCTGTCGGACCAGCCTCGTAGCAGGCCCGCAAATGCTCCACCGGCCCCAGCTTCTTCACCAGCTTGCGCATCGGCTCCGCTCGGTTGGCTATCGTTCCCAGGCTGCGCACAGAGCCATCCGGCTCCGCAACCACAACTGCAATCGTTTCGGCATGGACATCCAATCCCAAAAATCGTACCTTTTCCTTCATGACCGGTTCCTCTCCGCTTGTGGCTCTGAACTGTGTTTCTCTTCGATTCACAGCCTAACCCACGGTCAGCGCATTGGACCGGTCACTCCATGATGACTAGATGCAGCAAGGCCCTCCGCCTTGGAGGGCCTTCAATTTTGAACCGTCCTGCTTCTGCTTCGGCCTCAGTAGCCCATGATGTTGTAGCCGCAATCGACGTAGAGAGTCTCGCCCGTGACGGCGCTGGAGAGACCGCTGGCGAGGAAAAGCGCCGCGCCCCCCACTTCGAGCTGATCCACGTTGCGATGCAGCGGAGCGCGTTCAGCGTGCGACTTCATCATCTCGCCCAGCGCGCCCACGCCGCGCGCGGCCAGCGTCTTGATGGGTCCGGCAGAGATAGCGTTCACACGGATGTTCTTCTCCCCGAGCTCGTATGCCAGATAGCGTACCGCCGATTCCAGCGAAGATTTGGCCAGCGCCATCACGTTGTAGTGGGGCACCACTTTTTCGGCAGCGTAGTAGGTCAAGGTCATAATGCTGCCGCCCTCGGTCATCAACGGCGCCGCGCCGCGGCTAACGGCGATCAGCGAGTAGACGCTGACGTCGTGCGCGATGCGGAAGCCCTCGCGGCTGGTGTTGATGATTGCGCCCCTCAGGTCCTCGGCGGGCGCAAAGGCAATGGCGTGCACCAGAATGTCGATCCTCAAGTACTTCTCCTTGAGCGCGGCAAACAGTGCCTCGATCTCGTTGTCGCTGGAGACGTCGCACTGGAAGCCGCTGGCCCCAGGTAACTCGGCAATGAGGCCCTCGGCCTCCAGTTTCATACGCTCATTCTGGTAGCAAATGGCCAGCGTGGCGCCGGCTTCGTGGAGTTTTTGGGCGATGCCCCAGGCGATGGATCGCTTGTTGGCCAGACCAAAGACGACGGCCGTCTTGCCCGCCAGGTTGATCATTCTGTTTAAGTTCCTCCGGGGTCTTTGCTCAGTGAGGGGAAAAGGGAAACGGCACTTATTCCAGAATAGCAGAGCGATTTTCGCGGCCAAGCTTGTGGTGGTGGCGAATTCTAGCGCATGTTTGCCATGGTGGCCTGTAAGTGCTTGAAGGCATTGGAGCGATTTTTGAAGTTGGTCACTACATGAGGCATGGTTGGTTCTCCGGCGGAGAGGGTGGGTCGAGTTGAGTGATGCCGAGAAGGCGGAGCACTTCGGCGGCATGTTTGTTTCCGCGGGTGACGCAGGATTTGCTGCGTTGCTGTCCGAGATCAACTTCAACGGAGCGGATCGTCTCCAAGGCTTGCCAGGCAAAGGGCGTGGACAGTTGGCTGCCGGCGGCGCGCAGAGTTTTCTCCAGGGCGCGATCTAGTAACAAGGCCAGCGCGGCCACGAAGACATGCGCCTGCACCCGCTCATCGGTGTGGTGATAAACAGGCCGGAGCTCGAGCAGGCTCTTGAGATGCGAGAAGCCGCGCTCGACCTCGTTCAGTTCCTTGTAGGTGGCCACAGCCTGAACCGGGGATAGATTGCGCTCCTCAGTCTGGATGACGTACTTGCCCTCCAGGGCCTTTTCCCGGGCCAGGTTGGTGGGATGGTCGAAGAAGTGGAACTTGCCCTGGCGCAGTTCCCAGGCAAAATAACGCTGGCCGTGATGGCGGCGCAGGCGGGTGGCGGCAGCGGCGCCGATCTTGTCGGCTCCCTTCAGTTGCCCTTTGTCCACCTGCGCTTTTAAGGCTTGGAGTTCTTTCCGCGCCCGCTCCATGGTCAACTCCCGCATACTGCGCTCGTAGACTTCGCGCTCTTCACTGTGCACCACGAAGACCCGCACGCCGGCTTGCTTGCCCGCCACCTCGACGACCCGTGTCTGGGGTACAAGGGTCTTCTCTGCGGCCGCGATGCCCACCGGACACTGCTGCCAGTCGGTGCGTCGTTCCGCCCGCTGAATATAGTCGAAGGTGTCCTTGCGATTGCGTCTTTGCAGTCCCAGCAAATAACCCTGCCCGCTCTGCTTGAGCTCGTCCACGTTGCCTATGGTCATCATGCCGCGATCGCCCACGAATACCACACGGTGGAGAGCAAAGCGCTGGTTCAGATCCCTGACCACTTCCAGCACCGTGGTCTGATCCAGACGATTGCCGGCGAAGACGTGATGCGCGACTGGCCATCCATCCATCATCACCACCCCGATCACGATCTGCCGGTGGCGGGGCTTGCCGTCGCGACTGTAGCCGAACTGTCCCAACTCCGCCGGCCCAGACCCTTCGAAGTAGGTCGAAGTAATGTCGTAGAAGACCAGGTCCGGCTGCAGGCTGAACAGATCGCGCAACTCCAGATACACAGCTTTTTCGATGCGCTCTTTCTCGGCCAGCAAATCGTCCAGGCTCTGGTACCACAGCTGCAGCTGATCGAAGCCTACCTTGACCCGGCCGGACTGTTTCCACACCGGCATCCAGCGGCTGCCCCGGGCCGTGCACACATAGAAATCCTCCAGCCATTGCGCCAGCGCGTGTTCGCTGCCCGGGCGGCTGAGCCGGTTGGCGAGCAGGGGAAAGATCCTTTCTGACAGCGGTTGCCCATGGCGCCGCAGAGCCCGACCGGCATCCAGAATCGCGCCCAAGGAGAGTTTCTCGAAAAGATGCCGGGCCACCAAAACCGGTCCCCACGTGGAGGACCGCGGAGCCGCGATGTCCGCGACGGCAACCCAGCGCGGGTTACCCTCCGGCTCGGCCAGCAACCGGATCAAGGCATCCAGATGCGGCCCCAGCAGGTCCTTGCGTCCCAGGTGAGCGACGACGCGCTGCTTGACCTTGTCCCCTTCGCGGAAGGACTCCACCAGGCGGAGATACTCCTGTTGTCCATTGCGTGACTTGACCGAACGCAGGAACATGGCGGCAGTCTCCAGATGACACTACATATATCGCATCAGAGACGCATAATCAATGATCATCTGCGCACATTGTCAAAATATGTTGGCACTACAAATTTTCTCAATTGCAACTGTCGGCGATGATAATACAGGACTTAACTCCTTCCACCCAGCTTTCCATGGCAAACATGCGCTAGAGCGGAACCAGAGTAAGCGTGCCCTTGCGTTCAGTCGTGAAAGGTGGCTTTTTCTTGAGGAAAAAGCCACTCAACTGACGTGCTTTCGGGGTACATCTACTCTGGTTCCGCTGTAATCTTCATTTCTCACGACGACGAAGTCTCAGAGAGAAATCCGCAACGGAATCGAGAGATTTGGGCTGGAAGCATAGGAGTGCGGGTCCGGAGACCCGCACGACAGCCGGCCTGGAGGCCGGCGCTGCCTCTGCGGCCGCCCTCACCCGCCCAGATCGATCAACTCCACATGGCCCACGGGCCGACCCAAAAACCGCAAGCCCAGCCGCTCGAACTTCTCCACCGAATCGGTGGCAAAGCAGCGCACGTCGGTATCCTGAACACCGCCGCCGGCAGGCGCGCGGCCCATGGCGCGCAAATCGTAAAGCCGCAAAACAGCCTGCGCCACGGCCTCCGCCGAATCGATGACTTTGGCTCCCGGCCGCACGGCGCCTTCGAAGAGCCGCCGCAGCAGCGGGTAATGCGTGCACCCCAGCACAAGGGTGTCGGGATTCATGCCAAGGGCCGCGGCCTCGGCGCGCAGCTCATTCAAATAAATCTTGATCACCTCGGCGGTAACAGGATGGCCTGTCCACCCCTCCTCAACCAGCGGCACCAGCAGCGGGCAGGCCTTTTCGAGGGCGCGCAGCCCCTGTGCGCGGCAGGCGGCTGCGTAGGCGTGGCTTTGCACCGTGGCCTCTGTGGCCACCACCAGCACGTCGCCGGTGCGCGACGCGGCCCGCGCGGCCTCTGCACCGGGCTCGATAACGCCCAGCACCGGAACCGGCACGGCCTCCTGAATCGCGTCGAGCGCCAGAGCGCTGGCCGTGTTGCAGGCGATCACCAGGAACTCCGCGCCCTGTTCGTGAACCAGGAACTGCGCGCTCTCGGCGGCGTAGCGCGCGATGGTGCGCCGGGATTTCGAGCCGTAGGGCAGCCGCGCGGTGTCGCCCAGGAAAGCGAACCGCGCGCGCGGAAGCTGCTCGATCAGTGCCCGCAACACCGTCAATCCGCCAAAACCGGAATCGAAGACGCCGATGGTGGGAACCGCGGATTTCGACTGGTCTGTCACGGGCGTGCTCCTTGAGGCTGGCTGGCTTCCGCGGCCAGATACGTGCGCGTCAAATCCGCGTGTCCGGCCAGCGTATCGCGCGGCTGGCCGTCCACCAGAAATCGCACCTCGGAGACGCGAGGCAGGTTGGCGTGCAGCGTGGCGCAGATCGACAGCACGGTGAGCGTCTCGGTTTCCAGCCCCGACGGATGGCTGGCGGCAAAGGCGCCGGTCAGGTTGACGACCGCAAGCTCTGGTCCGCTTTGCGCCGCTTTTCCTCCCGCGTCCGCGATGGGCACAAGAAAAACCTGCGCGATGGAGCTGGCGCCGCCAGGCACTGGATGCGTGGCATCGGGGGCGGCATACAGGTCCAGCAGTTTGCCCAGCACGGCGCGTGCGCGGGCCTCAGGGTTCTGCGGCAAAGGCAGCGACAGAATCCGCGTCAGCACGGAGTTGTCGGCGTCATTGGCCACCATCAGCGTGGCCTGCTCCGCCGGAGCCACTTGCGGCGCCTGGGTCGGCGCCGAGTTTTCGCCCTGGAGCAGCCGCTGGTGGGCGCGCTCGCGCAAATGCCACAGTACGCTGCCCATGATGACCGAGGCCACCAGCAGAACGATGAACAGGATGGTCTGGTGGCGCGGAATCACGGCTGGCGTCCCCCCATTGCTTCTTGCCGCCACTCCACCAGCGCTGCGGCCAATGCCTCGGCCACGCGCGCCTGGTAGCCCGGGTCGTCCAGGCCATCCGCCCCCTGGGCATCTCCCGGTGCGTTCGCTCCTCGTTCCGGAGCAACTTCAACGGCCACGGCGGGGCAAGCCATGCTGTCGATTGCGGGCAGGGCGGTGCGGCCCAGGGTCACGTTCATGCCGGCATGGCCGAGCGCCGAATTCATCACGCCGGCCAGTGACAGGCTGCGCTGGACCCACGCGGCCTGCGCGGTCTTCCACGGCAGAAAGCGCGTGCCCTGAACGGGCGCCAGCGAAGAAACAAAGATGTGCACGCCGGAGCCGCTCTGGGACGCATGCAGGCTCAGGCATGCCTGGGCGTTGGCGTGGTTGGCGATCTCGGCGCGCCGATCCGCATCCACCGTGGCGTCGGATTCGCGCGTAGTCACCACCGCAATGCCGCGCGCCATCAGCAGCGAGCGCAGCCTCACGCTGAGCGCCAGCGTGTAGGCCTTCTCCGTCTGGCCGTTGCTGAGGCGGGCGCCGGCGTCGTCGCCGCCGTGAGCTGCGTCCAGCACCACCACGAAGCGCGGCCCGGCGGCATTCCGGTCCTGCGCGGCTAGTTGCGAACCGAACACGAGCGCAGTCGCTGCAAAAGAAAGAACGCACGCCGCGCCGACGCCGCGCTGCTCTGCCCGCAAAAAACGCCAAAAATGCCTGTCCTGAACTTGTTAAATCGGTGGGTCGCCGCGTGCGCACCCGTCGGGTTATCCGTCGGGGCATCCGCTCACTCCAGCGCATAGATGGCCAGGCCGCTCAGCAGCTTGGGGAAGAAGTCGGTGGACTTTTGCGGCATCACCTCGCCGGCAAAGGCCACTTCCTTTAACTGTTCCATGGTCACGGGATTGGTCAGAAAGGCCACATCGGCTTCGCCCTTGCGCACCTGTTCCACCGCTTCCTGCGCGTCGCGCAGATAGCGCAGATTGGTCTGCTCGCGCACCTTTTCGGCGTCCAGGCCCAGCAGCCGGTCGAGCACGATGGAGTGCAATTGGGTCAGGTCGAGCTGGCGCTGGCGCTCGGGCAGGCCGGCCAAAGCCGCGGCCATCGCCTCCGGCTTGGCGCGCAGCAGCAAGGCTGCCGTCCTGGTCACGGCGACAAAGGCCGTGCCCTTCTCGTCCTTCAGAGTGTTCATGTAACCTGCGGCGTCTCGCCGCCGGCAGCGCCTCAATAGCGAAGAACTCAGCGGCTCGGGCGCGAAAGCCAGCCGGATCGAAACCTTCCAGGCTATGCACCACGCGGTGCGTGGGCAAAATCACCAGGCCGTCCGCATCCATATTGACGAAGGTCATCATCACGGCGGCCTCGGGGTACGGCGGCTGCGGCAAGCCGGTGGCGCTCGACTCGGCCTTTGCCGGGCTGCCGCGGCGCGTGCTCCTTGGAATAGTTCAGCGCGGTCTCGTAACGGTGGTGGCCGTCGGCGATGATCAGCTTCTTGTCCGCCATGGCCGTGGTCAGCAGCCGGATGGCCGCCGGGCTGTTCACGCGCCACAGCCGGTGCAGCACGCCGTATTCGTCGCTCACCTCGGCGTCGGCCGGGCCGTTGCCTTCGTAGAGAATCTTCTCCACGCTGCCCGCGGGGTCAGTGTAGAGCATGAAAATCTGCCCGAAATGCGCCCGCGTGGCCTTCAGCAGGTTCAGCCGGTCGCTTTTGGGTTTTGACAGCGTTTGCTCATGCCGGAAAACCACCTGCTCGGCGTATTCGTGCAGCTTGCCCAGAGCGATAAATCCGCGCCGCTCCTTCACGATCTCGGTTCCCGGAACCTTGAACCGCTGCGCGTAGGCGAAGATGCACGGCTCGTTTTCCTGGATCAGCACGCCCTGCTCGCGCCAGGCGCGAAAATCGCGCGCCGCGCGCGTATAGACGTTTTCGCCCCTCTCTGCGTCAAATAGTTCAGGCAGTCCCAGAATGATGCGGACCAGGTTGAAGGGGCTGCGCTGGTAGTAAGCCTGCTGCATCGACGGGAGAGATCTTGTCGTAGGGCTGCGTGACCACGTCTTCCAGCCGAACGGCGGAGGGATTGTAGCGCCAGGCGCGAAAGGGATAAATACGAGCCATGAGGAAGGTCTTGCTCCCCTGTTGAAGGGTGGATTTTGAACCCCCGTTTTTGCCGATGTTCCTGCCGGGGATTGCGGGGTTCGCTCAAGCTCGATTGTATCGCAGTGCCTGGCACGGACGGCATTCGCGAATTCTGGTACTCGGGATGGCGCAGGGCGAATTTCATACCGGCGTCGATAAGCGAATAGTGGTAATATCGCCTTCGACCCTCATGGTGGCTGCATGACGACGCTTCCCCAGTTGCGCGTTAGCAAGAACGGGGGCGGCAACCGCGTGTTGCTTCGCCGCCGTTTGGCAATTTGCGCCTTGGCCGCTGTCCTTTGCCTGTGTCACGCCCGCGCCCAGGACGATCAGCTCAACAAGGTCCACGTGGAGCCGCCGGCCGCCACCACGGCAACTCCACCGAACGAGCCCAAGGGAGCCGAAGCGGCTCCCGAAACCGGCCCTTCGGCGCTCAAAATCCATCCCGGCTCGTTCATCCGCATGAATGTTGACATGGTGCTGGTGCCGGTCACCGTCACCGATCCGCTCAACCGCCTGGTCACGGGACTGGAAAAGGAAGATTTTCAGGTATTCGAGAACAACGGCGTGCAGAACATATCGAGCTTTGCCAGCGAAGATGCCCCGGTCTCGATCGGCATCATCTTCGACCTCTCCGGCTCCATGAGTTCAAAGCTGGTCCGCGCCCGCGAAGCGATCCTGCAGTTCATCAAAACCGCCAATCCCCAGGACGAGTTCTTCGTCATCGGCTTCAACGACCGGCCGGAGCTGATTGAGGACTTCACCAGCTCCGTCGAAGACATTCAGGCGCGGCTGGCCAACGTACGCGCGGAACATCGCACCGCGCTGCTTGACGCCATCTACTACGGCATCGCCAAAATGAGCCAGGCGCATCACGAGCGCAAGGCGCTGCTCGTGGTCTCCGACGGCGGCGACAACCGCTCGCGCTACACCGAAGGCGAGGTGCGGGCGCAGGTGCGGGAGGCCGATGTTGAGATCTACTCCATCGGCATCTTCGATCCCTACGCGCCCACCCCCGAGGAGCGCACCGGCCCCATGCTTCTCGACGATGTCAGCTCCTCGACGGGCGGGCGGCTCTTCCGCGTCGACGATGTCGACGAGATGAGCGACATTGCCGAGAAGATCTCCACCGAGCTGCGCAACCAGTATGTGATCGGCTACAAGCCCAAAGACCTGGCCCGCGACGGCAAGTGGCGTAAAGTGAAGGTGAAGGTGAATCCTCCTCCGGGATTGCCTCCGCTCACCGTTTATGCTCGCACCGGGTACTATGCGCCTTTGCAATAACGCGGCTCTCGCCGCATTCCTTACCGTGGCTGCTCTCGCGCTGCCAGCGCAGCAGGCTGCTGCCTCCGCTCCTGCCCCGGCCGCCGGACGCAGGCAACTCCGGCGCCATCCCTCACGGTCGACACCGATCCTGTCCGCTCGCCTGACGCCGTCGCGCCAGCCCCGCCCACCGGTCCGCTGAAAAAACAGGGCGAAGGCTACTTGCTCCACACCGACGTGGAAGAAGTCGTCCTCAACGCCACGGTGCTGAACGGCACGGAACTGGTCGAGACCCTCACCAGGGACGATTTCACCGTCCTCGAAGACGGGGTCAAGCAGACCCTACTCAGCTTCCAGCACACTGACCTTCCCGTCTCCATGGGGCTGGTGGTCGACAACTCCGGCTCCATGTACCGCAAGCGGCCCTCGGTCAACAAGAGCGCCCTCGATCTTGTCCTGGCCTCGAATCCCCAGGACGAAGCCTTTGTGGTCAACTTTTCCGACGAGGCGTTTATCGACTGCGACCTCACGTCGAATATCAACAAGCTGCGCGAAGGCCTGTCGCATATCGACTCTCGCGGCGGCACCGCGCTCTACGACGCCGTGGTGGCCTCGGCAGACAAGCTCGTCGCCGACGCCAAGCGGCCCAAGCAGGTTCTTATCCTCATCACCGACGGCGAAGACAACGCCTCCACCCTTACGCTGGAGCAGACCATCCACCGCGTGCAGCAGCTCTCCGGGCCCGTCATCTACTCCATCGGCCTGCTCTTCGGCGACGAGATGAGCCGCGCCGAGGTGCGCCACGCGCGCCGCGCGCTGGAGATGCTCTCCACCGAAACCGGCGGCATGGCCTTCTTCCCCAAATCCATCGACCAGATCGATCAAATCGCCGCCGAGGTGGCGCGCGACATTCGCAGCCAGTACACGCTCGGCTATCACTCCACCAAGCCCTCCACTGAGCCGGGATTCCGGCGTGTTGAAGTCACGGCCGAGTCCAAGGGCCTGGGCAAACTCACCGTCCGCACCCGCACCGGCTACTTCCCGGTGGTGCGCCAGGTGAAGCAAACCGCCGCGGTGGAAAAATAGTGGGAAGGCCGCTGAGCGCGTGGCGCATGTGGAAAGTCAGTGCACAATATGGCCGGTGATCAGGAACGGCAGGACCAGTTGGCGCAACTCGAACACCTGAAAAAACTGGGCGAGAAGTACTACGACGACATGTACGAGGCGCACTCGCAGCGTGACGCGAGCATTTGTTACAGCGATGCCAAGGACTGCTTCTACGATGCCATCGGGCTGGCCCACCGCCTGGGACTCAATGAAGAGCACAACGCTCTGAGCGCACGCTTGGCGCACATTAAGGCCGTCTTCAGAAGCCAGTTTACGTAACGCGACAACCTCGACTCTCCCACTACGACATTTTCCTCAATTCATGTCGCTGATTCAGAGATACAAGGATGACAGCACCCTGGGGGAGCGAAACATTCAGGGCGACCTCGGTTTTGGGAAGGGAGCGAGAGGCCTCCTCGGCACGCCGCGATAAGCTAGTAAGCAGGAGTTACCAGTCAGTCCCCAACTATGCCTGAATACAAGTACTCAACCCTAGCTGTCCACGCCGGGCAGCACCCCGACCCGCTGACGGGCGCCGTGAATGTGCCCGTGTACCTTTCCTCGACCTTTGAGCTAACCGGTATCGGCAGCGACCGCGGCTGGGACTACTCGCGCGCTGGCAACCCCACCCGCGACCGGCTGGAGACGGCTCTGGCCGCGCTCGAAGGCGGCACGAGCGGCCACGCCTTCACCACCGGCATGGCCGCCATCTCCGCCCTCGTCGCCATGCTGCGCGCCGGCGATCACGTCGTCAGCTCGCGCGACGTGTATGCCGGTACGGTGCGCCTGTTCGATCAAATCGTCAGCGGCTACGGCATCCAGATCGAATACGTCGATACCAGCAACCTCGCAGCCGTCGAAGCGGCCATGAAGCCAAACACCAAACTCGTGCACATCGAGACCCCGAGCAATCCGCTCATGGTGCTCACCGACATTGCCGCCGTGAGCCGCATCGCCCATGCGCACGGCGTCGAAGTCAGCGTCGACAATACGTTTTTGTCGCCGGTGTTGCAGCGTCCCCTCGAACTGGGCGCCGATATCGTGATGCACTCGACGACGAAGTATCTGAACGGCCACTCGGACGGCCTCGGCGGCGCGCTCATCGGGTCGAAGCCCGAACATAAGGACCGCTTTCTCCTTATCCAAAAGGCCGCCGGCGGCGTCATGTCGCCTTTCGAGTGCTTCCTGGTGCTGCGCGGCATCAGAACGCTGCCTCTGCGCATCAAGCAGCACGAAGAAAACGGCCGTGCCGTCGCCGAGTTTCTCTCCACGCACCCGAAGGTCAGCATGCTCGCTTACCCGGGCCTCAAAACGCACCCGCAATACGATCTCGCGGTCAAGCAGCAGAAGGGCTTCGGCTCCATGATGAGCTTCGAGCTCAAATCGCGCGAGGAAGCGGCGCGGTTCCTGACGTCGATCAAGCTCTTCATCAACGCGGAATCGCTGGGCGGCGTGGAGTCGCTGGCCTCCCACTCGGCCACCACAACCCACGGCTCGGTCAGCGAGGAAACGCGCCGGGCGATGGGCATCAACGAGGGCCGCATCCGGCTCTCCATCGGCATCGAGGACAAGGAAGACCTGATCGCCGATCTGGATCAGGCGTTGAAGGCCGTGTAAGGAGGCAGTTTGCCGGAATCGCGTCCGATTCTCGCGATTGATACTTGCGGCCCATCCGGGTCCGTCACTTTGGGACGGCTCGGGAGTGGCCTGGTCGAAATCCTCGGCCAGACCGATCTTGCTGGGCGCACGTACTCTGCCACGCTTGTGGCAGCCGTGGCAGAACTGCTTCGCCAGGCTGGGACGCAATTGGGTCAGATCAGCACAATCGTCGCCGTCATCGGGCCGGGCAGCTTTACCGGAGTGCGGGTGGGGCTCAGCGCGGTGAAAGGCCTGGCCGAAGGGAATCGGACGCCGGTTGTCGCCGTCTCCCGCCTTGAAGTGCTCGCCAGCGCCAGCGGAGTTCCTTGCGCCGCTTTCGACGCCCACCGGCACGAAGTCTTTTTACGGCTGGCCGAGCCGTCCGGCGCGGAACGGGAAGTGCTGGCAGGTGCGGCCGAGCTGGCCACTATCCCGGCGCCGCCGCGCGTCGCCTATTGCGACGAGGGCGCTGCGGCTCTGCTCGCGGCGGCCTGGCCGGCCACGGAGTTGGTCAAGGTTCCCGCGCCCAATGCCGCCGATGCGCTCATGCTCGCAGTGCCGCGAGTTGATGCCGGAGAATTTGTTGACCTCGCCTTGCTCGACGGCCACTACCTGCGCCGCTCCGATGCGGAGATCTTCGGCGAAAAGCCCACGGCGGAGCCAAAAGGCGAATGACTAGCCGAGGTGCGGATGGTTATTCGGAGGCGGAGGTCCGGCCCATGAGTGCAGCTGACCTGGAACAGGTCATCTCGATTGCCGCCATTCTTCCGGATGCGCCCCATTGGCCGCAATCGGCCTATCTGAACGCCCTGAACCCCGATGCCCGCCCTCGCCGTATCGCCCTGGTAATCGTCATCGCAGCAGCCGATCCGAAGCTCAGCGCCGTCTTCGGCTTTACCGTCGCCAGCCTTTTGCCCCCTAAGGCTGAGCTGGAAACTATCGCCGTGGCGGCCGGGAGCCAGCGGGGCGGCCTGGGCCGCCGACTAATTCACGCACTGGCCGGCGAGCTGCGAGAGGGGGGCGCGCATGAAATTCTGCTTGAGGTCCGCGCCTCCAACCGGGCGGCGCTTGCGTTTTACCGCTCTGTCGGCTTCGTCGAAACCGCCCTCCGCCCGCGCTACTACGCTGATCCTGTTGAAGATGCTGTCCTGATGAGCCTCACACTGGGCTGAGCCGGACCGGCGTGCGTCGCACCGCCCCCGAGGCTCGTCCAAGCCCCCAGAAGCCCACCCACCAGCTCGAAATTCACAGCTCGCATTACTTTCAGTGATTTTCCTGCTTGCCGATTGCCCCGTGAGGGCGATATATGTAAATGTTCTAATAAAATAAAACGACGGTTCCACAGATCCTAAATGGAACCGCCCGCCGGGGGGTGCTTGATGGATGAAGTAAAGGGTTCCACGCTGAGCGAAGAGATCGATCGCCTGCATGCAGAACATCGCCGCTACGCTCAGCGTTTGGAAGAATTGCTTGAAAAACCCTACCTCAGCGAAGACGAACAGCTCGAAGAGGTGCGCCTGAAGAAGCTCAAGCTGCACGCCAAAGACCTGATCTTCGCGCTTGAGCGCCGGCAACTCGCCGTAGCGTAGAGTTTAAAGCAAAGGGCTTTCCCCTTCCCCGTCGACGTGCCCAGCGGAACGCCTTCGCGGCGCTATGGTGTGCATTGGGTCCCTGCCGGACCGCCTGCGCTCAGAGTTTATCCCCTCAATCGCCGTATAATCGTTGGGAACGATGGTTCGCGACGGTTACATCTACGCGCTTGTCTTTCTGGTAGTGGCGGCTGCCTGTTGGAAGTTCACCGGCAGTCTCTGGCTGAGTCTAGTTCCGATCCTGCTGGCCGCTTTCTTCCTCTGGTTCTTTCGCGATCCTGAACGCGCCATTCCCGCCGGCGAGGGATTGGTGGTTTCACCTGGCGACGGACTGGTCACCGAAACTGCCTCGATTACCACCCCTGAAGGCGTCCGCCAGCGCGTCAGCATCTTCCTCAGTGTTTTTGATGTTCACGTCAACCGCGCACCCATCGGCGGCATCGTGAGCCATGTGCGCTACGAGAAAGGCAAGTTTCTCAACGCCATGAATCCGGCCTCTGCCGACCGCAACGAGCAAAACGTGGTCACGGTGCGCGGCCAGGGCGTCGACGCGGGACTCGAAGTAACCTTCAAACAGATCGCCGGCCTGCTGGCACGGCGCATCGTCTGCCGTTGTGTGGGTGGCCAGAGGGTAGAGCGCGGCCAGCGCGTGGGGCTCATCAAATTCGGTTCCAGGGTCGATGTCGTGCTTCCCGCAGATGCCGTGCTGCGCGTCAAAGTGGGGGAGCGGGTGAAGGGCGGCGCCAGCGTCCTGGCCGCTATGCACCCCACCGGCGAAGACCAGCCGGCGGGGACCCCGGCCGTCCAGCAAGGAGAGCAAGCGTGAACCAACACCACTTCGATGCCGCCCAGGCCAAAGCCAGAACACGGGCGCAGTTACGCCGCGGCATGTACCTGTTGCCTTCGCTGTTTACCGCCATCAGCCTGGCGTTGGGCTTCTTCTCCATTACGCAAACCATCGACGCCATCACGCACGACGCGCCATTGCGCCTCGATTGGGCGGCCATCGCCATTCTCATTGCCATTCCCTTCGACTCGCTCGACGGGCGCATTGCGCGCATGACCAACACCGCCAGCGACTTTGGCAAGGAATTCGACTCGTTGGCCGACCTAATTAGCTTCGGCGTGGCCCCCTGCCTGCTGGCCTACGTGTGGGGCTTCCATTTCCTTCCCGATTCCATCAATCCCCAACTGCGGCAGCATCTGGTGCAGGCCGGCGGCTTCATCAGCTTTCTGTTTCTCCTCAGCGGCGCGTCGCGGCTGGCGCGCTTCAACATCAGCCACGATGCGCAGCCGCGCAATCCCGGCCGGCCCGACCGCAAATATTTTGTCGGCATGCCGATTCCGGCTGCCGCTGGACTGCTGGCTGCCACCGTCCACTTCAATTTCGCCTATCCTGTCGAGGCCTGGTGGGTTGCCATTCTCTGGCTGGTTCTAGTGGGGTTGTCCGCGTTCCTCATGGTCAGCACCTGGCGCTTCTGGTCGGCCAAGGAGATCAACCTTTCCCGCCGCCATCCCTTCCAGTTGCTGGTGCCGCTGGCAGTGGTCGCTTATGTCATGATCCGCTACTCCAACACGGCGCTGTTTCTGGCCGCGCTGGTTTATATGTTCTCGGGCATTTGGGCGCGCGCGGCCTACGGGTGGTCGCGGCGCCGACGCCGCAAAAGGCCCGCCGATGCACCCGCGCCGGCTGTCCCCGTGGAACCGGAATCGATGGGACCAAGATTTTCCGATTAGTCACGCGCCGCGAATGCTGACCCGCTGTTCTCATAAGGATGCCTGTGTACAAGATCGCAATCGCCGGAGCTTCAAGCCTGGTTGGCAAAGAGTTGAAGGACGTCCTCTCCGAGTCGCCGCTTGCCTCGGCCAACTTTGCCCTGCTCGACGAGGAAGATGCGCAGGGCCAGGTGGACCAGGTCGGCGATGAGGTCACCTTCATCCAGGCCATCAGCGCCGATGCCTTCGACCGCGCCGACTTCACCTTCTTCTGCGGCACGGAAAACCTGACCCGCAAGCACTGGCGGCAGGCGCTCCGCGCCGGTTCCACGGTCCTCGATCTCTCCGGCGCGCTCGACCAGGAGACCGGCGTGCTGGTGCGCGCTCCCTGGCTGGGAATTGAGGAATCGGCTGTGGACCTGTTCACTCCCGCTGTCGTGCCTGCGCATCCTGCAGTCATTGCGCTGGCGCTGCTGCTCGGGCGGCTGCAGCAGGCCGCGCCAGTGCGCTTTGCCGCCGCCACGGTCATCGAGCCGGCCAGCGAGTTTGGCCGCGCCGCCATGGACGAGCTGCACCAGCAGACCGTGAGCCTGCTCAGCTTTACGTCCCTGCCGCGCGCCATCTACGACGCGCAGGCGGCCTATAACCTGCTAGGCGGCCTGGGAGAAAGCGCTGCCGTCAGCCTGCCCGCAGTCGAGGCGCGCATTCGCCGCCACTACGAGGCGCTCACCGGGCGCCGCGGCCCGGCGCTGGCCCTGCAGGTCATTCACGCGCCGGTCTTCCACGGCCACACCTTTTCCATCGCCGTGGAACTGGAGCGGCCGGTGGAGATTGCCTCGCTCGAAGAGGCGCTGAGCGGCGAACACGTCGACCTGGTTCTCGAAGACACCGATTCGCCCTCGAACCTGGCCGCCACGGGACAGAGACGACGTCCTGGTGCGCTGCGACCCGAGCCGCTGGCCCGCAACCCCACCGCAGCCTCGCGGCTGTGGCTCTGGGCCGCATCCGATAACCTCCGCCTGCATGCGCAGAATGCCGTAGCCTGCGCCCTCGACCTCCGCCGCATCCGGCCCCAGGGAACGGTCCAGTAGCGCACTCCGCATGAATTTCGCTTTCGACGTAGGCAAATCGCCTCGCGATTCGCCAGCCAGCTTCATCCCGCCGGACTTATAATCCGTGCCGGAGGGAAGAAGCCATGAAATTCGACGTCAAAGCGCTGGCCTTTGCTGGAGCGGTTCTTTGGGGCGGGTGCGTTCTGCTCATGGGCGTAGCCAACTTGATCTGGGTCGGATACGGTGGGCATTTCCTCGCATTTCTCGCATCCATTTATCCCGGCTACCATGCACTCGCAGCATCGGCGAGGTCCTGATCGTAACGCTCTATGCGCTCGCGGACGGCCTCATCGGCGGTGCGGTTTTCGCATGGCTCTATAACTGTTTCGCCAAAAAAGCCAAGGCCTGAGCCAGGGATTCACTGCCCCCGGCGCCGCTCCCACAGCTGCACAATGTAGCTGTCCGTCATGCCGGCAATATAATCGGCCACGGTTCTTGCAAGGCCCTCCGTCGGAATCTGCGCCTGGTGGTCTTCCGGCATCATGCCCGGCTCGGCCATCAGCGCGGCAAAAAGCTGCATCACCACTTCCTCCGCGTGCGCGTGTACCTGCTCCTGCTCCGGCGAGTTGTAGAGGTTCGCGTAGAGGAACTTCTTCACGGCCATGCGCTCCGCTTCCATCTGCGGGCTCAGCGCGGCAAGCCTCTGCGGGCGCGCGCCGGATCTCGGCCAGAGTCGTCGCGCCGAGCGCGGTCACACGCGCGCGCACCTCCTCGATCAGATCGGTGACAAACGCGTTCAGAACCTGCCGCAGAGCCTCGTAAACCACCAGCTTCGGTGCCGCAGCGGGATAGCTCGAGAGCGCGGCATCGTGGAAGCTGCGGAAGAACGGCGCGGCCTCGCGCACCTGCTCGACCGCCAGAATGCCGGAGTCCAGCCCGTCGTCGAGATCGGCGGTCAGATAGGCGATCTCGTCGGCCAGGTCGATCAACTGCGCCTCAAGCGGCGGAAACGCGTCAAGAAAATACTCGGCCAGTTCGGGGTGATCCGCAGCGGCGTAGTCGCGAGAGTGCTTCACGATGCCCTCGCGCACTGCGAGCGTCAGATTCAATCCGCGGAACGCCGGGTACCGTTCCTCAAACCATGTCACGATGCGCAGCGCGTGCAAATTGTGGTCGAAGCTCAAACCGTGAGCCCGCAACGCGCGGTCGAGCGCCTTTTCTCCGGCGTGCCCAAAGGGCGGATGCCCGATGTCGTGCGCCAGCGCCAGCGCTTCGGCCAGCTCCGCATTCAGCCCCAGAGCCGCTGCCACGGTGCGCGAAATCTGCGTCACTTCAAGAGTGTGGGTCAGGCGGCTGCGAAAGTGGTCCGACAGCCCCTCGGCGGGCAGGCGGGTAAAGACCTGCGTCTTGCCGGCCAGGCGGCGAAAGGCGCGCGCGTGCAGGATGCGGGCGGCGTCGCGCGCAAACGGAGTGCGATAAGCGTGCAGCGGCTCGGCGTAGGCGCGCCGTGTCAGTTCGCTGTCCGCGCTCCCGTTCACGGCGATTCCCGCGGGCAATACGGCAGGCGATCTCAATCCTAAGTTCATCTTTCTTTCGTGGTTTCCCGCTTACGTATGGTTATACCGCAGACAGCGGCAAGCAGGCGCCGTTCCAGAACAAGCAAAAAACGGCGGCTTCATTGTGCAACAAAGCCGCCGTTCCAATTCTGTTCTATCGAATGATGCTTGGGCAGAGAGAGCTCTGTCCCGCAGCTACTCCGGCTTCACCGGGCCCAGGGAGTTTTCCTCCTTGGCCAGCCTCTCTCGCGCGCTTTCCAGCTTCTTCTGCACCTTGGCCACGTCTCCCGGCTCAATGTCGGCGGGCGACGACTTGGCGAACTCGTCCAGCGACATCTCCCACTGCGCCGCAGCCAGCCGGATGCGCCCAGTCTTTTCGTACAGATCGCCCAAGTGCATGTGCACCGTCGGATCGGTCTGGTCGCGATTGACGGCTTGCCGCAGGTTGTCCTCGGCCAACTCGTACTCGCCCATCTTGAAGTACACCCAGCCCAGAGAATCCAGATAAGCGCCGTTCATCGGCTCCAGGTCCACGGCCTTCTTGATCATCTTCAGGGCCTCGGGCAGCTTGATGCCCTTGTCCGCCCACATATACCCCAAATAGTTCAGGGTCATGGCGTTCGCGGGATCCTGATCCAATGCCTGGCGGAAATACTGCTCGGCTGGTTCCAGATGCTTCTGCCGCTCGGCCAGCTCGCCCCTCAAAAAGAGCAGATAAGTCCGGTCTTCCTTCTTGGTCGTCAATGGGTCGGCCGTGTTGAACGCGTCCTCCGCATCCTTCCACCGGTGCAGGCGGACGTCCATCTGCCCAATGGCAAACCACACGCCGCGCTGCTCGTCCTGAGTGGCGCCGTCCAGCAGGCTCCTGGCCATGGCCAGGCCCTCATCGGGCTTGCCCTGGTCGGCCAGTTCTCCCGCAAGCATCAACTTCAGGTCGCGGTCCTTGGGATCGGCGACCACAGCGTTGCGCGAGACCTGGATGGCCTTATCGAACTGGTGGGCGTCGCGATAAGCGTCCACCTGTCCCTGGTAGCCGCGCGTAACCGAGCTGCCGCCCATGTCGATCATCTTTTGGTAAGTAGCCACTGCCAGATCGGTCTTATTCTCTTCCAGGTACACCGTTCCCAGCCGCTCCAGAAAGATGCTGCGATTGTTCTTTTCCTCATCCGTGTAAGCCCCGTTGGCGTGCGAGGTCAGAACGACCATCTGCTGATAAGTCTGCACGGCGTCGTCAAAGCGCCCGAGCACGTCAAGCAGCAGCCCCTCGTTAAATCCCGATTCGAGCGAGTTGGGGTCGATTTTCCGCGCTTTGCGGATGGTGGCCAGCGCATCTTCATACTTTCCCTGGCGCCGTTGAATCTCGCCGATATGTACCAGCGCCTCCGTGTTCTCAGGGTCGGCGTCGGCCAGATCCTTGTATTCCTTCAGCGCCTCGTCGAGTTGGTCGTTATTCATCAGCGCCTGCGCCAGCGCGTCCATGGTCTGTGGGTCGCCGGGCTCCATATCCTCCGCGCGCTGATAGGCTGCGATAGCGTCCTTGGGCTGCTTCAATTGCTCATAGAGCGCGCCCAGCGTGAACTCCATCTTGGGCGTGCGCCCGTCCACGGGAACGTCCGCGATCACCTTCACGGCATGTTGAATGTCTCCGCTCTCGGCGAAAAGCCGCGACAGGTTTAGCACCACTTCCTCTGACTCAGGCTCAATCGCCTGGGCGGTCTTGAATTCCGCCTCCGCCTTCTCCGGCTGGTGCTTCACCGTATAAAGCTGTCCCAGCACCATGTGGTCTTCCACGCTCTTAGGCTCGAGAGCCACGATCTTCTCGAACTCCGCGATCGCCTGATCAAGAACATTGCCCGGGGGCGAAGCCGACGAAACGCCGTTGTCTCCCTCCCCAAGCTGGCGCAGATAGATGCGTCCCAGCAGTTTGTGCGCGTCAATGTTTTCAGGCGAGTCCTTCAGCAGCGTCCGCGCCGCCACCTCGGCGTCGTGCATGCGGCCGGCGCGAAAATAGAGGTCGGCAAGCCCGTTGCTCAGCTCTGCTGAATTGGGATCGGCGTTCAGCGCCATCTTGTACTCCTCGATGGCTTTATTGATCTCGTCCGAGCGGCCGTCGGAGACCGCGTCGTCCTCATACACGCTGGCCAGCGCCATGTGATAGTAAGCTTGCGCGCGGTTAGGCTCGGCCTCGCTGGTATTCGTTTGGCTTGGCGCGGCATTGGTCTTTGGCGTTTGCGCCGGCGCGGCCGGTGCCGGACTGGTTTGCGCCGGGGCACTCTGCGCCGGTGTATTTTGACCGGGTGCGGCGCTCGGCTGGGCCTGTTGGTCCGTAGCCGGGCTGGCCGGCGTGGTGTTCGCAGGAGCGTTTTGGGCGCACGAGAGCGCAACTGGCAGCAAAAGCAGGAGGGCGGCGGCAAACTTACACCCAGTGGTCGGCAAGGTAGTCTTTTTTGTCATCATGCAGGGGATTCCGCGCGCTTTCAGGCAGGCAAAGCGGAAAAACACTCTGCAGAACCGAAAGGCGGCGCAGGCAGCCGTTCCAAGAAACTCTGCCTACTGTTACAGACGATTTTACCTGCCATTGGTCGCAAAAGCGTGGCGGGATACAGGAATTTCGCATTTTCGGGCGGTTCCGAGTTGCTTTACCAAGGGCCCCGTGCCATATCCTTTCGCCCCTTACCTAGCGAAAGGGTGGGAGCGCACGAATCCCTCGCCTTTTCGCAGCGGGCAACTCAATGCCTGAAGTGCCGTATCCCCGTGAAAACCATCGCTATGCCCAGCTTGTCGGCGACCGCGATCACTTCCTCGTCGCGCACCGACCCGCCGGGCTGGATCACCGCCTTCGCGCCGGCCTGAACCACCGCCTCCAGGCCGTCGGGGAAGGGAAAGAAGGCGTCAGAAGCGGCCACGCAACCCTTCAGCGGCAACAGCCGCCTTCATGGCGCCAAATTTGGCCGCGTCCACGCGGCTCATCTGCCCCGCGCCCACGCCCAGCGTCTGCCCATCGCGAGCGTAAACAATTGCGTTCGACTTCACATGCTTCGACACGCGCCAGGCAAACAGCAGGCTGCGCAGCTCCTCGGCCGTTGGCGGACGCCACGTGACCACCTTCAGCTCCGATTCCGTCACGCGCCCGGTATCGGCATCCTGCAGCAGCAGCCCGCCCGACACGTTTTTCACCACCGGCCTCGCAGGCGCCGCTTTCACTTCCACCAGCCGCAGATTCTTCTTCGCGGCAAAATGCTCCCGCGCGTCTCGAGAAAATCCCGGCGCCGCAATGGCTTCAACAAACAGCTTGGCAATCTCCTCGGCCGCAGCTCCATCCACCACGCGATTGATTCCGATCACTCCGCCGAATGCCGAAACCGGATCGCACGCGAGCGCCTTCCGGTAAGCCTCCAGAATCGTCGTCCCCGTGGCCGCGCCGCACGGGTTGGTGTGCTTCACGATGACCACGACGGCGGGCTCGGATTCGCCGGTGGAAACTCCTGCGCCAGCTCCCAGCACGCGTCCAGATCGACGAGGTTGTTGTAGCTCAATTCCTTGCCTTGCAACTGCGCTGCTCCCGCAATCCCCAGTCCGCTGCCGTCGGCGTAAAGCGCCGCTCGCTGGTGCGGGTTTTCGCCGTACCGCAATGTCTGCGCCAGGGGCAGATTGATGCGCAGCGTGACGGGCAGCGCCGAAGTGTCTGGTACGGCCGCATCTCGGGGCGCGGGCGCCTCTGCAATCCGCTCCAGCGTGTTCGCAATCGCCGCATCGTAAGCCGCCATCAGCGCAAAGGCCTGCTTTGCCAGCCTCCAGCGCGTCGCGCGCGTCAGCGCCGCGCCGTGGGCGCTTTTCATCTCTTGGATCAGAGCGGGGTAGTCCGACACGCGCGTCACAATCGCCACATCTTCAAAGTTCTTGGCCGCGGACCGCACCATTGACGGCCCGCCGATGTCAATGTTCTCAATCAGATGCCCGAACGCCACGCCCGCCTGAGCGGCGGTCTTCTCAAACGCGTACAAATTCACCACCACCATGTCGATCGGTTGGATGCCATGAGCAGCAACAGCCGCCTCGTGCTCCGCGTTCCCGCGAATGTAAAGCAGCCCACCGTGCACGCGCGGGTGCAGCGTCTTTACGCGCCCGTCCAGCATCTCCGGAAAACCCGTCAACTCGCTGATGTCCTTGACCGAAAGCCCACCCTCGCGCAGTGTCTTTGCCGTGCCGCCCGTCGAAACCAGTTCAACCCCGAAGCCAGCCAGCGCCCGCGCAAACTCAACCAGGCCGGTTTTGTCGGTCACACTCAGCAGCGCGCGCCGGATCGGTTTCGCGTCCGTACCGCTTGCATTCCCTTCCAAACTCACAATCTCCCTCCTCAATGGACTTCCGTGCTCCATCCAATTTTCATCTTGAGCGGAGCGAAGTAGATCATTTGATCGAGAATCAAACATTAGAGTACATCGAACTCCCGGGCCCCGATTCTGCACAGTTCGCCCAAGTCCAAACGCCCCGCCGCAATTCCCGGTAGTGTCCTAATTTCGATCGCCATTGTGATGAATGGCTTCTTGATTGGCAATAGACCGAAATGGTACATTTTTGTGTGATTTCAGTAGTTCAGTCTGATGATCACCAGTATCCACACTCTGATTTATTCCGACGATGCCCCCGCAACGCGCGCATTCCTTCGCGACGTACTCGGCTGGCCCTACATCGAGGATGCGCTGGGCGGAGGAGCGGGTTGGCTTATCTTCAAGACCGGGCGAAGTGAGATGGGCGTGCACCCGACCCACAGCGTCTACGATGGCAAGACGTACGAATCGCCGCGGCACCATCTGATCTCCCTGATGTGCGACGACATCTCACAAACGGTCGCTGAACTGAAGGGCAAAGGAGCGGAGTTCCGCGGCGAAGTTCAGGATCACGGGTACGGACTGGTGGTCATGATGGCCGTACCTGGCGCGGATGACATCATGCTTTACGAGCCCAAGCATCCACTGGCGTATAGCCTTTGACGCATTGAAAGGGCAACTAACTCACTCCCACCTTTCACCCTTCGCAAGGCATCGTTCAGATTAGGACACTACCCAATTTCCGCCTTCGCCCCGGCCGATCATGCATTAGAGTGATGATATGGGTAGTTATCCCTCGACCCCCCAGCCGGAAATCCTCCCTCCGGAGAACCAATATGCGCCTCCCCCGGTGCGCAGGTCGCGCTCGATGTGGGCCTCCGCGCCGGCCACCTATATCCTTACCGGCATCAACTGCGGCGTCTTTCTTCTCATGGTCTTACGCGGATCCAGCATCTGGATGCCCACCCTCGACCAACTGATGTTCTGGGGCGCCGACCGGCCCAACAATGTTCTGATCTATGGCGAGTGGTGGCGCATCGTCACCGCCATGTTCGTCCACGTCGGCATCATCCACCTGGCCACCAACATGTGGTGCCTGTGGAACCTGGGATTGCTGGCCGAGCCGCTGATGGGCTCATTCGGCTTGTTCGCGGTTTACATCCTCACCGGCGCCGCCGGCAATCTGCTCTCCACCTTCTGGAACTGGGTGCGGCCCACTGCACGACGCTTCTGGCGCGCCTTTCTTTCAGGCTGGCGCGGGAGCGTCAGGAGCCGTCTTCGGCATCGCCGGGGCCCTGATCATCCTGCTCAAATCGCATCGGCTGCCCGTTCCGCCCCACGAAGTGCGAAGGCTGCGGAAATCCGTCATTTATTTTGCCGCCATCAATCTCGTCATCGGCCTGTCAGTCAACTTTGGCAGCGGGATCACCGGTATTGAAATCGATAACTCCGCGCACATCGGCGGTTTCCTCTGTGGGCTGCTCTTTGCCGCTCCCGATGGTGCCGCGGATCGGCTCGCCGCGCGGCGAATTTCAAGATGAGGCTGCGCCTGACTGTGGCGTTTATGGTGCTTCTGCTGGTCTTGTTCGGGTTCTACGTGGCCCACATCCCGCCGCCGCAAAGCTGACACCGGGCAGCGAGTCGCACTTTGAACTCACCACACAAGGATGTTAAAGGCTGAAAGCTCGTTCCTTTGTTCCCTGCCTTTACCGCGTCGCCGTCGCCGCGAACTTCTTCACCATGGCCAGCAGCAGCTTGCGGTCGCTGTCGTTCAGGTTTGAGGAGTAGCGCCGGATCTGCGTCAGGAAGCGCAGCTCGTCGTCGGTAAGATTCTGCGCATTCATCTGGCGCGCCAGCGTGTCGCTGGCAAAGAACTGCGCGATCGGCAGGTCCAGGGCGTGGGCGATCTTGGCCAGCGTGTCCAGCGAGGGCACGGTGTGGCCGTTCTCCACCCGCGACAGATAGCAGCGCAGCAGGCCTGTTTTCTTTTCGATGTCCCCTTGCGACAATCCCTTCTGCAGGCGGTATGCGCGAATCGTCGTGCCGATCTTCATGCCCATTCCCATCCTGTCCGATGCGTACCAGGGTTTACAGGTGTGGTAGCAATCAGAAAACTATTAGCTTAAGAGTTAACATGCGGCGGCCCGGATTGCAAGCGCAAAATTTCAGCGTGTTCCAAAATTCGCTCCTCGCCGCGACCGGACCTGTGGAGCCAGCCTCCGTAAACCTTCAAGACGCGTAGTTCGTCAGACTCAATACAGGCATGAGAGGCCGGGTAGCACGAATGCGGCAGGCAGCAATCAGGCGTGCAGGTGCGGCGGGAGTCATTTTTGCGGGTTGTCTGGCGGTTTGGGCGCAGGCCCCGCCCCGGCGGTCGCACCCGCCCCGGCTCCCACCGCCCCAGCCGCCGCTCCGCAGGCCCCTGCACCTCCGCCCGCAGCCACTCAGCGAGTTCATTCTGCTCCAGGCCAGCCCGCGCCCGCCGCTCCTCCATCCGATCAACCGCAGCCGGCGGCAAGCTCCATGGCGTAGTCAAGAGCGGCAACATTCCCTCTGCCCGGCGTCACCGTCACCGCGCAAAACACCCTCACCGGCAAACGCTACTCCACCACCACCGACATCACCGGCGCGTGGACCCTCAATATTCCGCAGAATGGCCGCTATGTCGTCCGCACCCAGTTTGCGGCCTTTGCGCAGGGGTCGCAGGAAACCGTGCTCAACGCCACGAGCCACGACCAGATGGTCAACTTCGAACTCATCCTGGCCTCGCGCGCGGCCGAACAGGAGCAGCAGGAGGCCGCCAGACCGCGCGGCAGGGCAATACGGCCAGATGCCGTCCGCCAACTGGCCGGCAACGCGCCCGAGAACCTGAGCCTTTTGAACGCCCTCACCGCCGATACTGACACCGGAGCCGGCACAGAGGGCGCAAGCGGCGCCGCTTTGCCCTCGATCGCCAACAACTCCGACTTCGGCGACGAGTCGGTGGCCATCACCGGCCAGGCGGGCCAGGTGAGCGCGCTGGCGGGCATCGATCTGGACCGGTTGCGCGATGCCGCCATGTCCATTCAGGCCCAGGGCGGATTGACCGGGCAGGGCGGTCCCGGCGGGCAGGAGGGCCAGGGCGGCCTGTTCGGCGGATATGGCGGCGGAGGAGGATTTGGCGGAGCCTTCGGCGGCGGAGGCTTTGGTGGGGGCGGTGGTTTCGGTGGTGGTGGCGGAGGATTTGGCGGACGAGGCGGCGGTGGCGGAGGAGGAGGGCGCGGCAACTTCCGCAGCTTCAATCCCGGCCAGCCTCACGGCGCCATCGCCTGGAACGGAACCAACTCCATCTTCAATGCGCAGCCGTTCGCTTTGTTGGGACAGCAGCAGAACCAGCCGGCCAACGGAACCAATAAATTCACCATCAGCTTTCATGAGCGCACCGTATATCCCGCACCTCACCAAGCCTAGCGGCAAAGACACGGTTTTCCTCACGCTCTCCGGCTCGCGCTCGTCCACCCCCGACGACTTCTACGCCACAGTTCCGACCGTGTCGGAGCGCGGCGGCGATTTTTCCGCCAGCGGTTTGCCGCCGATCTACAATCCCGTCACAGGCGTGCAATTTACGCGGCAATGTGATTCCGCCAGACACCCCTTACGTCCCCTACGCAATCGATCTCCCCGCAAGCAACCGCGCTGTTGCAGTACTTCCCTCAGCCACCTTCCCGGTGGCACCACCATCAACGGCTACAACTACCATCTGCTCACCACCGCGCAATCGAACTCAACCAACGCCGGTATCCGCTACAACCGCAGCCTGGGTCCCAACGCCACGCAGCCCGGCGGTCGCGGAGGCTTCGGCGGTGGCCGTCGCGGCGGCGGATCGCAGAATCAGGGTCTCCGCCAGAGCATCAACCTCAATTACAACGAGGGGCACTCGGCCTCCGACCTGGTAAATCTCATCCCGCAGTTGGGCGGCAAAAAGGCATCCAACTCCTACTCGCTCCAGGCCGGCTACACCGTCGGCTACCATCGCTTCACCAACATCTTCAATTCCAACTGGAACCGCAGTAACGCGCACACCATCAACTTCTTCACGGACACGTCCGTCAATCCCGCCGAAGCTGCTGACATCAGCGTGCCCAACAACGTTCCTCTCAACTACGGCGTGCCCAACATCTCGCTCAGCAACGGCATTCAGGGACTGAGTGACACCCAGCCCAGCTTCTCCATCTCGCAAACCATCTCGTTCTCCGAGGTCCTGAGCTGGATTCACGGCAAGCACAACATGCGCTACGGCGCAGATTACCGCCGCGTGCATCGCGACTTTCTCGCCGGCTCCAACGCCACCGGCAACTTTGCCTTTACCGGCCTGTTCACTGAAGACGCCGCACAGGACCCAACCACCGGCTCGTCCATCGCCGATTTTCTCCTCGGCCTGCCGCAGTCCACTACCCTCAACTCCTCCGAGGCCAAGAGCTACCTGCGCGACAACGTCTACGATGCCTACGCCATGGACGACTGGCGCGTGCTGCCTTCGCTCACGCTCAACTACGGTGTCCGCTGGGAGTTCTTCGCTCCTTACACTGAGAAATACGGCCGCCTGGCCATGGTGGATACGAATCCGGTTCCCGACGCCATCGACCCCTCGGCCTTCGAGACGCTCGACGAAGTCGTAGCCGGAGGAGCGGGAACATATAACGGCCGCCTGCCCGACGGCCTCGTGTATCCCTGGCACAAGGCTTTTGCGCCGCGTCTGGGGCTCGCCTGGCGTGTGCCAAAGTTGAAGAGTACCGTGGTCCGTGCCGGCTTCGGCATGAACTACACCGTCGGCGAGTACGCCACCTTCGCCACCACCATGGCCCACCAGCCGATGATCGTCCACGGACAGGCGTTCAATAACGAGCAGACCAACCAGGAAGCGTCCGGTAACACGCCATCCACGGCCTGCGTGCAATCCGCCGTCAACCCTTGCTTCACGCTCGCCAAAGGATTCACATCGATCGGACAAACCGTCGGAAACTACGCCTTGAATCCCCACTACGGCCTCCCCTATGTGATGACGTGGAATCTCGACATCCAGAAGACGCTGCCGCTGCAGTTGGTGTTGAATCTCGGCTACAACGGGGCGCGCTCCAATCACCTCGACGTCCAACTTGCGCCGCGCGCCGTTCCCTGCAACAGTTCCAACGTCCTTTGCAGCCCCGGTACCGATCCCTCGATCCCAAACCCGGCCATCAGCCAGCCAGTTATCTTCACCTACGATGAGGCCGAGGCCTACTACAAGAACAATCAAGCCACGGTGCGCTTGAACAAGCGGCTACAGCACGGCGTGGCTCTGGGCGCCAATTATCAGTATGGCCACGCCATCGACGACGCCAGTTCCGTGAACGGAAGCTCGGGCTCCGTTGTGCAGAACTGGCAGGACCTTGCCGCGCAGGAGGGCCACTCGGCCCTGGACTATCGCCACCAAGTGAGCGGCACTTATCTCTTTGAGCTGCCCTTTGGACCCGATAAATACTGGGTCACATCGGGCGTGGCCTCTCACATTCTCGAGGGCTTCTCCATCTCCGGCACCTTCAAGTTTGCCACCGGAAGCTGGATTTCGCCGGGTTTTGAGCCGACGTCAGAGAGCGTCGAGTGCGGCAATACAAGCGGCGTACGGCCGAGCCTGACGGGACAACCACTGACCGCCGGAGGCGGCAGCCTGCGCCAGTGGTTCAACACCGCGGCCTACGCGCCGCCTTCGGCAACGGCCGGGTTCTGCAATTACTTCGGCAACGCGCCGCGCAACTCCATTGAGGGGCCGGGCACAGTCTCGAACAACATGTCGCTCTCTAAAACCATGCAACTGGGCGAAACCCGCAGCATGGAGATTCGCGCCATCATTAGCAACGTCTTTAATACCGTGCAGTACTCGGGCGTGAACACAACCTATGGCGCGCCGCAATTCGGCGAAGTCACTTCGGTCGGCCAGATGCGGTCGTTTCAATTCATGGCGCGATTCAGATTTTGAAAGGCAGCGGGTCAGCAAGGTTAGCGGAGCAAGGGGGGTTAGCCGGACATAGGTCGTGCGGACCCGCTGTGGATTAAATAAGTTGCTTGGTATTTTGCAGGTTGGCGTCGCTTCGCGACTTCGCAAGTTGGCGAGTTCGCGCCGTATTTTTAATAGCCGAATCACACGCAGGAGGGAATGGATGAAGGGTTCGGTGCAACGGGTGGGAGCAATGCTAGCGCTGCTGGCGCTCGGCGCTCCGAGCGTGCAGCCCCTCTCTGCGCAAACTACCGGCCAGATCTCCTCCACGCCGCAGGGCGGCTTCAGGCTCAAGACAAACGCCGACCTGGTCCTTACCAACGTCGTCGCCCGCGACGCCAAAACCGGGGAAATCGTCAAGGGCCTCAAGCAGAGCGACTTCAAAATCTTCGAAAACGGCAAAGAGCAAACCATCGATACCTTCGATTTCGAAAGCGTCGACATGGCCACGCCGCTCAACGAAGCCACCGTCAGCGGCCTCGCCGCCGGCCCCACCGGCAGCGGCAACAAAGCCGTCGTCGTCGCCAAGCCCGAGGAGCTGCGCAATCACAGATTGATCGTGATGTTCTTCGACCTCACCTCCATGCAGCCCGAGGATTTGGAGCGCGCCGTGGATGCGGCGCAAACCTTCCTGCGCACAAAAATGCAATCCGCCGACCTTATCGCTCTGGTCTCTCTCGGCGACACGCTCAGCGTGGATCAGGACTTTACCGCCGACAAAAACGCGCTCATCAACGAAGTCGGCGCCTACAACGGCACCGAGGGCCAGGGCTTCGCCGAGGGCGCCAACGCCAATTCAAACCAGGTGGAAAACACCACCGGCTACACGCCCGACGAGAGCGAGTACAACGACCTCAACACCGACCGCGAGCTCTTCGCCCTGCGCGCCGTCTCCAAGTCCCTGGAAAGAATCAACGAGAAGAAGTCGATGCTCTACTTCTCCGGCGGCATCTCGCGCGACGGCATCGAGAACGAAGCTTCTCTCCGCTCGGCCATCAACTCAGCTGTTCGCGCCGACCTCGCCATCTACAGCGTTGACACGCGCGGACTGCAGGCCATCGGCCCGTTGGGCGACGCCTCCACCGGGAGCCTGCGCGGGCAGAGCGGCTTCAACGGCGGCGCTCTGATGAACAACATGCAAGCGAACTTCGCCACGCAGGAAGTCATGGCCACGCTCTCCACCGACACCGGCGGCACAGCATTCTTTGACTCCAACGACTTTGCGCCGGCGTTTGCCAAGGTCCAGGCCGACACTTCGGCCTTCTACGCCATCGGCTTCCACTCCACCAACCTCGCGCGCGATGGCAAGTACCGCAAGCTCACCGTCAAAATCGACCGCCCCGGCATCAAGCTCGAATACCGCCCCGGCTACTACGCGCCCGCCGACTTCAAGCACTCCGGCAAGGAAGACCGCGAGCAGGAGTTGCAGGATCAGCTCGCCAGCGATCTGCCCGCTACCGACATGGCCGTCTACATGGACGCCATGTTCTTCCGCCTCGACGCCAACCGCTTCTATATGCCGGTTTCGCTCGTCGTGCCCGGCTCGCAAATTCCCTTTGTCAAGGGCGGCGACAAGGACAAAGCTACGCTCGACATTATCGGCGCCGTCATCGACGAGTCCAAACGCCCCGTGGGCCGCGTGCGCGACACCGTCAAGCTCAACCTCGACCCGTCCCTGCAGGCGCGGCAGAAGAACATTCAGTACACCACCAGCTTCGACCTGCCGCCGGGCAAGTACCAGATCAAATTCGTAGTGCGCGAGAATCAGACCGGTCGCATGGGTTCATTCATTGCCGACGTCACGCTGCCCGATCTCAAGAAAGTGCCGCTTAAGATGAGCTCCATCCTGCTTGCCTCGCAGCGGAGCCCAAGCAAGAAGCAGGATCCGCTCGTCCGCAACGGCCAGGAGTACGTGCCCAACATCAGCCACGTCTTCCGCCAGGACCAGCACTTGTACCTGCTCTACGAGGTTTACGAGCCCGCGCGCGAGAAGGCCGCCGAAAACGCGCCCAAAGGAACCAAGCCCGGCATCAACCTGCTCAGCAGCCTCGAGCTGATTCAGGGCTCAACCAAGGTCTTCGAGACGTCGACTGTGCAGGCCAAATCCATCAACGTCGACGACCGCGACGCCGTGTCGTTCGAACTCGATGTCCCGCTGGACAAGCTCAAACCGGGCCAGTACGTCTGCCAGTTGAATGTAATCGACGATGCCGCAGGCAGCTTCGCATTTCCACGCTTCGCCGTGCTCGTGCGTGAACTACCCGCGGCTCCTGCCGCCGCTCCGGCACCTACACCAACTGCCACGCCGCCTGCCACACCCGCCGCGAGTCAATCCTCCTCCGGTGGAGCGTCGCAATAGCTTCCCTGCCCCAGCCTTTTCGCGGCCTTATCGCGCAGAGGGTGGGATCGCACGCCGGCTTGCCGACTCGCTGGCTTGCTCACCGTTTAACCAGTCTGATGATCGCCACCAGAATAATCGCGCCAGCCAACGCAATCAGAGTGCTGTAAATGAAGCCGCCTGAAGCCTCCAGGCCAAAAACGTGGCGCGCAAGAACTCCGCCCACCAGGCCTCCGGCGATGCCCAGCAGAATATCCACGAAGAAACCGTAGCCCGATCCCTTCATGATCTTGCCCGTAAGCCAACCCGCAATCAGGCCGACAACGATCCATGAAATGATGCCCATGTTCCCCTCCTCAATCTTCCAATTCTTTTTTCTGCGGCACAGGGCTGGGAGAAACCTCAGTAAACTGGAGGCTGGGGGCTGCCCTAAAAACGCAGTTTCGGATTTATAACATCTCAAGGCCACCCTCAGCCACAAGAGAATCACGCGAGGCGGATCACCGTCGGATTGCCTCGTGAAAAGCGGTTGACCGGATCATACCCCACGAAAGGCACCCGCTAAAATCGAATCATGGCCCTCTCCGCGCAAGACCGCGCCCGCAAAATCAAGATCGTTCTCTTCGACGTCGATGGCGTATGGACCGACGGCACCATCTGGCTCGTCCCGGGCCCTGCGGGCGGCAAACTTTTGGAGGAGATTCGAGGCAAGGAAAACATCGGCTTCGGCGTCCAATCCACCACCATGGTCGAAGCCAAGGGCTACAGCGCTCACGACGGCACCGCCATCTCGCTCGCCCGCATCGGCGGCCTCAAGTGCGGCATCATCACCAAGCGCATCAGCGAAACCGTAGCCACGCGCGCCCGCGACCTCAAGCTCGAATTCATCTACCAAGGCTGCGCCTTCAAGATGCAGGCCATCCGCGAGATCATCGAGAAAGAAGGCGTCACGCTCGACGAGATCTGCTACGTGGGCGACGACGTCATTGACCTGCCGGCCATGCGCGAGGTCGGCCTTGCCATCGCCGTCGCCAACGCGCGCGAGCGGGTCAAAACCGAAGCGCACTACGTCACGCCCAATGCCGGAGGCTACGGCGCAGCGCGCGACGCCGTCGAGTTCATCCTTGAAGCCAAAGGCACGCTCGGCCAGTGCATCGAGGCCTACATCGATGAGCGCAACCCCATCTCGCCGTCGATGGACATCGGCCGCGGCGGCGCGGGCCTTAAGTAGCTCGGTTTCCTGCAATGACCACCATGCCAAAACGCGCAGTCGTACTCCTTAGTGGCGGCCTCGACTCGGCCACCGTCCTGGCCATCGCAAAATCCGAGGGCTACACCCCCTACGCGCTCTCGTTCTCCTACGGCCAGCGCCACGCGTTCGAGCTCGAGGCCGCCAAGCGTGTAGCCGCGTCCATCGGCGTTGCCGAACACCGCACCACGGCCATCGATCTGCGCGCCTTCGGCGGCTCCGCGCTCACCGCCGACATCGCCGTCCCCAAGGGCCGCGCTGCCGATGAGATGGCCCACGGCATCCCCATCACCTACGTCCCCGCGCGCAACACCATCTTTCTTGCCTTCGCGCTGGCCTGGGCTGAGGTGCTGGGCGCGAGCGACATTTTTCTCGGCGTCAATGCGCTCGACTACTCCGGCTATCCCGATTGCCGCCCTGAGTACATCGCCGCTTTTGAGAAGATGGCCAACCTCGCGACGAAAGCCGGCGTCGAAGGCCGCCAGGCGCTCAAGATTCACACCCCGCTCATCGCCCTCACCAAGGCGCAAATCATCGCCAGGGGAATTGAACTCGGCGTGAGCTACGCGCTCACCAGCAGTTGCTACGATCCCTCGCCCACCGGCGCGCCCTGCGGCCAATGCGACTCCTGCGTCCTCCGCCAAAAGGGCTTCCGCGAAAATGGCCTCACCGACCCGTTAAGCCCCTAGTACCTTGGCTTACGGCATTTTCGGAATCGACGTAGACTTTTCAAGAAGCGTGCAAAGTGGCTTTTTCTTGGGGAAAAAGCCACTTGAAGGGCGGGCGGTCTACAGTAATTCCGAAAATGCTATAGCGATTTTGTAATCGCGCCCATGGACTCGGGCGCCAAGGTTTCGGTTTTGGACCCAGTAACTCTGGTTTTGCCGTTAGGAAGGCTACAATTTTGAGCAGCCGCTCGACAAGAAAGCTATGGTTACGCGCCGAATCTCCGCGAAAAGCAAGGCATCCATCGTGCAGGAAATTCTGCGCGCTATTCGCTCCCGAAATCCCGCTCTCCGCGCAGCACTGGAATTCACCCTCCCAAACGCAGCAGAGAACTTGTCCTTTCAGGGTTTGCGGATTCAACCTCTCGTTGGGGTGCATCGCAACCTTATCGGCGCGGAACCTTTTCTGTTGCCTCAGGAACGATTCGGAGGTTCCCAGGACGTTGCGCTGGTCCCTTTGATCCGCAAAACTGTCGATGAGACTCTTCGTGCTTACGCTGCTACGAGCCCTCATCTTTTGGAATATGTGGGGAAAACGCCGATTTCCCCTTACGGAAGCATGGGCTTGAGCGTCAGCCGCTGGGGGCAGGTGGATTGGGATTTCGTACGCGATCTCGATTGGCGGGTCTTTTTGCCTCCCGATGTCGGCCATGTTTCCGGCTTCAAATCAAACCTGGAGCAGATTCTGACGGAAGAACTTCTCAAATACGGACTCTATCCGCGATTGGGTGGGAAGGATGCGCAAGGACTCCCTCAGGTGCAACTAAGCGAGAAGCGGACTGCGGCGGTGCACGGCTTTCACTTCTTTCTGATAGGCATGAGGCCCGGGTTTGTCCGGGGCAATATCCATCGTGACGGCGGCTACTCTCCCCACTTCGCCTTTTTCCCTGAGGACTCCCTGGATGACCACTTGCAATCGGCCAATCTGCTTTGGTCTGACCTGATCGCGCAGCAGCAGGAAGACTACATCGAAATGTTCAACCAACTGAGCTTCAATATCTTCGGAGAAAATGCAGGTCGAGACCGTCTGTATAAGACGCACGGCTGGTACCTGCACAAAGCATTCAAGTGGTATGCCACGCTTGCGCGGGCGCGAGGGCTCTCGGCGCTGGAGTTGGATCTTCTCTATGAATATGAGCATTTTCGAGGGTCAGAGGCGGAGCTTTCCTATCTGGCGAGATATCGATACTACGCCCGCATGGCTCCCAGCCCGCAACACCTGGATGACGTCGATCGCGATCTGGCCCGCGCCGCGAGCATCGCATACGCGAAGGCGAGAAACGCTCAGGACCCGTTGGTCGGGCACAATATCAAAGTAGACAGCGCCGATATCATACTTCTGGAAGCGGTTCCCGAGGATTTTGCGCTGGCCGCCGTGAAGCTTCTCGAGCAAGTTGAATCCTCTTTGCCTGATCCGTTGAATCGTGCCCCAATGAATGGGCGCATCCGCTTCGCGGACAATCTTTCTAAGCCTTCCGCCACATACCTCGATGGCCACGGGCAGGCTGCATTGATCCCTGCCGAATGGTCGATGGTCTTTTGTGATTCGTATGTCCGTCACGTCGCGAAAAAGGCCGCAGAAGAGAGGCCGTCCATCGTAGAGCAAGACATTCGCCACGCGCTCGTAGTTCTGCTCGCCACTCTTCTCTGTCCGGCGTCGCAAGTCCCCGGTGGTTCCAGACCGGATTAGGAATTCACGTAAGGAATCCGAGAATGTGCCGTGTGCCGTTTTCTAGAGGAAAACGGCACTTTTGAGCATCAACTCACCCTGCACAAATTCCTAATCCGGTGTAACGGCCCCGCCCCAACTGAACGGCTCGACATAACTTCACCTCCCGGCGCTGTCTAAGCTCTCCGCGAGCTACAGGCTCCTGGCTACTGGCTTCTGCCGTGCCGAGTTGACGACCTGGGCCTCCGCACGATGAGCTAGAAGGTAGGAGCCTGTAGCTGAAAGCTGCATTTATGTACGCCGTCAAAGAAATCTTCTACACGCTGCAGGGCGAAGGCGCGCAAACCGGCCGCGCCGCCGTCTTCTGCCGCTTCGCCGGCTGCAACCTGTGGTCAGGGCGCGAGGCCGACCGCGCCTCAGCAACCTGCCAGTTCTGCGATACGGATTTTGCCGATACCAACGGCCCCGGCGGCGGAAAATTCGAGTCTGCGGGCGCGCTCGCTGCCGCTGTCGCGCAAAAATGGCCGGGCGCCGCTGCTCCTGGCAAGAAATTCGTAGTCTGCACCGGCGGCGAACCCTTGCTGCAACTTGACGCAGCGCTGACCAAGGCCCTTCACGCGCAAGGATTCGAGATCGCCGTGGAGACCAACGGAACCATCGCGGCCCCGGCAGGAATCAACTGGCTTTGCGTCAGCCCCAAGGCCGGCGCCGAGTTCCTCCAGCGCAGCGGCGACGAGCTCAAGCTCATTTATCCGCAGCCGGGGATCGATCCCGCCGACTTCGAACTTCTCGCCTTCCGCCACTTCTTTCTGCAGCCCATGGACGGTCCTGGCCGCAAAGCCAACACTCAAGCCGCTCTGCGCTATTGCCTCGACCATCCCCAGTGGCGCCTTAGCCTGCAAGACGCACAAGGTGCTGGGAATCCCGTAAGAGCAGTCGCTGGCAGCGGACTTGAGTCGCTATTCGATGTTGTCTCGTTTTTCGAGATTGTGCCGCCCGCAAAGGATTTGAATATTCGCGGGATCCTTGGAAGACCCACCCTTTGAATAAGGGATGATGTGGTCAAAATGAAGCCCGGCATTTGTTCCACACTTACGACACTTTCCCTGGTCGCGTTTCCAAACTTCAAGTTTGACCCAACTCGGTATCAGCCGATCGTCCTCCAGCGTTGATGAAGTCGCCGCGGGCAACGGGCGATCGTCTGTGCCATAGAATCTAAGCTTGAATTTGAAAACTCTCCGTTCTCCTGAGGTCTCCATCCAACAATCAATCAACTGGAAGGTCCCGTTGTAGACCCATATACCAGAGCGAATTTTTTCGTAGACACTCACTTTTTCCGGCGGTGCATTTCCATCCCTGTAGCGCCGCGCGGATTCAGCAAAGAGTCCATTTTGGGTCAATGAGCCACCCGGATTGAATTCCGGCTGATCAATGCGCTTGGGATCGGGTACGTCCGCAGTCTTCGCGCAGTCGTGCCCCTCATAAATCAAAGTTCCTCCTTCATCCTCAACCCGATCCGCATACGGAGCGCCAGCTCGAACACTCATCAGAAAGACGCTCTCGCTGCCGCGAAGGCGAAAATTCATTCCGCGCTGCAGATTTACTCCAACAGCCGAGCACATCTCCATGTAGGAGATCACGTCTCCGGGCTTGAATTTATCCGGCAAATCGAGTCGATTATACGACCGACCGCAGCCTCAGCTTTCTTTTGCTTCAGTCTTCCTCGCCTCCGCCTCCGCCAGCCATCCCCGCCGCAGCTTCTCCGCCGGAACGCTCGACAGATACGGCTTGATGTCCAGCACGGGCGTTCCATCCAGCATGTCCACGCCGCGCACGCGCAGCGAACCGCCCTCGCGCCCCAGCAGTTCCACAACCGTCAGGCCGATCGGGTTCGGCCGCCGCGGCGACCGCGTCGCAAACACGCCGTGCTCCCGCCCCTGGTCCGAGGGCGGATGCGCAATCAGATCGAACCCCTCGGCGCGGTCGAACTCCCACAGCACGAACAGGTGCGAGAAGCCCTCAATGTCCTTGAGTCCCGGCTCGAACTCGCGCAGCAATTCAATCGCAGCCTTCGGCATCGTGCTGGGCGCCAAGGCCCTTTGGAATCGACGAAGTTTCATGGTGGGGGCTATGAATAAATCCGATCGGTTGTGCGGTAAACATGGCTGTCTCTCTCCAGCCTCCATAGTAGCCGCGGACAGCAGTTTCAGGAATGGTATTGCGCGAAGCCACGCAGCAGAGTCGGCGCGACCAACAGGTAGCGACGACCTTCCACGGAGCTTGGCGACTCTACGTAATTCCTGAAACTGCTCAAACGCCGCCGGGCTCCACTCGCCTGCCGTGCCTTTCGCGGCGGCGAGGGAATGCTGCAATACTCTTATGGAAGGCTGGATAAATTGTTCTCGGAGGTGAACTTCATGCAAGCAGCCGTCGTCAACGTTCCCGGCCAGGCACCCAAATATCAAACCTTTCCCGATCCCACGCCCATAGTCGGCGAGGCCCTCGTCCACGTGCGCGCCGCCGGATTGCACAACCTCGTCAAATCCATTGCCAGTGGCGCCCACTACTCAGCTGCCGGCTCAGGCCCTGCCGTTCCCGGCGTCGACGGCGTGGGCGTTCTCGACGACGGCAGCCGCGTCTACTTCCTCTTCGTCCGCAAGCCCTGGGGAACCATGGCCGAGCTTGCCGCGGCCCCGCGCAAATCGCTCATCCCCGTGCCCGATGCGCTCAGCGACGCGCAGGCCGCCGCCATCCCCAATCCCGGAATGTCGGCCTGGATCAGTTTGAAGGATCGCGCCGGCCTGTCCGCCGGAGAAACCGTTCTCATCCTGGGCGCCACCGGCGTGGCCGGCCAGTTTGCCATCCAGGTGGCGCGGCTGTTGGGAGCAAAGCGCGTCATCGCCGCCGGCCGCAACGTCGACGCCATCGCAGCCGCCAATGTCGACGCAGTCATCGCCCTCGGCCAGCCTGAAGATGCCCTCCGCGAGGCCTTTGCAGCCGAAGCTGCCTCCGGCATCGACGTAGTGGTCGACTACCTTTGGGGCCGGCCCACGGAACTGCTGCTCGAGGCGCTTGCCAAAGGCTTCAAGACACAGGACACGCACAGAACTCGCCTGGTCGAGGTGGGCGCAATGGCCGGCCCAACCATCACTCTTCCCGCTGCGACCCTGCGCAGCATCGACCTCGCCTTGCTGGGCAGCGGTTTCGGCTCCGTCCCGTTGGATCGGGTCCTCGCCGCCATTCCCACCCTCTTCCAGATGGCCGCTGCCGGAAAACTGACCGTTGCCGTAGAGCCTGTCCCGCTCGCGGAAGTTGAGTCGGCCTGGAACCGCGTGGAAAAAGGCCGCAGGATCGTCTTTACGATTTAGGACCCGCTCGTGAGCCTTGACCAATCCTTCGTTGCGCTTGAATCCCTCAACAGAGTTTTCGTGACGCGAAAACCCCGCCTGTCAGTGACCGGGAACACTTTCGGGGATTACGGTGTCTAAGAGTAGTAGGTGCGTGGGTCTGCCGGCGACCAACCAGCGCCACTTCCCGCACACCATTTGACAGGAAACAAACGCCCCATCAAGGGATTTAGGGCCCTTTAATGGACCCTCAAGTACTCTGGTGTGGGACGCGCAGATGGAAACGATGGGCGAAATGCGGTAACGTGGGAGGGTACGGACTTGCAGGCGGACCTCACCATGGGCAATCTTGCTGGCGCACTCGCGCTGCAATCGGATGAAGCGGCTCTTATCCAGGAACTTCGGGCCGGCTCCGAAGAGGCGTTTGCCTGGCTGATCGCGCACTACCATCAGCCCATCTACTCGCTGCTGGCGCGCACTGTGCGCGATCGCACCGACGCCGCTGACTTGACCCAGGAAGTCTTCGTCAAGATCTTTCGCGGAATACGCAGCTTTCACGGCGAGTCGTCGCTGCGGACGTGGATCTATCGCATTGCGCTGCGCGAAGCGAGCAACCACCGGCGTTGGTGGATGCGGCACAAGCAGCAGGAGATCCCGATCGAGCAGGAGATGGAGGAGGGGGAAAACGGCAGGACGGTGCGGTTAAGAGACATGCTGGTCGATCCGGCCGATTCGCCCTTTGACCTGGCCGTGCGCCAGGAAAGCCGGGCGCGCGTCGAGCAGGCGTTGCGCCAGGTTCCCGAACCCTTCCGCACCACGCTCATCCTGCGCGACATTGAGGGATTTGTCTACGAGGAAGTGGCGGCCATCGAGGGCGTCAATCTGGGAACGGTGAAGTCGCGGCTGGTGCGCGGGCGCGCCTGTTTAAAGGCGCTGCTGACTGCGCTCGAACCAGGCACGCGGCACACGGCATTGACAGGGATCGAAATGTCTCTGGGAGAGGAGGCGCGATGAAGGACTGCAATCATGTGCAGGCGGGCTTTACGGATTATCTTGACGGCCAGTTGAACGGAAGTGCAATGCAGAAGATCGACGCGCATCTGCGCGATTGCCGGGAGTGTGCCCGCGAGTGGAAATCCCTGCGCGATGTGCAGGCCTCGCTGGCCGAACTAGGTCCGGTGCCCGAGCCCACTGACCTCCCGCTGCGCATCCGTGTCGCCATCAGTCAGGAACGCGCGCGCAGCCGCCGGCGTGTCTTCGCCGGCTGGGGCCTGGCCTGGAAAAACACCGTGGGGCCGTTTCTGTTGCAGGCCAGCGCGGGCTTTTGCAGCGCCGTGCTGCTGTTGGGCACGGTCATCGTGCTCATCACCATGTTTGCCCAGCCCGAGTCGGCCCAGGCCACGCCCGACGAGCCTCTCGGCAACGCCACCGCTCCCCGTTTACTCTATTTCTCGAACGCTCCGGGCAACAATGAGATGGGCGCGATCGCAGGCCCGGTGGTGGTCGAGGTCTATGTCAACGGCCAGGGCGAGGTTTACGACTTCCGCATCCTCGCCGGACCCAACGACGCCGCAACCCGTTCCCATGTTGAGAACGTGCTTCTGTTCAGCCGCTTTGAGCCGGCCCGCTTCTTCGGCCAGCCCGTCCGCGGATTGGCGGTGCTGTCGTTCGCCGGCGTGAGTGTGCGCGGGTAAAAAGACAGAGAACAGAGATCAGAGATCAGGGATCAGTGGTCAGTCATCAGTAGTCCCTGCACGGGCTACGGCAAAACCAGAGAAGGTGTGCCCTATTCAGCTTTTTTTTTGAAGGTCGCCGCTCCTTGGGGTCGTGGCGACTTAAGTGCAGCGGCTTCGGGTTGCAGCATCTCTGGTTTTGCTATAGCCGGTTGCACCTTTGTTAGTGCAAAGTTGCCGAAAAATGCGGATTTTGAACCCAAAACAGTGCATTTTTTGAGCCAGCCTGTGGAAAAAGGCGGAACTAGGGACTAAGGACCGCAGAGCAAGTGACGGAGATCAGGGCCCTCGCTGGCCGGTTCGCTGGCGTCCTGGCAGGTCTTTTTTGGTGTTTATTTTTCAGTCACTCCCCCTACCCCCATCCTCCTTTTGGAGCTAAGGGATTTCCTTTCAGCGGTTTAATCTCCGATCATTTGCTCTGGCCCGTTGATAACAAAAGGGTTATTTTGTAAAATCCCCAATCCAAAGGAGTTATGGTCGATTCCGAGCACGAGTTTTGCTCTCTTAGCAACATTTGCATGGATGCCGGTTCCGGTTGCGGAGGATTGCTGTTTTACGGCAAAACCAGAGTTGGTGTTCCCTGTTGGGGTTTTTCGAAGGTCGCTGCTCCCTGTTGGTCGCTTCGACTGAGCGGTCGAGGCTCCGGGGTACAGCGACTCTGGTTTTGCGTTAGGCGGCCCTCCGCCGAAAGGCATCATGAAATGATTGTGCGCCGGATGCGCTTAATTCTCTGCAATTCGGCGGGCGGAATTTGCGGCGTGTTTTGAAGGGGTTGCGGGGAAAAATGGGGCGGTAGGGCTGGCGGCGTAGCCGCCGGAGATTGGAGATCGGAGGCCAGCGGGCGCGGGGCGAGGGTTGGCGGGGCTCATCCTTGGCTGAGGGGGTTCCTACGATCCCGGGTCTCAGAGGCGAGGTCCCCGCCCCATCGACGAGGGCCTGTCCAAGAGGGCCCCTGGCTCGGGGCACTCTAGATCGTGCTGGATGAGGTTCCTGGGAAGCGTGCCACCCGCCAACCTGGTTCCCAATTCGCATTATTCCCAATTTAGGTCGGTCGATGTAGAGGCAAGGCAGGCATGTGGGACGCGGATGCTTGCAAATTTCTACAGGAAATGTTTGAGTAAAATGGTTCCACATTTCCTGTAGAAAACGAACCCCATGCGCAAAGGCACTGCCGCAGCCGAACAAATACCCCTTCTTCGTGGGCTAAAGAACCCGAAAGAGACATTCCGCTACCTCAGAAATTACCTTGCCGGACAGTTCGTCGGGGCGACACGGGACGACGCGCTCTTGGATGAGGTTTTGAAATGTCTATTCTGCCAGTTGTATATCGAGACTGCTTCAGTCCCACCGATCCCGGCCGGACTGGATGCTTTCGAAAAGAGTAAGCACGTTCGGTCTGTATTCTCAAAGGTCCGGCGCGATTTTCCCGACCTGTACGAGGACGGCGCTGAGATCATGTTGAACCCGGATGCTGTCAGTATGGTCATGGATGAGTGCCAGTTTACGCTCCTGGATGCAGAAAGCGATCCTATCGGCGACGCTTTCGAAGTATTTGTCGGCTCAGAGTCACGCGGGAGAGCGGGCCAATTCTTCACCCCTAGACCGGTTACCAATTTTCTGGTCAAGGCGCTCGATCCGAAGCCGGGGGAGACGATCATCGACCCTGCGTGCGGTGCAGGCGGTTTTCTAACATCAGTCGCCCAGCACTTCCTCGCGGAAGGGGTTTCTGTGTCCGAGCTGACGCGACTGACTTCGGAAACGATATTCGGGATTGATAAGGATGATTACCTGGCCAAACTTGCCAGGCTGCACGTTTCGCTGCATACGAAAGGTCACCCTCGGATCGTTTGCGCTGACAGTCTTGCGTTGGAAAACGGGTCTGGGCCCCTGAACAAATTCTTGCCCAAAGAAGGCTTCGATGTCCTCCTGACAAATCCCCCCTTTGGAGTGCGGATCGTCGCAGCACGCCCAGAAATCCTAAAACAATTCGCGTTGGCGCGAAAATGGAGGCAAGACCGTTCAACAAGTCAATGGATGCCAACCTCGGAGTTGCAAGCACAGGTCCCTCCCCAGGTCCTGTTTGTTGAGCGTTGCCTTTCCCTGTTGAAAGAAGGGGGCCGGTTAGGGATGGTACTTCCCGAAAGCGTCCTGTCCAATAAATCCTATCGGCACGTCATGGAGTACCTGCTCCAACACAGCGACGTTCGGGCAGTAATCGGAATGCCTGAATCGCTCTTCAAAACATCCGGGAAGGGCGGAACTCACACAAAAACATGCCTGCTCGTGGCAGAGAGGGGGTCGGCCCGATCAAAAAACGTGTTCATGGCCGAGGCAAAATGGTGCGGGCATGACTCAAGAGCGCGAGCCATCCCGCACAACGATCTACCCTCCATTGCCTCGAATTTTTCTCTGTTTAAGAAGGGCAAGCCCTTCCCGAAATCAACGCTTGGGTTTACCCTCAAACGCTCCGAAGTGAGCGGAAATGTACTGTGCCCGCGTTACTACGACCCACAAATTAGCGTGGACCTGGAGGTGTTGGGAAAAACGCACTCTCTCGTAACTTTTGATGATCTGGCTTCTCAAGGGGTACTGAGCGTTTCAACTGGAGACGAGCTTGGAAAACTTGCCTACGGGACCGGCAGTATCCCATTTATCAGAACATCCGACATCAGCAACTGGGAATTAAAGGCCGACCCCAAGCATGGAGTGGACCGCAATCATTATGAATCCCTCAGGCATAAGCAGGATGTGCGCGAGGGCGATTTGCTGATGGTTAAGGACGGGACATATTTGATTGGGACCTGTGCCATCATTTCTGGGGCAGACACGGAGATAATTTATCAGAGCCACCTATTCAAGATCAGGGTGAACCCGAACGATTTTGGCCTAACCCCCTACCTACTGTTGGCCATTCTGAGCTCACCGGTCGTGCAACGGCAAATTCGAGCCAAGCAGTTTACGCAAGATATTATCGATAGCCTCGGAGAGCGCCTTTATGAGCTGGTGATACCTATTCCCTTGTCGGACGATGTCAAACAATCGGTTTCAGAAATGGTGCGGCGGTCGGTAAAGCTTCGCATTGAAGCCAGGGAAATCGCTCGAAGAGCTCGCATTTCAGTCCAGGGGAATGGTGAGTTAGACGCGGCCTAGTTCCTCATAGTTCGCGGCAATCTTCAGAAGAAGCTGCCGGACGTTGTTGAGGCTCAATGAGCCCTGGATGCGGTTTCCATCTTCGGAAATCCAGCTGATGTTGTCCGCTGTGTGCCCCGCTACGTCATTGCCCGGCTCATCCAACTTGAGGGGATTCAGATGACCAACTTGGAAACCAGATTTTCCGTGTTGTGGGTTGAGGAGTGCTTCTCTGAACAATGGAAAGGACATCGGCTCTAATGTGACTGGGCAACGGAAAGTTTTGAGGTCAGCCGGAAGAATTCCCTCGGCTTGAAGCGCCTCACGCGATGCTGGCGGAAACCCCTCGAAGGCGCAGAGTTGCGTGACCAGCTCATACTCAATTTCGAGTGCGGTGCGTCGGGTTGCGAACTGGACGGAATGAGGATGAGTTTCCCATCGTTTTTCTCGGTTCGTTTTGAACAATCCGGTAAGGGCGCGGTCGGTTAGGTAGGTCTTGATCTTGATTTTATCGTCGAGGACGGCCTTGAAAAATTCCGCGTCTGGGCTCGTCGCTTCTTCCAGGAGAAAGCGGCGAAGCTTCAGAGTGCGAAAGGCGAGGCCGTCATAGAACCAAGAGAGGTTCCCGAGACGGTGTATGCGAGTTGCATTGTCACCACGCGCCGGTCGTTCGCGGTAATCCAATGGGGCTTCATAGGAGAGGGCACTGTTTTGGAAAAATAGCTGTAGAAGGACCTTGTGTTCTGGAACCGCGTACCACGTCGTCAGCTCTGTAAGAAGGTCGGCTGCTATGGCCAGGCATTCGTCGAATGAACAGTACCGCTGATCGTCTGTGAGCTGTTCAAACCATCGGACACGAAACTTCGTTGTTTCGACCTTCGGCAGTTTGACGAGTTCGATAAGAAAAGCGTGCCTCAGGACGGCATAGCTGAGATTTCTGTAGTTGGCTCCAATTTGTTCCCGAAGAACCCGCGCCGGTGTACGAGTTGAAGGGTGTTCTTCGATCAACGGCCAGACGGCATCATGGAGCGGCCCCATGTTAAATCGCTCTACGTCAACCAACCGTTCTAGCGTCTCTCTCATGATTTCTTTTCGTTGGCTAAGATCGCCTGATGAAGGCGGGTGGCGAAGGTCGGAAAGGATATGCCGACGGCTTCGCAGAAGGCCCGAAGCTCGACCACATCAATGCGGCGCTCTCCGCGCTCAACCTTGCTGACAGAGGACTGGGTGACACCTAGCCGCTCAGCTACTTGCTGCTGAGTCACGCCAGCCTCTAACCTGGCGGCCTGTAGCTGGCGCAGAAAGACCCGATACTCCTTTGAAAACTGGGATTTCTCCATGCCAAAGCCATTCTTCCGGAAAACCAACTGTATAGTCGCGTTTGGAATAGTCCAAATTAGACTATCTGTAGGTGTTTCTGCGCTGCACAACGGATGAGTTGGTCCAACGACTGGGACCGTGACCCCTGGGGAAGCGGGTCTTTTCGTCTTTGGACTCTTGAATTTGCCCCAGCGGGAGCGCCTGCCCCGGCCCCTGTCTTCTATCCCTTCTTCCGTTTGACCCCTGCATTGCGTCTAACTAGACTTGCAGCAGGGCTTACCTCATGACGCAGTACCGATTGCATCCGTCCGCCTTTTTTTTCGCCGTCTTTTTGTGCCTTCTGGCCGTTTTGGCCCCCGCTCGCGCCCGCGCACAGTCCTCCTCGAGCTCCTCCTCCGGCCAACGATCGTCCTCGGGCGCAGGTGTTCGCGCAGGAAAAGGCGCCGACACTCATCGACCCCGCCGGGCCCACCATCTCGCTGATCAGTTCGGAGCCCGTATTCGTGATGGCCGCGGCGCTGAATGCCTGCGGGTACAACGAAGGCCTCGACGATAGCGCACCGGTGCGCAAGCACATCCGCGACGAGATGGACCAGGCGCTGGCGCATAGCGAGGACGCCCGCGCCCGGCGCGATGCCCTGTGCCTTTACATCGCCCAGCACCGCATGACCGGCGGCGAGCGCGACATCGCGCAGTACATCTCGCTGGCCCTTTACCTGACGCCGCCGCCCGAGCTCGAGCTCACGACCGACCTGACCGAGATGCCGCCCGACGCCACCCAGGTGGCCGAGATCGCGCCCACCCTCCGGGCGTTCGTGGCCGCTCTGGACCTGCACGGCATCTGGCTTGCGGCGCACCGAACCTACGACGCTGAGGCCGACCTGCTCCACGATCCTCTGTCGCAGATGATCGTCGCCACCAACTTCTACCTCAAGATGCCGGCCTCCACTTACGACGGGCGCAGGTTCATCGTGGTCATCGAGCCGCAGCTGTCGCCCAGCATGGTCAACGCCCGCATCTACGGCACCGACTACGTGGTGGTGGTTTCTCCGGCCAACGGCAAGATTCGCATGAGCGACGTGCGCGACACCTACCTGCACTACGTCATCGATCCGCTGCTCTACGCGCGATCCAACGCCATCGACCGCGAGCAGCCCATCCTCAAGGAGATTCGCGAAGCGCCTCTCGATTTCCGCTTCCGGTCCGACACCGTGCCGCTGACGATCGAGTGCCTCATCAAGGCCATCGAAGCGCGCACCATGGATACCGGCGTTCCCGAGTACAAGATTCCCGCCGGGATCGATCGCTCGCAGTTGCCGCGTTACGAGCACGAGCGCGAGCTCTACCAGCAGAAGGTGGACGCAGTAAAATGGGCGGCCGTGCAGCACGATATGCGCCAGGGGTTCGTGCTGACGCAATACTTCTACGAGCAGTTGATCCAGTTTGAAAAAGATCCAGCCAGCTTGAAAGAAACCATCGGCGAGATGGTGTACAGCATGGACGTGGAACAGCAGGTGCACCGCGCCCGGCAGACCGTCTTCGACAAAGAGGCCGATGAAGAAGTTCTGCAGCGCAGCAAACCGCGGCAGCTCAGCGGGCTGGATCTGGCTGAGGCGCGGCTGGCCTCAGGAGACGTGACCGCGGCCAGCATCCATGGCGCAAAAGGTGCTGGCGAACCAGACCGACACCATCGCATCCACAGCCGACGCCGCTCGCGCCCACTTCATCCTGGCCCGCGTCGATCTCATGGCCGGCCATCCCGACCAGGCCGTCGACGATTTTGAGAAAACTCTCGCCTCAAGCAAAGATCCGCGCCTGCTCGCCTGGTCGCACATCTACCTGGGCCGCATGCTCGATCTGGAGTGCAAGCGCGACGAGGCGCTGGCCGAGTACAAGGCGGGTTACGCCGCGCGTGACGGCCAACTGGATACGCGGCTCGCCGCCGAGCGCGGCATGAAGGCTGCCTACGTGCAGAAAGGCCACGAACACGATTGCGATGAGGATGCCGGCGACGATGCGCCCGGACCCGGTCCCGCAACTGGCCCGGCCAGCCCATCGCCGCAAACGCAGAGCGCAAAACCAAATCCGCAATGATCTCCGAGTCTGCGGTTCGCCGTTGTTCGGACTCGTTGCCACGCCACCGGAGACGGGGCCGCGACTGAGCGCAGAGGCCGCGAAATGCGTGAAAATGCCTAAAGAAGGGTTGCAATCCGGCGAGGCGCGCGTGGAAGCAGATCTCAAAGAGCTTGAAGCCGCACTGGGGTCAAGGTTCTCGAATCCTGAGCTGCTGGTGTGCGCGCTCACCCACCGCTCGCTGGCCCACCAGCTGGCGCAAGCGGGACAGAGCAAGCAGACTGCGACGGGCAAACAGGCTGCGCCGGGCAAACAGGCTGCGCCGGCCGACAACGAGCGCCTCGAGTTCCTGGGCGACGCCGTGCTGGGGTTGGTGGTTGCCGAGGCGCTGTTTGCCGCGCATCCTGAGTGGCGCGAGGGCGAGCTCACCCGCGTCCGCTCCGGATTGGTCAGCCGCCAACACATGGCGCAGGTGGCCGAAGAGATCGGCCTGGGGAAGCATCTGCGCCTGAGCAGCGGCGAGGAGCGCAGCGGCCTGCGGCGCAAAAGCACGGTGCTATCCAATACCATGGAAGCAGTGATGGGCGCTTTGTTTCTCGATGGAGGTCTGGAGCCTGTGCGAGCCTTTGTCCGCAACCAAGTCATGGGCCAGGCCGCCGAGCAATTGGCCTCCGAGCTGCGCTCCGGGGCCGCTCTGGGCAACTATAAGTCCGCGCTTCAGGAGCGGCTGCAGGCCGCGCGCGCGGGAGCACCCGTATATCGCGTCAAGAGTGAGAGCGGCCCCGACCACCGCAAGCGTTTTCTGGTCGAAGTCCGGTGCAAAAGCGAAGACGCAGGGCCAGGAACGCCGCTGGCCCGCGGCATGGGACGCACCAAGAAACACGCCGAGCAGGATGCCGCGCGCCGCGCACTGGAACGCCTTGCGAATCTCGACCAACTGCCGGCCGCCGGGGCCAACGCTGGCGTTGCGCCAGCTTTCGATTTCGGGCCCGAAGAGGAGGAGCTGCCTCCTCAATGAACACACCCGCCCCTGCGCCGTCTCCGCATCCCATCCATCATGAGCAGGTTGCACGTCCACGTGCCCACCTTGCCGCAGGCCTTTGCGTCGCTGCTGCGAACCGTGGTGGTGGCGCTCTTTGTGCTCACCTTTGTCATGCAGCCCCTGCTCATTCCCTCTGAAAGCATGGAGCGCACGCTGCTGGTCGGCGACTTTCTCCTGTTCAACAAGCAGGTCTACGCCCCTGCAAGCCGCCTTGAGCGCCTGTTTTTGCCTTATCGCCCGGTTGCCCGCGGCGATATCGTCGTCTTCCACCACCCCGATCCGCCTTTGCTCATCAAGAGAGTGGTCGGCATTCCCGGCGACCGCCTGCGCATCGCGGGCGGACAGGTCTTCGTCAACGGCGTCGCCCTCGACGAGCCCTACGCGGCCTTCGAGCCCGCGCCGCCCGATCCCGCCCGCGACAACTTTCCCGCCACAATCTACACTGACCCGCAGGTCGATCCGGAGTGGTGGCGCCAGATGCAGAGCCTCACCCACGACGGCGAGCTCGCCGTGCCCCCTGGCGAGTACTTCGTGCTCGGGCGACAACCGCAATCACAGCAAGGATTCCCGCTTCTGGGGCTTTGTACCGCGCCAGGCCATCGTCGCCCGCCCAGTGGTCATCTATTTCTCGCTCACCCGCCCCTCCACGACCGATGTGCAGCCGCCTGGGCAACAGGCAGCAGATGATAGACTCGGACACGAACGGGAACTCGCCGAAAGGCTCACAGGATTTGCGCGCTGGCGGCGCATCTTTCACGTGGTCCATTGATTCGAGCTTGAAACCGGCTTGAAGACGCAAAAGCACTCCCTCAACGAGCGACAGAATGGCAACGAAGAATAAGCGAGTACCCCAAGACCCCTCTGAAACCGGCCTTGAAGCAGCTCCCGCCAAGGTGGAGGAAACGCCGCTTGAAGCGGCGGCCAGCATCTGTTCGGTGCTGGTGGTTGGCCTGTTCATTCTCACCTTTCTCGCGCAGAACTTCGTCATCCCCTCCGGATCGATGGAAAAAACCCTGCTCGTCGGCGATCACCTTGTCGTCGACCGCATCACGCTCGCGCCGCCCGCCAAGTGGATGCCCCTGATGCACTACCGCGAGCCGCGCCGCGGCGACATCGTCGTCTTCATCAAGCCTGTCGCCGAGCCCGAGCCGGATGCCTCGGGCCAGCCCCAGTACTTCTTCCTGGTCAAGCGCCTTATCGGCGTTCCCGGCGACCACATCCACCTGCGCGACGGCATCGTCATCCTCAACGGAGTGGCCCAGGCCCAGCCGCACGCCCAGCCCACAACGCCGGAAAACTTCCAGGAATTCCTCGACGACTTTCCCGCCGTGCCGCCCTACCCGCAACCTGGCGGCGCTACCGAGAGCTGGGCCGTCGATTTTCCCAACCACGTCGTCGACGGCGACCTCGTCGTCCCGCCGGGCATGTACTTCATGATGGGCGACAACCGGCACGACAGCCTCGACTCTCGCTTCTGGGGCTTTGTGCCCAGGCAAAACATCGTGGGCCGCCCGCTGTTCAACTACTGGTCGTTCGAGACGCCGGAATCAGAGTATGAGCAGACCGGCCTCGGCAATCGCCTGGCCTGGATGGGCCACGTGGCGCTGCACTTCTTTACGGAAACCCGCTGGAGCCGCACCTTCCATTTGACGAAGTGAGGAGCAGCCGTTAGCTATAAGCTCCATCGTTGGGGAGCAGTTGCTCAATCGAAGTAGTCCATCCCGCTGTACTGCCACAGACTGAGCCGGTCCCCACGCATCGCGTCGAAGAGTCTAAGCTTCTCATCCTCGACAGCTTCTTCCAAATCGGCTGGGATGCCTATTTCGGCGTTGGCATGTTGACTGATCTGCTGTTTGAATTGTTTGAAAAGTCGAACACGATTGTTCGGGCTGATTGGCCACTCCTCGGCCTTAAACAGATTTACGACTACAAGCACAAACGCGAATTCGGCCTCGCTCATATTTCCGGCCTCTAACGACTGGTAGGATTCCAACAGAAGCCGATGAAGTGTGTTTCCTTTAAAAACGTACGTTTGTGCAACGCCAGTCAGTCCACAGGCACCACCTGACCCGGTGATCTCAAGTTCGTCGGAGATCTGAAGGACCATCGCTCGGTATCGAATCCCGTGCGAAACCGCATAGCGTCCAGTTACCTGCATCAACTGTTCAACTTTTTGCCTCTTTTCTTCCTTTTTTGGAAGAATGCCTTGCCAAATTGGGGTTCCAGTCCTTGGACGCCAGTGGAGATTAGCTTGGCTTTCGCCCTCGCGAAGTTCGATTCGATCCACTTCGAATTCCGAGAGGATCAGGTCTCTTACGCGGCGGTTGTCTGCATATCCTCCAAGCAGGTTGTCTTTCTCCGTTAACGGCGCGAATCCACTTATTGAGGCCAACTGGAAAAGCGATGCATTGGTCGGAACGCGCCTCAGGAAGTCTTCTGCTGATCTTTGCGCTCTACTTTCAATGGTCCAGAATCCCCCGGTATTTCTTAGTCGTTCGATGCTAACCGAGACCCGTTCCTCGCGGCTGTCTAAAGTTACCAATGGAACTTCCTTCAGACGAGATCTAAATAGAACATCAGCCTTTGAACATTGGCCTGATGCCAGGTCGCCGTGAAGAGGCTGCAACAGAAATCTCCCCTCACTTACCGCCTGCGTCGGCGATTGATTGCGATCCCTAACCATCTGCTCTATTTCCTGCGCCACGTGATCCAAGTAGATGTGATATATGGCATCGAACATCTCGTCGGCGCGTTGCCCGGGTTCGAGGCTTGAGCGGGACACGTTGGTCGCAGGTGAACTCTTCCCGGAGATATTTGATATTGCCAACATGGAGGGGGTTGAAAAGCCCGGAGAGGTGGCTTGGACCTTTACGCCTTGTACGCACACCGCCACCGGAAGTACTGTGGGGCCGCTCAGGCCGATGTCGCCAATCATGGCGAAGCCCCAATTTGAATAATAGGGTTGCCACCTGAGGGCATACGCTAACACGAGGTCGCCCTTAGCCTTCTCATCCACGCGGTACACCGATGACCTGACGCCAGGTTCGCCATTCGCCAGTTCGCACCCCGCATTTGATAACCACTCCTCCAAGAGTTGCCTTGGAGACGAGTGCCCAATAGACACTGGAGGGTTCTCATCAATTTTTACCGAAACCTTGCATCCCGGAAACTGAATCCAGAAATCTGCGATTTTTTGCACGTCCGGAACATCAACCCCCGGCCTCAGCTTGAGCTGTACACGGGTCCCGTGCGACCGGATTAGACCTGGGACCTTCGAGTCCCCGGGATGTAGTATTCGAATTAAGTATTTTCCACTTAAAGATCGAATTGAAATGTTTCGAACTTCTGATTCCTCCGCAGGTTTTGTCATGACTTCGATTTCGTCAGAAACCATGAAGATCGTTAGAATTCCAATCCCAAATCTGCTGATTGCCGAGAAGTCGGGATGCAGCTTCCGAAAGGTTTCGTCCTGATAGCGAGAACTACCAATACTAAAAAAATGATCCTCGATGATTTGCTGGGTCATTCCGGTTCCGTTGTCGTCGAATGTGAGAAGACGCCTTGGGGTATCCAGATGAATCGCAATCTCTCCCGACTCCCCCGTGGTCTCATTCTGAAGCCGGATTGCATCGAGCGAGTTCTGAACAATCTCCCGCACGACCACTTCAGAATTGCTGTAAAGAGTATGCCCTGTCAGGAGATTCAGGATTTTCAGTCTGTCCAGTTCAAACCTGAACTGCTTGCTCACAAAGCCAATGGCGGTAACCTGTGAGGTATCGATCTTCCTCCAAGGGAAATAAAAGTCTAAGGATTCTTTAATTCTGGTCTGTTCTGCCCACTGGTTGCTTTGGCGCAACTGTCCTTCTGTGTAGTGGAGATATTCGGTTAGTGAAAAGTACCCGTGCGGATCTTTGAAGTTGGCCGAAATTAGTATCGTGTCGGGCATCTCATCCTGCGTGACGTTACCGTATTGGTCTCGCGGCGGAGTAAACGTGACAGCTACGGTAGACATTTGTTTCGCCCATTCTTCCAGGCTCTTAGGGGCGGTCGGCGTAGCGAGTGCGAACGCAATTGAAGGCGTCCGATCCTTAGAGCATGTTTCATAAATGGGTTCGGCCTCAAGACAAGTACTTACGCTTGAGGCGGTTGTGCTGTTGAGCTTCTGTTATGAAGAAGCGGCAGAAGCTGTTGACGGATGAACAGTGGGAGTTAATCGAGCCATTATTGCCGGAACCACGACGCAGGAAGGACAACCGGGGACGGCCGTGGGCATCGAATCGGGCTTGTTTTGAGGGCATTCTGTGGATTCTGCAGACCGGAGCGGCGTGGCGGTTTCTTCCCGACGAATATCCCTCGCCGGCGACCTGCTGGCGGCGGCTGAAGCAGTGGCAGGACGAAGGAGTGTGGCTGGATGCGTGGCGTGCTTTGTTGGGCGCATTGGACGCCGAAGGCTTGCTGAAGTGGGACGAGACATTCCTGGATGGCAGCTTCGCCCCGGCGAAAAAGGGGGCGATGCGGTCGGTAAAACCAAGCGCGGCAAGGGAACGAAGTGGATGGTACTGGTCGACGGTCAAGGTCTTCCGCTGGGAGTTCGGCTGGAAAGTGCCTCTCCGGCAGAAGTTACGCTTGCGGAAGCCACGCTTGAGGAAGTCCGCGTCCCTCGGCCGAAGGGCCGGCCGCGGCAAAAACCGAAACGCGTAATCGCCGACGCTGGCTACGATTCCGACCCGCTGCGTGAACGATTGAAGAAGCGGGCCATCGAGTTGATTGCGCCCTACCGCAAGAACAACAAACGGCGGCGCTATGAAGATGGACGCAAGATGCGCCGCTACAGACGCCGCTGGATCGTGGAGCGCACCAACGCCTGGCTTGGTCAGTTCCGCCGATTGCTTGTGCGTCATGAGCATCTGCTCTCCACCTATTGCGCCTTCTTCTATCTCGCTTGCTTCTGGATTACGCTGAGGCACTGTTTATGAAACACGCTCTAGTAACATGCAACAGGTCCACGGTCCTCAATAGGATGGCAGAATATTGCAGGTTTGCTATCTCAGCGTTAGTCGAACCGTATGCGCGCCGCGGATTGAACTTCTGGAGGTCATGCAGATCATCATCATGGTGGCTCTTGCAGATAGTTGCCAAATCGCGTCTGAAATCGTCCTCCAGGGGATCGAGAAGCTGCGCAATCACCCTACTTGCATCGGAAGCCACGCCAAGGTCATTCGATATGTTCCCCGAAACCCACTGGTGAATTCTCTCCGCGTGATGGACACGGACAAACTCTTGGTACAAATACAGTTCTTGATCATTGCCAGAAAGCGCGCGCGACCGTTCCTGAAACTGCGATGGTTGCGGGCTGCTTAGCACGTTGTCACGGAATTGGGGAAAAGCTGAAAGGTGCCTTTGGTCGTATTCGTTTTTCGTCACGACGAGACCGGCATCGTGGAAGTAAATCGAGAGGACCACGAGCATCCAATCGGTTGGAGTCATTACTTTCGCGGTGTCACGCGGAGCGATCCAGTCCAACATGCCCAGTAGCTTTTCGATGTGTGAAATGTCGTGTTTCGTGTATTCCCTAAATATGTCAGTGCGCCCGATCTGATCGAGCAATTGGATCAGACCTTCTCTGGTGCCAACAAGATTGAAATGTGAGAACGGGCTTAAGCTCTGCGCCGCGTACGCCCTTTGTTTGGCCTTACTTGGGAATGGCTGTTTCTTCATGCGAAATCCCCTTTGCGGTGACCGACTCGATGTTATCAGGCTGGGAAGGCGTGCTGCATACCCACAGGCGCACGCGCCGTTTTTCCTTGGGCGAGGCGTGCACTCCGAATGGAGTGCATCAAGGGCTCACCAGCTAAAATGATCCCTGGAACGCAATGACAAACAGCGCCGAGAGCAAGAAGAAATTGCGCAGCCGGTTGCGGATAGCCCTCGCTGCCGTTGCGATTATTGTGCTTGTGCTGGTTGTGCCTCCGCTGGTCAGCGTCAGCCGTTACAAAGGCCAGATCACCAGCCTCATGTCCCGATCGCTGGGCAGGCCAGTGCGCCTTTCCTCCGTCGAAGTGCGTCTGCTGCCCTGGCCTGGCTTCGTGCTCACCAATCTAAGCGTTGCCGAAGATCCCGCCTACGGCGCCGAGCCGGTTCTTTATGCTAACAAGGTCACGGCTTCCATCCGGCTGTTCGCGCTGTGGCGCGGCCGCCTTGAGATCGGCAAAATCAGCGTGGACGAAGCCAGCCTCAACCTGGTCCGCGCAGCGCCCGGCAAGTGGAACCTCGACTCGCTCTTCCGCACCGCCGCTGCGCAGGGTGGGCCGACCTCCAGCGCCAGCCCGCGCCGCGTCGCGCCGCTACCCTATCTTGAGGCCACAAACTCCCGCATCGACTTCAAAAGCGGCATAGAAAAATTGCCGTTCTCCATCGTCAACGCCGATCTCTCCGTCTGGCAGCCGAATCCGGGCGAGTGGCGCATTCGCCTGCGCGGTCAACCGGCTCGCACCGACGTGAGCCTCTACCAGGAAGACACCGGCGTGGTGCGTATGGAAGGCACCGTGCGCCGCACGCCCGATCTGGATCAGATGCCCGTGCATCTCGATCTCGACTGGCGCCAGGCGCAACTGGGCCAGCTCGCCCGCCTCCTCACCGGCTCCGATCCTGGCTGGCGCGGTGACCTCACCGGCGAGCTGCACCTGGACGGCACCGCCGATGCGGCCCAGATCACCACACGCCTGCGCGCCGCCGGCGTTCACCGCGCCGAATTCGCTCCCGCCGCCCCCCTCGACTTCGACGCCAACTGCGGCTTCACTTACCGTTACAGCGTGCGCAGGCTTGAAAACCTCGCCTGCGACTCGCCCCTCGGCAACGGCCGCATCCGGCTCACCGGCGAAAAACTGAGCGAGGACGCGCCGGGGCACTTCTCCGTCGAGCTCGACCGCATCCCCGTTGCCGCCGGCCTCGATGCGCTACGCACCCTCCGCAGCGGCCTGGAGCCTGATCTTGAGGCCGCGGGCACCATCAGCGGCAAAATCGTCTACGCCGCAACAGCCGAAGACGCCAAACCCGCGAACGAATCACAAGCAACGCCGGGCCTTCGCTCGAAGGCACCGCCAGAGTCCCCAGCGACAGGTCTTAGTCGCCGGGGTGGTGGGCCGCCAACCGGCAATTTGCTCACCGGCACCTTGACCGTCACTGACCTTGCCCTCAGCGGCGGCGGCCTCCGCCAGCCCATTCAGGCGCCAAAGATGACGCTGGAACCGGTCGCCACCCCGCAAGGCTCGCCTCAGGCGCTCGCGGGCGCTGTCGCCATCCCCGCCGGCGGAGCCCTTCCACTCACCTTCACGGTGCGCTTTTCACTCTCTGGCTATCAGGTCGCCGCGCGCGGCCAAGCCAGCTTTGCCCGGGCCCGGCAGATCGCTCACGCCGCCGGCATTCCGCAAACATCGGCCCTCGAATCGCTCGCCGGTGACCCCCTCGCCGTCGACCTTACCGCCGAAGGTCCCTGGATTCCTGCCGAAGAGACCACGCTCGTCAACCTCTCTCCGGCTCAAGCCATGAACGAGGGGCCGCACGCCGCGGCCAGCACTCCCGCTGGCGATACCCTCACCGGGACCGTCACGGTGCGCAACGCCAACTTGAAGGCCGATTATCTGGCCAACCACGTGACAATCGGCGACGCAACGCTGCACCTCGACAACGGCAGCCTCCGCTGGGATCCGGTTGCCTTCTCCTACGGCCCGGTCAAGGGTTCGGTAAGCCTCACCCTGACCCCGAGTTGTCCGGAGCAGATTCCGCCGCAGCCCTGCTCACCGCAGTTCCAGATGCACTTCGGCGATCTCGACGCAGCTGCCTTGCAGACCGCGCTGCTCGGCGCAAAGGTGCAGGGCACTCTGCTCTCCTCCCTCATTGACCGCATCCATCCCTCCTCCGCGCCGCCCTGGCCGCAGCTTGAGGGCACCGTCACTGCCGACTCCCTTGTTCTGGGCCCGGTCACGCTCCACGCGGTCTCGGCCGCGGTTCGCGTTCTCCCCACCGGAGCTGAAATCGCCAGCCTCGATGCCGGCCTTCTCGGCGGCCGCATTCACGCCACCGGATCACTCGACAAGCCCGCTAACGATCGGGACAAGCCTGCCTATACTTTCGAGGGTCAATTCCAAAAGCTCAGCACCACGGATGTGGGCGCGCTGCTTGACCTGCGCTGGGCGGGCAGCGGTTTCAGCGGCAGCGGCAAAATCGAGCTCTCCGGCTACTCCGCCAACGATCTGGCCGCTTCAGCCAAAGGCGATCTCCACTTCGAGTGGCGCAACGGAGCCATGGGCAATCAGCCCTCCGCTGCGTCCAAGGCTGGTCCTGTTCCGGCGGCGCTAGGCCGCTTCGACCGCTTCACCGCCGACGCATCCATCGCCAACGGCGCCATCACTCTCGGTCAGAATCAGGTCGTCTCCGGCTCCCGCAAGCGCTCCGTCGATGCCACCATCACCTTTGGCGACCCACCTATAATCACCTTCCCCGCGCCAAAGGAAACGCGTACGGAAAAACGCTAATGCGGTGTCCCGGAAGTTCGTTGCATAATTCGATGTCGCCGAATGCAGGCCCTTCGACTCCGATTGGCGCACAAAATGGCCAAACTTCGCGCAGGATGGCGGCGTGTTCATGATGCGAACTTGAGAAAGAGGACACCAGATTCCCTAGAGCTGGTTTTTATTCCGATCTTAACTTCCATACCGGGTTTCATCCTGTATGAGTTTCCTATGAGCCGGGCATCGGCGGTGCGGACCCGCGGCGGATGAAATGCGCTGTTTTGTATTTCGCAGGTTGGCGTCGCTTCGCGACTTCGCATGTTGGCGGGTTCGTGCGGTATTTCTTTCCAGGAATCTTGTTTTGAGAGCGGAGATTTCAGGTGCCGAAACGGGGCTGGAAGCGATAGACTTCCAACACGGCGCAAAGACGAATCATGGCCAGAACCTCACAGAAACAAACGCTTTTTAACGGCCGGGACCACTCCTGGATGCAGTTCAACCGGCGCGTGCTGGAAGAGGCTGAAGACCCGGCGAATCCGCTGCTGGAGCGCGTAAAGTTTCTCGCCATCACGGGGTCGAATCTCGACGAGTACGTTGAAGTCCGCCAAGCCGGTCTGATGCAGCGCATCGAGGACGGATACCGCGAACCCGGCTACGACGGCCTGCGCCCCGAAGAGTCTCTTGCCGCGCTCACTGCGGAGATTCACAGCTTTGTGGCCGCGCAGTACAGCTGCTGGAACGGTCACCTGCTGCCCGAGCTGCGCAAGCAGGGCATTCGTTTGCTGGAATGGGACGAGCTCAGCCAGGATACGCGCGACTTTGCACGCAACTATTTTCAGCGCGAGGTCGATCCGCTGCTTACGCCGATCACGATCGACCCTGCGCATCCGTTTCCGCGCGTGCTGAACAAGGCTCTCTGCCTGGCGCTGCTGCTGCGGGCCAAGCGGCGCAGCTCCGGCCCGCAGGTGCTGGGCGTGGTGACGGTGCCGCGCGCGCTGCCGCGCTTTGTGCGGCTGCCCGCGGGCGATGGCCGTTACGATTACATGCTGCTGCAGGACCTGATCGCGCAGCACCTGGCCGGCATGTACCGCGGCTACGAGGTGCTTGCTTCGGCTTCGTTCCGCGTGACCCGCAACTCCAACCTCTATTTCGAGGAGGAAGAGGCGCGGTCGCTGCTTGAGACCATCCGTGTGGAACTGCACAACCGCCGCAAGGGCGACGCCGTCCGGTTGGAGATCGAGACCGGCGCGCACGCTGAGATTGTGGAGCGGCTGCGCGTGAACTTCGAGCTCGACGAGCACCAGGTGTTTCGCGGGGAGGGCCCCGTGAACCTTTCCCGCCTGATGTACCTCTACGACGACGTGCAGCGGCCGGAGTTGAAGTTCCAGCCCTTCACGCCCAAGCCGCTGCTGTTGAGCCGCAAGGCCAAGGGGATTTTCGATGAGCTGCGCCAACGCGACATCCTGCTCCACCATCCCTACGATTCCTACGATCCGGTAGTCGACTTCATCCAGCAGGGCGCGCAGGATCCGGCCGTCGTGACCATGAAGCAGACGCTCTACCGCACCAGCAACGACTCGCCGATGTTTCAGGCGCTGACCGAGGCCGGGGCCAACAAGGAAGCGACGCTGGTGGTGGAGCTGATGGCGCGCTTCGACGAAGCATCGAACATCCGCTGGGCGCGGAGCATGGAAGACGCGGGCGTGCAGGTCTTCCACGGCGTGGTGGGCCTGAAGACACACTGCAAGCTGGCGCTGCTGGTGCGCCGCGACGAAGACGGGCAGACGCGGCGCTACTGCCATCTGGGCACCGGGAACTACAACCCCGTCACCGCGCGGTTCTACACCGACCTGAGCCTGCTGACCAGCGACGCGCAAATCGCCGAGCGTGTGCACATGGTCTTCAACTACCTGACCGCGCACGCCGAAGTCGACGACTACAGCCCGCTGCTGGTGGCGCCGCTGACCATGGCCGAGAGCTTTCTGCGGCTGATTCGCCGCGAGCAGGAACACGCGCAGGCCAGACGCCCCGCGCATATCGTGGCCAAGATGAACGCGCTGCTCGAGCCCTCCATCATTCAGGCGCTTTACCAGGCGTCGCAAGCGGGCGTGGAGATCGACCTGATCGTTCGCGGCCTCTCGATCCTGCGGCCGGGCGTGAAGGGTTTGTCGGAGCGGATCCGCGTGCGCTCCATCGTGGGCCGTTTCCTCGAGCACTCGCGCATCTTTCACTTTGCCAACGGCGGCAACGACGAAATCTACACGGGCTCGGCCGATTGGATGCCGCGCAACCTGTTCGAGCGCTGCGAGGTCGTCTTCCCCGTGCGCGACGCGGCGGCTATCGCCCGCATTCACGACGAGATTCTGCCGGCCTACCTGGCCGACACGACGAAGGCGCGCCTGCAGCAGCCTGACGGCAGCTATGTGCGCGCCAGCAAGGTGCTGAAAGACGCGCCGCCGTTTTCCAGCCAGGATTTTCTGATCAGCTGGCGGAAGGAAAGACGGACTTGGACGCGATCCCCCTGCCGCGCGCCGTCAAACCGCAGGCGAAGCCGGTTGCGGAAAAAGCCACCGCCGCGGACTAACGAAAGCGCAAGGCGGACGGCGGGCAAGGCTATGGCTTGGATACGCGGATACCGAGCGATTCGGTGACTCTGCCGAGAGCCGCGTCGATAGTCCATATCCGGGTGCCCGGAGTCGCCAGACAAGAAGCTATCAAGTGAGCATCGGTCAGGCCGATGCCCTTTGAAGCCAGGCCACGAGCTTCGATCATGACCCGCACATCGGCCAGGCGCACAACGCGCAAGGCAATCAGGTTGTCGAGGAGGGATAGGGTTTTTTGCCGGTCGGGAAGGTAGCCACAGGCCAACTCCGCAACCACACAGGGGTGGGTGCAGAGCTGATCATTCGCGATCAGAGTGTCCAACTCCGCCTTGAATCCGCCCCTGCGGAACATTTCAATCCAGATTGACGTGTCCGCCAGAATCACTGCTCATCCACGCGCAATCTGCGCACATTTTCGATATTCGGAGCAGTTCCGGCCAGCATTAACAGCCTGCGTCCCGCTTCCCGCGCAATCAGTGACTTCAAGGCTTCACGAATCAGTTCCGCTCTTTCCGTTACCCCGGTGTACTCGCGGGCGGTGTTCAAAAGATCATCGTCGATGGTTACGCTTGCTCTCATCAAGGGCCTCCAATACACCAATTATAGCACCGTTTCGGTTCGCATTTTGGTGCAATTGACATTTTCGCAGGCTCATCACCACGACTACGAGAACATCGAGTCGCAGTTCCAGCTTATTCTGCGCTTCTTTGTTCGCATCGATCCGGTTTCTGGCCCCGGGGACTGCGGAAGGGAAGATACAGCAGCAGGAACAAGACGAAGGCGACGCCCTCGGTGACGACAATGTACCAAGGCCAGGGGCCGAAGAGATCGAGAAGCGATGCACTTGCGGGCTTGGCGCAAAGGAACATGAAGTTGGTCTTGAAGATCCAATTGAAGACGCCGTCGAAGGCGGCCAGAAGGTTGAGAGCCAGCATCGTCCGAGCCACCGAGCCCTTGCGTGGCTGCGCCAGCCGCGACCATACAAGATAGAGCACGGCGGTCACAACCAGGCCATGCGCGATAAAGAACTGCACCGTCGGCAAGGAGGGAAACTGCTCCCATAGGTCGGGCGTGAGCAGCGCCATGGAAGTTCCGGCCAATGCACTGTAATAAGCCACATCGAAGACGGCCGGGCTGAGGGTGAACAGCGCGATCACGGTGAGGTACAGCGTGACGTCGCAGAGATCCAGAGGAAGCTGGGATGGGAAAAGGGACTGGCCATGCCAAGCCATGTACCAGTACCACCACGCCGTATCGAAAAGAAGCACGGCGGCAAGGCCCAGTCGCAGACCTTTGCTGCCGGGCGAGAGACGCCGCTCGACGGCGGCCAGAAGAGCCGGAAGCAGCACGATGGCGGCGAGGATGGCCAGGTGGGTGACTCCGAAAAGGTGGAAGTTCGCTGCCATCTTTCACCAGCACTCCCGACCGGCTGGCCGATTCCGGCAAGGGCTACGAAGCAACGCATTCGGGCGCAGATAAGGATTTTACCGCCAATCGCCCAGCACGTGGGCGCCGGACCTGTTGAACCCTTCCCCATGCGGGCGCTGCATGGCAACGCCCAGCGTCGCCGGCCGATATCCGCGTGAGCACATTCGCCGAAAAGCATCCGCGCAGGCTGTGCTTACTCCGGCTTCCACCTCCGTGCCTCGCGACAGGGCAAGCGCATCGATGGCATCCAACAAACGGTCAAACCGTTCACCACTGCTTGCCGCTCCGAACTTCACATAGCAGATCTTTTCGCCGCCCTCCGATCCGAGGCCGTGCATGCACACAGCGAAAGCTTCCAACGTGCTACGCCCACCGAGGAGCAGAACCTCTCCTGTGCGCTGCGCCACGACCGCGCGGATTTCGTCACTCAGGTCGAGCCCCCGCTCAAGCCTGTTTGCGAGTTTCGCACATGCTGCGATCGCCTGTTCCCGCTCGCTGCGGGGAAGCGCAGAGAGCAGTACGGGCACTCTCGCGCCGTTTGCCGGCGTCATCAAAGTTGGCGCCGGCGCTCGTTTCATGATGGCCGTGAGATAGCCGGGCCAATAGCCAAACTTCTGGTACAAGCCGACATGCTTTGGGCTGTTCGGGAAGGTGAATAGCCCGCTATGCCGCACCCCCCACCGGTCAAAGACGTTCATTGTGGCTGTAAGTAGTTGCTGCGCCACGCCGCGGTTCCAGTAATCCGGCAAGATGGAGAGCGGGCCGAAGAACCCGAACGATCCCCACCGCGTGACTACGTTCGATCCGATCAGCTTTCCGGCCTCGCGAGCCGCTAACACCTTCGTGTTTCGCGAGCGCCAGCGCGGCGAGACAAAATCCCGGTCGCCCATGAACTCCAGAGGATTCGGGATCCCGAGAAACGTGCCAAACGCCAGGCTCACAATCCGGCCGGCTTCTTTGAGTTCAGTCTCGCGGAGCTGGCCGACCTGAACTGACGAGTTTTTCATCGCCATCTTCGACCTCCTTGAAGAACAACTACGGCCTTGGGGGGGGCCGGCAGTCTGGTTCCAAGCGGACTTAGTGTATCTCATTTTTCAGACGAATCCGCTCTTCGCGCTGGTTCCGCGGATTAAGGCGGCGTCCGCAAGAGCTGGCGAACGCATTTAGAGCGGTTCCGCAATTGGCGTGGCCGTTTCTGGCCACGGTGAAACGTGGCTTTTTCTTGGGGAAAAAGCCACTTGGCTGATGTGGGTTCCGGGCACAGTAATTGCGAAACCGCTGTAGCGCAGGCGCTCAAAAGAAGTAACAAAAATGTTCAGCCGGGCGCCTTCATGGAGCGGTACAATTCCAGCGGGTCAATACTCGAGGAGGAAGACGCCATGCAGAAGCGCTGGGTTAAGGCGGCTATTGCGGCCGCAGTTCTGGTCATCGTGGTTCTTGGATTGATTCCGTTCTTTGTCAACGCCGATACCTTCCGCCCCAAGATTCAGGATGAGATCTCGAGCGCGCTGGGGCGCAAGGTCACACTGGGCCACATCAGCCTCTCGCTCTTCACGGGCAGCCTGGTGGCCAAAAACATCTCGATCGCCGACGATCCTGCGTTTGCCAGCACTCCCTTTCTCCAGGCCAAGGAGCTGCGCATCGGCATCGAGCTCGGGCCGCTGATTTTCCACCACTCGGTTCAGATCACAACGTTCACCGTCGACTCTCCGTCGATACAACTCATCCACGCGGCCAACGGCACATGGAACTTTTCCTCGCTGGGGAGCAGCGCATCTCAGCCTCAAGCCCAGCAGGCCGGCGGGCCGCCTTCCCTCACGGTGAACGAGCTGAAGATCGTGAATGGCAGCGCCGCGCTTTCGTCGGTCCCTGCGGCCGGCAAGCCCTTCACGTGCACTGACGTGAACCTGACCGTCGAGCAGTTATCGTTCACCCAGTCATTCCCCGTCGAGCTTTCGCTCAAGGTTGCGGGCGGCGGCTCGCTCAACCTGAAAGGCACGGCGGGACCCGTGGCGCAAAACGATACCTCCCTCACTCCCTTTCAGGCGACGCTCGATCTCAAGCACTTCGATCCGCTGGCCGCCGGGGCGGTGCAGCCGAGCGACGGCATTTCCATGCTGGCCGACTTCAATGCCCAGGTGGCTTCGAGTGGCGGAAACCTTACCACTACGGGAAAGGTCGCGGCCACGCAGCTCAAGCTGGCGCGCAACGGGTCGCCTGCTCCCAAGCCGGTCGATCTCACTTTCAATGTCTCTGACAACCTCTCCTCGCGCACCGGCAAGGTCAACGATCTTGCCCTCGTCACCGGCGGGGTTGCGGCCCACATCACAGGCACTTTCCGGCATGACGGCACCGAGGCTGTCCTGAATCTGGATCTTTCCGCGCCCAATCTCCCTGTCGATCAGGTGGAGCAACTGCTGCCCGCCGTGGGCGTCAAATTGCCCAGCGGTTCGAGCCTGAAGGGCGGCACGATCACCGCCAATCTCGCCGTTACCGGTCCGGTCAACGCCATCACCATCGCTGGCCCCGTCGAGCTCGACAACAGCCAACTCCAGGGCTTCGATCTTGGTTCAAAGATCCAGGGCATGAATCCCATGAGCGGAACCTCGAACGGCACCGAGATCCAGAAGCTGAGCGCGGACGTCAATAACTCGCCGCAAGGCACGCGCTTCAGCAACATCGACGCGGAGGTTCCAAAAATCGGAAGCGCGACCGGCGAAGGCACAGTTTCTCCCTCCGAAGAGTTGAACTTCCAACTGAACGCGAAGATCGCAGCCTTTTCCGCGGTGGGCGGGGTGGTGAACAACGGCGTGAATGCGGTCAGCGGGCTGCTCGGCAAGAACTCCAAACCCGCGTCCAACTCCAATAGCGGCGGCATTCCGCTCACCATCACCGGAACTGCGTCGAATCCGTCCATCCACGTCCAGATGGGCAAGGTGCTCAAAAATGCGGCCAGTGGGATCGGCTCGACGGCCCAAAAGCCGGCCAAGCCGCTGAAAGGAATCTTCGGCAAGTAAATGAAGGGCCCGGAAATGCAGGCGGATGCAATACGCAGTTGATTCGGAGGGAGGCGGTTGGCTGACGAACACCGGTCGATGCCGTGCGCCGAAACCGCGGCGTTTCGCCATTTTTCTTAGAATTGGCCCACTGCCTGCTCCCGGAGGCTCGAATTGTTACAAATCTGTTAAAATGGGACCGCAAGGAGTTCGGCAAGGCCAGCAACCCTCCCCGAATCAATCCCCATGATCCTCTACCTGATGCGCCATGCGAATGCCGGAACCGTTCGTGAGAATCCCGTGCTCGACACCAAACGGGGCCTCATCAAGGAAGGCAAGGACCAGTGCATGTTGATGGCACGCGTGCTGGGGGCATTGAAGGCGCCGATCGACGTGATTGTATCGAGCCCGTTGAAGCGGGCCAGGCAGACGGCGCAACTTGTGGGAACGGAGCTGGGATATGACGCCCAGGTGGAGGTTAGCTCCGCGCTGGGATTAAACGCGAGCTACGCCGACTTCCAGAGCCTGCTGGCGAAATATGCCGACCGTGAGGGGATTCTGGTGGTGGGGCACAATCCCAACCTCTTTCAGTTTCTCGGCCGGATGGTGACGGGCAACGGAGGCGCAGCGATCCGCATGAGGAAGGGTTCCATTGCCCGGGTTGACATGCAGCAGCATCCGCCGCGGTTGCAATGGCTGCTCGATCCGCGCACGGCCCGCCTGATCTACGCCAGCACGACAAAGAGCTCGCGCCCAAAGACCTCGCGGAAGTAACCGGCTTCCTTGCGCAACGACCACAACTCCAGCTCCGCGCCTGTGCGCCCCGCACGCAGCTCCAGATAAACACGCTTGGGGTAGAGACGGACGCCGACGTGGAGAACGTCGCTGGCGCGGTCCTGATTCAATGCCACGGCCAAACGCAGCAAGACCACCGCGCGGTGCACGTTCTTGTGCTCTTCCGCGGGGATGTTGCGCAGGGCGCGGTCGCCGGGCTGGGGGCTGCTCTTGCCCATGTAACGCGCGATGGCGGAGACGAGCGTGCGCTGCAATTGTGTGTAACCGTAGATCTCGGAGCTGGAGACGATGTACTGCGTGTGCCGGTGATGGCCCTGATGGTTGATGAATTTGCCCGTGTCGCGCAGCATGGCGGCGGCGGCCAGCCAGCTTTCGTACTCGGGCGGAAGCTGGTGCGTGGATCGCAACTCGCGGAAGAGCTGTACGGCATGGCCGCGCACCGGCTCGGCCTGGCGGGGATCGACACCGTAGCGGCGCGCCGTGGCCAGCACGCTCTCCCATCGCTCGTGCTCGAATTCGCGATGGGCTTTGGCGCGGGCATCCTGCTCAGCCAGCATCTGCACCAGAATGCCGTCGCGCAAGCCAAGCGGCGAATAGCGAAAGCCCGCGAGGCCGAAGGTCTCGAGAATTTCGGCATAGACCTGCGCGCCAGCGACGATGATCTCAGCGCGCCGCGGCCCGATGCCGGGCACCGCCTCGCGCTCAGGGAGCGACATTTTGGCGAGCTTGGCTGCCAGCTTGCGCACCGCTCGCGTTGGCACCATGCCGGCAAGAATGGCAGAGCGATTTAGTGCATGGGCGCGCGCGGCGGATCTAGCGGTGGTCTTGCCGGATTTCCTTGCATTTCTGGCGCCCGATGCGCAGGCATCGGAAAGCGCCGCGGCGGTGCCAGAGGTAGCGATCACCAGCGGCACGCGGCCGGGCTGAATCCTGCGGTGGGCGCGGCGCAGTTCGCGCGCGATCAACTGCTGCATGCGGGCCAGGCCATCGGCCGGCGCGGGATCGGTGGGAAGAAACTCCTCCGTAAGCCGCACTGCGCCCAACGGAAGACTGACCGTCTCCTTGATGTGCTTGTGCTCGGAGAGCGTCAGCTCGCAACTTCCGCCGCCGAGGTCGACGAGCAGCACGCGGCCGCCCGCACCCGGTTCCGCGCCGGTGACGCCGAGGTGAATGAGGCGGCCTTCTTCCAGGCCGGAGATGATCTCCATGTTCCAGCCGGTCTCGGCTTTGACCCAGGCCTGAAATGCCGCGGAGTTGCGCGCGTCGCGCATGGCCGAGGTGGCGACCACGCGAATGCGATCGACGCCATGCGATTGCACGGCGCGCTGAAAGCGCTTGAGAGCGCGCAGCGTGGCCGCCATGGCCTCGGGAGAGATGAGCCCGGTATCGAAGACGCTGCCGCCGAGGCGCGTGACTTCGCGGTCTTCGGCGAGAGTTTTCAGCTGGTGCGCCTGAACCCTGGCGATCTTCAACCTGCACGAGTTGGAACCGATATCGATGGCGGCAAATGTCGTCATGAGGTTTTTGCGGGCGCTCCGTGGCGAAAGAAATGGCCCATGGCCAAGATACAGGAAAGGCGGGGAGCAAGGGAACGAGGACTAGGGACTGAGGGACTGAGGGACTGAGGGGCTAGAAACTAGCGGCTAAGCGTAGACCTCGAAGTCGTCAAATTGCGATCGCGAGAATTTTCAAAAATGTTCGGATAGGGATTTTGCGGAAAAGCAGACCTGCAGGTGTACGGAATTGGGGGAAATGACGACTTGCAGATCTGCGAATTTGGCGAAATGATCGGATACAGTTTGCGCGTCGTGTGATGACGAGAGTGCTTTCCCAAGTCTCAAAAGCGAGACCTGGGGCGCCCAAGTTTCGGGTTAGGGAGAAGATGAGCGGAGTGCCGACGATCGCACCTGGGCCTTCCGCCAATGAATTCCTCGCCTGGTGGAACTTTTCGCCGTTTCACCGCATAACCAGATGTGAAGGGCTGGAATAGAATTTTATGCAAGATGCAGTGCCGGCAAACGTTCTAAGTTTGGGAGCAACCAATCCGATGGTCATGCAAGAGATTTTTCTTGACGCATCTCGATCCGCCTCGGCGGCGACTGAGACCGACGAGCAGTTAATGGCCGCGTTCAAGAGGGGCGTTGCGGACGCGTTCACCACTCTCTTCGTGCGCTACAAACAACTGCTCTTTGGATTCTTTCTGAGGCGCGTCGGCGATCCGCAGCAGGCCGAAGAGCTCACGCAGGAGACGTTTCTTGCTGTGCTGCGCGCAACCTCGCGCTACGAGGCGAGCGCTCTTGTTCGCACCTGGCTGTATGCAATCGGCTTCAAGATTCTGCGCGCGCATCGCCGTAAGGCGGCGTTTCGGGCCATGTTCCAGGGCGAACAGCCAGCCGGCCACGAACCAGCGATCGAAGACCACCTCGACGCCCGGATGCTGGTGCGAGAGGCGGTGAGCAAGCTGGACCCGATGGACCGCGAGGTGCTGCTGCTGCGCGAGTTTGAGGGGCTGAGTTACGCGGTGATCGCCGAGCTGCTCCATCTGCCTGTCAACACCGTTCGCTCACGGCTCTTCCGAGCGCGCATGGCGTTGCGCGATCTGGTCGCCGTCCCGGTTCCCCAATCCACTATCAACAATCACTCAGTTTCAAAGGAGCGCGTATGAATACCGCATCCCATCCCGTTGTTCCCGAAGAGGTAATGGCCCTGCTTGACGGCGAGCTTTCAAGCGCCGATGCACAAGCTGTTTCCACACATCTCGACGAGTGCACAGAATGCGCCGATCTCGCCGGGCGATTGCGGGGTGCTTCGCAATCGCTTTCCGCGTGGACCGTTCCGCCGGTTCCGGCAAATCTGGATGCGGCAGTCAACGAGCATACGGCGAAGACCGCGTGGAAACGCAAATCAGCCAAGCCGGAGACCCAGATGCGCTTCAGCTTTTGGAATTGGCGGCTGTGGGCCATCGGAGGGGTGGGCGCGGTGGCGGCGGTTCTGATCCTGCTGGTTGCAGGTTTGTCGATCTCGTATCACAGGGAGCAGGCTAGCCGTGCCCAGTATGAGAGTCAGACGGCAGCGCAGCCTCAGGATTCCCCGGCTGCAAGTGCGGATTCCAACGGTGGCACAGTGCCGGCAGTTGCTGGTATCGCTGGCGGCTCGGCAGAGAACTCGCAGCCAGCACCCACGCCAGCACCCTCGCCTGCCCCGGCCGTTGCGCCCATGATTGCGCGCACCGCGGCTCTGACCATTGTGGTGAAAAACTTCGCCGCTTCCCGCGCAGATTTGGATGCCATCCTTGCGCGGCATCACGGCTACGCGGCGCAGCTCACGGTCAACACGCCGGAAAACGATTCGCAGTCCTTTCAAGCCTCTCTCCGGGTTCCCGCGCCCGAACTCTCCGCGGCGTTGAGCGATCTGAGGGCTCTGGGCCGCGTCGAAACGGAAACGCAGTCCGGCGAGGACGTCACGCAGCAGCACGTCGATCTCGTCGCCCGCCTCGAAAACGCACGCGAAACCGAACAGCGCCTTCGCGACCTCCTCGCCCAGCGCACCGGGAAGATCGATGAAGTCCTTCAGGTGGAAGAGGAGATCGACCGGGTCCGCGGCCAGATTGAAGGCATGGAGGCGGATCAGAAAACCCTCGAGCATCGCGTGGACTTCGCCACCATCGATCTGCAACTGAACGAGGAGTACAAGGAGAAGCTCAACTCGCAGACCACCTCGGTCTCAACCAGCGTGCGCAACGCTTTTGTAGCAGGCCTGCGCCACGCGTCGGGCGCCTTGCTGGGAATCGTTTTGTTCCTTGAGGAATTTGGCCCCGTGCTGCTCATCTGGGCCGTGATCCTTGGGATTCCGGCGATTCTGGTATGGCGCAGATATCGCAAGGCCCACGCCAGGGTGGTAGCAGGGATGTCGTTCAAGGGCTAGGGGGAGTGTCCCGCGGGTTCGTGGTCTCCCAGGTCCCCGAGTGCGAGGGACCTGGGGCACCCGGCGTTCATTATTGTGCGTTTTCGGCACCCTTCGACTCCACTCAGGGCAGGCTTTGAAGTCGCGCCCTTTCACGACCAGTTCAAATTGAGACGTCGCGATGCGACTAGAGTGTGAAACGCCGCACAAATGCGGCTGATATTCTGGTTGAGATAGCAAAAATCACGATGAATGCAGAAACGAAGATCGGTACAAAGACCGTCGAGCACCCGGTGCGGCTGGCGGCCTCGACGCGCGCGGTGTGGCTGCTGTTTGCGGCCATTTTTATCGCGGTATATTTTGCGTCGCTGTTTTCGCCGCCTCTCTTGGACGACGTAGACGCGGCGCACGCGCAGGCCGCGCAGCACATGGCCGAGAGCGGCGACCTGATTACGTCGAAGATCAACGGCATCCGCTACATTGAGAAGCCGCCGCTGCCGTATTGGGCCGTCGCCGGCATGTACAGGATTTTTGGCGAGAACACCTTTGCCACGCACCTGCCCAACGCGCTGGCCATGCTGGGGCTCGCGTGGCTCTCGTGGCTGTGGGCGCGCCGGGCGTGGGGCGAGCGCGCGGGACTCTATGCCGGACTGGGCGTGTTGACGTCTGTCGGGCCGTTTCTTTTTACGCGCTTCATTATTCCGGAATCGATGCTGGCGCTTTTTCTGCTGATCGCGCTTTATGCGTTGATCACTACGCTTGAAGGCGGCGGGCCGCTGATCATTTACTGGATGTGGGCGGGCGTGGCGCTGGCGTTGCTGACCAAGGGCTTTGTCGCGCCTGTGTTCTTTGTTGGCGCGGCCATTCCTTACCTGCTGTTGACCGGGCAATGGCGCCGCTGGAGGGCGCTGAGGCCCGTATCGGGCCTGCTGGTTTTTCTGGCTATCGCCGCGCCCTGGCACATTCTGTGCGGCATCATCAATCACGACCAGGGAAATCCCATCGGCAGCCACCCCACCATAGGCAACGTGCACGGGTTCTTCTACTTCTACTTCATGAACGAGCACGTGCTGCGCTTCTTTAACATGCGCTATCCGCACGACTACAACAAAATGCCGGGCATGTGGTATTGGGTGGCGCATTTAGCGTGGCTGTTCCCATGGAGCCTGTTTTTGCCCGCAGCGGTGGTGACGGCCTGGAAGACGCGGCGCTCGTGGATCAAGCACTTGCGGCCCGATTCCGGCGACACGGTGGACTTTTATCTGGACAACGCGTTACGCGAAGACGTGGCCAGTTATGTGCTGCGGCTCAAATTCCGCGTGCGCACCATCTGGCTGCTGAGTTTGTTTTCGGCATGGACGCTCATGTTCTTTTCGATTTCGACGAATCAGGAGTACTACACGTTTCCGGTATGGCCGCCGTTGTTCATTTTGATTGCAGGGGTGATGGCGGATATTGAGGAGAACTACGGCGTGGACCGCGGCAAGCCGGTTGTGTCAACGGCGTGGCTCACCGGTGCGCAAGCAGTGTTTGCCGTGGTGGGCGTGCTGGCAGCCGCCGCGCTGGGCTGGGGCTTGTGGACCTCGCGCAATTTGCCGTTCGTTCCCGACATTGGCGCGGTGCTGGCGCATCGCGGCGTGGGCGATTACACGCTGTCGATGTCGCACCTGTTCGACTTGACCGGAGATTCGTTTGCGGCGCTGCGGCTGCCGGCGGCGATGGCGGCGATTGTGTTGCTGATTGGGCCGGCCGCGGGCTGGCTGCTGCGGCTAAAAACGAAGCACGTGGCGTCGACGGTGAGCGTAGCGCTGACGATGACATTGTTCCTCATCGCCGCGCACATTGCGTTTGCCCGCTTTGAGCCGATGCTGAGCTCGAAGCCCCTGGCCGACACGATCATAGCGAAGGGATCGCCCGCGGATACGTTCATCATTTATGGCGACCAGTCGTCCGGCTCCTCGGTGATCTTTTACACGAATGCGTTCTTTCACGGACGGCCCGCGTTGCTTGTGCTGCCGCGGTGCGGGCAGCATGGCGAGGGATCGACGCTGCTGTGGGGGTCGTGCTATCCCGACGCGCCCGACATTTATCTGAGCGATGAAAAGCTTGCGAAGATTTGGGGTACGGGCGAGCGCAAGTGGATCTTCGCCGAAGACACGGAGCGCGACAAGGTGGAAGCTGTGCCGACCGGGCGGTTGTACCCGGTGCAGACGATCGCCGACAAAACCTTGTGGACGGACCGGCCGCTGTGAGTCAGGGGTCAGGTTTCAGGATTCAGGTGTGAAGGAATGCGGCGAGCCGCGCAGGTATATCCATAGATAGAAAATGCCGAGGGCGAGCAGGATCAGCGGCGCGGGGATCATTCCCACGAGCGCGGAGCTGTACGAGTAATCGGTGAAGTGAAAGACGGCGATCCAGAAGATGTCGCCGGTGATGACGATGGCCACGAGAGTGAGCAGCAGCGCGCACCACGCCGCGGGGCCACCTTTCTTCCAGAGCATGGCGCAGGCTGGAACGGTGAGCATGAGGAGCCGCGCGTCGTAGCAGCGGTGATACACAGGCAGCATGGCAAGAGGAACCACCGCGGCGAGCGCAAACCAGGCCAGCGCCGGAGTGAAGCGCGAGCGCAGAGTCTTGATGAGCCACGGTGCGAGAAGCGCCGCAACGATGAGATACGCGATCGGATTGTAAAAGCCGGGATCGTCGCGGAAGCGGCTGACGATGGTCTGCAAACAGACGATCATGTTGACGCCGAAGGCGCCGCCGCTTGCGGGGCCGGGGTCGTCAAGGCCGCCACGCGCCGTGATGGTGGCCAGGTTTGCGTGGAGCTCCGAGGGCCAGTGCGGGGCAACGCGCGAAATCCATAAAATAGCGGGCACTGCCAGCAGAGCGGTGACGGCAAGGGTTTGCAGGGCGCGCTTGCGCAGGACGCCGCCGGCGAGAAGAAAGTAGAGCCAGATCAATCCTGCGTCGTGAGGCTTCATGGCCAGGCTGACGGCCATCGACAGGATGCCGGCGATGACAAACCGCTCGCGAAGAAAACACCAAGCGGCAATGACGCAAAGGCCGACGACGAGTCCGGCGGTGTTGCCGAGAGCGAGAAGCATTTCGCTGTTAATGAGGAGGAGAAAGATCAGTCCGCTCGACAGGCGCGGCGCGAAGGGTGCGCCGAGACTCCACATTAGGAAAGCGGCAAGGATAAAGGATGCCGCGGTGAGGAGCGTCCAAATGGCTGTCGCAAGCTTCCACGGCAGAAGGGCGAATGGAGCGACGAGGAGAAACGTGGTGGGGAAGTTGGGCGTGAGAGAAGCATTGGTGCGCTGCCAGGCTGCAGTGATGGGGACGGAGGGTAGGACGTTTGCCAGTTCATGGTAAACCGCGCCAAGGTCGTTTTCGCTATAGGGATCGTGATGCTCGATGAGGCAGCGCGCGCCCGAATAGAACTCCTTGAAGTCGATCATGCCAAGGTAACTGATGCGCTGGGTGGCAAAGCCGACCAGGGCGAAGAAAATACTGCCGAGCAGCATGAGATAGAAGGCGTCCTGCCGTGTATTGGTCATCTTCAGGCTCTCCCCAAGTTGCGATGGAATGCTGTGCGCATTATGCCGGTCCGCGGGCGATCCGGCAAACTTTGGCGAAGAGATTTATTTCGCCGCGCGCATTTTTCCGCCGGGCAAGAGTTCGTAAACATGGCCGCGCCAGAGAATGCGGCGGCCCAGGTAGCTTGCGGCCCAGAAGCCAAAGCCCATCAGATCGCGGATGGGATAGAGGACGAGCAGGCCGAACCAACTGCGGTCGCGCACCACGAGCCGGCCGACGGCGATGGAAAGCGCCAAGCGCGTGGCGATGGCGAAGGCGAGAAGCGCGAGGCCCCAGCAGAGATGGCCGAGCCATGCCGCGGCGGCGAGCCCGAGCAGGCCGAAAGGCAGGCTGAAGGTGAGCGCGGTGCCGAAGTGGCCTTTGGGGCGCGAGAAGCGCGTGGACTTCATCCAGCGCACCTGGTGCTTGAGCGAGCCCACGAAGTTGGAATGCAAAACCATGTGGTCGATGGCGTGGTGGCTGAGGATGACGGTCTGGCCGAGCTTGCAGGTTTCGTTGCCGAGCACGAAATCGTCGGCGCAGTAGTCGGCTGTGACGCGGAAGCCTCCCATGCGGCGGATGGTCTCGCGCCGGAAAGCCATCGTGGGGCCGAGAGTGAACTGCATGCCCTCCATGGCGCGGGCGGCGAGAACGCCGGAGGACATTTCGACGGACATGCCGACAGCTTCAAGGCGCGCCCAAAGGCCGCCCTCGGCCGCCACGCCGCGATAGAGGCAACACATGCCGCCGACTCTTGGATCGGCGAACGGGAGGGCCACGGCGCGCAGGTAGTCCGGCGTGACGCGCACGTCGCTGTCAGAGATGACGAGGATTTCGTGCGCGGCTTCGGCTTCCATCTTTTCCATGGAGGCGACTTTGTCGTTGATGGTATTCGGGCTGGCCGCCGGTGAAGAGAAATTTGACGGGGATGTTGGGATGGCGCGCCGCGACGCGGCGGGCGGTGGCGAGGCCGGCATCGTTGGGCTCGCGGGCGCAGAAGAGGATTTCGTAGTCTGGGTAATCCTGCGTGAAGAAGGATTCGAGTAGGATTCGAGGCCGGGATCGGCGCCGTGCAAGGGCTTGAGCAGCGTGAGCGGCGGCGTGAAACCGGGGCGGGCTGCGAGTGCGGCGAGCGCCTGGCGCCGTTCGCGCAGGTAGCCGGGAACGGCCCACAGCACGATGCCGGCGAAGACCGTGGAGGTGATGAGGCCGAAGACAGCCAGGCCGAGGAGAACGTAGGGCATGCTGGTTCAAGGATAAGTCAGCGGGTCAGCGAGTCAGCAAGTCAGCGCAGTCCGGCGGCAGCCACGCGATCTACGGCTTGCGCGCCGGCGTGGGGCGCGGGGGCGGGACGGGCTTGCGGATGGGCACAATGGCCGCGGCCGAGCCCGACGCGGCAGCCTGGAAGCGCGAGAGCATCTCCGAGCGGACGTACTCGACGAAGCTCTGCATCTGGCGGTTCATCTCCTCCATGCGCTCGCGCATTTGCAGAATGATGGCGATGCCGGCGATGTTGACGCCGAGGTCGCGGGCGAGATTGAGGATAAACTCGAGGCGCTCCAGATCTTCATCGGTGTAAAGGCGGGTGTTGCCCTCGGTGCGCGACGGCTTGAGCAGCCCCTCGCGCTCGTAGAGGCGGAGCGTCTGCGGATGGATCTCGTACATCTCGGCCACTGCCGAGATCATGTATGCGCCTTTGGATTTGCGTTTTGCGGCCATGACGTCTTTCCGAACCGGCTTACCTCAACGGGTTCGCAAGGTTCTCTTTGTTTCCTGGCCCTTCACACCTTGTCAAACAGCGCCTTGCGCGGATCCTGGGGGTTGAGGCTTTGCGAGCTCGCGCATGATCTCGCGGCTGCGCTCGTCATTCAGGTGCGGCACGGCGACTTCGACGGTCACGATCTGGTCGCCGCGCTGGCCGGGATTCTGCGCGCTCTCGACGCCGCGCTCGCGCAGGCGCAGCTTTTGCCCACTCTGCGTGCCGGGCGGAATCTTCAATTGCGTGCGGCCGTCGATGGTGGGCACGTCGACCTTGGCGCCCAGCGCGGCCTCGGCCACGGTGACCGGGACGGTGAGCTGAATGTCGTCACCCACGCGCGCGAAGACCGGGTGCGAGCCGGTGCGCACGATGAGAAACAGGTCGCCGGCCGCGCCACCGTTGACGCCGGCGTTACCTTTGCCCTGCAGGCGGATGCGCTGGCCGTCGCGCGTGCCCGCCTTGATGCGAAAATCGACCGTCTCGGTGCGCGAAACCGTGCCTTCGCCGTGGCACGTGGGGCAGGTATTGGCGATGCGCCCTGTGCCATTGCAGCGCGGGCAGGTGATGTTGAACTTCATGTTCCCGCCCATCTGCGTCACCTGGCCGGTGCCGTGGCACTCCGGGCACTGCATGCCGCCGCCGGCGGTCGTCTGGCCGTGGCAGGTGGGGCAGGTCTCCTGGCGGTGGATCTGAATGCGCGCCTGGCCGCCGCGAATGGCGGTCCAGAAGTCGACCGTGGCCTGGTATTCGAGGTCGGTACCCGGCTGGGGCCCATGCGGCTGCTGCCGATGCTGCGCACCCGAGAACATGCCGGAGAAGATGTCTTTGAAGCTGCCCCAGCCGGAGCCGCCGGGTTCCGCGCCGCCGTGCTGGCCGGGAACGCCGCCCTGGAAGCCGGAGAAGTCGAAGCCGCCGAAGTCCACCGGCCCGCGCCCGCCGCCGGCGCTCTGCTGCCGCGCGTAGGCCTCGGCCGTGGCCGGGTCGATCTGGTCGGAGTAGAAGCCCACCTGGTCGTAAATCTTGCGCTTCTTCTCGTCGCTCAGAACGTCGTTGGCCTCGGATATCTCCTTGAACTTCTCTTCGGCGCGCTTGTCGGGGTTCACGTCAGGGTGGTACTTGCGCGCCTGCTTGCGAAAGGCCTTGCGAATCTCCTCCGCCGTGGCCGTCTTCTTGACGCCGAGCGTTGCGTAATAGTCTTTGTTGGTGGTGCTAGGCATTAAGTGCTCCGCGGATTTGAGACAAGCTGGCCACCCGCTTGCTCAAAGCCCGATCCAGTGGACAATAAGCGCACAGGCGATCCCAAGAATAATGGTCGCGACGATGAAGAGCGGCGAGAAAAACTGTTTTCTGGCCCTGACCTCCCCGTACTGATCCTCTCCGGCACCAATTAGGAATATCCCCTTCGGGTATACCTTTGTGTAAATGAAGTGGCCCAGAAAGGGGATGACAAGACCGATCAAGATTAGCAAGGGCGGTAGGGTGATCGCGAGGAGATGAGTGGCCGGCCCGGGCACGCCTGGCAATCCATTGAGCAGGCCTGACCTCAGCGGGGACGCCAACATGATGCAGACCATCGTGATAAAAAATGAGAACACCCTTTGACTTCCATCGATGAAGAAATCGAGCACTGCCGGCCAGGGACCTCTCAGCGAGGGTCCGACCGCCTTCTCAATGTAGTCAAAGGTTCGTACTACCTCGTCATTCTCACCAGTGACGGTGATTTCTATCGGGACTCCTGAGTCGGCCGTGAAAGTGACCCCTGACGATCCCCATCGCTCGCCGATCGTAATTGACCTGATCCTATAGCTCCCGACGTTATTGACCGACATGAGGTCATCGACTGACGACGGCTTCAAGTTCGACATTTCCAACACATTCCACGCTGAGTTCGCAATTCCCTTTCTCATCCTTCAACGCGTCATAAATGCTCTGAATCTGCGGCTTGCCCAGAACGAAGGCCTTTCTGATTTCCGCTCTCTTGCGTGCGTGCATCGAAGTTCTCCGATATCAACCGTCTTGACCAAACTCGGGTGCACCAACTAAAGATTCGGGGGTGGGCGATCTTCGATCGCCCACCCCGCAGACCTGCTAACTTCGCTAACCGCGCGAAGCGCGCTAACTCCTCTAACTCCGCTCACTTCTTCTCGTCTACGTCCACGTACTCGGCGTCGATGACTTCGCCTTCCTTCTTGGTTTCGCCGCTAGGAGTTCCGGCAGAGCTGCTGTCCGAGGGTCCGCCGGCCCCGGGCCCTTGCGCCGCGTTGGCCTTGTAGAGCACCTCGGCCAGCTTGTGGCTGGCGTGGGTGAGCTTTTCGTGCGCGGACTTCAGCTCCGACACGGACGGCGAGCCTTCGAGAGTCTTTTTCGCATCGGCGAGAGCCGCTTCGACCTCGGTCTTGTCGGCTGCCTGCACCTTTTCGCCCGAGTCCTTCAGCATCTTCTCGATGTTGTAGACGAGGCCGTCGAGAGCGTTGTGGGCTTCGATCTCCTCGCGCTTCTCTTTGTCCTCGGAAGCGTGGGCCTCGGCTTCCTTGGCCATCTTTTCGACCTCTTCCTTCGAGAGGCCGGAGCTCGAGGTGATGGTGATGCGCGTGTCCTTGCCGGTGGCGTTGTCCTTGGCGGTCACGTTGAGGATGCCGTTGGCATCAATATCGAATGTCACCTCGATTTGCGGCACGCCGCGCGGCGCCGGAGGAATGCCGCCCAGCTTGAACTTGCCCAGGGTGCGGTTCTGCGCCGCCATGGGCCGCTCGCCTTGCAGCACGTGGACTTCGACTTCGGTCTGCGAGTCGGCCGCCGTGGAGAAGGTTTCGGTCTTCTTGGTGGGAATCGTCGTATTGCGCTGGATCATCTGCGTGGCCACGCCGCCCAGCGTCTCGATGGACAGGGTGAGCGGAGTGACGTCGAGCAGCAGCAGATCCTTGACGTCGCCGGCCAGCACGCCCGCCTGCACCGCTGCGCCCACCGCGACCACCTCATCGGGATTGACGCCCCGGTGCGGCTCGCGTCCGAAGAGCTTCTTCACGAGTTCCTGAATTTTGGGCATGCGGGTTTGGCCGCCGACGAGGACGACTTCGTCGATTTTGTCGGTGGAGATGCCGGCATCGGCCAGGCACTTCTTGCACGGTTCCACACTGCGCTCGATCAGGTCTTCGACCAACTGCTCCAGCTTGGCGCGGGTGAGCTTGCGGACCAGGTGCTTGGGGCCGGATGCGTCGGCGGTAATAAACGGCAAATTGATCTCGGTTTCGACCGTGGTCGAAAGCTCGATTTTGGCCTTTTCGGCAGCGTCTTTCAGGCGCTGCAGGGCCATCTCGTTGCCCTTCGAGGTGAGGTCGAGGCCGTTCTCCTGCTTGAACTCGGCTAATGAGCCAGTTGACGATGCGCTGATCGAGATTGTCGCCGCCCAGGTGGGTGTCGCCGTTGGTCGATTTGACCTCGATGACGCCCTCGCCGACTTCGAGGATGGAAATGTCGAATGTGCCGCCGCCGAAGTCGTAGACGGCGATGGTTTCGTCTTTCTTTTTGTCGAGGCCGTAGGCCAGCGCGGCCGCTGTGGGCTCGTTGACGATGCGCTTCACGTCGAGGCCGGCGATTCTGCCCGCGTCCTTGGTGGCCTGGCGCTGGGCATCGTTGAAGTAGGCTGGAACGGTGATGACGGCCTCGGTGATCGTCCCGCCCAGGTAGGCTTCTGCGCTCTTCTTGAGCTTTTGCAGGATCATGGCGGAGACTTCGGGCGGCGTGTACTCCTTGCCCTGGGCCACAACGGCCACGTGGTCGCCCTGCTGCACGACCTTGAAGGGGACCATCTTCATCTCGTCCGTGACTTCGTTGTAGCGGCGGCCCATGAAGCGCTTGATGGAGAAGATGGTGTTCTCCGGATTGGTGATGGCTTGGCGCTTGGCCACCTGGCCCACGAGGCGCTCGCCGCTTTTAGAAAAGCCGACGATGGAGGGAGTAGTGCGCGCACCCTCTTCATTTGCAATGACTTTCGGCTCGCCGCCCTCCATCACTGCGACGCAAGAGTTGGTGGTGCCGAGGTCGATTCCGATGATCTTAGCCATGGTGATTCCTGCCTTTAAAAGAGATGCTCAACAAGGCAGAATGCCAGATTGAGCGAGATGTTGTCAACTTATATGATGCTGATTTAATCATCAAGATTCGGGTTTTTCACTCTTTATCACCATTATCGCCCTGCCCCGAACCGGGAAGAACCGGCTTATACTGGACACACTTTTGCTTACAGGACTCATCTTCATGCCACAAGAGATTCGCGCCAGCCGGCGGCGAGCCATTGCTTGCCGGGGTTTGTTCGCTGCCGTAGCCGCGGTGAGCATTGGCTTGCTTCCATCGGCGATCCTGCATACGCAATCGGCCACGGTGCACGGGTACATCACTGCGGTTCATCCGCCCGACGGTTTCGACGTCAATGGGGAACACGTCACAACTACTGCGGAGACAAAATTTGGGCCGACAGGCGCCAAGGGCCCGGTAAGCAACGGGCCCATGCGCGACGCCGTCCAGATCGGCGACTGGGTCGAGGTAGTCGGGCGTGCAGGACCAGGAAGGCAAAGGCCGTGACCGCCCAGACGGTGCTTTTTCGGGATGATGGGGACCGAAAGCTCACCGGGCTGGGAGTGATTGAAAAAGTGATCTCGACCGCTCCGGAGCTGGTGATTGCAGCGGATGGTTACCGTATCCGCGTCACGCCGGCGACAGAGGTCAAATTTCCGCACGATGTGAAATCGGCGGCCGATGTGCATGCGGGCCTGTGGGTGCTTTATGAAGGCAAACTGGGCCGAGATGGCCTGCTGGTTGCGAGCAAGGCCCGGTTTGTATCGACCAGTCACGCAAATGCAAAGTCTGAAAAAGCACCGGCCGATTCCAGTGAGCCGGCTGCGGCGGCACAGCCTCCTGCGAACGGCGAATTGGCGGCCAAAGATAACGTACAGCCGCCGAGTAACGTCCGGGCCAGACAGAGGATGAGATAGAGGTAGGCGGGACGGAAGTCCAGATCGGCGACAGTACCTACAAGATTTCAAAGGACCAGACGTTGCAATCCCGCGTTCGCCGAATTGGTATGAGGTTGATGCCTGTCTACCAAAAGCAACTGCCGGCAGACGATCCATCGAAGATTCGGTTCATTTTTGTTGCCGTCGATGACCCGGCGCGCGAGGATACACTTCTCCTCGGACGTCGAAAGGCTTCATCCTTGTGCCCGTGCAGCTCGCGGCGAGATTCAAGAACGACGACCAGCTTGCCGCCGTGCTGGCCGATGGCATCGCATTCGGTCTGCAGCAACAAGCGCCGATGGTAATCCAGTTGAACCGAACCACTATGGCAGAGGGCGCAGGCCTGGCTGCGGCAAGTCTTGTCCCATACGGCTATCGGGCAGTCGGTGCGGCGGGTAGTGTGTATCAGCCACGAGTACGATAAGGCATTGAAGGAGCAGCGTTGGCGGGTGGCGCTGGAGTTGATGGTCGACGCAGGCTACGACCCCTGGCAGGCTCCCGAAGCGTGGCGGTTTGCCGAGGCCAAGAAGCTGCCCGCCGATACCGGCACGCTGAAATACCCGGATCGAAGCGGCTATCAGTTTGCGATCCTGAATCTGATGTACAAAAAGCCGGCCCCAACGAATGCCACGGAGAGCGGGTCGAGGGCGAATACGGGGGTGAGCGATAAGCCGTAGCGCCTTTGTTGCGGGCCGCGACCCGAAGCGCGGCGCGCGAGAGATTCCATCTGCGTCGCTATTTTCCCACTGCAGTCAGCGCTGCGGCCAAAACCTCTTCCGGCTCGGGCCGCACGCGGAAGTCGGCGCGGGCCTGGGCATGAACGATTCTCGCGGCCTGGGCTGATAACGTAGGTCGCGGGAAGGATCAGCCGCCACGTATCGTCACCGTTGATGAAGGGGACGTTGACGAGGATGGAGCGGTAGTAATCGCGGTGGTAGTCGGGGATGGTGTAGGCGAGGCCGAATTGCCCTGCGACGGCGCAGCCGGGGTCGGTGAGGACGGGGAACGGCAGCGCGTGCTGGCCCACCATGAAGTCGCTCTGGCGGCTGGTTTGCGGGCTGATGGCGGCGAGAAGCGCGCCGGATTCGCGGAGGCGGGGATAGAGGCTCGCGCCAGGTTTCGAGCTCGGTGACGCAGTAGGGGCACCAGCGGCCGCGGAAGAACTTGAGGATGACGGGACCGAGGGCGAGCAGGTCGGTGGAGCGGACCGGGCGGCCGGAGGCGTCGCTGAGAGTAAACTCGGGCGCCGTAGCGCCGACGGGCAGGATTGTCTCCTCAATCCCAGAGGCAAACAACTCTTCGATTGCGCGCTCGCCGATGGCCATGCGCTCGGGCTGAACCAGTTTGCGCGTGTTGGCGGTAATCTCGTCGAGCTGGTCCTGGAGCGCGGTCATCTTTCTTTGTATTTTCGCAGATGGGAATTGGCAGTCGCGCGCTGACTACCGGGCTGGCTAACTGGAACGGTTGATTGAGCTGCTACTGGCCGAAGGTCCGCCACCACCCATTTACAAAGACCATCCGCTGAAGCACGGCTGGGCAGGCTATCGAGTGATACTCATTTTTCACTTCCGGACTCCGGAACCAGCCATTCAGGCTTTCCGGTTTGTCCCGATGTCCATCCCGATGCTTCTGTGACAGCGCATACACCTAAAATGTCGGAATGGCAAAACGCTGACGCGAGCCGGGCGATGGCAATAGGGACAGGGCATCCTTTGCAGCCTCCAGATCGGAGCCGGTATAAGCGCAAATCCGCAAAGGACACAGGCGCCATAAACATATAAAAGGGGAAACGGTTGAACGAGCCACCACACTACGCCACCACCTGCCAGAGAACTTAGCCACCATATGAGACATCGCTTGAATATCCTTTTGCGCGCGATTTGCACATTAGAGAAGAATTCGTTGGCCGCACTTGACATGTTCTGCCCTCTGGAAGTACCGCGGCATCGAATTTACCGCGTGCGCACATTGAACCCGATTGGGTGCTGATTTACTCCGGGACCGAGAAGACGGTGCATCTGGAGCGCACCGGAACCCACGAAGAGCTATTTGAAACCTGACGACTTGAAACCTGACCATTCGAAACCTGAATTGTCCAGCGCGCCTGGACGAGGCCGCCGCGTGTTGGCGGTAATCTCGTCGAGCTGGTCCTGGAGGGGGGATCAGGGGTGTTTTGGTTCGAAGTCGGAAAACGGACGCTCTTCGCCCTTATGCGTGGAGATGATCAGAATGCTCCCACGCGCGCGAAAGCTCTCACGATAACGAGCCACTTTGGTACTCGCCCTCGGGTATTCGGAACACAATATCCAAGCCCCGATGTCTTGATCTTCATCGTGCTCGGCGCGTCCCCTCCAAAATCTCCAGGTCGCTTCGACTTGGTCGACTGCGCGGTCAACATTTCTTCCCTTCAGCTCAACAATGACGTCGGCGACTCTTGGCTTCGAGGCGACCCAGTCGGCCGCGACCGATCCCGCTGGCGCTAAGCAACCATCCACGCGTATGCGCCGCACCTGCGCTTTGTCGTGATTTAGAAGTATTGCCGTTCTCGCCGTACCGGGGTCTGCGAGCCTGAGGTTTGAATGGTGAACCTTCTGCGATGCAGTCTTGCTCGCCGCCCGATCGCCTACTTACCATATTGGATCTCCAGCAACTGCCCAAGCTCGTCGCTGATCTTGCCGGAGACGTCATCAAGGTAATCGCCGTCGATCTGGCCCGTCTTCTTATCGAAGAATACTCACAAGTTTCCCGTCTTCGATTTTGTATGCGGCAAAATCTCCATCCCTGACCCAGTATTTCTCTGGAATAACCTTGGATACCGCCGCGTGATGTTGAGGGCTTTCTGCGCCGACTTTGCCGGCTTTCACGAGGTCGCCGAAGACGGAAAGGATGTACGGACTGTGGGTGGTAATCGTGAAATGCGGCACAAATTCGGCCTCGTTCGCCAGCGCCGAGATTTCTTGGACTAATTCGTACTGCGTGCGCGGGAAGACACTTGCCTCAGGTTCTTCGATAGTGAAGTCGTCGAAGACGTAGAGGCGGTCGCCATAAAGCTCCTCGGCTGGAAGCCGCCCTCCAGTTTGGCGTCTTTGGTGTTCGTAATAGTCGAGCACGGACAGGATCGGGAGCGTTTCTTTGCTGCCTGAGGAAAGATAGTTAAGGGCAAGAATTCTCCCATCCTCAAAGGCAATTGAAGGCCCGTTCGGGCCGTGAACCAGTTCCCCCTTGAGAAACCGCGGCAGCCGGGGCTTTGCAAACCCAGGACTTAGGCTATTCGCGAAAACTATGGCGAACCTGGCTGAAATCGGGTCGGCTTCAGTCCCGAGCGCCCGGTAACCTTTTTGGGTATCTACAAAGTAGGATCTTTCGAGTGGGATATACGTACTCGCATCCCAGACCCCGCGGCCCTGCAATTTTCTGAACTTTGTGGCCGCAAGAGACCTTAAAACATCCAACGGCGGCATGAAGCCATGACGCTGTTGTTCGTTAGCGGTCTCAACGAGCCTATCTGTGTACGCGTTCTCAAACGCCTCTGAGAAGTCAATGGATTTGCGAGTCGAGTCGGTCGAATGACCTGGTATTGAAACGTCTATTGAGTACTCGCCCACAGCGAGGGAGACGGACCAACTGAGACTTCCCCATCCCATGGGCGGGAACCAGGATTCAAATTCTTTCTCGACAATATCCTTGAATTCAGGAAAGGAATACCGATCGGCGACTCGCTCGATCGCCAAATCTGGCACCTCTCTTCCGAGAAACTGTGCCAGCTTGCACAGCAGGCTCTTGCCACTGGACTGCGGACCGATGAGGACCGTGATTTTGCCGAATTCTAGTTTGGCTGATTTGATGACGGAGAAGTTTTTGACAGTGAGGGTGCGCACCGGGTGAGTCTTGTTCCCGTTGTCAGGCATGATGTTCTCCCTCTTGCGACAATTCTACCGCCCGAACCGCTGCCGTCCGCCCATCCCTGCGAGCCCGCCGCGCATCATGCTCCGGGCCAGGCCGCCCTTGCCGATCTGCTTGAACATTTTGGCCATCTGCGCGTACTGGCGGAGAAGCTGATTCACGTCCTGCACGCTGGTGCCCGAGCCGGCGGCGATGCGCTTGCGGCGCGAGCCGGAGATGATTTCGTGGTTGCGGCGCTCCTTGGGCGTCATGGAATTGATGATGGCTTCAAGGCGCACGAACTGCTTTTCGTCGACCTGGCCGGCGGCCTGCTTCATGCCGGCAAAAGGGCCGACGGAGGGCATCATCTTCAAAATCGATTCCATCGAGCCGAGTTTTTTGATCTGACCCAACTGGTCGCGGAAATCTTCGAGGGAGAAGCCGTCGCCGAGGAGAGCTTTCTTGGCCAGCTCTTCGGACTTTTTGCGGTCGAGCGTGGAATCGGCCTTTTCGATGAGCGAGAGGATGTCGCCCATGCCGAGGATGCGGCCAACGATGCGGTCGGGATGAAATGGCTCGAAGGCGTCGGGCTTTTCGCCCACGCCGATGAACTTGATGGGCTGGCCGGTGACGTGGCGAATCGAGAGCGCCGCGCCGCCGCGTGCGTCGCCGTCCATCTTGGTGAGGACCACGCCGGTGAGGCCGAGTCGGGAGTGAAAATCCTGCGCGGAGTTGACGGCGTCCTGGCCGGTCATGGCGTCGGCGATGAACAAAATCTCCTGCGGATTAAGCAGCTTTTTCAGGCGCTCCATCTCGATCATCAGCTCTTCGTCGATGTGGAGGCGGCCGGCGGTGTCGACGATGAGCGTGTCGCAGCCCATGATGACGGCTTCGCGGCGGGCTTCTTTGGCCAGGCGCTCGACAAGGGCCGAGCCGGCCGCCTCGCCCTTCAGGTCGCCTTCGTAGAGTTTGGTTTCGGCTTGTTTGGCGACGATCTTGAGCTGCTCGCGCGCGGCGGGGCGGTAGACGTCGACCGAAACCAGCATGGGACGGTGACCACCCTTCTTGAGCCATGCGGCGAGCTTGCCGGCGGTCGTGGTTTTGCCGGAGCCCTGCAACCCGGCCATGAGAATGACGGTGGGCGGCTGCGAGGCGAATTTGAAGCGCGCGGTGTCTTTGCCGAGGAGCGAGATCAACTCGTCGCGGACGATCTTGACGACCTGCTCGCCGGGAGAGAGCGCGGTGAGAACTTCAGTGCCGACGGCCTTTTCGCGGATGTGCTCGATGAGGTCGCGGACGACGTTGAGGTTGACGTCGGCTTCGAGCAGGGCGACGCGAATCTCGCCGAGGGCTTCGGCGATGTTTTCTTCAGTGAGGGTGCCCTGGCCGCGGAGGGTCTTGAAGACGCGCTGGAGTTTGTCTGTGAGGTTTTCAAACATAGGTCAAATTCAAGTTTACCGAAAATGGAGTGGTGGAACGAGCCTCGCTCCCCACCCGGGCCGCAAAAAACAGAAACGCGGCGCCCGGCCCGGCCCAAGGGGCACCCCGGCGCCCAGGCGGGGCACCCGGCGCGAACGGCCAGTGCGGAGAGGCGGCAGAGTTGCATGGAAACGCAAAAACGGCGTCCGCTCTGGGCGGACGTTTGGAGAGATGCACCGGAAAGAATGTTCAGAAGCTGAACACCGCGCCGGCGGAGTAGCGAAAGCCATCAACGCCGTCTTTTTCTGAGTAATTGGTAAGACCTGGTTCGTAAACTGAATAGGGAATCTGCTCGGTCCAATACTCCATCTGCACGGGCCGCACAGCGATGTGATGCATGAGCCGGATATCCACGCCGCCGCCCGGGGCCACGGTAAAGTTATTGCTCGAGCAGGGGTTGACAGGCTCCTCGGTGGATTCGTGATAGCAAAACGCTACTCCGGAGGAGTCTGCCGGGACGCTAAGGTTAAACGAGTTATGCGTGGCGCCGAAGAGCGTCTGAAAGAAGAGTGAGGCTTTGCCGCCAAAAACGCCATAGCGGAAAGTAGGCCCGAACAGATAGCTCTGTGCCGAGATATCCTCCGTGTAGCCGCTGGCCGCTGGGACGCTTCTGTTTCCCGTTGTCTCGAAGGTCGCCTGGAAGGTGAGGCCGAGGTGGTGCTTCACAAAGTAGCTGACTGCGACCTGGCCGCCGTTGGCGTTAAACGGGGCATACGGATCGTAATCGGCGTCTACTGTGGTGTATTGGTAGTCGTTGTACATGCCGTAGGCGCGCTGGAGGGTATAGCCGCCGAAGATTTGAAATTTATCCGACGCATGTGATTTTGCTTGTTGACCTTGGACCCGGGCAAACAGGATGCCCGAGCAACAGATGAGCACACAAACGAGTAGTTTACGCACAAGCTCTCCATTCTCCGCACAAGGCGGACAGTTTTTTGGATTTTCAACCTGGACCCACAGCCGGTTGAATCTGACGTTGAAGCAACCTAGGAGAAGAAGCTTCAAACGGCTGAAATGGACTGATACCCCGCTAGAAATTAGCACTGGCCAAGGAGCGCGTCAAGAAAAATTATTCACTGTAACAATTGGTAATAGGTGCCGACCACCCGGGGCTTTTTCGGTCATGTGCTTGCCCTAAGCAGCGCCCTCGGGCATGCACTCCACAGCGCAAGCGTTAAGCTTCCTCGTTCGTGCCTCTCTGCCGCTCTTGTCACTCTTCCGGTGCGATGAGGTACTGTTCCAGTTTGCCGTCGGGGTAGGTGTAGGTGGTGAGTTCGAGTCGGCGGCCGGGGTAGACGATTGCGAAGCTGCGGAAGGTCATGCCACCGCGTAGCTCGGTTTGGGTTTGGCGCAGGCTGAGCGGCTCGCCGAGCGGAGCGAGCGAGGATTGGAAGTCGGCGAGGGCTTGGGGCGTGAAGTAGTCGCTGAGATTGGGCGCGAGGAGGGTGCGGTCGATGCGGCCCTGCTGCAGGCCATGATAGATGTCGAGGGCCTGTTGCTCGCCGGGGGTGAGCGGGTAGCCGGCGACGATTGGCGCGACCAGGCGCGCGATAGTGCCGGCAGCGCCGATGGCGTCCTGATTCGTGAGAACGGCCACGGCAGCACCATCATCGATGAGCACTTCGTTGTCGGAGACAAAGCCGGAGACTTCGCCCGAGTGTTCGATGGAGCGATGGCCGTCGCGGTCGCGCACTTCCACGCCAAGGCCGTAGTGCGTGCCGTCGCCGTTCTTCAGTTTGACCTCAGTAAACATTTCCTTGTAGCTCTCCGGCTTGAGGAGCGATTGCGCGATCAAACTTTCGTCCCAGAGGGCGAGGTCGTGCGCGGTCATGGCCAGCTCGCCGGCGGCGAACATCCAGCCGCGGCCTTCTTTTGGTGCGGGGCGCAGCGGGCCGAGCGCGTTGCGATAGTAGGCCGTGGCATCGGCCTGCGTGAGCTTGGCTTCGTCGGAGTTCCAGACGGAGGTCATGCCGAGGGGGCGGAAGATGCGCTGGGTGAGGAAAGCGAAGAGCGGCTCGCCGGAAACAATCTCGACGATGCGGCCGGCAATGACGTAGTTCGTATTGGAGTATTGCCACTTGGTGCCGGGATCGAAGTCGAGTGGCTTTTTGGCCCAGGTGTCGAGGATTTGCTGCGCGGTTTCGGAGTTGAGCATGGGGGTCATCACGTAGTCCTCGGGCCAGTAGTCCTGATAGCCAGAGGTGTGAGAGAGGATCTGGCGAATGGTGACTTCGCCGCCGCGCGTGAGGCCGGAAATGTATTTGCCGACGGGATCGTCGAGCGCGAGTTTTCCCTTGCTCTTGGAGCAACAAAATGGCCGTAGCAGTGAATTGCTTGGAGATCGATCCGATGGAGTAGCGCATCGCGGGCGTGGCGGGGATGGCGGGACGAGGAATCCGTGGCCAGGCGCGCGCTGCCGTAGGCGCAGGTGTACACGAGCTTGCCGTGCTGGACGATGGCGACGGAGGCGGAGGGCACGCCGGTTTGTTCGAGCACCTGCGCGGCGATGCGGTCGATTTTGGCTCGGAGGGCGGGATCGATCGAGTCGACTGTCTGAGTGGGGGATTGGGGGGCCGAGGATGCGGCGGCGAGGACGAGCGCGAAGATTGCGGCGGCTACGGATCGGTGCTGTGTTTTCATGGAGGTCATTGTAATGAGTGCGACGAGGTTGCGTGGGCGATGGCGGCGGGGCGGCTGACCGTATATGGGCGGTACTACGACATTCTGACCGGGAGGATTGAGAAGTACGACGAGGGGCGGAAGAGGTTTGTGGCGCTGGCGTACAGAGGCTGCCGAGGCTGGGATGTGAGAGTGCTTGACAATCGGCCTCAATCTGAATAAACTAGATTGTCAACTAGGTTGATCTCAACGCGGGGTGAACATGCCAGTTGCTGAGTCCTCTTACACGGAGATTGGCGCATTTGACGCCAAAACCCGGCTTTCCGAGATATTGCGCAAGGTCCAGCAAGGGGAACGATTCACCATCACCGTGCGTGGACGTGCCGTGGCAGACCTCGTGCCAAGCCAGCGCCGCGATCAGCACCGCATCAGGGCAGCGGTTGAGGCTCTCCGCAATTTCCCGCGCATCACGGGCGTCTCCGGCGACGAAGTGCTGTCATGGATTCGGGAGGGAAGAAGGTAAGGCTCGCCGATGGAATTAATCCTTGATGCATCCGCGGCGCTTGCGTGGTTCGTGCAGCGTTCCGACCCGCGCGAAGCAGCTTTAGCCGATGAAATTCTTTCGCGTGTCGAACGCAATGAGGCCCGGGTTCCCGGCATCTGGTTCACCGAAGTGGCCAATGGGCTCCTGGTTGCAGAGCGCTCGCGCCTGGCGACACCATCGAAATCCTCACGTTTCCTGAGCGAGCTGGCGGCTCTGCCGATCACGGAAGAGCGCGTTCAGCAATCCTCAATCCAGGCGGAGGTTCTGGCGCTCGGCCGAAGATACGGGCTCACTGCCTATGATGCGATTTACGTGGAACTCTCGTTGCGCACCGGCCTTGCTTTGGCGACCTTCGATGCGCAGTTGGCCGCTGCGCTGCGCAAGGCCGGCGGGCGCGTGTTTGGGGATGCCGCGTAGGGGGCAATCACTTTTCATCCTGCCACTTGAACGCCGGGTTGGTAAGCAGTCCCTTCAGCCCCGTCTTCACGGCTTCGGGAGTGTCGGGCGAGGCAATGCTGGAATAGTTTCGAGAAGGCCGCCGATAAGGTTGGTGTGAGTCTGGGTGGACTTTCGGCGCTATCATCAGCCAAAAGGGGAGAACGAAGCTAGTCATGAGCGATGCAGAATCCAGGATCCATGTTTTGGACGCGGCTTACAAGCCATTCCCGACATTTGCTGAGTGGGCGTCGAAGATCTCCGTCGGCACTGTGCGATGGGATCGCTATAACGCGGCGCTCCAAAACCGGACGGATACCTCTGCCGAGGCGTTGCGGCGGGCGCGTGAGGTAGTGAAGCGCGCGGCGGCGCTCGACACGGGTGCGATCGAGGGCCTGTACGAGGTCGATCGCGGATTCACGTTTACTGTTGCGTTTGAGACCGCGGCCTGGGAAGTGGAACTTGCGGGGAAAGGCGAGAATGTCCGTCCGCTGTTTGAGGCGCAACTCCATGCCTACGACTACGTGCTCGATCTGGCAACGAAGGCGGAGCCGATCTCTGAAGCTGCGATCCGCGAACTGCATAGGGTGGTGTGCCAGGCACAGGCGACTTATCGAGTGATGACGGCGATTGGACCCCAGGAACAGGAACTTGTAAAAGGGCGGTACAAAGTCCTGCCCAATCACGTGCGCACGCGGGACGGGGCGGATCATTCCTACGCGCCGGTGGACATGACGCCGGCGGAGATGCAGCGACTGGTCGAAGAAATGCGGAGCGAGGCGTTTTTGGGTGCGCATCCTGTGATGCAGGCGGCTTATGCACACTATGGGTTGGTTGTAATTCATCCCTTTGCGGACGGAAATGGGCGCGTGGCGCGCGCCCTTGCTTCGGCATTCACCTATAGGGCGGTTGCGATGCCCATCATGATTCTTTCCGAGCAGAAGAACGCCTATCTGGACGCGCTGGAGGCGGCGGATGACGGAGACTATCAGGCATTTGTCGAGTTTATGCTTCGGCGATCTCTGGATACTGCCGAGCTCGTAGGTGAAAGTATGCTCGGTGCGTTTTCACCAACTCCCGAAGAAGGCGTGAATGCACTTAACAAATTGTATGAGACCAAAGGTGGTTACCAGCAGCAAAAGGTTGAACGCTGCTGGCTCAATCCTCCAGCGATTACTAATGGACAAGGTGTCACAAGTGCTTTCGCGAAGCGGGTCTTCGAATTTGAGGAGTGAAGTCAACTTCGTGGAGGCGGGAAGGGGGCCTTCTCATGCGACCCATCGACTGCCGATGAGCGGCCCTAGGCGGCTTGATATTCGTATCGACACCATTGCGCCCCCACAAGGTGTGATAGTGAGAACCTACCATTTGTTTTTACCTCGCGATGCGAGTGAGGACGACGGTATTCAAATGGAGCGCGCAGATGGCAAAGAACGCTTTGTGGTTCGAATTGGAGACGTTATCCCAGCCGTTTCGAGCGTAGTAGAGCTGCGCGTCACAATGTTCGCTGAGCGAATTGTTGGTGAAATGATTGCGGAATTGGCCACAAACGCGGAGAAGGCTCTCCGCGGCCAGCGCTAATCGACCATTCCTCAGTGCACCCCCGGCGGCAGAGCTGCGAGCTTCTTTGGTTTTTTGAAGAGCCAGCTGGCGGCGGCGCAGATGAGGGCCAGGATCGCGGTCCAGCGGAAGACATCCACATAGGCGAGCAGCGCAGCCTGCTGCTGCATGAGGCTGTAGATTAGCCCGAAGGAGCCGGGGCGCGCGCCGGCCGTGCCGATGCGATGGCCGAGATAGACGGCGATCATCGCGGATTTCTGCTGCAAGACGGCGGTGGAGGGGGACAGGTTGGCGCTCAGCCTGGCCTGGTGAAAGTCGGCGCGGCGGATGAGGGCGGTGGTGGCCATGGCGATGCCGATGGAACCGCCGATGTTGCGCAGCATGTTGGCGAGGCCTGTGGCCGCCCCCATGTCCTTGTTGGAGATGGTCACCATCATCATGGTGGCCATGGGGACAAACACGAAGCTGAGGGCGAAGCCGGTGACAATGATGGGAATGAGCAGAGTGTAGGGACCGATATCGAGATTCACGGAGCCAAAGATAAAGGAGCAGATCGCGAAGACCAGGAAGCCGGCGCACATCAGCTTGCGGTTGTCGATGCGGGAGCCGAGAAATCCGATGACGGGCGAGCCGATGAACGAGCCGATGCCGCGCGGCCCAACAACCAAACCGGCGGTGAAGGCCGTGTAACCCAGGATCTCCTGGTAATAGAGCGGCAGTATCGCGATAGTGACGTAGATGCACATGCCCAGTATGGCGACCAGGAAGCAGCCGGTGCGGAAGTTGCGGTCCTTGAGCACGCGCAGATCGACCAGGCCTTTGGGGTTGGTCCAGGAGCGCCAGATCCACAGCGGAAGCGAGATGACCAGCGCCGCGACCGCCCAGCGCACCCAGATGGCGCCGAACCAGTCGTCTTCCTGGCCCTTGTCGAGCACCACTTGCAGGCAGCCGGTCCAAACGATGAGCAGACCGAAGCCGATGTTGTCGAAGGCGCCGACCTTGGCGTTCTTGATGTAGGGCGGGTCGTGGATGAAGCGGCTAATCAAAATGACGGCCAGGATGCCGACGGGGATATTGATGTAGAAGGCGTAGCGCCAACTCCAGGTGTCGGTGAGCCAGCCGCCCAGAGTGGGTCCGATGACTGGAGCGAGCACGATTCCCAAAGCGAAGACGGCCATGGACATGGAGCGCTTTTGGACGGGAAAGCTTTCAAACAGGATGGATTGGGACAGAGGCTGCAATGCGCCGCCGCCTGCGCCCTGCAGCACGCGGGCCAACAGGATTACGCTCAGCGACGGGGCCGCACCGCAGAAAAAGGACGCGATGGTGAAGAGGATGACGCAGGTGAGCAGGAAACGCTTGCGGCCGAAGCGGCGGGCGAACCAGTTGGAAGCCGGGAGAATGACGGCGTTGGCAACCAGGTAGCTGGTGAGCACCCAGGTGGCCTCGGAGTTGGAGGCCGAAAGCGAGCCAGCGATGTAGGGCAGGCAGACGGAGGCGATGGCTGTGTCGAGCAACTCCATGAACGTGGGCAGCATGACCGACAGTGTGACCAGCCACGGGTTGACGCCTTGGGTGAGCGGATAGCGAGCGTGAGCGGCGTCGGATGTCATTCGAGGAGACTGCTTTGAGAGTAAACGATGGGCTGCACTGCCGCGTGTGACTGACTCCACGAGGCGGAGGAGACTTTGCGGCTTGTTCAGACTGCGGGGCGCGCTCCTACCACGCCTTGACACAACGGGCTGCGCCCTTGATTCTTAACAGTTCCGGCTTTTTGAGCGATCTGTGCAGGAGGATCCCAGGTTTTGCGGGTTCGTGTCTTTTACCACGAAAAATGCTTTGACGGAGCTTGTTCAGCGTCTCTGTTCACGCGCTTTCATCGCGAGCGCGTCGCGCCCGGCGCCAGCTACGAGTATCACGGGCTGGTGCACCGCGCCGGCGCGCTGTTCGACGAGGCCGAGTTTACCGGCGACGAGAATGCGATCGTGGACTTTAAATACTCGGCTTCGCCCAAGATCACCTGGTGGTTCGATCATCACCTGTCGGCGTTTTTGACGCGCGAGGACCAGCAGAATTTTCTTGCCTGCCAGCGCGACCCGGCTTGCGCGGCGCGCAAGTTTTTCGACCCCACGTATACCTCGTGCACCAGCTTTCTGGCGTATATCGCGCAAACGCGCTACGGATTCAATGCCGCTCCCGTGGCGGAGCTGATTCGCTGGGCCGACATTGTGGACGGGGCCAAGTATGAGAGCCCCGAAGCGGCGGTGGAGATGGCTGCGCCAGCCATGAAGCTGACGCTCATTATCGAGGCCACGCAGGATGACGAGTTTCTTCCGCGGCTGATTCCGCTGCTGACGGAGATGCCGCTGGCCGAGGTACTGAGCCAGCCGTTTGTTGCGAGCCTGTTACCGCCGCTGCTGGAGCGCCACCGGCAGGCGCTGGAAATGATCCGCGACCGCGCGGAGGAGCGCGACGGCACAATCTTTTTCGACATCAGCGACCAGCCGCTGGAAGGATACAACAAGTTCATCCCCTACTATTTGTATCCGCAGGCCACGTACTCGATCGGATTGTCCAAGTCCAGCTTCAGGACGAAGGTCTCCGTCGGGTCGAATCCGTGGACCAGGACCGACCCCGCGAAGATGGTGAACCTGGCAGAGATTTGCGAGCGCTATGGCGGGGGCGGGCACGCGCGCGTGGGGGCGATCAGCTTTCCGCCGGATAAGGAAGCAGAGGCGCGCGAGGCGGCGGAGGAGATTGTGGCGGAGTTGAGGGCGAGCCGGCGAGTCAGCGAGTCAGCAAGTTAGCGAGTCAGCATTTTCGCGTAATGAGCCAATACCTGTTTGGTTGCGAGCTCGCCGCGAGTTCATTGCACGGCATGAGCTAGGGCGTGACTATCCTCCGTCCACAAGTCCAGAGGTAGAGGCACTTCGCGGCTCGGACTCGAATCCACGAGACGCTCGTCGATGGGTCACAAGTTGACGGGGGCTGGCCAGTGAACGTGACGGTGCCATTTGCCTCAGAGACACGAGGGTAGGACTTGTCGGGCGCATCGCAAGAGTATCCCCCAACGAGTTCATAGCTAAAAGAGAGATGAAATTGGGTTGTGCCGGCGGCGCAGCCACTGCACTCGAATTGCATTTGGCGGGCATTTTCGACCGCAGCCGGTCTCAGCATTGCCGGGCCGCGAAGTACTTCCGCCGAATCGATAGTGCCGTCCGGCCGAAGCATGATGCTCAATTCCACGGGTCCGGAAACGCGCGCCGCCATCGCCATCGCGGGATATGAGGCTGGTGGAAGCTTGGTAATCTTGAGTTCACTTCGGGGCGCTTCCGCCCGCGGAGGGCTTTGAGCGAGTGCCGCGGATAGGAATGCAGTTCGACAGTAGAAACCCCGCAAGATTTCTCATGGGCAGGAGTATAGGCGCTGCTGCGCGCTCTAATCGTGTTTCTGGTCACAGCCCCAGTTCGCCGGCCCGCTTCTTCATCGCCTCGATGCAGAACGCGATGTGGGCGTCGAGGTCGACGCCGAGTTCCGCTGCGCCCTGAACGATGTCTTCGCGGTGGACGCCGCGGGCGAAGGCCTTGTCCTTCATCTTCTTTTTCACGCTGGCCACTTCGACGTCCGCGATCGCCTTGGTGGGCTTGACCAGGGCGCAGGCGGTGAGGAAGCCGGCCAGCTCGTCGCAGGCAAACAGGGCCTTGGCGAGATGCGTGGCGCGCGGCACGCCGGAGTACTGCGCGTGGCCGAGGATGGCGGTGCGCAGCTCTTCGGGCCAGCCCAGCCGCTCCAGCTCGCGAACGCCGACAAAGGGGTGCTCCTCGGCGGTGGGATGGCGCTCGTAGTCGAAGTCGTGGAGCAGGGCGGTGGTGGAGTAGAGCTCGAGCAGCGCCGCGCGCGCCTCGCCCTCAAGGCCGAGCCGGTCGCCTCCCGCTCGCCGCAGGCCACCACGCAGGCCTCGACGGCCAGCGCGTGCTTGCGCAGGCTCTCGCTCTGGGTCCATTCGGTGAGCAGTCTCCAGGCCTGTTCGCGGCTATATTGGCCGGATTGGCTGCCATCGTCGTTTACTCCTGTTGCTCGATTATGGTTCGTCTACCTTCGGGTTTTATGGGGTCTGTTGGGGGTTTTTTCGGTTTGTCCCTAAGTTTCTACTTGACAATTATGGTTCACTTCCTTGACAGTAGCACCAATCGCGGTGCAACATGCGCCGCGCGGAGACGCAAGCTCTGGCGCTCCGCAGCATCCATGATGGCTACTATCTCTAGTCAGCGTGGAAACACGCGAAGTGGTGCGGTGTGATTACTGCAGGCTGATGCAGTATAGGACCAGCAACTCCCTTTGCAGAAGGTGCCACAGGCCCCTCGATATCGAGGAGCCGGCGCCTTTGGCGCCGCAACTGGTGACCAGCCAGCCCGCGCCGAATAGCGGCGAGGCGGGATTGCAGGTGGCAGGGCAGGTGCGGGAAATGCGCCGGGCGCGCCACCTGAGCCAGCGCCAACTGGCGGGGCGCATGCAGGTGCCGCGCACCTACATCTCAAAAATTGAAAACGGCAAGGCGATTCCCACGCTGGGCTCGCTGGAGCGGCTGGCCATGGCCCTTGGCGTGGAAGTGCGCCAACTGGTGCGCGATGCCCGCAGCCGCCGCGAGGAGGAGGTTACCTCGATTCTGAGCGACCCGTTCCTGGCCGAGATCGCTCCCTTGCTGCCGCATCTGGACTCGCTGCACCGGACGCTGTTCTTCGGCGCGGTGCGGGATGCCGCAATGGGCCGACGGCGCACTGCGTAAGGCGAGCTGCCGGCTTCCGCACCTGTCCTGGTTCGTGCGACTTTGCTGGTGCTGCGCCTTAAGCAAGATTGCGGCGCACAAGCGCTTGTGCTACGGTCGATGATGTGACTCCTCGGATCCGGCCGCAGGCATATTTCCTCGCGGCCGGAGATTCGCTCATGCGATGAGTGGGCTCTTTCCCGCATCGGGCGTGAACTCCGCCGGCGCCGCCTCGGGACGCCCTCCGTGCGCCCCCGTGGAAACCACATATGCAGCCTAGAGGCAAGTCCGTGTATCCATCGCCCAAACTGAGGCCGCCGTTTCAAATTGACGAGCTGACGCCCGAGGAGCGCGCCGTGTATGCGACGCTGAAGCCCGAGGGGCTGCCCGAGCATGTGGCCATCATCATGGATGGCAACGGGCGTTGGGCCAGCCGGCGCTCGCTGAAGCGATTTCTGGGCCATCAGCAGGGCGCCAAGAGCGTGCAACTGGTGACGGAAACCGCCTCGCGCATCGGGTTGCCGTGGCTGACGCTCTACGCGTTTTCTCTCGAAAACAGTCTGCGCCGGCCCCGCGCCGAGATCAACTTCCTGATGCGCCTGCTCAAGAGCTACCTGGAGAGCAATCTGCAACGCATGATGGACAACAATGTGCGCATGCGCTACATCGGGCGCACGCACGATCTGCCGCACGAAGTGCAGGAAAAGATGCGCTGGGCGGAGGAGGCGACGGCGCGCAACACTGGCACCACGCTGACGCTGGCGCTGAATTACGGCGGCCGGTCGGAGTTGGTGGACGCTTTTCGCGGGCTTGCAGCGGAGATGAAGCACAAGCACTCAAGCCTCGCCGATATCACCGAAGAAGACATTCATCGCCATCTCTACACGGCGCAAATGCCCGATCCCGACCTGCTCATCCGCACCTCCGGCGAGATGCGCATCTCCAACTTCCTGCTGTGGCAGGTGGCTTACACTGAGATCTTCGTCACGGAGCGGTATTGGCCGGACTTCCGGGGCATTCACCTGCTCGAGGCCATCGCGGACTTCCAGCGCCGGGAACGCCGCTACGGCGCGATCGGCGAAGACGGCGGCGAGGTGGAAGAAGATCCGGATCGCATCAGGATTGCGGCGAGCTGAAGGGCTGCGACAAAGCGCAGCTTTCCGCTGCCGCAGCGAATCACGTTCCGCGAAATCTACAGAATCGATGAATTGAAGTCGGCCATGAACTGGATGCCGGGAACGTCCAGCCTTTTGAGTTGCTTGTCGCCAGCGAGAAACGGTCGATCCCGGCGGATTGGCACTTTCGTAACGCCTACCCATTCGATCCCGAGTCCGGCGGTGTATTCTCAACCCTGGATGAAACGCGTACTGACGGCTCTTGCTCTAATTCCGATTGTCCTGATTCTGGTTTTTCTTGGGCCCAGGTGGCAATGGCTGTTTACGCTGGCCGTGGCTGCGGTTGCGGCGCTTACCGGGTGGGAGTACATGGGCCTGACCCAGCGCTGCGGGGCAAATCCGCCGCGAATTGCGGTGCTGGTGGCACTTCTGGCGCTGTTCGCTGTGGATTTTCAGTGGCCCTACCTGACTCCGGCTCTCTTTGGCATCCTGGGACTGGGCCTGCTGGTGTATTGCACCCTTTTCAGACCGGTTGAGGGGATACTTGCGGACTCCGCGGCGTCGATTTTCTGCCTGCTCTACACGGGGTTTACGCTGCTTGCTCTGCCTACGCTGCGCGAAGGAGTCAACGGCCCCTCGCTGGTGATGTTCTTGCTGTGCGTGGTGTGGGCCGGAGACATATCGGCTTACTATGTGGGCCGGACGTGGGGCCGGCACAAGATGGCGCCCACATTGAGCCCCGGCAAGAGCTGGGAGGGCGCAGTGGCCTCAGTGGCCGGGAGCGTGCTGATCGCGGTGGGCCTGTTGGAACTAGCTACTCTTTTGCAGGAGCCGTGGGCGTCGGCCGTGCTGGCATGGATGGAGCGAGTTTGTCCGGCGGTGGTCCTTTCCTATTCCGACGAGATCTGGTACTGGGTGGTGCTGGCTGCGGTGGTTAACGTAGCCGGACAGGTAGGCGACCTGGCCGAATCGGCGCTGAAACGATCGGCCGGGGTGAAGGACTCCGGCGAACTGCTGCCGGGCCACGGAGGAGTGCTGGACCGCATCGACGCGCTGCTGTTGGCTGCTCCGGTGCTGTGGTACGCTCAGGTGATTCACCAGCGGTTCTAGCGACAGCTTCTAGCTTCTAGCTCCTAGCTTCTGGCCCCTACCTCTTAGCTCTTAGCCAACCTCCGTTTGAGTTCACTCCCGACATGCCAACAGTTGGCGGCCAATCGTATTGCCCGAATCAGCTAAACTGGGGCACAGCGACCAGTCCATTTCATCCTCGCTTCCAGCACAAGCCAAAAGCTAGAAGCCAGGAGCTAGTAGCTAGAGGCTATTTTATTGAAGCGACTCGCCATTCTCGGTTCTACCGGCTCCATCGGACAAAGCACCCTCTCCATCGTTGAGCAGTTTCCTGAGCGTTACGCGGTGGCCGCGCTGGCTGCCGGACGCAACGTGGACGAGGCCTTTGCGCAGGCTGTGCGCTGGCGGCCGCGCGTGGTTTCAATGGCCACGGAAGAGCTGGCCGGGAACTTGGCCGCGCGGCTGAGCAAGGCCGGCGTAACGGAAATCGAAGTGGTGCACGGGACCGCAGGCACGATTGCCTGCTCGACGCTGCCCGAAGCCGATTTTGTGGTTTCGGCCATTGTGGGCGTGGCCGGGCTGGAAGCGACACATGCGGCCATCCTGGCCGGAAAGCCGGTGGGGCTGGCCAACAAGGAGTGCATGGTGGCCGCGGGCGAGATCCTGACTGCGGCGGCGCGCGAACGCAAGGTGCCGATCCTGCCCATCGACAGCGAGCACAACGCCGTGCACCAGTGCCTGCGCGTGGGCGCGCACAACGAAGTGAAGTTCATCTGGCTGACGGCTTCGGGCGGGCCTTTCCGGCAGCTACCGCTGGACCAGTTCGAGAGCATCACGCCGGAGCAGGCGCTGAAGCACCCTACGTGGGTGATGGGCCGGCGCATCACCATCGATTCGGCCACCATGCTGAACAAGGGTCTGGAGGTGATCGAGGCCTGCCGGCTCTTCGACGTGACGGCGGCCCAGGTGCGGGTGACCATCCATCCGCAATCGACGGTGCACTCGCTGGTGGAGTATGTGGACGGGTCGATCCTGGCGCAGATTTCGGTGACCGATATGCGGCTGCCCATCCTGTACGCGCTGGCCTGGCCGGAGCGGCCGGCTTCTACGCTCACCTTCGACCTGGCCGCGCTGCGGCATCTCGAGTTTGAGCAGCCCGATTTCGAGCGCTTCCCTTGCCTGCGGCTGGCCTTTGAAGCGGCCGAAAAGGGCGGGGCGCATTGCATTGCCCTGAACGCGGCCGACGAAGTGGCCGTGGAGGCATTCCTCGAACGTCGTATTCCCTTTACGGGCATCCCGCGTACAATTGAAAAAGTGCTCGCGTCCACGCCGGAGGCGCACCCCGCGACCATTGCGGAGGTGCTTGCCGCCGACCGGGAGGCGCGCCAGACGGCTCGGGCCCTGCTCGAATAGGTCATACAGACGCCCCCACCATGAGTGGTGTGCTTCTCCCAAGGAAAATCTCACATCTATGCATGAGTTTCTGGTTTCTGCCGCAGCTTTCATCGTCCTTGTCGGCGTCATGGTCGTGGTCCACGAGTTCGGACATTTTCTCGTGGCCAAGCTCTGCGGCGTGCGCGTCGAGGCGTTCAGCTTCGGCTTTGGGCCGCGTCTGTTTGGCATCAAGTACGGCGAAACCGACTACAAGGTTTGCCTGTTGCCGCTGGGCGGCTATGTGAAGATGACGGGCGAAAGCCCGGAGCAGAACCTGGAATCGCCCGGCACTGAGACCAAACCGGTCGAGGGAGACCCCGGGGCCTTCACATCGCATCCGCGCTGGCAGCGGATATTGATCGGTGTTGCCGGCCCCATGGCCAACCTGGTGCTGGTGATGGTGCTGATGATGTTCTACTTCAGCTTCATCAACGAAGTTCCGTCGGTGACCATGAACACCACAACCGTGGACTGGATCGAGCCCGGGTCTGCTGCTGCGGCGGCTGGGCTGGAGACGGGCGACATGATTCTCAGCTTTGACGGCGTTAACCACCCCGACTGGGACGCAGTGTATGAGCACTTCAAATTGAATGCGAACGAGATGGTGCCGGTCACGGTGGAGCGGGCGGGGAAGACGGCGCAGTTGAGCCTGCTGGTGCCTGCGAGCGCCAAGAGCGACAGCTTCGATTTGAGCGATGCGGGAATTTCGCCGCAAATTCTGCCCGGCGCCATCGGCGTGGTGCAGGTGCAAGCGGATACGCCCGCGGAACAGGCAGGGCTGCGCCCCGGCGATCAAATCGAATCTGTCGACGGCCAGGCCTTCCATTTCGTGAATACGCTGCTGGCCTATATGCAATGGGAAAAGGGCAAACCCATGAAGCTCGAGGTGCTGCGCAACGGCGCTACGATCCAGATGGTGGCGACGCCGGCCAAGCGCGATCCCACCGGCTGGAAACTCGGCTTTATCCCCTCGACCCCTCCCTATCGCGAAGCTCCTCTGTCTTTCGTGGCGGCGTGGGGCAAGTCGGCGGGATTCTTTAAAGACAATTCGCTGCTGGTTGGGGAAGTGCTGCAGCGGCTTTTCACGCACAGGCTTTCAGTTTCGCAACTGATGGGGCCGGTGGGGATTGCGCGGGCGGCGGGTGAAGTGACCGAGATGAAGGGGTGGCTGCCCAAGTTCACGCTGGCCGGACAGATCAGCCTGCAACTGGGCATTCTCAACCTGCTTCCGTTCCCGATTCTCGATGGCGGCATGATTCTTTTTCTGCTGATCGAGAGCGCGATGCGCCGCGACATCAGCCTTGCGATCAAGGAACGAATCTACACCGCGGCCTTTGTGGTCATTGTGGCCTTCATTGTCTTCACCGTCTTTAACGACGTGAGCAAGCTGCCGTTGTTCACTCACGGCAAGCCGTAAAGACAGTGGACAGTGAACAGTGGACAGTGATTAAGAAGAGGGGGCAAGTGAATAGGGCGGGAACAAGCTCCTCGGTGCAATCGTTTCGCGACTTGCAGGTTTGGCAAAGGGCAATGCAATTGACGGTTGTCATCTATCGGATGACGCAGACCTTTCCTCGCGAGGAAGCGTACGGGCTGACCAGCCAAATCAGGCGTTCAGCAGTTTCCATTCCCAGCAACATTGCAGAGGGTCAGGGAAGGCTGAATACCGCCGAATTCCGGCAGTTTCTTGGAGTCGCGCGAGGATCAACTTGCGAGCTGCAAACGCAACTGGAAATCGCGCGCGCGCTTAAGTTTGGCGATGCCAGACTGGTCGATGAAGCCGACGGCTTATCCCACGAAGTTGGAAAGATGCTCTTTGCTATGCTCGCATCCCTCAAGAGCACTAAACGCTAACCACTGTCCACTGTTCACTGTCCACTGTCAGGAGCCTTTCAAATGCCGGTGACCACGGAAGTGCGGGTGCGGTATGCAGAGACCGATCAGATGGGCGTTGTGTACTATGCCAACTACCTGGTTTGGTTCGAGCTGGGCCGCGTGGATGTGCTGCGCTCGCTGGGGCTCGCCTACAGCCGCCTGGAGAGCGACCATGGATGTTTGCTTCCCGTGATTGAGGCGCGCTGCCGCTATCGCTCGCCGGCGCGCTACGACGACGAGATCCTGATCGAGACGCGGCCCGCCATGCTGCGCGGAACGGTGCTGAAATTTGCTTATGAGGTTTACCGCAAGCCGAACCAAAAGGGAAAAGAGCGCGAGCTCCTGGCCGAGGGCGAGACGGTGCACGTGGCCTGCGACGACCAGTTGCAGCGCAAACCGCTGCCGGAGAAAATTGCCGCGGCGATCAAGACGATGATTGCGAAAGGATAGGCCGGGCTGCCGAATCAATTGACGGCTTTTCTGCTCAGGGCTGAAAACCCTCGTCAAGCTGTAGCGAAAGAACTTCCCGATCCACTCTTGTTTCTTTTTGCGTTGCAATCGAGGCAGGCCGTAACCAGATTCTCAAGGCTGTTGTCGCCGCCCTCGGCAATGGGTTTCACATGGTCGAGCGTGGCCGTTAAGCGCGTGAGCTGCTTTTGGCAGTAGCGGCAGATGTAGCCGTCGCGCTCATAAGCCTTGATGCGGTTCTCGCGCAGGGTGTCAAGTTCCACGCCCGAGGGGTCCAGGCCGGAGTGCGGAAATTTGAATTGCGGTTCTGAGGCCGCCAGCTCCGCAGCCACGCGCTCCGCGCGAAATTTGCAGCAGGCTTCGATTTCTTCCGGGATGAGGACGCGATAGAGGGTGCCTTCGCGGTTGGGCTCGCCTTCTTTGCGGATGGCGCCAATGCTTTCGAGAGCGCGCAGCGTGTCCTGCACCTTGCCCAGCGAGACCGGGTTCTCGTCGGCCTGCGAGTAGGAAGATTTGACGACGGCGGTGCGCAGGTGGCGCGTGCTGACACGAAGATGCGGGTTTCCGTCATTGGCGATGGAATGGCGGAAAAGGAACCAGTAGAACGCCGCGTCGTAAGGGGAAAGCTGCGGCTGCAGGTCGTTGACGATTTGTTGAATGATCAGCGGCAGTTCCAGGGCGGAGAAGTCGCGATCCCCGCCCGGAGCGCCTGTCTTCATCTCCGCTTCCAGTTCGCCCAGAAGCTTGCGTATCTGCTCAAGACGCTCGTTCATCTTGCACAGCATTTTACGCCGAAAAACAGGCGGACAGCCGCTGAATTCAAGGGCTAGCGCAGCGCGGCGGCGAGGGCGAAGCCGTCGAGGCCCTTGACGCCGGCGGTCTACAGCGCCCCGGCGAGGCACGGCGGCCTTCTATTTCTCCCGCGCCACAACGAAATCAGGAACCCAGAGCAGAGCGCGCTTGAATTCGTTATCGGCGAGCGGGGCCAGCGCCTGGCGCGACTGCTCGGCGTAGCGGTCAGCGGCGGCCATGGCGTATTCAACCGAACCGTTACGCACTAGGATCTCCCTGATCTGCTGGCGGCTGACGTTCTCAAAGCTGCGATCGTCGAGAACGCGGCGAATGGCTTTGCGGTCCGCGGCGGTGCCGTGGTCGGCGGAGTGGATCACGGCCAGTGTAGCCTTGCCCTCGCGCAGGTCGCTGGCCACGGGCTTGCCCAGCACTTCTTCGGTGGCCGTCAGGTCAAGCACGTCGTCGACGATCTGGAAGGCCAGTCCCACGGCGCGGCCGTAGGCGCCCAGGCTGGTTTCCTGGGCCTCGGTGGCTTTGGCGAGCACGGCGCCCAGGCGCATGGATACCGAGAAAAGGCACGCGGTTTTGCGGAAGATCAGGTCGTAGTATTCGGCCTCGGAGACAGATTTGCCGAGTTTCTGAATCTGCAGCAGCTCGCCCTCGACCATCTGCTTGGTGAGGCCGATGAGCAGATCGAGAACGCGCAGGTTCTGCTCTTCGAGCGCCACTTTGAAGGCCTGCATGTAAAGCCAGTCGCCGGCCAGCACGCATTTTTCGTTACCCCAGGTGGTGTTGGCGGAGGGGCGGCCGCGGCGCGTGTTGGCGCCGTCGATGATGTCGTCGTGGACCAGCGTGGCGGTGTGCAGCATTTCGACCACCGCGCCCAGGCGGATGGCGCCTTGCCCGGAGTAGTCAAGCTGATGCGCGGAGAGCAGCAACAGCGAAGGCCGGATGCGCTTGCCGCCGCCCTCGCGCAGGTACTCGGCGATCTCAGTGATGGTGCTGACGCTGGATGCGGCGTCGCGGCCCAGCTCCTGCTCCACCGCGACAAGGTCCTCGCGCAGCAGCTCAAAGACCTCTTTCGCCGTCGGTATGGTGAGTGTGCTCAAAGTGCTCCGATTCTAGAACATCTGAAGAGAAAAACGCGAATTGTGCTGCACTTGGTTCAATTGGTGCGGTAGTTCGTGAACTGCAACTCCAGGCCCATATCCCTGCCACGCAGCATGGCGATGATGGCCTGCAACTCGTCACGGTCCTTGCTCGAGATTCTTACGGTGTCGCCCTGGATGCTGGCCTGCGCCTTCTTTTTCGAGTCTTTCACAAGGCGCACAATCTCTTTGGCCTTCTCCACGGGAATGCCCTGCTGCAGGCTGATCTTCTGGCGCACTCTCTGGCCCATGGCCGGCTCCAGCTTGCCGTAGGTCAGGTTCTTGAGGGACACACCGCGCTTGACCAGTTTCTGCGCGAGGATGTCCTTCACCGCTTCCAGCTTATATTCGTTGGCCGAGGCCAGTTGAATCCTGTCGTTGCCTTCCAGGTTGACCTCGGAGTGGGTGTCCTTGAGGTCGAAGCGCTGGCGAATCTCTTTCATCGCCTGATCAATGGCGTTGCGGACCTCCTGGATGTCCACCTTGCTGACAATGTCGAATGAGTTGTCCTGTGCCATGGCTTGCTTGTCCTTGATGGGCCGGCTCGATGGGGGGCGAACCGGGCGAACGTTATTAGTGTCCCACGTCTACGGCATTTTCGGAAATAGCGAAACTTCTGTCATGTCCGTCAAATGTCGCCGCTCCTTGTGGTCGCGCCGACTTGAATGCGTGCTTTCGGACTAGAGAATTTCCGAAAATGCTATGGCCGGAGGTTAAAAAGCCGATAAAAATTTTTTGCGGTGGCGGAGGCGATTTCAGCCTCCGAGAGGTTAAGCAATCCGGCCAGGGTTCGGGCGGTTTGGGTAACAAATGCAGGCTCATTGCGCTGGCCGCGAAGGGGGGCGGGAGAGAGCCAGGGCGCGTCGGTTTCGACCTGTATCCCGGCCAATGGCATTTGGGCGGCCACGTCTCGGAGCGGTTGCGCCTTGGGATAGGTAAGATTGCCGGCGAACGAGACCAGAAACCCAAGGTCCAGCGACCGCCGCGCCTGCTTCCAACCGGCGCCGAAGCAGTGCATAATGCCGCCCAGGCTGGTGGGCCGCCAGTGCTCCTCCAGAATCAGGAAAAGATCATCCCAGGCATCGGTAGTCTCGTTTGTACCCCGGCAATGGATGAGGACCGGCCGTTTGCGCGCGGCGGCGATTTCGAGCTGCCGGATGAAGCCTGCTCGCTGCACTTCGCGCGGCGCGCCTTCATGGTAGTAGTCCAGGCCGATCTCGCCGCAGGCAATCACCTCGGACTCGGCCAGCAGGGCGTCCAGCTTGGCCAGAGCGCCGTCATCCGCTTGGGTTGTGCTGTGGGGATAAATGCCGGCGCTCGCGTAGAGGCGGGGAAAACCGGGCCGGCCATTGAACTGGCGGCAGAGGCCGAGGGCCTGATGCATCTCGGCTGGCCCCTCGCCAATGCCTATGGAGAGCACCGCGCCCACGCCCGCATCCCAAGCCCGGCTGAGCATGGCCTCGCGGTCGCCGGCATAGCGCTCGCTGTCAAGGTGGGCGTGAGAATCGATCAACAAATGCGCCTCTAACGAAACGAAGATCAGTTGGGAGCGGCTGCGGACGGATCGACAACGCTCAAGCCTAGGTGTTGCTGGAACCCGTCGAAGTCACTGTCCCGGTGCAGCAGGTCGTGGCCATATTCGATGCAGAATGTGGCCACAAACGTGTCGATCGTACTGTGAACGGTAATGCCAAGGCCGCGCAGCGTCCGGTAGTTCCGGGCTGCGGCGATAGCCAAAGCCGAGCTGCCTGTTTCAAAAATCACAAACTGTTCCAATGCATCCGCAGCTTCAGTAAAGCGCTTATCGTTGCGTATGCCCTGCAGGGTTTCGCATTGGATCAGGCTGGTGATTCCAATCGGCTGCGAACCAATATGCCGGCCTAGCCAATCGGTCTGTGGGTTTCGGCGTCCTTCCAGGAAATCAATCAGGACCGAGGAATCGACAATCACCATGGCCTAGCCGATTTCTTGCCTGGAGGCTAACAGCTGTTTTGGCACCAGTCGATCGGAACCCTTTCGATCTTGTGACCGCTCCGCTTCGCGGTGCTTCCGGCGAATCTCCGCGTCCGATGCGAACCAGTCGTCATCATGACCGCGCCAGACCACTTTGCCAGCAAGCTTAAGAATCCTCCTCTGATTCTTAAGCTGCACCATTTGCCGCAAGGAAGCCTCCACCGCAGCCTTCTTGGTCTTCGTGCCAGTCGCTTTCATCGCCTGCTTCATCAACGTGTCGTCTATGTCGATATTGGTGCGCATAAGCGGCCCTTCCGATGTGTAAGTATGACACGTTTTATGTGTATGCAGCAACAGCCAGGACCGCGTACCTGGACCGCTTGGTTCGACCGGCTCTTCCAAGGAGCTTTTTGCCTTCAAGGAGTTTCGCGCCCCGGCTCGTCTACCATCGGAGAAGCAGATGCTCTCGAAGCCCAAGCTCGGGCAGAATTTCCTTATCGACGCGCAGGCCGCGCAGCGGATTGCGGCGGCCCTGGGCGAGCTTGCCGGCCGCGCGGTGGTGGAGATCGGCCCCGGACAAGGAGCCATCACGGGAGTCCTGGCGGCGCGGGCTGGGCGCGTAGTGGCGATTGAGCTGGATGGCGAACTTGCCGCGGATTTGCGCCGACAATTCGAGCCTGGGCGCGTGACGGTGGTCGAGCAGGACGTGCTGCAGTTCGACTTTGCTGCGGCAGCGCGAGAGGCCGGCGAACGGCTGCGCGTGGCGGGCAATCTGCCGTACTACATTACTTCGCCGATCCTGCTGAAACTGGCTGCGAGCAGTGCGGCTCTCGATCTGGCGGTGCTGATGGTGCAGCGCGAGGTGGCCGACCGCGTGACCGCTAAGCCGGGCTCGCGCGATTATGGCCTGCTCTCGGTGACGGCGCAGATGCACGGGCCGGTGGAGCAACTGTTTACGCTGCCGCCCTCGGCATTTTCGCCGCCGCCCCAGGTGCATTCCACGGTGATTCGCTGGCGGTTTGCGCCGCGCTTTGCCGAGCTGGGCGTTCAAGAAGCCGGCTTTCTGCGGTTTCTGCGCCAGGCCTTTGCGCAAAAGCGCAAGACGCTGGCCAACAACCTGCGTGCCGCAGGAGTTGCGCCCGCGTCCGCGGCGGCTGCGCTGGCGCAAGCGGGAATCGATGCGCAGGCGCGCGCCGAGGCCGTGCCGATCGAGGGTCTAGCGGCCTGTGGCGCGTGCTGGAGAAAGAATAGGCGTCCACGCGCGGCAGGGATCGATCATTTTCTGACTGCGGAGGGATTCGCCTGATTCCTCTCAACACCTCTCGACTGCTCATCAGCATGCGGCGTATGCTTCGTTTCACCGGTTCAAGTCATGGCGGACGCCGGGAAAACGCAAGGGAGGAAGGCAATGAAAGGAACGATCTTTGCCGCGATGGCGCTGATTGCGGCGGCAGCTACGGCGACTGGCGGCCAAACGCCGGAGGCGAAACCGGTGCACGGCCAGGGATGCGTGCAGGCCGGTGTGGAGATGAGTTGCCTGGTAGTCACAGATGTCAAGAGCGGCATTCTGTATAACCTGATCATCAAGGGAGCGCGGCCCGATATCGGTATCGGAATCGAGTTCACCGGCGTGCCATTCAATGGCATGAGCTACTGCATGCAAGGCACTCTGCTGGAAGTGACCAATGGACGCGCGACACTTCGCTCAAGTGCGCGGCGCCCGCCCAAGCGCCGAAACGATAAAGCGGAACCGAAGACGCACTACACATCAGAACCCAAACTGCGCTCAATCACGCCTTCATGTTCCGCCGGCCTTTTTCGAGTTCTTCGGGACGACTCTCGCGAGCGAGGCGGCCACGGGCGCACCATCGCTCCGCGTGGCCCGGACGGAATTGGGCAGGTAGATGGCTCCATCCTGGTTCTGGAAAACGGGGTGGTAGTTCTCCCGGATGGCGGCGAGAATGGGGGGCGCGAACTGCTCCGTTCTTCTAACGTTATCCAACGGGCCGTCCAGTTGGATTGCGCCAAATTGCAGGCGGCGCACGGCGCCGGCGATCACGTTTGCATCGAGCTGGCCGAGGCCGATTTGGCGCGTGGCGTTAAAAGGATCGTAGATGTAAGGCTTGCCGGCGAAGTAGCAGCGCAACAAGCTCTCGCAAAGCGCCAGGCCGGGCTGGCTGCGCAGAAAAGCGACCTCAGTATCGAAGCGCGCCTGCTCGGCAGCGATTTGTTCGAGAGCTAGCGGGGGGTTCCAGTTGACCTGCGCGGCGGCGCGATCGTCGAGGGGAGGAACGACCAGCCAGGGAATCAGAAGCCAGCCGAATAGCACCAGTGGCGCATAGACTGCCAAGCGATGCAACCCGCTTTCCATGCGAGAGAAGAAGAGCCCCACCAGAATACTCATGGCGAAGTAGGATCCGAAGAGCGCGTTGATTGAGACGCCGTCGCCGCCAATAAAGAAGCCGCCCAGGAGCAGAGCCAGAACAAGAAGGATGCCGGCGATGCGCCGCCGGGGGTCTTTGCGCAACCGCCAGGCCGTGTAAAGGCTCACGCCCAGCGGAAGAAGCAGCGGCCCGAGCACAACACCGGACAGCTTGAGCGATTTTTCCGCCCAGTAGGCCCTAGGCGACAGAAGCATGTCAATGAAATACGGACCGCCGTAATGCAGTTGCAGGCCCACGGAGGCAGCCAGAAGAGCCAGGCCGCACGCGCAAAACCACAGCGCGCGGCGCGGCGCAACCGGGAGCAGGTCAAGCAGAACGGCAAGCGGAAATTCGATGGGGTTGTGCTTGATGGAGCCGGCCAGAACGAACAGGAACGCGGAAATCGCCAGGCCCGACCGGCTTCGACCCAGGCGCAGGTAGGTCCAAAAGCCTCCCAGGAAAAAGGTCAGGGCAAACAACTGTGTATCGTCGACGCCGACGTAGGCCGGATAGTCCGCCGCAACCGCGAACATGGCCAGGCAGAAGAAACTCGCCAGCAGCGCCGGTCTCCACCCGGAGGCAAGCCTGCGGACAATCGCCGCAACCAGCAGGCAACAGACGCAAAGCGAGAGCAGCGAGAGCACGCGCTCGGTGAAGAGATAGTCGTGGGTCCAGCGGTGCAGTTGAGCTGCCAGCACAAACGACAGCATGGGGTAGTTGATAACGGTCCAGCCAGTCTTTTGAGGATAGAGTTGCAGGTGGGCCTCGGCAGTCGCGGCGTTATATATGTTCCAGCCTTCGATCCAGTTCAGTTCCACGCGGTAGAAGGCGCGTGCGAAGGGAACGATGGCGGTGAGCAGCGCGAAGCCGAGGCAGCAGGCCAACGCCCAATTACGGGGCGCGGCGAGCGGCTTGCTTTTGCGTGGCAGAGGAGTAGCGGAAATACCTGGCTCCTGGAGCGTTCCTATCGGGGGAATTGGATGCCTCCACTTGAGAACCTGAGATCGCGGAACCCACGCAAATCGAGCACCACATCAACTCGGACGATGGAATCCTGCGATGAATTAGACGTCAATTGCCAAAAAAGGCAGACAAGGCGGGCCGCTGATCGGGGCCTCACGGCCTGTTAATGCGAATCGCAGGATAAAATAACTTGCGTGGAATCACCATTGGTCGGCGCGCCAAGTATCCAGGAGCAACAACCCCAACCGTTGGCTCCCAGCGTTGGTCCACAGGGTACCGTCGTTGTTATCCCAACCTTTAATGAACGTGGCAATATAGCAAAACTGGTCGTGACCCTGCTCGGGATATGCCCGGAAATCCGGGTCCTTGTCGTCGACGATCACTCCCCCGATGGCACGGCTGAAGTTGTTCGCGGGCTGCAGTCCCGTTATCAAAATTTGATGCTATTGGAACGGATGCGGAGCCCCGGATATGGACCGTCCCTCCGTGACGCATTCCGCAAAGTACTGGCGGAGCCCTGGTGCCAAGTGATCGTCACTATGGATGCAGATTTTTCTCACGATCCGTCGGCGGTCCGACATTTGCTGGAGAATCTCGTCGATCATGACGTAGTCGTCGGTTCACGCTATACCCCCGGCGGCGGGATCGGCCAGTGGAGCCTGAGGCGTCGCCTCCTGAGCCGTGGTGCTAACCTTTACATACGCACAATCTTGGGTTTGGGAACCCATGATATGACCTCTGGGTTCCTCTGCATGCGCCGAGAGGCGCTGAAAAGAGTGCCAATCGAACAGAGTCAATCGAATGGTTACGCATTTTTGGTCGAGTTGAAATACCTGCTTGCTCGCGACGGCAATCGGATGGCAGAGCACCCCATTCTCTTCAACGAGCGGAGCGAAGGCGAGTCGAAAATGTCGACGAAGCAAATTTGGGAATCGATATGGCTGCCTTGGCGAATCCGGCGGCGCTACCGGTCCCAGGGCGGATGAGGAACCACGGCGCGGGCGGGTGGATTGCTTGAGCCTGTTGGTCCGTGCGTGGTCCCGTTTCCGAATCGCGATGGGCATGCGATTGCTCCAGCCATCGAGGGATTGTTCAACAGTGAATCGTTGCGGGATAAGTTGATCCTAGAAAGGTGTAGTCATTTGCAGCGCTTTCAGCCTGAAGCTGTTGCCGGGCAATGGATGGATATTTTTGATTGAAGGGAACCATGAATCCGACCACCGAACAGGCTCGGCCACGCAGTTTTGAACAGACGCTTCTAGGCGCCCGCGAAGGCATGCTCATGAGCGAGGTTCTGAAGCTGGCCGTGGACAGCTTCCGCGCCAGCAAGGCGCGCTTCGCGCTGACGGCGCTGGGCATGGTGATCGGCACCGCATCGGTGATCCTCGTGGTCACCATCGGCATGACCGGCAAGCAGTACATTCTGCAGCTGATCCAGAAGATCGGCACCAACTCGGTGGAGTTGGAGTACGCAGGCGGCGGCGCCACGGCGGCGGAGCGTGCGCGTTATACCGACAACCTTACGCGCGAGGACGAAAAGGCCGTAGACCAACAGGTGCCCGGCGTGATGTATTCTTCGCCGGTGCTGGAGATGCACAACCGCCTCGGCTTTCCGGGCGGAATCCAGAAGGATACGGCAGTGCTGGGCGTGAGCTGGCAGTACCAGAACATTCGCAATCTGGTTGTAACCGAGGGCCGTTTTTTCGACGATACCGACGACTCGACGCATATCAAGTGCGCCGTAGTCACCACGCTTTTCGCCAGGGAGCGCTACGGCAGCGACGATGCGGCGATCGGGCGGACCTTCGAGATTGTCGGCATTCCGTTTACCATCATTGGCGTCTTTAAGGAGAGCGTTTCGGACTTCGGGCAATCGGAGATCACCGATGACACCGTCCTGATCCCATATTCGGTGGCGCGCTACTTCACCGGAACCGAGAACGTGAACCAGATTTACTTTTCCATGCAGAGCATGGATGAAGTGCCCGGCGCCGCCACGCAGATTGTAAGTGTAGTGAAATCGCGGCACAGGGCGGACTCAATTTATAAGGTGCAAACGCTCAAGGACCTGTTGACCACAGCGGCACAGATTGCCGATGCGCTGACGGCGGTGCTGGTGCTGGTGGCGGCAGTAACGCTGGCCGTAGGCGGCGTGGGCATTATGAATATCATGCTGGCCAATGTGCGCTCGCGCATCCGCGAGATCGGCATCCGCAAGGCGGTCGGCGCCACTTACCGGGAGATCAAACTGCAGTTCCTCACTGAGGCTGTGCTCATCTCGATCAGTGGCGGCGTAGTGGGCAGCATTGTTGGTCTCGCCCTTCCTTTCTCCATTCGCATGTTCACCGATTATGCATTTCCCTTCTCATGGCTTTCGGTGGCGATTGCTCTGACCGCAGCTACGCTGGTGGGAGTCGTCTTCGGCACCGTTCCCGCCACACGCGCCGCACAGATGAATCCCGTGGATGCCCTCAAGTATGAATGAGGGCGAGCGTCCCCGCTCCGGCCGGCAGGACGAGCCCGGCGATGAACCCGATCGGGGCCTCAGTCTCACTCTTCTCTACAGCCTGATTGCGCTGGCCCTGGCTGTGGCCATCGGCCTCGCCCTTTTGATCGTGCTGCCGTTTTACCGGCAGCGATAGAGGCTGCGCTCACGCAGATCCCGCACCCCGGTCTTTGAAATAGATCGTCGTGTTGTCCTTTGCCGTCAAGGCGTTGATTGGATTTTCTCCTCAAGTTGAGTTGACTAGCTGGACCTAGCTCTGGATGGCGGCGACAGATGATGCCTTTGCGTTAGACCTCTCCAATTTGCAACAGGAATGGCTTGAGCTGCGGATCGGGATGCTGGTCCGCCGCCGGCTCCGTGGCAGTTGAGCAAGGCTGTCAACGCGAGGATGCCGTCCATCACTCAAATAGAGATGAGCAGAGGCTCAGACATGGCTTCTCCCTTGAAGATGGAGATGAGGTCTAGCGGGCCCAACTAGAACGGACGGGGAACCGTCTCACCTGGAGGTGAAACGGGGCGTTGAAAGAGGTTGAATTCCCAGGCTGCATTTGTCTAGGTTGCGGCGCAACTGCCGCCCAGATGCACGTACACTAGAATCAACCCTATGGCCCATGGCACGGTTTTCAGAATCGCGGCCTTGGCGGCTCTGGCCTTCTATTCCATTGCGCTTCAAGCGCAGTCGCCTGCTGAACCGACCGCATATACCGTCACGGTTCAATACCAGATCACCGGCGTTGCGCTCCGGACCACTTATCGCCTTTGGTCGAAGGTTCTCGTCGACCAAGTCCCGTCGGCCGAAATCCCTCCCAGCGCCACTCCCGCCGTGCCGACGCGCACACTCTACTTCCTCGATACCGGCAAGAGTCTCACATGGGAGCCCGGCAATACCGAGGCCGCATGCACGCGCGGCAGCTTTCAGGGCGACGCATGGCTCGATCCCTTCTCTGGCGCAGCCGACCTTGCGATGCCCGGCGTGACACAGCTCGGCTCCGAAACCATTCACGGAATAGCGGCGGAGATCCTCGTCTCCAAAGCCAAACCAGGCTTCAAGCTCTGGGTCGATCCAAGGACAGGGCTCATGCTGAAAGCCGAGTTCATGCCGCCGTCGTCAGACAAAGCCATCACCTACTTCGAAGTCACCGATGTGCATCTGGAGCCGCCGCCCGCTGCACTCTTCGAGATTCCCGCGCGTTGCGCGCCCGATCCCGATGCGCTGAAAAACGCCAGGCCCAACTGAAGCTGCACGTGTGCCGGCAATTGCTAGACAGACCCTCACTTCTTCGCCTTCTTGGCGCACGTGAAGTCGTGCCCTGACTTGCTTTGGCTAGTTCCGTTCGGCGATGGTTTCAGCCTGCTCCACGATCAGCGCGGGAATGCCGTCCACGATAGGGTAGGCGCGACGACACGACTCACAAACCAGGCGCGCATCGTCGAGGCGAAGATTGCCCTGACAGGCCGGGCAGGCAAGCTGGTCGAGGACGGCCGGGTTGAATAGTGCGGGCGGGAGTGACATGTGAGTTCACAGTTCGCAGTTCTTAGTTCACAGTTGTCAGCGGTCAGTTCTTAGTTGTCAACTGATCGCTAACCACTGTCCACTGTTTACTGAATTCTCGCGTCGGGCTCGGCGCCATTGTCAGGGCGCTGCTTAGGCAGGCCGGCGAACTCCTGCTCGATGCGGGCGGTTGTGCCGCCCATGGCAAACTCGTAGGCCACGCGGATGCCGTTGAACAGAGCGCGGTCGTTGGAGGAGCCGTGGCCGATGATGCAAACGCCGCGCACGCCCAGCAGCGGCGCCCCTCCGTATTCCCGATAGTCGAGACGCCGGCGGAAATCGTTGAAGGCGCGGCGTGACAGGAGCGCGCCCACCTGCGCCGTCACTGTGCGGGTGAGCGACTGGCGCAGAACATCGCGCACAAAGCGGCCCACGCCTTCGCTGGTCTTGAGCGCTACATTGCCCACAAAGCCGTCGCAGACGATGACATCGGCCAGGCCGCTGAAGATGTCGCGGCCCTCCACATTGCCGATAAAGCGAATGGGCAGGGCTTTGAGTAGCGGGAAAGCCTCCCGCGTGAGGTCGTTGCCCTTGGTTTCTTCTTCGCCGATGGAGAGCAGGCCGACGCGCGGCTCATCGATCTTGAGCACGGTGCGGGCATAGATCTCACCCATCACCGCGAACTGCTCCAGGTTGTGGGCTTTGCAATCCACATTCGCGCCCACGTCGAGCAGCACGCAGGGATTGCCGGTGGAACTGGGCATGGGGGTGGCCAGGGCGGGGCGGTCGACGCCGGGCAGCGCGCCCAGCACCATCTTGGCTGTGGCCATGGCCGCGCCGGTGTTGCCCGCGGTCACGAATCCCGCCGCCTTGCCCTCGCGGACAAGCTTGAGGCCCACGCGTAGCGAGCTGTCACGCTTGGCGCGCACGGCTTGTGCAGCCTTTTCGTCCATGCCGATCCGTTCCGAGGCGTGGTGGATGACGATGGGCAGGTCTTCGTCTTGAAGATGCTCGTCGAGCAGGTCGCGCAGCTCGGGCTCCGGCCCGATGAGATGCACGCGCACGGGCAGAGAGCGGCAAGCGAGGATGGCTCCCCGGATCTCCGGTTCGGGAGCCTTATCGGTGCCTACGGCGTCTAGCGCGATATCGGTGAGCATCGGGGTCGATGTCAATGTTACTTGGCTTCCTTGACTTCCAGCACGGCGCGGCCTTTATACGCTCCGCATTTGGGGCAGGCGCGATGGGGCAGCTTCTTCTCGTGGCAGTTCGGGCACTCGGAGAGCCCGGTTGCGGTGAGAAAGTCGTGGGAGCGTCGGAGGGCGGTGCGGCGCGTGGAGTGGCGCCTTTTCGGATTCGGCATGATGTAGTTCCTTTCGATTCCTGCCCGCTTGCTTGCCTTACGGGCGCCCCAGGGAGAGCGCACCGTAACGTACCTTGGCCGGGTTGCGGCGAGTGGCGGCGCAGCTTAGTCTAAAGAGCTGAGATTTTTCAGGACTTGATCCGGCCGCGCACCTTGGCCAGCGTCTCCCATCGTGGGTCGCTTGGACCCGCATCGCAGGAGCAGGGCTGGGTGTTGCGGTTAGCTCCGCAGCGCGGGCAAAGTCCCTTGCAGTCGGGCTTGCACAGTGTCCTGACCGGCAGGGACAAAACTACCTGCTCGCGCAGCACATCTTCAAGCAACAGACTGTCTTTCTGATAATAACCGATTTCAGTCTCGTCCGCAGTTATGGAGCGCTCCGGCGCGCCGGAATCGGCGCCGATGGGGCGGAAGATGAGGTCGAAATCGGCAGCCAGCGGTAGCTCGACCGGCTCGATGCAGCGGGCGCAGGGAACCTGAAATTTGCCCGCATATCGGCCCCTGAGGCGGATGTCGGCCACGATGTCTTTGGGGCCGCGGTGCTCGTGAATCACTTCGGCGCGGCCCGATGTGGCAAGAAGGCCAATCTGCTCGGCCTCGCCGCCTAAATCGACCGCGCCCGGAGCCAGCTCCAGATCGAAGTCGACCGGCTCGCGCTCCAGTTCTCTGATTTTGAATTCCATGCTATGAGGGTAGAACAGGGAACAGGAAGTAGCGAATAGAAAACAGGGAACGAGGGGACCTGTGAATCAGTTCGGGCGCAGATATAACCCTTGTTCGCGATGTGCAGGGCCCTAAACTCCATGATGACCGGAACGGGACCCGTGGCGTTGGCCGGAGTGGTCAGAGTCAGGTCGATGTTGACGGTAATTTGGGGATCAATGGAGTTGTCGACACGGCCGGTGAGCTGGGCACGAGGATCGTACAGAAACAAGCGGCCAGAGATCCGGCCATTCAAGTCGCGCCCAATTCCGCCGATAGAGTTCATGACTCCATTCAGAAAGGCCTCCGGATGTCCTGGCTCAGAAATCTTCCTATCTCGCGCAAGTTCATCTTTGCCTTCGGGATTGTTTGCGGTCTCTGCGTTCTGCTCGGGGCCTTCACGTATGTCATTCTCAGGAACATCGCCCATGAAAGTGCCGAGGTCAGCGGGAAACATCTTCCCTCCATCATTCTCATCGGCGACATCCGCAGCGATGTCAATGTGGAACGGCGCGAGACTCTGGAGATGATGCTGTGCCAGACACCCGCATGTACCTCGCACCACAGCGAGAAGCGCCAGAAGGCCATCTCCGATTATCAGGAAGCGTTGGGACAGATCGCGCCCACCATCATCGCTGAAGAGCGCGAACACTACGAGAAGTTTGTGGGATCGATCAAGCAGTACCAGGACGCGAGCGATCGCGGCGTCGCGCTGCTTGCCGCCGGCAAGACCGGCGATGCGCTTGACCTTCTTTCGTCGGATGCTTTGGCGGGCTGGCTGAATGAGGCTCTGACGGCGACGGACAACGGAGTTCGCGTCAACGCGCAAATCGGTATGGACAAGGCCGTCGCAGTCACCAACGAAAGCACCCGCTCCTCCTGGATCGACACCGGGGTCAACCTGCTGATCGTGTTGCTGTGCGCCGCAACCGGTGTGGTGCTGACGCGCGTGACCGTGCCGCGCATCAGAAAGTTAACCGAAACTCTGGAACGTGCGGCCTCAAAGGACCTGACGGCAAACATTGCAGCGAGCGGAACCGACGAGATCGGCCGCATGGCAGAAGCCTTGGATCGAACCGTGGCCTCGATGCGCGCGGCTCTGCAGTCTGTGGCCAAAGGGGCTGCGACTCTTTCCTCCGCAACCACGGAGATCAGCACGCGGAGCGTGCAGAGCGCCGGCAATGCGCGCACGCAGTCAGGCAAGACCAACCAGATCGCTGCCGCGGCGCAGGAGATGACGGCCACCATCGGCGAAATCAGCCGCAACGCGGAGAACGCGGCCAACGCCAGTCGCGAGTCGGCGCAAAGGGCCGAACAGGGTGGGGCCGTGATGCAGGCCGCAACGGCGACCATGGAGAAGATCGCCACAGCTACTCAGACCGTTTCAGACAAGATGACTTCGCTGGCCCAGCGCTCCGAGGAGATCGGCAAGGTGGTGAACGTGATCCAGGAGATCAGCGAGCAAACCAACTTGCTGGCCTTGAATGCGGCCATCGAGGCGGCACGCGCAGGAGAGCACGGGCGCGGGTTTGCGGTGGTGGCGGGCGAGGTGCGGCGGCTGGCCGAGCGCACCAAGAGCGCCACAGAGGAGATTGCGGGAACCATCCGCAGCATCCAGGAGGAGACGCGGACGACACTGCAGGTGATGTCCGACAGCCACACGGCGGTGGAGAGCGGCATGGAGGAGACCTCGAATGCCCGCAAGAGCCTGGAGGCCACCATCGAGGCCTCGAAACGCGTCGAGCAACAGATTGACATGATCGCCGCCGCGGCCACGGAGCAGACATCGGCGTCTGGCGAGATCTCGCAGTCTGTCGGCCAGATCTCGCAACTCGCGGTCGAGAATGCTCAGGTCGCCGAGGAGGCCGTGGAGGCGCTCAGGGACCTGGCCTCGCTGGCTAACGATCTGGACGGCATGATCCGCCAGTTCCGGCTGGAGGAGGAAGCGCAGAGTGGAGGAATATGGTCCGGCAAGCCGCGTGCGGCTGTGCAGCACAAACTGCAGCCGGCGCAGGTGTAACTATACTTAGATCGTGCGCACTATGGCAGCCTTGCGCTTCACGGGATTGAGCCAGGCGGGACCCAGATCTGCAGCTCCGGCGGGAATGTTTAGTTTTTCTCGCCGGGGCCCCCGCCTGCCGGCCCCGGTATCGCGGAGCCGGCCGGATTCGTGATGTCGCCCGGCAATCTCGGGAATCTCCCCGCCTCTTGAACAAACTTCTTCAAACCTTCATTTCTCAAATATGAGTCTTGGGCTGTCGCCCAGTTATTCTGGACGTGCGGCCGATCTGTGGCCAGTCATGCCGCCCTGCAGCCACGCGGTACGCCGGATGCAAAGCTGCATCGAACCCAGAGGAGACTCGCATGAGCGCGGTGAAGTATGACCTCATCGTCATTGGTTCAGGGCCCGCAGGGCAGCGAGCCGCCGTGGCCGCCTCCAAGATGGGCAAACGCGTGGCCGTAATTGAAGCCCGGCAGGTGGTTGGGGGAGAGTGCATCAACACGGGCACCATTCCTTCCAAGACCATGCGCGAGGCGGTGCTGCATCTCTCCGGCTACAACTATCGCTCAATTTACGGCGTGAACTACCGGGTGAAGGAAAAGATCACCATGGCGGACCTGGCCTTCCGCGTGCAGGCGGTGATCAAGACCGAGGTGGACGTTACAGAAGCGCAACTGTCGCGCAACGGTATCGACGTGGTGCACGGCATTGCCCGGTTCATCGATCCTCATCAGGTGCGCGTGGAGGGCGCTCAGGGCGAGACGACTCTGGAGGCCGGGCAGATCGTTATTGGGGTCGGCACCAAACCCGCCGTGTCAGAGAAGGTGCCGGTGAATGGCAAGACGATTATCAACAGCGACCAGATTCTGGGGCTGGAGGCGCTGCCCAAGTCGCTGATCGTAGTGGGCGGCGGCGTGGTCGGTGTGGAGTATACCTGCATGTTCGCGGTGCTGGGCGTGCGCGTGACGCTGATCGAAAAGCGCAACCGGCTGCTGGAGTTCGCCGACCAGGAGATTATCGAGGCGCTCAGCTATCACCTGCGCGACGCCCGGGTAACCATGCGGCTGGGCGAAGAAGTAGAGAGCGTGGGGGAGCTGGCTCTCGGCACCGTCGTCGCCAATCTCGAAAGCAACAAAAAAGTCTCCGGCGACGCGCTGCTCTATGCAGTGGGCCGGCAGGGCAATGTGGACGACCTGAACCTGGCCGCCGCCGGCCTGGAAGCGGACAAACGCGGCCGCATCCCCGTGGACGAGCACTACCAGACCAAAGTACCGCATATCTATGCCGCAGGCGACGTGGTGGGTTTTCCGTCGCTGGCTTCGGTCTCGATGGAGCAGGGACGGATTGCCGCGTCGCGGGCATTCGACGACCTTGCGGCTTCGTCGAACCCCAGCTTTTATCCCTACGGCATCTATACGATTCCTGAGATCAGTTTTATCGGCAAGACCGAGGAGCAGTTGACGGCTGAAGATGTGCCCTACGAAGTGGGCATGGCCTACTACCGCGAGGTGGCGCGCGGGCAGATTCGCGGCGACACTAGCGGAAGACTGAAGCTGATCTTTCATCGCGACACGCGCAAGGTGCTGGGCGTGCACATCATCGGCGAGGGCGCCAGCGAACTGGTGCACATTGGCCAGGCGGTGATGACCCTGGACGGCACGATGGATTACTTTATCGGCACAGTTTTCAACTACCCCACGCTGGCTGAGTGCTACAAGGTGGCCGCATTCAACGGGCTGGGACGGCTGAATAAGTATCAAGCAGGGTAAAGAGCTAGCCGCTGGCCTCTGGCTTTTGGCTTGACAAGCGATCTCTCCAATTCCAGGGAGGGCGTTATGAATACGGCAATCGGCGTCGTAATCACCGACCATATCGTGTCTGGCAGGCTTGAGGATCAGCAGGTGACCGGCAAGCTGCTAAGGTATCCCGGCGACCCTGAATCGACGGATGAGGCCGAGGCGCTGGACGCGCTGGCGGCGATTCCCGACGGCGTGCTGGTCGAGATTATCGCCGGGCAGATCGAAGCACTGGCGGGGAGCGGGAAGACGTCAGCCGACGCGATCGGCGTGGCGGTTCCGGGGATTGTGCGGTCGGGGGTGGTGGAGGAATCGCCCAATCTGCCGCAGATCAAGGGTATGCGGCTAAAGGAAAAGCTGGCGAGGGCGCTGGAGGGGCATGGAATCACGGCTCCCGTCCACATCGCCAACGACGCCGACGCCGTTGCCGCGGGCGTGGCCGCGGCGCGCGGCCGACTGGACAAGCTGACCCGCGTGTGGACCATCGGCAACGGCATAGGATATGGCCGCTGGCCTTATGTGGAGGGCGTGTGGGAGGGCGGGCATATTACCGTAACGCTCGACCCCAAAGAACGCTACTGCGCCTGTGGCGGCATTGGCCACCTCGAGGGCATCATGGGCCATCGCGCCATGCGCATGCGCTTCCTGGATCTGGAGCCGGAAGAGGTGTTTGCCAACGCCAAAAAAGGCGACGCGCGCTGCCGCGAGTTTGTCGACCTTTGGCACAGGGCGCTGGCCGCGGCGACCGCTTCGTTTATTCATCTGGCGGGCCCGGGACGTTTTTACTTCACCGGGTGCAACGTGGGATTCCTGGAGTTGCCGCTGCTGCGCAGCCACCTGGAAACCATGGTGAGAATGAGCCCGCTACAGAGCTTTTCGCTGGAGATTCTGCCACAAGACGACGAAACCGCGCTCTTGGGAGCAGGCGTGAGTGCGCTGCGGGCGCTGGGCGAATGAGGACAAAGAGCAGAGATCAGGCCCAGTTCTCGATTTTCAGTCCCGGAACGCGCCCGTATTCGCGCGTGTTGTTGGTTACAAGCGTGAACCCCAGAAAGCGCGCGTGCGCCGCGATGAGTGTGTCGTTGGGTCCGATGAGTGTCCCACGCGACTTGAGCACGGCACGAATAGAACCATAATCGGCCGCTGCATCGGCAGGGTAATCGAGCACCTGGATATGGCGCAGTAAAAACTCGAGAGCTGCACGGTCTTTTTGCTGTCGTGGAGAAATTTCCACACCGTACATTATCTCGGATTTCGAAATTGCGGAAATGCACACCGAGCTGGTGGGCACAGTTTGCAGTTTTTGCAAAAGAGCGGTGTTCTTGCTGCTCATGACGTAAGAGGCGATGTCGGTGTCGAGCATATATTCCGCTATCAAAATGAACGCTCCTCAAAGGGAAGATCTTCAACGCCCTCCATAAACTCCTGTGATGCGACGGGATGCTCCCCGAGATATGCGGACCAGTCTTTCGGACGTGGGGACAGGATCACGTCGTCGCCCTGCCTGCGGATAAAGACTTCCCGCGTTTTGAATTGGAATTCCTTCGGAAGGCGGACCGCCTGGCTCCGGTTGTTCATAAATATCTTTGCTGTACGCTGCATAGAGCCCTCCAAGCGGTTGGCATATACAAGAGTATATGCCAACTTGCCAGCCACAGCAAGACCGGCTTTTTGAGAACTCTTACCGCTTGCGCAGGTAGGTCCGCGACATGCGGTCGTGCCAGGTGAGGCGGTTGTCGTCAAAGAGGGCCCAGACCAGTCCCAGGCCGAGGGGCAAAACCGACAGGACCAGGGCCATCAGACGCCTGCAGCGTTGTGCGCGGCTGGGATTGAAGCCGTCGAGGGTGCAGAGCCCGATGCCTGCGTATCTCATGCCCAGCGTTGCCCGAGCGAAGGTGAAAAAAAATGTCTGATAAGCGGCGCCGATGGCCAGGCAAGCCAGCGCAGCGCCGAGTTCCACGGAGCGCGGGCCGGGGAGATCCTTTGTATTGACCACAACCAGCATGGCAGCCGCCAGAAAGGCTGCGGCGATAAGGGCGCAGTCGACCACGATGGCCAGCAGACGCCGGCTCAGGGGCGCCAGTTCCACAGCGGCAGCGGCCGATGCCTGGGGCGCGGGTTTTTCGACGATCTGCTCTTGAGGCTGCGCATTCACCAAGAAGTCCGGCAACTCCGGGCACATCCAGTCCGGTGCGGCCGGCACGTCGACAACGGCTGCCGCGGGCTCGGTGGAGATGGCTGCGGAATCCACCTCGAAGATGCTCAGTTGCGCCGCGGATTTCGACTTGGCCAGCGGCCCCTCGGCGAGCCGCGGACGCACTTTGCGCGTAGCGACCATCTCGCGCGGGAACTGAATGAGGTTGGCATAGATGGGTTGCGCCGGCTCGACGGAGTAAACATCGTCAACACCCGGATTCGTCGGGAAGTGCGAGTCAAGAAAGGGTAAATCCGGGAAGGACGAATTTGGCTCACGCCAGTTTACGGCGCGGGCTTCAGAGATAGCGGTGCGATGGTTAAGGGCAAACGCGGAATCGACCGGTCGGGCTGGCAGGTCGGGCTCCCATCGAGGGGTAAACAATGGGGCCTCTGGTAACGAGACTTCTTGAGAATGGAAGGGTTCGATGGCATTTTTTGGCGCTGGCGCCAAGACCGGTCCGACCGGCCCGGCGCGGCGCTCATTGGGGCGCTGCGGCTGGAATTGCGGCTCCCATAATGTTTCGGCGGCCGGTTCGGCGGATGAGACAGCCTCTAGTCCCTCGAGGACCAATTGGGCGGCGGCCTGCGCCTCCTGAGCGGCCCAGGAAGCCGCTTTCGCAGCGCGCACCGCAGCGCGAGCCTCATCGGCCAGCACTGCGTGGTAGCTGGGAGCATGGGCGAACCGCTCGGCCACCCGCGCGGCGGCCTGCGCGGCGCGGCCCGTGGGGGCTTGCCGGCCTTCTGAGGACAACGAGGTTCCGTTGGCCGACGCCGTCTTGCTCCGCATATGGGCGGCGACACGTCGATTGACTTCCTGCTTCCATGTGGGGAAAAGAACTGCCGTATTTGCCGATGTGCTCAAAGCTTCTGTAACCCTCCCAATGCGGCGGAGCCGGCTTGCGAAGCCTGCGCCGCTGAGTTCGCCCGCAGAGAAGCCCGATGCGCAATCGGGACAACGCGGACGTTGCCAGCTGAACCAACGAGAGACGATCACGGAGAAGAGCGGGCGCGACCAGGGATTCGGAACCCCAAGACCGTGAAGTCGACCCAGCTTGTCGAGTTGCCAGAGTAGCGTGGAGCACATCCCATATCCCGCAGCCGGCTTTGCTATGCTGGGCCTTACACCGGTCTTGGTCTTGGGATGCGACCTCGTTATCTAGTATGTATCACGCTGCTTGCCGTCTGTCACCTGCAACTGGGCGCGCAGGCATTGACCATTGTGGCACCCTCGGTGCAAGACGCGAGGGGCGGCGGCCAGAGCGCAGGCGCCCCGGCTTCTACCGCTTTGCCCAACGATCCCGGCCAGGAGATTGTGCCCGTGGCGGAGCCGGAGCCAGAGCCCGCAACGGGAACGCCCGTCGAGTGGGAGGCGAAGCATCAGGAGTGGTCCAACGATACTTTGACGCTCACCGGCGACGTGGTGGGCCGCTACCGCGATTATGTGATTCGCGCCGACAAAGTGGTCTATAACCGGTCGACCACCGAAGTGGAAGCTGACGGCCATCTGCAGATCACCGGCGGGCCCAACGACGTGCTCATCAATGCTACCCACGGCGACATGCGGCTGAACATGCACACTGCGCGCTACTACAACGTGAATGGCTCGCAGGGCGTGCGCGCGATGGGGCACACGGTGGTGTATTCGACGACGACCCCACTGCTGTTCTCGGGCCGCGTGCTGCTCGAGACGGGAGAAGGCAAATTCCGGATGATTGACGGTTCGATCACCAACTGCCGGCTTCCCCACCCCGACTGGCGGATCATCGCGCACGCCATCGAACTAGCCAACGACAAGGCATCGACGTCGAACGCGTTCTTCGAGTTACTTGGGCTTCCCATCTTTTACCTGCCCTATCTGCACCATCGGGCCAACGATACGGGGCGGGTGAGCGGGCTGCTGACGCCGGTAATCAGCAACGGATCTTCGATTCGCGGATACACGTTTGGCGAACAAGTGTACTGGGCGATCAACCGCAGCATGGATATGGTGATCGGCTCGGAGTATTACAGCAAGCGCGGCTGGGCGCCGAATGGCGACTTCCGCTACAAAGGCCCGGGACTCGACCACCTGATCGCGCGCTGGAATGCGCTTCTGGACCGCGGCATCGAGGAGGAGGTGGGCAACACGCTGGCGAGTGCGGCCGCGAAGCCTTCCGACACGATTCCCGGCCCGACCGGCTACGAACTGGTGAACCAGGGCGGAGTGGACGTGACGGTGCTGGGGCGCAAGGACCTTTCGCCCAGCACCCGCGTCTCCGGCGCCATGGAATACCTGTCGAGCTACGTCTACCGGCTGGTGTTCGACGACAACTACTCACAGGCCATCAGCTCCCAGGTTGCGAGCGACGTGGTGCTGACGCACAACCACAATGGAATCGTTCCGTCGGTCTGGCTGGACCGCTTCGAATCCTTTGCCAGCACCACGAACGGCGACGAAGTGAAGATTCTGCGCCTGCCTCTGGTCCGCTACGACGTGCTGGACCGGCCGCTCGGGAACTCGCTGCTCTACTGGGGCCTGGGATCGTCGGCGGGCTACCTTAACCGCTCCGAGCCCTTTTTCCACTCCCGCAACGTGGGACGGCTGGACGTCTATCCGCATCTTTCCATGCCGTTCACGGCAGGGGGCTGGAGTTTCTATCCTGAGGTTGCGCTGCGCGATACCGCCTACACCATCAGCCAGACGCCTCAACTTACGGGCCCCTACGTGGTTCCAAGCATCAGCCACGCCCCGCTCAACCGCAAGGACCTTGAAGCTTCGATCGACATCAGGCCGCCGGCTTTGGAGCGCGATTACGAGCTTCCCTTCTGGCACCGGGAGCTGCGCCACGTGATCGAGCCGGAGTTGAACTACCGGTATGTGGGCGGGATTGGCGCGAAGGCCCGCAACGTGCTCCTGTTCGATACCGCGGACATCGCCACGAATGTGAATGAAGCCGGCTTTTCGCTGACGCAGCGGTTTTATCTGCGGCCCACCGGCGAGCGGCCCTGCGCCACGGACGGCGCGGAGAATGGGGACGATGGGGATGCGGCAGCGAAGACCTGCCCGGAGGCGCCTCGCGAGTGGGCGAGCTGGCAGATTGCGCAGGAGTATTTTATCGATCCAAACTTTGGCGGCGCACTCATTCCCGGCCGGCGCAACGTCTTCGACTCGACGCTGGATTTGATGGCTGCGACTTTTCTGACCTCGCCGCGCAACATTGCGCCGATCACTTCGCGCATCCGTTTCGATGCCATCGATAACCTGCGCATCCAGTGGGACCTGGACTACGACACCATACGCGGGCAAATCGCCGCGAACAATCTGTTCGCGGGCTACAGCTTTGGCCGCACCACGCTGGGCATCGGCCACGCGCTGCTGAACGCCGTGGACGAAACTGCCAGCAGCAGCAACAGCGTCGCTACGACCATCAAGAGCCAGCAGTTGCAGCCGTTCCTGGAGTTCGGCAAGCCGAGCGGCAATGGATTCAACCTGGCGTTCAACGGCGGCTACGACTTCGTAGCGCACGATTTGCAATACGGAGGCGTGCAGGCGGTCTACAACTGGAACTGCTGCGGGCTTACGCTCGGTTACCGGCGTTTTGAGCTGGGCACGGTGGGCACGACCAGCCGCGACGAGACGCAGTGGCTCTACAGCTTTACTCTGGCGAACTTTGGGGGCGTGGGCGACATCCGGCGCAGCAACTCGGTGTTCCGGGATCCCGCGCTGCCGCCGGCGTATTAAGAACAGGGAACAGGGATCTACGGCAAAACCAGAGAAGGTGTGCCCTATTCAGCTTTTTTGAAGGTCGCCGCTCCTTGGGGTCGCGGCGACTTAGGTGCAGCGGCTTCGGGTTACAAAATCTCTGGTTTTGCTATAGGATCAGTTTTCCGCAGTCAGTCTACAAGGCCGCCGCAGGCAACTCGATCCTGCTTGCTTTTGTCATTCCCGGCGTCCATCCAGCACCGCAAGGCAAATGAGGATGCACGGAGGGCTGCAAAGCGCCCCGCTGGGTTATTCTTGCCTAGAGGAAATCAAGTTGATGCGTTTTCGTTTTTTGGCCGGACTGCTGGTTCTCGGCCTGACCGTGGGCTGCAAGGCCCAAATCATTCCGCCTTCGGGGCCCGACCCCGCGCTCGACCGCCGCATTGAGGTGCTGGTTCGCTCCCAATTCGGTCTCCCTCCCGATTACGATTTGAGCATTGGCGCCCGAAGCCCGAGTCAATTCACGGGCTATGAGACCCTGCCCATTACGCTCACGCACGATTCCAAGTCGCAGGTCGTCAACTTTTTGATTTCGACCGATAACACCAAGCTGGCTCATTTGGATACTTTCGATCTGACGAAAGACCCCGCCGACGCCATTCCCATTGCCGGACGGCCCATCCGCGGCAACCCGGCCGCCAAGGTGACGGTGATCAACTTCGACGACCTGGAATGTCCTTACTGCGCGATGATGCACCAGGAACTGTTTCCAGGTACGCTCGCCCATTACAAGGACCTCGTGCGGTTCGTGTACAAGGACGATCCGATCCCCGAGCTGCACCCTTGGGCGATGCACGCAGCCGTGGACGCCAACTGCCTTGCCGCGCAAAGCGGCGAGGTTTACTGGACCTACGTGGATTACCTTCACGCTCACGGGCAGGAAATTACGGGCCAGGACCACGACGCGGCCAAGAGCTTTGCCGCGCTGGACCGGATTGCGCGCCAGGAGGCCACGCTGGGCAAGCTCGATCAAACCAGCCTCGACGCTTGCCTTGCGAAGCAGGACGAAACAGCTGGTGCAAGCCTCGACGAAGCTGGCGGCAAAGTTGGGGATTGAGGGAACGCCGGCAGGTTTATGTGAACGGCGAGCGGGTGAACACCGGCGCTGTCTCTCAGAATGAGCTTTGGATCGTGATTGACCGCGCCTTGCGCGCCGAGGGCGAACAACCTCCGGCCACGCCGCTTGCGGCAGCGGCTTCGCCCGACGCGGCCGGACAGAGCGGCCCCAGCAAATAACGCGCAGGGACTATCCCCGCGCCGGTTTCGGGATTTATGCTTGAATGCCTGGGGTTCTGCGAAACCCCGCAGGAGAGATCAGCTTGCAAGTCTCATCGATTTTTAGTTCGCGTTCCCGTTTTGTCTTGGTTCTTCTATGCGGCGGCGCCCTTTTTCCCGCATTATCCGGCTGCCACCGTTCGCCTTCATCGGATGTGGTGGCCACCGTCAACGGCAAGGAGATCCTGCGTGCCGATCTCGAAAAAAAATATCAGGCTAGCGTGGAAGCCGGCGCACAACCGCCTTCGCCCCAGGAAGCCGACATTCGGCGGTTGAGCGTGCTGCACCAGATGATTCAAGAAGAGATCCTGCAGCAACAAGCAGCCAAGCAGAACCTTACCGCGAGCGACGAGGATGTGAACGCGAAGCTGACAGAGCTCAAGGCGCCCTACACGCAGGATCAGTTTCTCGAATTTGCTCAAGCAGCGCAACATGTCACTGGACGACTTGAAGCGGGACATTCGCGGGCAGTTGACCGAGACCAAGCTGATCAACAAAGAGATCGAGTCGAAGATCAACATTACCGACGCGGAGATTGCAACTTATTATTCCGCGCACAAGGCGGAGTTCGATCTGATTGAGCCGCAATACCACCTGGCGCAGATTGTGGTGACGAACATGCCCGCGCAGCAGGGCGGCAATATGCAGAACAAGGCCTCGGGCGATGCCGATCCGAAGAAGAAGATCGACGCTCTGTACAGCCGGCTGGAAAGCGGCCAGGATTTCGCGTCGGTTGCGGCGCAGTTCTCAGAGGATCCGAACACCGCGTCGATGGGCGGGGATATGGGATTTGCCAGGGAATCGCAGCTCAAGACCGATCCGGCTGTATACGACGCGATCGGCAAGCTCAAGCCGGACCAGTTCACCGACCCACTGCCGATCTACGGCTCAGGACCGGGACACAAGATCGCCGGCTACGCAATCTACAAGCTCATTGCGCGCGATCCTGCCGGGCAGCGGGATTTGAACGATCCGCGCGTGCGGCAGGCTATCCACCAATTGCTTCATGAGAATGACAAGCAACTGCTGCAGAATGCGTACCTCGAGATGCTGCTGGATGAAGCCCGGGTACGCAATTATCTCGCTGAGCAGATTCTGAAGCAAGGCGCGCAGTAGAGCGCGTTTGCAGGGCAATGTTTAGAACTTCTCTTCGATCCTTGCGCCGGACTGCCGGATGGTCTTGTCTGGGCGCCAGTTGCATTCCCATCCACGCCGTGACCGGCGGAAACAATCACCACATTGAATGTCTGTTGGGCGCTTTGCCCACATGGCTGTACGGTGCACCTACGGCAAAACCAGAGGAGATGTGCCCTATTCAGCTTTTTTTGAAGGTCGCCGCTCCTTGGGGTCGCGGCGACTTAAGTGCAGCGGCTTCGGGTTACAGCATCTCTGGTTTTGCTATAAGGGCCGCGCCGTGCCGTGGATACGGTCAGGCTTGAACACTGCACGCTCCTGAAAAGGGAAGAAAATGAGGTGAAAAGGAAAATGGCCTCCGCTCCAGGCAGAGGCCATTCGTTGTTTCGCGATGGTGCGCAAGGGCTAGTGCATTTCACCGGAATCGTCCAAGGTGATTCCGCCCGGTCCCTGGTTCTTCTTGGCTTCGTTGCTCTTGCGTGTGCCCATGGCTTTCGCCGTCCAGTCCTGGGCCAGCGCCATATCCTCGTTGACCGCTTTGGCGTTGCCGTAGTCCACGTCTGCCTTGTTGCGGTAGATGAGATTCAAGTACTGCATGGCGTCGTTGTAAGTGGGATTAATGTTCACGGCCATGGTGAGATAATTGAGGCCTTCCTCGACCAGCGCCGCGTTCTCCTTGGCCAACGGCTCCATGACCTTCTTGGGAGCCTTCACGTTGCCCTTGCCGTCGTCATTGAGGCCGGCGGCCTCCAGCGCGTTCAACACGTTCTGGTGCGCCATTGTCCAGTCAATCACGCCGATGGTATAGGCGGCCTCTGGATCCTTGGGATCCTCCACGAGAACCTTCTTCTGCCATGCTTTGGCATTGTCCAAGTCCTTGATGCTGAAATAAATCGACGCGATCTGCTTCATGCTGTTGATATCGTGAGGATTCTTGTCCAAAAGCTCTTTGAAAATCGTGAGGGCCTGATTGGCGACCCTCAGGTTCTCGGGTGTCGTTATCCCTGGCACAACATTCTGGGCCAACGCCGTGGCTAGGTAGGTCTTTGCCATGGGCAGGGTCGGATCGAGCTCCGTTGCCTTCCGGAAACACTCGATCGCCAGCTCGTAGTGAGCGCCCTTGTAAGCCTCCACTCCTGTGTTCAACTGGTCGCGGGCTTGAAGCCGCTTGACTACGCTGCACCCGCTCATGGAAAGCACCATGGCGATTAGAGTAACCGCGAGTGCACAAAAACGTGCAGGTCGATTCATGTTCTTATCCTTTTCCTTCAGGCATCGGCCTCTGGGCCGCGCCTGGAATACTCTGTAACTAGCCGCGGGCGGGAGAGACCGCAACCAGAGCAGAAAAATTGTACTCTTTCCCGCATCCGGATCAAGTGCTTCCGGATACGGCCGGCCTACTGGCCAGCCTGAATCTTGGGCGTCATCAACCCGATGTGATCCACGTTGGCGGCCCTGCCAATATCGATGACGTCGGCGATGTAGCTGAAGTTCACGTCGTCGTCGCCCTTAACGAACATAACGCGCTCGGCGCGATTGGCATAGATATCGGACAGCATCGACAGTAAATCGGCATGCGTCACGTCGGTCTCGTTGATCTTGTACGCCGGGGTCTGGTGGGGGCCGGTATAGAGAACCTGAACTACGATGGTGCGGTCGTTGGGCTGTTGCTGCTGTTTTTGCGGATCCTTGGGCGGCTGGGGAACCAGCGCATCCAGGCCCTTGGGGGTCACCGGCACGATGACCATGAAGATGATTAAAAGCACCAACAGAACGTCAATCATCGGGGTGACATTGATCTCGGACATCGCGCCTGCCGCCGATCCCATAGACATTGCCATAACTTAAACTCCTCGTTTCCTGAGAATCGTTTAGAGACAATCCCGCCGCCGTTTTACTCGCCGCCGGAGAGCTCGCCTCCGCGCACCTGCACTAACAGGCCAACTTCCTTCACGCCAGCCGTGCGCACGTCGTCGATGGCGTCTTCAACCGCCCTGTACTGCGCGCGCGCATCCGCGCGGACAAAGACGGTCTTCTCGGTCTTGTCGGCCAGCTTATCGCGCACCAATTCGCCGAGTTTGCTGGAGGGATCAACCTTATTCTGGCCGAGATAGACCGCGCCGTCGCGCGTGACAGCGACGACAATCGCGTCGTCCTTGTCAGCGTCCGGCATGGCTACTGCGTTGTCCACCTTGGCCATATCGATCTGGACCTTGTGCAGCAACATGGGAGTGATGACCATGAAGATGATGAGCAGCACCAGCATCACGTCCACCATGGGGGTGACGTTGATGTTGGAATTGACCTTTTTGCCTTCTGCGCGAACTGCAACCGACATTTTGGAACTCCGTACGTTTAATTTTTGCCGGAATGGGCCCGGCCTTGCTGGAATTCAAGCAACCCGCGCGAGGATCGAATTGCCGGGCAGGAGGGATTGCTCTCTCCCGCCCGGCGAATCTCTTCTCGCTCGAGCCGGCAGCCGCTTCGCTTAACGCTTGTGGCTCTGCTTGACGAAGTAGTCCACCAGCTCGCTTGAGGAATTATCCATCTCCACGTCGAAAACCTCGACACGTCCGGTGAAATAGTTGAACGCCATGACGGCGGGAATGGCCACGAGCAAGCCGAACGCCGTGGTGACCAGAGCCTCAGAGATGCCGCCCGCAACCGCGCCGATGCCCGAGGTCTTCTGGGTGGCGATGGCGTCGAAAGCGTGCAGAATGCCGACCACGGTGCCGAACAGGCCGACGAACGGAGCCGTGGCGCCGATGGTGGCCAGAACTGCCAAGCCTCTCTTCAGCTTGGCGTGCACGATGGCCTCGGCCCTCTCCAGGGCGCGGCCCGAACTGGCGATGGTTTCCTCGGTCGCCTGTCCGGCCGACGCGCGGAACTCCTGCAAACCGGCCGTGACCACTTCAGCAAGGTGCGACTTCTTGCTGCGGTCGGCGATCTTGATGGCTTCTTCCAGCTTGCTTTCCTTCAGGGCGCCAGCCACCTTGGGCGCGAACTCGCGCGATTGCTTGCGGGCGGCGGTGAAGTACAGGTATCGGTCGATCATGACGGCCAGCGACCAGACCGACTCAGTAAAGAGGATGATAGCTACGGTGCGAGCCATCCATGCCATGTGCTCCCAAAGGGCCATGGGACCGAAGCCGACTGTCTGGGTCTCCTCTTGGAACAGGGCTAGACTGTTAACTGCGTGCGAAGCGAAATGCGAGAACTGAGCGAGAATCACTGAATCGTTCCTCCTAAGGAGATTCTTGTGTACTGAAATGAACCCGCGTTGGCGGGTGGTGCAAGGGAATGCGGTTTTTTCGGGATTCGCATTCGGGTCAAAAAGCAATGCTCCCCGCCAAAGAAGCGGCTGGGAGCCGGAGTTTGCATTACCCACCCAGGGTGAAGATTACGTTGACGGTAGTATCAACTTCCACCGGCTCATTGTTGAGCAGGTATGGCCTGTAGCGCCAGGTCCTGACGGCGTCCATGGCAGCCTGCTGCAACATTGCCGGTCCACTGACAACGTGAAGATTTTCGATCGTTCCCTGCTTGGAGATGGTCGCCTGCAGCACCACCGTCCCGGAGACGCGGGCAGCCTTGGCAATGGGCGGATAGGTCGGGATGGTCTTCTGGATCAACAAACCCACGGCCACGCCGGCTGAAATATTGACTTTCTTGGGCGCCGCTGCGTTCACCTTGGGGCCCGTGTTTCCGAAGAAGTTACCCATGGCGCCGGAACCGCCCATGCCTTCCATGCCGGCCACGCCAAAGCTGGAAGCCGCCGTTTCCTTCTCGGAAACCATGTTAATGTTGTGCGGAATCCGCGTTGGCGCCGTGAGCTGATTATTCATCATCTCCGACTCCACGTGGACCACTTTAACTTGAGGCGGTGGCGGTGGCAGAGGGGGCGGAGGCGGAGGGGGCAAAAACAGAAGCGTCTGCATCAACGCCGCTGGGAGCGCCTCAGGATAGATCAGCGGAACCAGAATCAAAGAAACGAGGATCGCAAAGTCGATGGTGCCCGTGACCAGCATCCAGCGACCGCTCTTGCCCTTCATCCCTTTCATGGTGTCAAAAGTTTCTAACATGGTTAGCCTCAGGATCGGGTTTGGTTACTCCTATTTTAGACACCACGGGAAGCGGAAATGTTCCCAGGAGCAAAAATAGTCGTTTTTGGAGCTGATCAACCATATCAGAACTACACACCGCTGTAAAAGGGGGTGCTGCAAAACTGGTGCAAATTCGCGTTGCTTCGGCCACGCAGCATCCTGCCCTTTGGTTTCCGCGGCTATACTGCTTTCTCTCGCGTTCCGGCGCCCGAAAGTCTCCCGTCCCAGTCGCTAGAACGCGTTGATTCGCACTAACGCATGTTTGCCATGGAAAGCTGGGTGGAAGGAGTTAAGTCCTGTATTATCATCGCCGACAGTTGCAATTGAGAAAATTTGTAGTGCCAACATATTTTGACAATGTGCGCAGATGATCATTGATTATGCGTCTCTGATGCGATATATGTAGTGTCATCTGGAGACTGCCGCCATGTTCCTGCGTTCGGTCAAGTCACGCAATGGACAACAGGAGTATCTCCGCCTGGTGGAGTCCTTCCGCGAAGGGGACAAGGTCAAGCAGCGCGTCGTCGCTCACCTGGGACGCAAGGACCTGCTGGGGCCGCATCTGGATGCCTTGATCCGGTTGCTGGCCGAGCCGGAGGGTAACCCGCGCTGGGTTGCCGTCGCGGACATCGCGGCTCCGCGGTCCTCCACGTGGGGACCGGTTTTGGTGGCCCGGCATCTTTTCGAGAAACTCTCCTTGGGCGCGATTCTGGATGCCGGTCGGGCTCTGCGGCGCCATGGGCAACCGCTGTCAGAAAGGATCTTTCCCCTGCTCGCCAACCGGCTCAGCCGCCCGGGCAGCGAACACGCGCTGGCGCAATGGCTGGAGGATTTCTATGTGTGCACGGCCCGGGGCAGCCGCTGGATGCCGGTGTGGAAACAGTCCGGCCGGGTCAAGGTAGGCTTCGATCAGCTGCAGCTGTGGTACCAGAGCCTGGACGATTTGCTGGCCGAGAAAGAGCGCATCGAAAAAGCTGTGTATCTGGAGTTGCGCGATCTGTTCAGCCTGCAGCCGGACCTGGTCTTCTACGACATTACTTCGACCTACTTCGAAGGGTCTGGGCCGGCGGAGTTGGGACAGTTCGGCTACAGTCGCGACGGCAAGCCCCGCCACCGGCAGATCGTGATCGGGGTGGTGATGATGGATGGATGGCCAGTCGCGCATCACGTCTTCGCCGGCAATCGTCTGGATCAGACCACGGTGCTGGAAGTGGTCAGGGATCTGAACCAGCGCTTTGCTCTCCACCGTGTGGTATTCGTGGGCGATCGCGGCATGATGACCATAGGCAACGTGGACGAGCTCAAGCAGAGCGGGCAGGGTTATTTGCTGGGACTGCAAAGACGCAATCGCAAGGACACCTTCGACTATATTCAGCGGGCGGAACGACGCACCGACTGGCAGCAGTGTCCGGTGGGCATCGCGGCCGCAGAGAAGACCCTTGTACCCCAGACACGGGTCGTCGAGGTGGCGGGCAAGCAAGCCGGCGTGCGGGTCTTCGTGGTGCACAGTGAAGAGCGCGAAGTCTACGAGCGCAGTATGCGGGAGTTGACCATGGAGCGGGCGCGGAAAGAACTCCAAGCCTTAAAAGCGCAGGTGGACAAAGGGCAACTGAAGGGAGCCGACAAGATCGGCGCCGCTGCCGCCACCCGCCTGCGCCGCCATCACGGCCAGCGTTATTTTGCCTGGGAACTGCGCCAGGGCAAGTTCCACTTCTTCGACCATCCCACCAACCTGGCCCGGGAAAAGGCCCTGGAGGGCAAGTACGTCATCCAGACTGAGGAGCGCAATCTATCCCCGGTTCAGGCTGTGGCCACCTACAAGGAACTGAACGAGGTCGAGCGCGGCTTCTCGCATCTCAAGAGCCTGCTCGAGCTCCGGCCTGTTTATCACCACACCGATGAGCGGGTGCAGGCGCATGTCTTCGTGGCCGCGCTGGCCTTGTTACTGGATCGCGCCCTGGAGAAAACTCTGCGCGCCGCCGGCAGCCAACTGTCCACGCCCTTTGCCTGGCAAGCCTTGGAGACGATCCGCTCCGTTGAAGTTGATCTCGGACAGCAACGCAGCAAATCCTGCGTCACCCGCGGAAACAAACATGCCGCCGAAGTGCTCCGCCTTCTCGGCATCACTCAACTCGACCCACCCTCTCCGCCGGAGAACCAACCATGCCTCATGTAGTGACCAACTTCAAAAATCGCTCCAATGCCTTCAAGCACTTACAGGCCAC
>CAWCXX010000003.1:0-80423 GCA_963799445.1 uncultured Acidobacteriaceae bacterium | reverse complement strand
CAAGGTCCCGACCTTCGCGAATCATGCGTCGCGCCGGGGTTTATCCACAAGCAGGTGGTGGGAGAACTGCGGCACCCGCCTATTGCCAAACAGCACCCCTGGATATCGCGAAAAGTGTATGGCGCCGTTAAAGCCCTGGATAAAAATGGGCATGATTCCCACCTTTTCGTGCGACAGCTACCTGGTGGCCTCCTACCTGCCCTCGATCGGTCAACACTGCGCATGGGTGGAGGGCTGCCGCTATCCCCTACGTCAATGCGGTGCTGGGGGCGAGAAGCAACTTCGACGGCTGTTTTCAGACGGCCTATCTGGGCAAAGTCGCTGCCTACGACCTTCATCTGGATGAAAATCCGGATCGCGACGGTCCTCGTGGAATGCACCGCCGACATGAAACGGGACATGGACTATGACCTGTTCGGCTGGGCAGTCGGAGAAGCGGTCGGCATGGATGTCCCCGCCTTTGTCGGCATCGGCAAGCCCACCACGAGCCAGTACCTCAAGATGAATTCGGCCCTGGCGACAGGCGGCCAAGTATATATGTACCACATCCCGGAGTGACGCCGGAAGCGCCGACTCTGGATACGGCCTTCCGAGGGGAAAAACCGCAAAAGACGATCACCATAGGCCGGGACGAGATGAGGCAGGCTTACGAGATGCTGAACTACGGCACGAGCGACGACATTGATTTCGTCTACCTCGGTTGTCCGTTCTACACCATCGTTGACATCCAGAAGGCGGCCGGTCTGCTCAACGGAAAGAAGTGCAAGTCGCCCGTCTGGATGGCGACGAACCCCCTGACCTATAAGGCAGCCGTGGACATGGGGCTCAAGGACATCATCAGCAACGCCGGGGGACTGCTCATTTCGGGCGCCTGCTGCGGCCTCCTCGACGGAGAGATGCCGGAGAGCAGGGTGATCGCGACGGACGCCGCCAAACAGGATTACTACCTCACCGGGATTGTGCACCCGAAGAAGCTTCAGGTCCGCTACGGGACCATGGAAGACTGCATCGAGGCGGCGGTCAGCGGCAAATGGAAAGGCGGGTGGAGATAATCGCATGGCAGAAGAAAAGATCGTTCTGAAGGGCAGGAAAGTTATAGGCGGCGTGGCGGAAGGCGAAGCACTGGTGTCGAAAAAGCCGCTTATGGGCTGGGGCAGCGTGAAAGTCAAGGAGGGGATGACCGTCGAGCGGAACCATCCCCTGTACGAAGTCCCTTTCAAAGGCAAAGTGCTCGTTTTCCGCGGGCCGAGAGGCTCGGGCGGCTTCGTCGGCTATGGCCGGACGAAGGAATTCGGCTCGAATCCCGCCGCGTTTCTCTATACGAGAGGCAATAACCTCACCGTATTTGCCGCCATGAATATGGAGGTCCCGGCCATCACAGACTTCGACAGGGACCCCACGGAAGTGATCGAAACCGGGGACTTCGTCCGGGTTGATGGCGACGAGGGAATTGTGGAGGTGTTCAAGAAAAAGAAGTAATCAGGCTTTTCGGCAACATGGGCCGGCCCCAGGATTTTGCGCAAAGTGAGGGGCGAAGTGCGGGGCCTGCATCCGCCGTTGCCCGCCTCCAGCCCTCACCGAACGTGGCAGAGATAACGTACTGTGCATAGGCCAGATTCGCTTGAACCCGCTCCGCGCTGAAGGTTGGGGGTAGTGTCAACCTTTTCCCGACTGTGAAAACCCGAGTTGCCCGACCAAGCACAGCGTCGCTGCAGGTTGCGGTAAGTGCCAGGCCCGCGTCCCCTGTGAAAGTGGAATTCCGTCGCGCCCTGCTGGGCCAGCGCGGCTGTTGCAAACGAACGCCCGACATTCTTTGAGGCTCTTTACATCCGGAGTATCCATGAAGGTGGATCTGGGCTTAGTTTCATTTCCACCCGCAGTTCTAAGGCAAGGAGAATCTTCTCGTCTGCAATCGAAAGGAGCGACATGTATGGCACAGTATCAGGAATATGGATTTAACGGCAGGGGGGCCATTGTCACCGGAGCGGGGAGCGGCGTCGGCGAGGCCTGCGCAGTGGAGTTGGCCAAAGGGGGCGCCCAAGTAGCGCTGTTCGGCCGGCGCGCGGCTCTTGTCGAAAAGGTCGGGGCGGAGTGCCGGAAATACACGGACAAGGTCATCGCGTTATCCGTTGACGTCGGCGACGAGAACGCGGTGAAGACAGCCGTCGCGAAGGTGCTCGACACGTTCGGGAAAGTGGATATCCTCATCAACAACGCCGGAGTTGAAAGTCGGGTGAAGCCCGGCGAGACCATCTGGGACACGTGTTTCGACACGCTGACGCCCGACCAGTATCTGAGTTTCTTTAAAACCCACTCTCTGGGACATTATCTTATGAACCTGGCGGTCATCCCGTCGATGCAGAAAAACCATTTCGGGCGCGTGGTCAACGTCACCTCTGTTCTGGGCATCAACGGTATTTATTCCACGCCGGCCTATACCGGCTCCAAGGCCGCGGCGATCTGCCAGACCAAGGCCTTCGCCAAGAAATACGGCAGGGACAACATCACCTTCAACTCCATCGCGCCCGGCATGGTAGACACGCCGATGAAGATCGATTCCACACCCGCGGACTACGCCGCCGTCGCGGCGATGACACCTCTGGGCAGAGTCGCCCAGGCCATCGACATAGCCCGCGTGGCGCTGTTCTTTGCCCAGGAGAACCTTTTCGTTTCGGGCCAAACCCTGGTCGTCGACGGGGCTGCGACGGTATAAACTTATAAACGCAATTTGTCGTTCATCTATCTTTGGAGAGTGCACTTATGAGATGCAAACTGGCGCTTGCGCCGAGAGCGGGTGAGGATGTCATCGTGGAAGAGGTGGAGCTGGCCGAGCCCCACGACGATGAGGTTCGCATCAAGATAATGACGTGTACGATCTGCCATTCGGATATCCACGGGTTCAAGGGCGAGTTCGGGGCCTTTGACGGACCGGGCACGGCGGGTCACGAGATTGCCGGCATCGTGGACAAGGTTGGGTCGAAGGTGACCTATGTGAAGCCTGGCGACCGGGTGCTGAGCTCCGCGCTGCGGCAAGGCTGCGGCCAATGCTACCAGTGCCTGCACGGCCGCCAATTGTTCTGCGAAAATGTTCCTGGGTATACGTTCCGCATGCCCAGCCCCTACACCCGCGATAATGGAGAGGTCTGTATCCAGACGATGTCGGGAGCCAGCGGCTTTGCCGAGTATACCAACGTAATTGAGCCGATGCTATGCAAGCTAGACGACGACATCCCGTTTGTCATCGGCTCCGTCCTGGCATGCGGCTTTATGTCAGGCTTCGGCGCAGTGCTCAATCGCTCGAAAATCACGCCGGGCGAGAGCTGTGCCGTGGTCGGCTGCGGTGGCGTCGGCCTTTCGGCCATCATGGGCGCGCGATGGTCCGGCGCCATCCCGATCATCGCCATCGACACGATGGACGTCAAACTGGAGGCCGCGAAGAAATTCGGGGCCACACACTTTATCAACCCGAAGCAATGCGACGTCGTCGAAGAGGTCAAAAAGATCACCCGCGGCTTCGGCGTGGACCATTCGGTCGTGGCCACTGGTGGTAAGGGCATCAAGGCCACAACGTTCGCGCTGACAGCCGGCTACGGAAAAATGGTCATCATCGGTCACCAGCGATACGAGGATGAATTTTTACACGATATCAACGGCATGGACCTTCTTTTGGGCAAGCGCATCACCGGCAGCGTCATGGGCTCCGGCCCGCTCCGCCTCGATGTCCCCCTGTACATGGAAATGTACCGCAAGGGCCTTGTCGATATCGGCGCTCTCTTAACCCGCCGCTTTCCTCTCGAGCGGATCCAGGAAGGCATCGACGACGCCTTGAAAGGCGCGCTGAAAAACGTCATCGTCATCGGCGGGGAGAACTGACCATACACAAGATGGGGCGGGAGGGAGACGAGCTATGAATGTACACCCGAGGATCCACACCATTGGCATCTGGTGGGACGCCATCCAGGCCAACATGGACACCTATCTGGTGCGAGGCAAGATAAACGCCCTCATCGATAGCGGACCGCCCCAATCCTCCCTTGAGCCCATGGCCACGGCCCTCAAGAGCCATGGCCTCGTTCCCGCAGACATCGGTCTCGTGCTCAATACGCATGGCCACGGCGATCACATAGGGGGCAATGCGGTGCTCAAGGCCGCGGGCAACGCCCGGGTCTTCATCCACCGGAGCGATGCCCTTTTCCTGGAGGATCACGCCCTGAGTTTTGACCGGTTCTATGCGGTCGGCATGGAAAACGATCTGGAGCAGCAGAAAGCTGCCCAGCTGCAGCAGTTGGGACCGGAGATAAAAGTGGATCGCTATCTGGCAGACGGGAACCGGATCGATTTGGGAGACGGCATCGTGCTGCGGGTCATCCATATTCCCGGACACACGCCGGGCTCCTGCGGATACTACTGGGAAAGCGAACAGATTCTCTTCGCCGGAGATTCCGTCCAGGGGATTAGTACCCCGGGGGGATCTCTTCCCATTCTGTGCGACTTCGCCGCTTATGAGAAGTCGCTGGAGCGATTGCAGGCTTTGCCCATCCGAACTCTCCTGCTCAGCCATCCGTACCGGGGAATTCACCTGCCGCCTTCACTGCTCCGAGAGGGCGAAGCGGTAGGAGAATACCTGGCGGATTCGCTGCTGGTAGTCCGTGCCCTGGACGAGGCCGTGCAACGCGAGGTGCGCGCGAGTGCGGGCCGTCCGTTGGTGGAGATTGCCGATTCTGTTATCGCGGCCCTCCCGCCGGAGTGGGGATTTAAGCCAGTCGCGCATTTGCCGATGCCGGCTTTCTCCCTGGGTACCGTTGCGTTTGCGCTGGCGCAGGGCTCTCACGATGGCGCCTCCTCTGGCCCCGGCCCCCAAACAAATTAGCAGGAGGGTGAGGGAGGACGCGTGACAGACGGGACGTTCCTCGTCAGTTCGGGCCGGATGGCAACGGACGAATACTTGTACCCGGCCAATTTCCTGGCAGGGACAGATCAATTCACAGGGTAAGTAATGGCAACACGCGAGCGTAAGCCCAATACCGCTCCTTGACCCGAAGGTAATTTCGGAAGGATTCTGGTCCGACGCGCGGAGGCCAACCAATCATGAAGCGCGGGTGGAAACAGCAGCGTCTGGTTGGCCGTATCAGGGAAAAGTTCTGGCCCATAAATCAACACTATCGCGAAACCACAGAAGGTGTATCTCGGAACCAGTCGAGACTACGGCAAAACCAGAGAAGGTGTGCCCAATTCAGCTTTTTTTGAAGGTCGCCGCTCCTTGGGGTCGCGGCGACTTAAGTGCAGCGGCTTCGGGTTACAGCCTCTCTGGTTTTGCTATAGTCGCCGCGAGTAACAACGAGCGGCGACCCTCCGCGGAATCGGTCAGGATACAGTATCTGTGGTTTCGCCTTAAAACAGAACCTGCTATCCGAACTGTTGGCTCCGTCACGTATCTATGCCCGAAACGCTCCTAGCGCATGTTTGCCATGGTGGCCTGTAAGTGCTTGAAGGCATTGGAGCGATTTTTGAAGTTGGTCACTACATGAGGCATGGTTGGTTCTCCGGCGGAGAGGGTGGGTCGAGTTGAGTGATGCCGAGAAGGCGGAGCACTTCGGCGGCATGTTTGTTTCCGCGGGTGACGCAGGATTTGCTGCGTTGCTGTCCGAGATCAACTTCAACGGAGCGGATCGTCTCCAAGGCTTGCCAGGCAAAGGGCGTGGACAGTTGGCTGCCGGCGGCGCGCAGAGTTTTCTCCAGGGCGCGATCCAGTAACAAGGCCAGCGCGGCCACGAAGACATGCGCCTGCACCCGCTCATCGGTGTGGTGATAAACAGGCCGGAGCTCGAGCAGGCTCTTGAGATGCGAGAAGCCGCGCTCGACCTCGTTCAGTTCCTTGTAGGTGGCCACAGCCTGAACCGGGGATAGATTGCGCTCCTCAGTCTGGATGACGTACTTGCCCTCCAGGGCCTTTTCCCGGGCCAGGTTGGTGGGATGGTCGAAGAAGTGGAACTTGCCCTGGCGCAGTTCCCAGGCAAAATAACGCTGGCCGTGATGGCGGCGCAGGCGGGTGGCGGCAGCGGCGCCGATCTTGTCGGCTCCCTTCAGTTGCCCTTTGTCCACCTGCGCTTTTAAGGCTTGGAGTTCTTTCCGCGCCCGCTCCATGGTCAACTCCCGCATACTGCGCTCGTAGACTTCGCGCTCTTCACTGTGCACCACGAAGACCCGCACGCCGGCTTGCTTGCCCGCCACCTCGACGACCCGTGTCTGGGGTACAAGGGTCTTCTCTGCGGCCGCGATGCCCACCGGACACTGCTGCCAGTCGGTGCGTCGTTCCGCCCGCTGAATATAGTCGAAGGTGTCCTTGCGATTGCGTCTTTGCAGTCCCAGCAAATAACCCTGCCCGCTCTGCTTGAGCTCGTCCACGTTGCCTATGGTCATCATGCCGCGATCGCCCACGAATACCACACGGTGGAGAGCAAAGCGCTGGTTCAGATCCCTGACCACTTCCAGCACCGTGGTCTGATCCAGACGATTGCCGGCGAAGACGTGATGCGCGACTGGCCATCCATCCATCATCACCACCCCGATCACGATCTGCCGGTGGCGGGGCTTGCCGTCGCGACTGTAGAGCGTGTTTCATAAATAGGTTCGGCCTCAAGCTAAGTACTTACGCGTGAGGCTGGTTGGCTGATGAGCTTCTGTCATGAAGAAGCGGCAGAAGCTTGTGACGGATGAGCAGTGGGAGTTGATCGAGCCGTTGTTGCCCCAACCACGGCGCAGGAAGGACAACCGGGGACGGCCCTGGGCGTCGAACCGGGCTTGTTTTGAGGGGATTCTGTGGATTCTGCAGACCGGAGCGGCGTGGCGATTTCTTCCCGACGAATATCCCTCGCCGGCGACCTGCTGGCGGCGGCTGAAGCAGTGGCAGGACGAAGGCGTGTGGCTGGATGCGTGGCGTGCTCTGTTGGGCGCGCTAGACCAGGAAGGATTGCTAAAGTGGGACGAGACCTTCCTGGACGGCAGCTTCGCCCCAGCCAAAAAGGGGGCGATGCGGTCGGTAAAACCAAGCGCGGCAAGGGGACGAAGTGGATGGTACTGGTTGACGGTCAAGGTCTTCCGCTGGGAGTTCGGCTGGAAAGTGCCTCTCCGGCAGAAGTTACGCTTGCGGAAGCCACGCTCCAGGAAGTCCGCGTCCCGCGCCCCAAAGGCCGGCCGCGGCAAAAACCGAAACGCGTAATCGCCGACGCTGGCTACGACTCCGACCCGCTGCGTGAGCGATTGAAGAAGCGGGCCATCGAGTTGATTGCGCCCTACCGCAAGAACAACAAGCGGCGGCGCTATGAAGACGGACGTAAGATGCGCCGCTACAGACGCCGCTGGATCGTGGAGCGCACCAACGCCTGGCTTGGTCAGTTCCGCCGATTGCTTGTACGTCATGAGCATCTGCTCTCTACCTACTACGCCTTCTTCTACATCGCCTGCTTCTGGATCACGCTGAGGCGGTGTTTATGAAACACGCTCTAGCCGAACTGTCCCAACTCCGCCGGCCCAGACCCTTCGAAGTAGGTCGAAGTAATGTCGTAGAAGACCAGGTCCGGCTGCAGGCTGAACAGATCGCGCAACTCCAGATACACAGCTTTTTCGATGCGCTCTTTCTCGGCCAGCAAATCGTCCAGGCTCTGGTACCACAGCTGCAGCTGATCGAAGCCTACCTTGACCCGGCCGGACTGTTTCCACACCGGCATCCAGCGGCTGCCCCGGGCCGTGCACACATAGAAATCCTCCAGCCATTGCGCCAGCGCGTGTTCGCTGCCCGGGCGGCTGAGCCGGTTGGCGAGCAGGGGAAAGATCCTTTCTGACAGCGGTTGCCCATGGCGCCGCAGAGCCCGACCGGCATCCAGAATCGCGCCCAAGGAGAGTTTCTCGAAAAGATGCCGGGCCACCAAAACCGGTCCCCACGTGGAGGACCGCGGAGCCGCGATGTCCGCGACGGCAACCCAGCGCGGGTTACCCTCCGGCTCGGCCAGCAACCGGATCAAGGCATCCAGATGCGGCCCCAGCAGGTCCTTGCGTCCCAGGTGAGCGACGACGCGCTGCTTGACCTTGTCCCCTTCGCGGAAGGACTCCACCAGGCGGAGATACTCCTGTTGTCCATTGCGTGACTTGACCGAACGCAGGAACATGGCGGCAGTCTCCAGATGACACTACATATATCGCATCAGAGACGCATAATCAATGATCATCTGCGCACATTGTCAAAATATGTTGGCACTACAAATTTTCTCAATTGCAACTGTCGGCGATGATAATACAGGACTTAACTCCTTCCACCCAGCTTTCCATGGCAAACATGCGCTAGTAGGCGCCAAACTCTCTAGTGGCGTCCACCCAGGTTTTGATCAGCTCGGGATTGCAGCCCTCCAGCTCTCCGGTGTTGCTGGTCATGATATAGCCGCCGCCTTTCCCCACCACTTGGCAGAGCCGCCTGGTGAGGTCGCGCACTTCTTCGACTGTCCCGCCAGCGAGCAGTGAAACCTTCATGCCGCCCATGATGCACATGGTATCGCCGAGAACTTCTTTGGCCTTGAAGAAGTCAGTGTCGGCGAAATAGCCGATCGTATTGCCCCTGGGCAGCTCGGCGAGATACTTGAGCCGCTGGTCCCAGACCCCTTCGTAGAACACAACGGGAGTGATACCGTTCTCAATGCAGGTCATGATCAGGGATTTCAACTGGGGCCAATAGAAGCGTTCGAACTGGTCCAGCGAGATAAAACCATCCGAGCCACGGTGCAGCGGGAAAAAGGCGAAGGAAAGGGGATGCGCCCGATGGAGGGCGAGCAGTCGCTTGACTTCCATCTGCCGCCACTTTTCTTCCCCCGCCAGCAGTTTCTCCGGGCGGCGACGCATGTCTGTGAAGAGCCCCCGCATGCTGCGCAGTGTATCGCCCATGCAGTCGAAGGGCGCATTCAGAAATGTCTGCATCAGGGGCAAAGAAGGGAAACCGGCCTCGGCCATTCGCTGCACAGTTACTGCCTGCTGGGCCATCCACTCGCTGTGCACCTCAACCGCCCGAAGCAAAGCCCGCAGAGCATTCTTTAGCGGCTCTGTGTTGTAGATTCCCAGGTTCCAGAGCATGCCTACGTAGCCTTTCAGCGTATAGGAGGCGAGAGGGGGTAGCTCCGCCAACCCTTCCAGTTCGGCAAATATCCGCGGCAGATAGACCCGGATCGCCCAATCCGATGGATCCTCAAGAAAGTCGTCATAGTCTTCCGCCTTCATGTACTCGTCTTCGACCATCTGGAAGGAACCATTCGCTTCGAGGCCGTACCCCGGCCACCGAGTAGTGCGGTCTCCGAAGACACGGGCCAGCTCCGGGTTGCCGAACATCCCCGACGCGCTATCCGGCTGAAAACGCAGTGCGGCACTGACCAGCGCCTCCCGCATCTTCTCTGGATTCTCAAACAGTTCCTGGCGGGTAACTCCGGCCAGTTCGGCAATCATGTGGCCAAAGCCAATTTGAATTGGAATGCGATCCGGCTGTTTCAGTTGGATTGCATCATACATTCGCTTGCTCCGCTCCGCGCAGAGTTGCTCGGGCGACTTACCCGTATCGGGTCCATTTGGAGAAAAAATAGCTGTCATCTTACTTGGGTTCCTTATCCGGAAGTACCGATATAGTGTTCAGATGCCTTTTTTTCTTGCGATTGTCGGGTTTATCACCGCCGGCTGTCAAGGGTGGTAAAAGCAGGGCGCACATCAGATTTGGCAGAGGGTGTGACTCTTTTAGATTTTTGTTTCAGCAGCCAGCTAAGTAAAGATTTGCATCTTCGTAACCCATCTTATCACCGATTCTTTTTCAGGTTTCGAAATAGCTCGACACGTCAATATCGGCAATCAGCCAATTACAGCAACTCTGATGTTTCTTTAAGCGGATGTGCGGTTGCTGCTGCCGTGCGGACAGCCGTAGACACACAAGCTGCAGATCCTCGCCCCGGTTTGTTTTTCCCTGGCAAGGATGTTTTGCAGGCAGCCGTGATAGTCGAAGCGCATCTCGCGCGGCTCATCTGGCCGGAAGTTACGCCCCTTGAGCGCCTTCACCGGGCAATTATCGGCGCATTTGGTGCAAGTTCCGCATTGGTCCTCGAGCATCGGGCCGTGTTGCTCAACAGGGAATGTCGTCAATACCGAAGTCCAACGCACCCGCGGGCCTGCTTGCGGTGTGATCAACAGGCCGCTCCTGCCGATCCAGCCAAGCCCGGCCAGATGCGCCGCCAACTTGTGGGAGAACAGGCTTTCCAGCGTGTCAGGCCGTGCGCCGCCCCAGGAAGGAACCGGAAGGGCGCGATAGCCTTCATTCTGCAGCAGGCTGGAAACGCGCGAGGCGATGGCGTCCAGCCTGTCGTTCACTTTATCGTAGGCGTGGTATTTATAGGCGGGAGACACCCACCACTGTTCTTCCCAGTGCGGAAGCAGGTCCACCAGTGTGTCCATCAAACGTATACCTATGGAAAGCGCAAATGGATAGGCCGCCAAGTGTTCCCCGCCCTGCTTGCAGATGAATTCCCGGGCCGTCGAAAGGTCTGCCCCGCCGACAAAGTCGGCGCCCAACGATTTGACCAATTGAAAAACTTGCTCGTTCAGAGACATATGTTTCTCCGACTACCCAATTGAGCGCCCAATAGCGGAACCAGTGTAGATGTATCCCGGAAGCACGTCAACCAAGTAGCGTTTTCTCAAGAAAAAGCCACCATTCACAACTGAACGCGAGGACACACTTATTCTGGGTCCGTCCTGGAGGCTGCCGGGATACGCCCCGCCGCACCATGAGCAGGCTGCAGGATGTGCTAATCTACGAAATAAGTTTCAGGGATCAGTCGCGGTCGTTGTATCCTCACACGGAAAGGGGTATCGAAAGAGCTATGGAATATCGTCTTCTGGGAGGCTCCGGCCTCAAAGTTTCTGCACTGGCTTTCGGCGCCCAATCGTTTGGCGGCAACGATTGGTTTTCCGACTCGTGGGGCGCGACGGGCGACGTGGCCGAGGCGCGGCGCAGGGTGGATATTTGCATCGATGCCGGGGTAAACCTGTTCGACACGGCCGATATCTATTCCAACGGGCGCTCGGAAGAGGTGTTGGGCAAGGCGCTTGAAGGCAAGCGCGACCGGGTGCTGATCTCGACCAAGGCGTCCATCCGGCTTGGCGATGGACCGAACGATCTGCGGTCGTCGCGATACCATCTGCGGCGTTCGATTGAGGGCAGCCTGCGGCGGCTGGGCACGGACCATGTAGACATGTACTACATGCACGCATTCGACGCTCTCACGCCGGTAGAGGAAACCATGGAGACGCTGAACAGCTTTGTCCGCGAGGGCAAGACGCGGTACATCGGGTGCTCGAATTTTCCCGGTTGGCACCTGATGAAGTCGCTGGCCGTGGCGGATCGCTATGGGTGGGCGCGGTACGTGGCGCATCAGGTGTACTATTCGCTGGTCGGGCGCGACTACGAGTGGGAACTGATGCCGCTGGCGCTGGATCAGAAGGTGGGCGCCACGGTGTGGAGTCCGCTGGGATGGGCGGTACTGACGGGCAAGATTCGCCGCGGCCAGCCATTGCCCGAGGTAAGCCGGCTGCACAAGACCGGAAATATAATACCGCATGGGACGGACGAATACTTATACAAGGTTGTGGACGCACTCGACGCGGCAGCCGCGGAAACTGGCAAGACGGTGGCGCAGGTGGCGCTGAACTGGCTGCTGCAGCGGCCCACGATTGCATCGCTGATCGTCGGCGCGCGGAACGAGGAACAATTGCGGCAGAACCTGGGCGCGGTGGGCTGGAACCTGACCGCCGAGCAGGTGGCCGCGCTCGACAATGCCAGCGCGCTGACGCCGTCATACCCTTGCTGGCATCACCGCCTGTTTAAGGAGCTTAGCCCGCAGCCGGTGTGAGAGAGGTGTCAGGTTTCGGGGTCAGGGGTTGAGTCATTTGGCAGCGCCTCCCGGGCTGTTTCCGCAAGATAGTTTTCCGCGTAGTGCGATAGTTTTGCGTGTATTCCTGGATGAGGGCGTGGTCTTTTTCGCTGAGTTCGCGGCGGAGCCTCACCTTGCGCAATTCTGCTCGTAGAATCAGTTGCTTGAGGCGTGTTTGTGTTTTCATCCCTTCAGCCTGCGATTCTAAATTCAATGAAGACGGACCGCCGGGTTCCTGCTGCTCTCGGGTTAGGGTTCTCTCTGTTGTTAGCTCTCTCTTGCGATTGAGTGAAGGTTGCGGTAGTATTCGTGGTTACCTGCCGTATTCAACAATCCCTCAAAGCTCGAAGTTTCAGGGATCAGGGCTTCAAGCCGGCTTACGTAGAACCGGGGAATCGCGTATGGTGAAAATCATGATCGCGCCCAGCCGCTATATACAGGGTCCGGGCGTCCTCGCCGAGGCGGACAAGTATGTGCGCCATCTTGGATCGAGGTTCTTCGTCATCGGCGGCAGGCTCGCCTTACGCGCTGTGGAGGGGCTGCTATCTCCGGCGCTGAGTAAGGACGGGATGACATGCCAAATCCATCCGTTCACCGGAATGTGTACCCGCTCCGGCACCGACTCACTGGTGGAGAAAGCGCGGGCGTTTGGCGCCGAGGTGGTGGTCGGAGTAGGCGGGGGCAGCGCCATTGACAGCGCCAAATCAGTCTCACACGAGTTGGGGTCGTTTCCTCTGGTGGTAGCTCCCACGGTCGCCTCGAGTGATGCTCCGTGCAGCGCGCTGGCAGTGCAGCACACACCGGACCGCGGACTGGACCGCTTTCTGCTGCTGAAGCGCAATCCGGACATGGTGCTAGTGGACAGCCAGGTGATCGTTCAGGCGCCGGTACGGTTTTTCGTGTCGGGCATGGGAGATGCGCTCGCCACCTGGTTTGAAGCCTTAACCTGCACCAAGTCCAGCGCCAGGAACATGCCTGGGGGCGTCAGCACGGCAGCGGCTCTCAGCCTGGCCCGGCTTTGTTATGACACGCTCATGGAATACGGGGTCAGCGCCAAGCTCGCGGTGGAGCGGCAGGCCCTCACTCCCGCGGTGGAAAAGGTGGTGGAAGCAAACATCCTGCTGAGTGGCCTGGGGTTTGAAAGCTCCGGGCTGGCCGCGGCCCACGGAATCAACGATGGTCTCGCTGTTCTCGAAGAAACTCACGGCGCTCTACACGGCGAATTGGTAGCATTCGGCACCATCACGCAGATGGTGATGGAGTGCCATCCCCAGGCTGAGATCGATCGCGTGATCGATTTCTGCAAGGCAGTGGGATTGCCCGTAACTCTGAAACAACTGGGCATCTCCGATGCTTCCAGCGCGCACCTTCGGAAGGCGGCGGAGGAAGCCTGCAAGGAAGGGATGACAACCCACAACAGTTATTTCAAGGTGACTCCCGAGTCAATTGTTGGGGCTCTCAAGGGAGCGAACGCATTGGGAGAACACCGGCTCGCGGGTTGAGTGCGCGCGGCTGGAACAGATGGTCCGCAGGAAGAACGACTGGCGCGAAGGCGAGGGCGCGCGAGCAAGGGACAAGAAGGAGCAATCGGAGCAGGACATGGCTGAGGTATTGGCGGCAAAAGCGGCGGAAATCAAGCTGGTCATCGATGGGGTGGAGGCGGCCGCCAGCCCCGGGATGACGATTTTGGAGGTCGCCGAAAAGCAAGGTATCGCCATACCGACGCTCTGCCATGTGCAAGGTCTGGTGCCGTTTGGCGGCTGCCGAGTCTGTGTCGTTGAGATCGAGGGCGCCAGCCACTTAACTGGAGCTTGTCACACGCCCGCCGCGAACGGAATGGTGATCCGCACGCACTCTTCCAAGGTCCTGCGGGCCCGGAGAACCATCCTGGAATTGCTGATGGCCGGACATACCGGTCCTTGCGTCACCGATACGGGAGCGCGGAGCTGCGCACTCCATCAGATGGCTGCCGACGTGGAGCTAGGACCGCCTCGGTTTCCGGTGCACGAGCCGCGATACTCTCCGATCGAAGATGTCAGTCCTTATGTGCTGCGCGATCTCTCGCGCTGCATCCTGTGCAACCGATGTGTACAGGCCTGTTCTGAGATCGCCGGGGCCGACTTGCTGGCGTTGGCCTATCGGAGTTCGCACATGAAGGTCGTTGTGGATTGCGACGCCGCGCTCAACCACGATGCCTGCAGGGACTGCGGCATCTGCATTGACTACTGTCCGACTACGGCTTTGTATCTGCCTGGTCGTCTTGGGCAGCAAAAGACGGTAAAGCATCGAGTCGAACCAGCCGACCTGAGGCCTTCCACCTCCAGGACGGCGACCCAGGGCGAGCTGTTGGTGCGGCTACAAGCGGCGCAACAGCAACACGGCTACCTTTCAACGCATGTCATCGGGGAGATCGCGGCTGCGTTGGAGCTGTCCGTCAGTGAAGTGTATAGCGTCGCCAGTTTCTATTCGTTTCTGTCCGTCCGGCCGCTCGGACGGCATGTGATTCGAGTGTGCCGCAGTCTTCCTTGCTGCATGAAGGATTCGGAGATGATCGTGGAAAGCATACGCCAGGAGGCTGGCATATTTCCCGGCGAAAGGACCGCGGACGGGCGGTTCTCACTGGAGCTGACCAACTGTATCGGAGCCTGTGACCTGGCGCCGGCCATGCTGGTGAATGAAGACATGCATGGAAACCTGACCCCGAAGAAAATCGCGGGTGTGCTCGCGGCCTACAAGTAACATGGCGCCTGCGGAGGCCCAAATTGCCGGCTAAGATTGTTGTACTTAGGAACTGTAAGCTCATCGACCCGAGGGATATCGCTACCTGCCTCGAACGCGGAGGCTTTAGCGCTCTGCGGCATGCCCGCAACTCGATGACCCCGGAACAAGTTATCGCAGAGGTTAAGCGCTCGGGTTTGCGGGGGCGGGGCGGCGCGGGCTTTCCCTGCGGCCTGAAATGGGAGATGGCAAAGCGGGCGCCGGCCGGGAAGAAATATCTAATCTGCAATGCCGACGAAGGCGAAATGGGGACGTTCAAGGATCGATACATCCTCGAGCATGATCCATTCACTCTGATCGAAGCGATTGCCATCGCCGCCTATGCGATTGGCGCCGATTTTGCGTATATCTATCTCCGCGCAGAATACCGCTACCTCCTGGCACAGTTGCTCAATGCCATCGAACAGGCCAAATCAAGACGGCTCCTGGAAGGGTTCGAACTCCACGTGCGCGTGGGCGCGGGCGCTTATGTTTGCGGGGAAGAAACGGCGCTGATGAACTCGCTGGAAGGGAAGCGGGGCGAGGCGCGCTACAAGCCTCCCTTCCCCACCGACAAGGGCTTATGGGGGCAGCCCACGGTGATACAGAACGTCGAGACTCTCATGAACATTCCCGCCATTATCCTCGAAGGCTCCGCGTGGTTCAGCGCCATCGGCACCCAAGGCAGCAAGGGAACCAAAGTTTTCTCCGTAAGCGGGGATGTCGCTGCGCCTGGCGTCTATGAGCTCGAGTTAGGCAGCCGATTGTCGGAGCTGGTGGTGGACCTGGCGCAGGCCAAGAACATCAAGATGGTTCAGGTGGGCGGCGCTGCCGGCCGCATCGTTCCCTTATCGATGCTGGATTCGCAGTTGTCGTTTGAAACCATTCTCGGCGCGGGCGCAGTTACCGTATACGACGACCGCCGGGACGTTATCGATGTGGCCCGGCGGACTATGGAGTTCCTCGCCGACGAGTCCTGCGGGAAATGCACTCCGTGCCGCGAGGGAACCGATGCGATGGGGTTGGTCCTGGAACGGCTTGCCAGCGGGCGCGGAACTCATGGAGACATCGAGGCGCTGGAAGATCTTTCTGCGGCAATGGCCAGCTCCTCGATGTGTGGATTGGGCCAAACCGCGCCCACGGTCGTCGTGGATACCCTTACGCATTTTCGCAAGGACTACCAGAACCGGATTGACCAATCGGTGTACTTGAGGACCCTTTAAGTCATGCGGCGATGCAATAGCGCCGGCGCCGCGTTATGGAATGTGAAGGAGATTGTGCAGTGAAGGCTTTGGCTACGGGGATCGCAACCGAGATTTGCCCATACTGTTCCCGGATCCTGGATGGGCATGACGCGCTGCGCATACACGTGGTCGCGAGCCATGCCGGCGAGCCGGTTCCGAATCCGCCTGGGACGATCACTGTGACAGTCAATCGCCAGGTCTACAAAACCCGCGTGGAACCGCAGTGGACCCTCTACTACTTCCTGCACGACGTGCTCGGCCTCACCGGCGCCAAGCAGATGTGCGACCACGGAATGTGCGGCTCTTGTACCGTGATCGCCGACGGCCACGCCATCCTCTCGTGTATGACCTTGGCAATTGAATGCGACGGCAAGAACATTGAAACCGTGGAAGGAATCGCGGCGGCTGGCCACCCGCTTATCGAAGAGTATGTCAAGCACCATTGCATGCAGTGCGGCTATTGCACACCCGGATTTGTGGTTGCTGCCAAGGCTCTGCTCGATGAAAATCCCGCCCCTGGCACGGAAGAGATCATGGAGAGTCTGGGCGGCAATCTGTGCCGCTGCGGCACGTATCCGCAGCACGTGAAAGCCATAAAGGCCGCTGCCGCCAGGCTAAGCAAGGCCAGCGAAAGTCAGCGCGAGATGAGCGACAGGCGATGAGCGACGAAAACAGTTATTGCGGGTCGGAATCCCTCGACAATCTGGCTGCGGATAAGTATCCGCGGAAAGACTACGAGAGCATCGGCAAGCGAGGGGTCCGCCGGCTGGATGGTTTCGAGAAGGCAAGCGGCAAGGCCCTTTATACGGTGGACGTCCAATTGCCGGGAATGTTGTATGGCCGATTTCTCACCTCGCCTTATCCGCACTGCGCTATCCGGAGCATGGAGACGCGCCGTGCCGAGGCACTGCCGGGCGTGCGCGCCGTTCTCCGCTACGACGATCCGGAACTGCCGCCACTCGCCGAACTGAGCGGGCACGCCCCGGCTTTAACGGCCGTGCTACCACACGTTGCGCACTTCGAGGGAGAAGAGATAGGCGCCTTCGTGGTGGCTGACACGGAAGATGTTGCCGAAGCGGCGCTGAAACTGATCGAGGTGGACTGGGAGCAGCGGCCGTTTGTGCTCAACCCGGAAGCGGCGTTACGCCCGGAGGCGCCGCTGGCCAATCCCGAATCGTCTCCTGAGAAGAACCACTTCAATGAAGGCTTCCTGGACATCGCCCGCAGGGGCGACGTCACAGTGGGATTCGCGGAAGCGGACGTGATTGTGGAGTTCAAGTCTGAGCGGCGTCAGCACACCTGGATTGGTCCAGAGCGCCCCTGCGGCGTATTTCGCTGGAACGGTCAGTATCCAGAGATATGGGTCAAAACCCAGCGCCCGAATATCGGCAAACGGGTGGTTGCCTCCTGGTTTGGCGGCATTCCCATGAGCCAGATACAGATGCATTGCTTGTACCAAGGCGCCAGCTTCGGCGGATGGAGCCAGATGTCTTGGCACTACGGTGGTCTCTACTGCGCCGCCGTAGTCGCCAAAAGAACAGACCGGCCCGTCAAGTGGCTCTTCAGCCGCCGGGAAGATTTCTATGGCGGCCAAATGGATGCAGGCGCTTACTACTGCAAGGTTGGCGCGAAGAAAGACGGAACCATCACCGCCGTGGAAGCTCGCGTAGTGTTGTCGAACCTGTTGATGCCGTTCTTTGGCGTGGTTCACCACCTTATCGAAAACACCAACATTCCCCACGTATACGGCAAGCTGGAATCGGTCTACGTCAATAAGGGGATGAACGTCCCCACTCGCTGTGAGCAGGCCGCTAACTGCCACACCTTCACGTTGGCCTTCGAGCATGTCGCAGCAGCTTTGGAGATGGACCCCATAGAGGTCGCTTTGAAAAACGATGGCGCCGAAGGCCACGACATGGAGTGGCTCAATCGTAAGAAGGCGGAGATGGGGTTCGCGGTGAGAGACAGCCTGCGCGAGTGCGTCGAGAAGGGCATGGCGGCCATTGACTGGAAGAACAAGTGGCACCCGCCCGGAACCAAACAGCTTGCCAACGGCAAGATGCACGGCATGGGCTTTACGTGGACGCACGAATGGGAAGATTCGGCCGGGTCCAGCGAAATCGCCATACGCATCGAGCGGACCGACGGCACCGTCAACATTCTGGCCATGCGCGCCGATAATGGTGTAAACGCGGAAACTGCTTACTGCCAAATCGCCGCCGATGAGTTGGGGCTGCGCATCGAAGACGTCTTCTATCGGCCGCACACCGATCCCGGTTTCTTCGCCATGGCGCCGGATTCCTCGACGGATCTGTCAGTCAACGGCTTTGCCGTCCGGCATGCGGCGCGCAAATTGAAACGCAATATCCTGGACGCCGCGACGCGCCCCACCGGCTTAACTCAGCGTGGCAGCTTCCCGGCGAGGTTTCCCGGTTGTCGGGCTGAAGACCTCGACCTGAAGGACAGCGTCATCTTCGTCAAGGCCGATCCCTCGATTCGGATGGCGCTGCGCGATTTCGTGCGCTCCTCGGGAGCGGAAGGACCGATGGCCATCGATCCGGAGATGGGCAAAGGAGCCGAGCGCAGCGACTTTATCGAACCTCTTTTCGCCTATAGCTGGCACGTGCAGGAAGGCGCCTACGCCGAAGTGCGCCTGCGCCTTTGCCGCCAGGCACACTTCATGGAAGTCGAAGTGGACACCGAGACGGGAGAAATCGAAGTCACCAAAGTCGTAAACGTGAACGACGTGGGCAAGGTCATAAGCTGGGAAACCTGCGAAGGCCAGCAGTACGGCGGCAGTTTCATGGGTGTGGGCCGCGCCAAATATGAAGAAGTTGTGCACGACCCGGTCACTGGCGTGCTGCTGAATGGCAACCTGCTGGATTACAAAATCGCCACCATCCATGATATTGCCCAGGTCGATACCCTGCTAGTCGAGACCGGTATGGGATACGGTCCCTACGGCGCCGTTGGCATCGGTGAAGACATAGCCACGGTGGTCCCTGCGCTGCTGGGCCCAGCCGTCTTTAACGCCCTGGGAGTGTGGATTGATGAATTCCCCATCACGCCCCAGCGGGTCTTAGAGGCACTGGAGATGAAGGCCAATGCAGAGTAGAAGTAGTGTGATTGGGAGACAGAATGCGGCCATTTGCACACTTTAGCCCTAGAACGCTCGACGAGGCGGTTACGCTGCTCGAACGGTATGGCGATCAGGCGAACCTGATCGCGGGCGGCACCGATCTGCTTGGCAAGTTGAAGGACCAGATTCTGCCCAGATATCCGGAAGCATTGATCAATCTCAAGCAGATTCCGAATCTGAACTCGATCGACCTCGACACGGCCAACGGGTCCATACGCATCGGTACGCTGGCCCGGCTCGAGGACATTGCCCGCAACCGGCTTATCCGCGATCACTTGCCCGCGCTGGCACAGGCAGCCTCGCGTACAGCTTCTCCGCATCTGCGGGCCATGGGTACGCTGGGCGGCAACCTATGCCAGGACATCCGCTGCTGGTATTACCGCCATGCCGACAACCGTTTCCCCTGCCTGCGCAAGGGCGGCGCAAAGTGTTACGCCATTGACGGCGACAACCGCTACCATTCCATCTTCGGGGGCAGCGTGGACGAAGGCTGCTACGCCGTTCATCCCAGCGATACCGCTCCCGCGCTGGTGGTGCTCAACGCCGCCGTTCAGACCACACAAAGAACTCTGCCCATTGAAGCATTCTTCGGCGTAGGCGTGCAGAGAACAACGGTGTTGCGGCCGGATGAAATCGTGACCGAGATACGCATTCCCATGCCAACGCCCCCCGCGCGCAACGCCTTCTTAAAATTCGCTCTGCGCAAGTCGATTGATTTCCCCATCGTCAACTGCGCAGCCGCTCTCAATTTGGAACAAGGCATGGTGGCGGAGGCCAGAATTTGTCTGAACGCGGTGTATATCATCCCATACCGGCCGGTAGCGGCGGAGGAGGCGTTGCAAGGCAAAACCCTGACAGAGGAAACCATCGCGCAAGCAGCAGACGCGGCCGTCGCTGCCGCGCAGCCTATGTCCGGCAATCGCTATATGGTCCGAATCACCCGAACGCTGGTGAAGCGCGTGCTGGCGGCCGCGCGGGATGCCGTGTAGAGAGGACGTTGTCTCAGAAGTGAACGCCGCGCATGAAGATCCGCGTACAAATCTACTCGCATCTCCGCCAGTACCTGTCGGCTACAGACGCGCGCTTTCGCGACGAGCAGTGGGAAGTGGCCGCGGGAACGACGATAGCCGAGTTTGTGCAAACCCTGAATCTGCCCCACAACCTCAAAATCCTTACCGTGGTGAACGACGCCGTTTGCCATGACCGCGGACGGGTACTGCGGGAGGGAGACTCGCTGATGCTCTTGCCCATCGTGGCCGGGGGATGATCGCATCCTTCACTATCCAGATTGTCTGCATCCTGGCGACGTCATCGCGTGCTCGGATTCAGGAAACGCGACGAACTGTGCATCGGACCGTCTTCTCGTCTCCCGAGTGGCTGCTGTTCCCGGTCCCATGCTTGTGGCTCGCCAAAATTTCATTCGGGCGGAGATCTGGCAAATTCTAAACGGTTGACCGTACAAATCACGGGGCGTTTTCAGGCGGGATCGGGATGCGGGAACGCCGATGCGTACGCAAAAAACCAGGAGGCGCATGGCCAAACGCAAGAAAGCACACTGCTTCCGCAGGTCTTTCAGATTACGCTGGGAAATAATCGCAGTGGCGGCTCAGACCGCGAGCTGACAACGATGATGCAGACCACCGAGCCTTAGCATGGATACAACCTGGGCAGCAGAGTTCGTCCCGCGCACTGCCTTGCGGACAGCGGGAGTTTGCTTGCCCAAGGCAAGATGCGTTCTGTCCTCGTTGCAATAGCGGACATAGTCATTTATCGTGAGCGCTATTTAACCCCCATCTTGTGCATCGGTGCGTGACGCTGCACTCTTGAGGGATGAGACAACGCAAAGCGGAAGCGTGGGTGAGGTGGCAGGGGCTGGTCGCGGAGCAGAACCAGAGCGGGCAGAGCGTAGCGACGTTCTGCAGCGAGCGAGGTTTGAGGAGCGGGCAGTTCTTCGCGTGGAAGAAGAGGTTGCGGGAAGCGAAAGCAGCGCAGTTTGTGGCCGTGGAAGTGGCGCCAGTTGCAGAGGCGAAATGGTCAGCCCCCGTAGTGCATAATGGAGCGATTGAAGTGCGGCTCGGCCGAGGCCGGAGTCTGGTGGTTGAGCCCGGATTCGACGCGCATCATCTTCGCGCCGTGCTTTCGGTGTTGGAAGCGGAAGCATGATCGGTCTGCCCAGTTTGCGTGCGCTGGACCGCACACAGGGAACGCGGATTTGGCTGGCGGTGGAGGCAACCGACATGCGTTGTGGGTTTGATCGTTTGTCGGAGCGGGTGAGAGCCATCATTGGCCAAGATCCTCTCAGCGACAGTCTGTTTATCTTTCGCTCGCGGCGGGGCGATAGATTAAAAATTCTGACCTGGGACCGGGATGGATTTGTTCTTTGGTACAAGCGATTGGAGTGCGGTGTGTTCAAGCTGCCGCGGGTGAAGGATGGTGCGCACTCTGTGGAGTTGCGGGCCAGTGAGTTAGCGATGATCCTGGACGGAATCGACATGACGAAGCTGAAACGCGTGCCGCGTTACGAGCGGGAACCACGAACCAAGCAAGATAACAAGGAAAAGGTCGCGGTATAAGTAACTTCGACTGCGACTTAGACGTCTATACTATGTGCCCTCCACAGACAGCTTAGAGCGTGTTTCATAAACACCGCCTCAGCGTGATCCAGAAGCAGGCGATGTAGAAGAAGGCGTAGTAGGTAGAGAGCAGATGCTCATGACGTACAAGCAATCGGCGGAACTGACCAAGCCAGGCGTTGGTGCGCTCCACGATCCAGCGGCGTCTGTAGCGGCGCATCTTACGTCCGTCTTCATAGCGCCGCCGCTTGTTGTTCTTGCGGTAGGGCGCAATCAACTCGATGGCCCGCTTCTTCAATCGCTCACGCAGCGGGTCGGAGTCGTAGCCAGCGTCGGCGATTACGCGTTTCGGTTTTTGCCGCGGCCGGCCTTTGGGGCGCGGGACGCGGACTTCCTGGAGCGTGGCTTCCGCAAGCGTAACTTCTGCCGGAGAGGCACTTTCCAGCCGAACTCCCAGCGGAAGACCTTGACCGTCAACCAGTACCATCCACTTCGTCCCCTTGCCGCGCTTGGTTTTACCGACCGCATCGCCCCCTTTTTGGCTGGGGCGAAGCTGCCGTCCAGGAAGGTCTCGTCCCACTTTAGCAATCCTTCCTGGTCTAGCGCGCCCAACAGAGCACGCCACGCATCCAGCCACACGCCTTCGTCCTGCCACTGCTTCAGCCGCCGCCAGCAGGTCGCCGGCGAGGGATATTCGTCGGGAAGAAATCGCCACGCCGCTCCGGTCTGCAGAATCCACAGAATCCCCTCAAAACAAGCCCGGTTCGACGCCCAGGGCCGTCCCCGGTTGTCCTTCCTGCGCCGTGGTTGGGGCAACAACGGCTCGATCAACTCCCACTGCTCATCCGTCACAAGCTTCTGCCGCTTCTTCATGACAGAAGCTCATCAGCCAACCAGCCTCACGCGTAAGTACTTAGCTTGAGGCCGAACCTATTTATGAAACACGCTCTAGTTGAGTTACCTGACGACAGCCAAGCACCGAAGTTCGTGGTGCGGTCGCTGCTGCTTGAGCGTGACCAACAGAGCCGGCGGGCCGAAGAACAAGCGCGTTGTGCCGAGGAGCAACAACGTGGCGCCGATGATCTGCACATCGAGAACCTGCGTCTGCGGATAGAACTTGATCGCTACAAGAAGTGGTATTACGGTCCCCGCGCCGACCGGCTGCAGTCGGCAGGTGACGTGGCGCAAATGCTGCTCGGCTTTGCCGAGGCGCTGGACCGCAAGCCGGTCAACCCGGACGATGTTCCGCCGCACACGGAGCCGGATGAAGAACTGCGGCGAGTGAAACGGCGCAAGGGCCGCCGCCACCTGGCGAACTTCGACAGTCTGCCGGTCAGGACGCATGTTTACGAGTTGAGCGCGGAGCCGCGGGCCTGTCCTTGCTGCGGCATCGAGCGCAAGGAGATCGGCCAGCAGGAGAGCTGGCAGTTCGAGCATATATCGGGGCGTTTCGAACGCATCCATCATGTGCGTAAGAAGTATGCCTGCCCGGCTTGCGAAACGAATGGCGAGAACCCACGCATCGAGACCGCGGCCAAGCCGGAGACAGCGATCGACAAGGGACTGGCCGGACCGGGGTTGCTGGCCTACATCGTGACCAGCAAGTTCGCAAGCTATGTTCCACTTTATCGGCTGGAAGATATTTTCGCGCGGCAGGGGTTCGAGATCTCGCGAGCCACGCAGTCAGTCTGGTGTGGCGATGTGGCCGATTTCGTCGAGCCGCTGTACGAACTAATGGCGGACCAGGTGCGCTCTTCGCACGTGGTGGCCACTGACGACACCATCATGCCCATGCTGAACAAGAGCAAGGCGGCCAACGCGCGGATGTGGGGGTATGTCGGCGATGATGTGCATCCCTACAACGTTTTTGACTTCACGCTGAGCCGCGGTCGCGACGGCCCGAAGTATTTCCTCAAGGACTACAATCAAGTGCTGCTTGCCGACGGCTATGGCGGCCACAACGGCGTGGTGGCCGGCAACATCCGGGGTCCCCGGCAAGCGGTCTTTGCTTGCTGGGGTGGAACGGCATCGTGCGCGCCGGATGCTGGGCGCATCTGAGGAGAAAGATCATCGATGCGGAAAAAGCGGCTCCCGAAATCGCCGACGAAGCGATCGACTTGGTGCGCGCTCTCTACGCGGTCGAGAAGCGGGCCAAAGATGCCTCTGTCGGGGAGAGGCTCCGCCTGCGCCTGGAGCAGTCCGCGCCGGTGCTGATCATGCTGCGTGAGAAGTTCCTTGCCTGGAAAGAGCAGTTGCTGCCCAAGCATCCTATAGCGGAGGCGGTGAACTACGCCCTCGGCCAGCGGGCAGAGTTGAACGTGTTCTCGACCGACGGCGCAGTTCTCATCGACAACAATGTCTCCGAGCGCGAAATGAAACGCGTGATTTTAAACCGGAAAAACAGTCTCTTCGTCGGCAACCCTCGTGGCGGCCGCACCGCCGCCATCCTCGCCAGTCTCACCTCGACTTGCCGGCGGCATGATATCGATCCGCAGATCTACTTCACGCAACTGCTTACCAACTTGTCCCTCACGCCCGACGGCGATCTATCCCTCTGGCTGCCCAACCGATGGAAACTCGATCAAAGAGCAAGGCTCGCCAGTCTGCACAATGAAGCCGACCCGATTTCGTAAGACCTCTAGCGCATGTTTGCCATGGTGGCCTGTAAGTGCTTGAAGGCATTGGAGCGATTTTTGAAGTTGGTCACTACATGAGGCATGGTTGGTTCTCCGGCGGAGAGGGTGGGTCGAGTTGAGTGATGCCGAGAAGGCGGAGCACTTCGGCGGCATGTTTGTTTCCGCGGGTGACGCAGGATTTGCTGCGTTGCTGTCCGAGATCAACTTCAACGGAGCGGATCGTCTCCAAGGCTTGCCAGGCAAAGGGCGTGGACAGTTGGCTGCCGGCGGCGCGCAGAGTTTTCTCCAGGGCGCGATCCAGTAACAAGGCCAGCGCGGCCACGAAGACATGCGCCTGCACCCGCTCATCGGTGTGGTGATAAACAGGCCGGAGCTCGAGCAGGCTCTTGAGATGCGAGAAGCCGCGCTCGACCTCGTTCAGTTCCTTGTAGGTGGCCACAGCCTGAACCGGGGATAGATTGCGCTCCTCAGTCTGGATGACGTACTTGCCCTCCAGGGCCTTTTCCCGGGCCAGGTTGGTGGGATGGTCGAAGAAGTGGAACTTGCCCTGGCGCAGTTCCCAGGCAAAATAACGCTGGCCGTGATGGCGGCGCAGGCGGGTGGCGGCAGCGGCGCCGATCTTGTCGGCTCCCTTCAGTTGCCCTTTGTCCACCTGCGCTTTTAAGGCTTGGAGTTCTTTCCGCGCCCGCTCCATGGTCAACTCCCGCATACTGCGCTCGTAGACTTCGCGCTCTTCACTGTGCACCACGAAGACCCGCACGCCGGCTTGCTTGCCCGCCACCTCGACGACCCGTGTCTGGGGTACAAGGGTCTTCTCTGCGGCCGCGATGCCCACCGGACACTGCTGCCAGTCGGTGCGTCGTTCCGCCCGCTGAATATAGTCGAAGGTGTCCTTGCGATTGCGTCTTTGCAGTCCCAGCAAATAACCCTGCCCGCTCTGCTTGAGCTCGTCCACGTTGCCTATGGTCATCATGCCGCGATCGCCCACGAATACCACACGGTGGAGAGCAAAGCGCTGGTTCAGATCCCTGACCACTTCCAGCACCGTGGTCTGATCCAGACGATTGCCGGCGAAGACGTGATGCGCGACTGGCCATCCATCCATCATCACCACCCCGATCACGATCTGCCGGTGGCGGGGCTTGCCGTCGCGACTGTAGCCGAACTGTCCCAACTCCGCCGGCCCAGACCCTTCGAAGTAGGTCGAAGTAATGTCGTAGAAGACCAGGTCCGGCTGCAGGCTGAACAGATCGCGCAACTCCAGATACACAGCTTTTTCGATGCGCTCTTTCTCGGCCAGCAAATCGTCCAGGCTCTGGTACCACAGCTGCAGCTGATCGAAGCCTACCTTGACCCGGCCGGACTGTTTCCACACCGGCATCCAGCGGCTGCCCCGGGCCGTGCACACATAGAAATCCTCCAGCCATTGCGCCAGCGCGTGTTCGCTGCCCGGGCGGCTGAGCCGGTTGGCGAGCAGGGGAAAGATCCTTTCTGACAGCGGTTGCCCATGGCGCCGCAGAGCCCGACCGGCATCCAGAATCGCGCCCAAGGAGAGTTTCTCGAAAAGATGCCGGGCCACCAAAACCGGTCCCCACGTGGAGGACCGCGGAGCCGCGATGTCCGCGACGGCAACCCAGCGCGGGTTACCCTCCGGCTCGGCCAGCAACCGGATCAAGGCATCCAGATGCGGCCCCAGCAGGTCCTTGCGTCCCAGGTGAGCGACGACGCGCTGCTTGACCTTGTCCCCTTCGCGGAAGGACTCCACCAGGCGGAGATACTCCTGTTGTCCATTGCGTGACTTGACCGAACGCAGGAACATGGCGGCAGTCTCCAGATGACACTACATATATCGCATCAGAGACGCATAATCAATGATCATCTGCGCACATTGTCAAAATATGTTGGCACTACAAATTTTCTCAATTGCAACTGTCGGCGATGATAATACAGGACTTAACTCCTTCCACCCAGCTTTCCATGGCAAACATGCGCTAGCAACGAGACGAACCTCGGTAAGGGCGTGTCCATTAAGGGAGAGATCGCCGGAGTGGATACGCTGTTTATCGATGGGAATGTCGAGGGCACCATCAACCTCCCCGGCAGCAAGGTGACTGTAGGCCACAACGGTCAAATTAGAGCCCCCATCACTGCCCGAGAGGTAGTAGTGTTGGGCAGAATTTCTGGCAATGTTACCACTTCGAACCGCGTGGATATTCGCGCCGGGGGCTCTCTCACCGGCGACGTGGTATGCGCTAGCATTCGTATCGAAGACGGCGGCTACTTCGAAGGTCGCATCACCATCCACGAACGCAACGACAATGCATTACCTTTAGAGAAGGTTTAGCTGAGAGGCGGCAGCAGCCATGGACGAAGACCCAAAGATGAGCGAAATGACACCGCGAGAGAGAAAAATAAAAGTGCCTGTCAAGGGCGGCGTAAAAAGGGACCACTGAGGCGGAGTAAAAGGGAGCCAGTAGAAGGATCAGAGGTGGGATTTCGGGGGAGGAGGGGCGCTGGAGCGTAGCGGAAGCGGCCCTCCTCCCCCGAGGTGCGTTTGGGGGGACCTGTCAGGCCCGTTTTCGGCGGCTTTGCTTGAGGCGGTAGGAGTCGGCGTTCATTTCCAGGATGTGGACGTGGTGGGTGATGCGGTCCAGCAGGGCGCCGGTGAGGCGCTCGGAGCCGAAGATCTCGGTCCATTCGTCGAAGGGGAGGTTGCTGGTGATCAGCGTCGAGGCGCGCTCATAGCGCTGGCTGATGGTCTCGAAGAGCAACTCGGCGCCGGTTTTCGATAGCGGCACATAGCGGACCAGCGAGATAGAGCTTACGCGCACAGTCGTCTTATCGCAGGCCTCGAAACGAGCCGCCGGCAGTGGCAGCAAGGTGGCGTGGTCGCGCTCGAAGCGCTCGCCGATAGTCTCCTTGTGGCCACGCAGGCGCTGTGCGCGACGAGCACGGCAGTCGGCGGCCAGTTGCGCGTTCAGTTCTTCCCAACTCCCCGCACGGGGACCAGAAAGAACTGGAACAGTTCAGCCTCCTCCTCGTCAGTCACCGCAAACAGCCGCTTGAGGTCGGCTTCGGAATATGCCCGGACTAGCGGTTCGGTGTACTTTACCCTGTCGGTCTTGAGCATCGGCCAAGGCAGGGTGTATTCCGTGAAGAAGGTCTTCAGATGCGTAAGGCGGTTGTAGATGGTGCGGTCGTCCGCGTCCTTGTCCCGCATCCAGTCCATGAACTTGAGGATGTCCTTGCGGGTCAGGTCGCCAGTGGGCTTGTCGCCGACAACGGCATAGAAATCCATCACCGCCCGGTTGTACGCCAAGAAGGTCTTGTGCTTCTTCGACTTCTTGACGCGATTGAGATACTCGGTAGCAGCATCCGCAAGCTGGGGCTTCTCTGGCGCATCGGACCGCGGCGTGTTCCTCTGCCCTTGGGCTTGCGGATTGATTGCAGCCTTGCGGAGTTCCGACTGCTGGTTGATGAGGGCAACTTGGGCTTTGTCCGCGAAGCGGCCAACGCTCCGGGCGCGTTTGCGGTCGCCTTCGTACCAGACGAGATAAAAACTCTGGCCGGTCGGAAGGTCTGCCAACTTTTTCGGTGGGGTACTATACCCGGTGGCACAGCGAATGTAGAGTCGTGCGGTAGTGTTCGCCATAAAATCCTCCGAGGGTTAATACTCAGAGGTCGGCGATTCTTAACAGATTATCGTAACAGTGTCCGTATCTTATTGATTCTAAACGATGGCGGAGAGAGGGGGATTCGAACCCCCGATTTTCGCGCTATTTCTACGTCTTTTAGAATCAGTCGGATATGAAGCAGAATCAATGAGTTGCAAGACCCCGCTTCCAGCCACCCTAGCCTACGACAACCTACACCAACCTCTTTTACCCCGATTTTAGCTCAAAAATCGTAACAGTTTTCGTAACAGGGTGGCGGAGAAGGCAGGTAGGAAAGCCACCCGCAACCTGCCAAGACGAAGCACAGAACGCCTCTCACGTATTCGCCTCATCTTCGCCTATAATGTCTCCATGTTCCCAACGCCCTCAGGCCGCAAAGCCTTCGTGGTGACCTGCAAACGCTGCCGCCGCGACGTGCCGTCTGGCCGGGAGGAATTTCCTTTTCAGTCCATCACTGTTGAGTGTCCCCTCTGTAGCGAGTTGCGCCGGTACCTACCCTCCGAGGTCTTCCTCGGTCGGCCTGACCAACTCGTCGTTCGCCAGCAGCGGGATGGAGGCCGGTAGCGCCCCGGTGGCAGGATGTTGGCTCCTCACCTTCGACCACAAAAAATATTTTTCGGCTTGTCGCTAAAAATCGTTCAGAACGACACTATTGATATAGAGAATTTATTTGGCGGTGGCGTCCAGAATCGTCAGCCCGGTCGCTGTTGCCGGTAGCTGTGCTGGGGCTCCTGTCAAGCGCGGGGTCAGGCAAGGAGCCGACCAACTCGTCACCCGGCAGCAGCGGGCCGGAGGCCGGTAGCTTGTTGGCTCCTCACCGGCGACCACAAAAATATATTTTTCAGGTTGTCGCTAAAAATCGCCCAGAACGACACTATTGATATAGAGAATTTATTTGGCGGTGGCGTCCAGAATCGTCAGTCCGGTTGCTATCGCAGGATGCCGTTCTTGGCTCCCATCAAGGGCGGCATCAGGCAAGGAGCCGAGCAACTCATTCTCCGCCAGCAGCGGACCGTAAGGAAGTGATGTTCGACTCCGACGCCCACATGCCCCGAATCAATCGCGGCATGGTCGATCACCAGAGACCTCCTTCGTGTTGAATGCGCTCCTGCAACTCGGCAAGTGCGCCGTCGTCAAAGATGGCTTGCCAGACCATGCGCTCGTAGTAAGAAAAGCGCGGATTGACGGTGCCGATAGCCTTGCGTGCCTTTTCCAGATGGGCTAGAACCTCCATGTAATTGCGTTCGCGGTCGCTCATAGCAGCACCTCTAAACGAGCCATCGGTAGGTGTGAACACGCAGAGCCGAGACCAACGGGAATAGGAACCGACTACTGGAAACGTACCGCGACGAAACACGACAGTGGAATAGTTCCTCGGTGGGAGGGGCATGGTAAGTCGGTAATCAGAAGTAACCTATGCGTACAGGAAGGCTTGTGTGAGGATGCCTTCAGAGGTCTTCCTCGGACGGCCTGATGGACTCGTCACCCGGCAGCAGCGGGGCAGAGGCCGGTAAAGCTTGGTGCCGTTGTCGAGTTTAAAAAGGAAATTCCGGTCTACACATTTCGTACTTTGAGGCTAGTTACCGAAGTAGCTCCCACTTAGCCCGAAACAGGGATTGTCTTCATCACAACAGAATTATTATCGTGGGGCTACGTAACTACTGCTCCGTTGAGCAATCGTTTGAACGGAGAGACTCTCTCACATTCATCTCCGATTGCCGGGAGAGCCTATGGATTTTATTGACAAAAAGCTGAATTGCACCGACTGCGGAGCCGAGTTTGTGTTTACAGCGGGTGAGCAACTTATCTTCCACGACAAACAGTTTACGAACGACCCGAAACATTGCAAAAAGTGCAGGGCGAAGCGCAACAGCAGTTTCCGAAAGCCCGTTCGCTTTGAGACAAGGATAACGTGCGCGGAATGCGGATCGGAGACTATAGTTCCTTTCACACCGAAGCAAGGCCGACCTGTGCTTTGTCGAGCGTGTTTTCAGAAAATGGCGTGACCGTAGCCTTCGGATATGGTGAAGCATGAAGCATGAGCCGATGGTGCTTGAGAGAAAAGACTGGCGCATTACGAAGGCTGCGTGCTCGTGTGGAGTAGAACTCCAACTTGCCGGTAAAGTTGGCTCAGTCAGGGAACAATTTCGGAAATTTGTCGCAGCGTTTCAAAAGCACAAGATAGAGAGAGAGAAACGGCACGGCAGAAACCCATTCAATTCACCCAAACGCTCACATGCCCCGAATCATAGAGCGGGCGAGGAAAACGGACGGCTGAAGGCCGTGGTTTTGCCTAAACCAAGGAGGTCTATGGCACAAACTCTCGTTCTCTCCGTAGGCACGGACACGGGTTTACTGGCTACTCGCAACCTCGTCCTGCAATCAGCGGGCTACACCGTTGTCTCAGCGTACTCAATCAAAGAGGCGGTTGACCGCTTTCGGGAGGGCGATTTCGATCTCGTCCTTCTTTGCCAATCCATCCTTACCGATGAGAGGGACCGCCTGTCCCTCTGGATTCGAGCTTCCGGTTCGCGTACCCCCGTGGTCTCCGTCTCGGGAAAACTCTATGAAAGGGATAGATTTGCTAATGCAACTGTGGCGAACGATCCCGCCGCACTCCTCCGGGGCATCCGAGGCGTACTGATCAATGCGGAGAACCGGGCGGCTCGAACGGCGAAGTCTCCCGATGGGCAAGAGGTGGCTGCTACACAGGGGAAAAAGCCGTCGTCATCAAGTCCCGGCTACGAGAGGCAAACGGAAACTACCAACGGACGCTTTGTTCTTCTTGCCCGCACACGTTGAACAACTTTGGTTCAATCTTCTTTTCCCCAAAAATGGCACTGGGCGTGCAATTCCCACAGAATCCCGCACGGCCTCGATCCGTTACTGAAGCCGAGTAAACTCCTCCTCACTTTCTCTGGTCTGCCAGAAAGCCTATCGGGGGGCGAAGGGCTTTCGCCTGCTGGAATGCCTATCGAAGTAATCTTACGTGGAGTGAGCAAAGTTGGACAGTAGGCAGCTTGGCAAAGGGGTATTCTCTTCGCCATGACTAATGCCATCACAATACTGAAGGTTGAAGTGGACGGCGAGGACGGCGTGATTGTGACGTTCTCCGATGGAACGGAAGACGGATATGTCGTGGAGGAGTTGCTATTGCTGAGACCCATCCGAGAAGCTTTCAAAGAGCCAGTGAATTCAAACTGACCCACGCCCAGTGTTTGCTGTGGATTACTCAGTTTTCTGTTCTATGCGATTGAAGAAAACGGGCGTGACGTCATCGAGTCCCACCAAATCAGCATTGCGACAACACCACGCCCGTTAGCTGAGAGTCAAGAGGGATCCCATGCCTCGATTGACTCGACCTCCCGAGGAGGGAGATTGAAATAGTTTCTACCTGTCCCTCAACCGCTGACTGTTCAGAATTGCTCACATTCGCGTTTTTCATAAACATTTTCATAGGCCGTAAACTTTTGATTCCAATGGGCAGGATGTCGTGAGGCGGCATTACGGTCGAATGCCCCCCTCTGTAGCGAACTGCGTCGGTACCTGCCATCGGAGGTCTTCCTCGGACGGCCTGATGGACTCGTCACCCGCCAGCAACGGGCTGTGAAACCCCAAACCCCTTGACATTATGGAGGTTCTGCCCAAGTATGAGCGCGGAAGCGCCGGTGCTTATCCACAGAGATAGGATTTATCCACACAGATATTCACAGATTGCACAGTCTTTTTTGTTTTTATTGTTTGGCAGTTAACAGACAACTTACACGCTCCGCGAGTATGGTGCTATCACGCGCTGCCCCTTCCACTGAATTGCGAAGCCTCTCGGGAACGAGAGGCTTTCGCATCTGCCAACATGTAAACCCCGCCGCTGACGTTGATGGACAGGCGTGCGCTTCTGCGGGTTTTGGCGAGCAGGGCTTCGTGAGGGCTCTCGTGTGTGGGCTGGAATATGTGCTGTCTGAGCCGGTTTCGGAAATTCGGACATCGGGATGAGTGGAAGGATTGTTCCTCTGCGAGCCATTAAGATGGCAGAAACGAGGAGCAACGATGGCACGACGTCCACGCCGGAATCACACAGCGGCATTTAAGGCGAAGGTGGCCCTGGCCGCGCTGAAGGGGGACAAGACCCTGGCCGAGCTGGCTGAACAGTTCGACGTTCACCCCAACCAGATCACAGATTGGAAGATACGGCTTCAGGAAGGCGCGGCCGGCGTCTTTGGCGAAGAGAGGGCCGAGCAGCAGGCCAAGGTCGATGTAACGCGAATGCAGGCCAAGATCGGCGAATTGGCGCTGGCCAACGATTTTTTAGAAAGTGCGCTCGTCAAGGCGGGTTTGCTGAGCGCAAAGCGATGATCGACCCCGAGCACGCATTACCGATCTCCCGGCAGGCCGAAGAGCTGGAGATCAGCCGCTCCACGATCTACTATCGTCCGCGCCCGATCTCCGACGCAGACCTGATGCTGATGCGGCGCATCGACGAGCTGCACCTGAACTATCCGTTCGCCGGCAGCCGCATGCTGCGCGACATGCTCAGCCAGCAGGGTCTTGAAGTGGGCCGCCGCCACGTGCGCACGCTGATGCGGCGGATGGCGATCGAGACCCTCTATCGCAAACCGAACACTTCCAGGCCCGCGCCAGGACACCGGATTTATCCCTATCTGCTGCGCGGGCTCGCCATCACTCGGCCCAATCAAGCCTGGGCTATGGATATAACGTACATTCCGATGGCGCGCGGCTTTGTCTATCTGGCCGCGGTCGTCGACTGGTTCAGCCGCCGCGTGCTGGCGTGGCGGCTGTCGAACACCATGGATACCAGCTTTTGCATCGAGGCGCTGGAGGAAGCGATTGAGAAACACGGCCGGCCGGAGATCTTCAACACCGATCAGGGATCGCAGTTCACCAGCGAAGCCTTCACTGGGCGGCTAGAGGAGGAAGGCATCCAGATCAGCATGGATGGCAAGGGCCGCTGGGCAGACAACGTCTTCGTCGAGCGGCTGTGGCGCTCGCTCAAATACGAGCACGTCTATCTTCATGCCTATGAATCGGTGGCCGAGGCGCGAGCCAAGATCGGCCGCTACTTCGCGTTCTACAACAGCCAACGCCCGCATTCGAGCCTGGGGGCGCAAACGCCAGACCAGGTATACTTCCACCGTCCGCCAGAAGCACTGGCGGCATAACGCGCAGCTTAGCCGGCCGTGGAAATGCCGGTCTGATGGAAAGCGCGGAAAACGATAGAGCCGTTTCCCGCCCTTCCCACAGACCTTGAAAATCGATGAAACCGATTTTCACATTTCCACCGCCTCGACTACGACGAACTGAATAATCTTTTCACTTAAAAACCCTAAAAACCTGTCCGAACTACCGGGACCACCTCTAGGAACGGGAAAGCGGGGCGAGACGTGCAACTAAGAGGCAAGCGTAAAGAAAGACAAGAGTCCTCCCATCTGCGGCGTTCACAATGTGCCGCTCGTACAGCGTCCCAGTTCCGGTAATTTACCTTACGTCAGGATTTGGAAACGTCACTTTCCTTATGTGCCCGGTGAGCGGTGAAGTGGTGCGCGACACCCGCTTTTCTTTTCCCGGTTCATCGAGAGAAACAGGTCTAAGGCGGAAGACATTCTTTCCTGTTCCTATCGGTACCATAGCCAAGATGGGGGGTCTTCGATCCGGCTTGCCATGCAGATATTTCGACTGAAGCCAAGAGGATAATCTCTCATCGAAAATCTCAGGTTTACTTCCCCAGAAATCAGGATGGAGACTGCATAGGATTTGCAAGTGACCTAGATGTAACTCTATATCGCAGATGTTCGTTGGAAAAAAGCGTTGAACGTTTTCGACACCTACATGTAGTCCTGTGTCACCGGGCGTCCTGCTACATGTTTCGACCAACATATGCGCCTCCCTACGACTTCGGACGTGGTACTGCCAGACAGCCAGTTAGAGAAATGCTTTGGGAACAGCAGATACTAGGCTCGTGACAGGTGAGAAGTCAGGGGCGGGTCTGCGGAGCCCACAACGTCCCGCTAGTCCAGACTGAAGTAAACATTGACCAAAATGCCTCGCACCTCGGACACATTACCTGCCTCAGATGCCCAGTGACCCTTGCATTCGGCAAGGCGTGTCGTGGTCAGTTCCATTCTTCCGTACCGCTGTACATCTGCTTGGTGTAGATGCACACGATGGCGATGAGAGCGACGATTTCCGGGAATGCAAGAACGCACAACAGGTTCATGGTTTCCCGTCCTTTCAGTTCTTAGTATCGGGGTGATTGACAAACTTGGCTCTTCCACAATCAGGTCAATTGAAGGCAAATAGGCTACAACGCAAGTACCAGCGTTTCTTAGCACGCTAGATTCATTCGAAGATTACCTTAGACTCTTGATTTGCCCCATTCCGCAGCGATTTCTCGGACACTTCTCCCTCAACCTCCTCCGTCGTCCAGATTGATTTCGCCTGCTTGCCAAACCTACCCGGCTGGCAGCGGTAAGCCTCCATCCGCCGCAGCATGACTTCGAACAGGCGGCAAGCTTCTGAGCGCAAGAACGCTGACTCCAAGCCACGCCCCGGTGTTATCTTAAGGACGGGAGAATAGCCACCATGAGCATCGACACCATGACTGCAGAAATCGACGCCGAGATTACCCAGCTTCAGCAAGCACGCACCTTGCTGGCCGGTTTGCAGGGTCAAACGACCACCGCGCCAGCCGAGAAACCTGTCAAACGGAAACTGAGCCCAGCGGCTCGTAGGAAGATTTCAGCCGCACAACGGAAGCGGTGGGCGAAGGTAAAGCAGACTGTGAAAGTCGCTCCCGTCAAGGCCGCGAAGGAAGCCGCACCGCCAGCCAAGAAACGGAAAATGAGCGCAGCCGCCCGGAAGCGTATTGCCGACGCACAAAAGAAGAGATGGGCGGCGGTCAAGGCTGAGAAGGCGAAGAAAGCCGCTCCTGTCAAGAAGGTGGAAAAGAAGGCTCCGGCCAAGAAGACAGCAGCCGCAAAGAAAGCTGCTCCCAAGAAGGCTCCTGCGGCAAAGGCGAAGAAGGCTGCACCGGAGAAGGCCACCCTTGTCTCAACGGAAACCGCTACGGCGTAAGCGTGGCTTTTCAGAAAAAGACAGTGGCAAGCTGACCCCAACCAGCACCTATTAGCCCCCTGTTGCCTTTCTGGCGATCCGGGAGGTGGATTGGCTGAAATCCTCGCGACTGTGTTTCTGTCTCACATGGAGATCGAATTGAATTGCAAACCATTTGCTGCTTTCCTCTGACGAAGCGCCCTTAGATGCCATGAGCGGCATTTGAACGCTGCAAGCGGAACACTTCGCAGAGACGGGTCGCGAATTTTCATCAAATTCAATTAGCAATTCCGGCTTCTTTGCCATGTGCAAAGTCTACGCCGCCCTCCAACTTCTCGCCAGCCTTTGTGAATTCAAGCTACTACCCGGCAGAGAAAATGAAGGCGTGGGAGGTGAGCAGGGCTGTCGGGAATGTGCGGAACAATGATGCAAGCTTGATTCTTCCCGTGTAGACCATGCCACACCTGTCCTGCGGTACAATCACCGCAAATGCAAAACGGCAACGAACTGCGCCTTGAACGGTGCCCCCATTGCAGGGTGGCGAGGCGGTGACCTTATGGCGAATAACCTTCTGATGCTTATCAATCTGGATACTGACACCATCGCCCGTCTGAGCCTTGTTGTTAGTATCGTTGCCGTAATAGTGAGCTTCGTTAGTGCTGTAGCTTCCATCTTTGCGCTTTCCACTGCAAAGAGGACAACTACGAAGGACGACCGACCACAGATAGAGCCGAAGACTCAGCATTTTGAGCATGTCAGTAAGAAGGTTTCAAGCATAGATACCCCGATTCACCGGCAGGAGGAGCGGGAAGCATTACAGGCTCAGGCTCAGCGTGTATCCATCTCCGTTGAGGGTGAAGCTATGGGAGAAGTCCCGCTCGAATTGCTCGTAACCCTGCAAGACTCATCAGTTCGTGTCAGCCGTGTGGAAAGGCTTACCGAAGCCGGGCGCTCCCTTGGCTCCTCGCCGTGTAAGGCAACTGACAATGCCCTAGTATTCAAATCCATTCTTGCCCAAGAGAAGGTGAGGCAGTGGTGGGACGCGGGAGAGTCAACCAGTGATGGGGGAGCCAAAGGTGTTCTTAGGGTCTATCTGTTGCTCGATGCAAGCGGGAGAGAGGTCTACCGTGACATGCCGGTTTCAATCGTGGAGGGCTTGAGGAATGTCGGCATAGCTGACTTGGTCGTTTGGACTATCAAGGGGAGCATCTAGCCAATCTGGCGGGAACTCAGTGAGGTAGGTCGCCGCCTTGTTACTCATGCTACCGATGCTTTTCTTGGTCGAGGAAAACTGCGGGGACTTGAAGGAGAAAGACTCTGGAATGAGAACATCGGAATGCAGAACGGGTAGGAGGCCATGCGAATTGGCTCAATTCAGCCGCTACATTGGCATCGACCACTCCGGCGCGGAGGCAGCAGACTCCAGTTGCAAGGGGCTCAGGGTTTACTCTGCCAGCGGCTCCGGCACGCTGGAGCAGGTTCCTCTCTGAATTGCTTCCAGTCTATGAAGCCCGTTTCAGCAACTCCTGTTCCGCCCGCAGCCAATCCTGCTCCCAACGCTGATTACCTATGATGGCTCCGCACGAGTTACCTATGAGGGATGCGTAAAGCTTGGGGTGAGATGATCGTCATCGAAATCGCCTCGAACGCCAAAGCTCATAAGCCTTCCTTGTTCCATGACACGTGTCACTTTCCCGATGCACTGGATTCGCATCTCCTGAACTAGCGAGAGCAGGAGAACCTCAATTAGTACATCCGTTCCTACAGGCGGGCACATGCTGCTGTTGATGAGCACTCCGTCAAGCGCAACGTCGGATGTAAAGCCTCTGCCGGTGCGTTTGCCGTCTTGATTCCAGTGGAAGATGACAGGGAGTTGAAGCTTGTATCGCACGGAAGACCGACGATTTTTATCAATCTGAAAGACTTTCATGGGCGGGACTGGCATAGGAACCACGCCAGACTCTTCCCTTTTGACCTCGGCCTTGCGAACGTCGATGAAGCCCTTGAAGAAGCCACCATCCGCAATGGAGATGCTCGAAGCGCTCACATCGCCCGTCAGCTTGCCTTCAGCGCGTATTTCGACGCGATCCGCCGAGACATTGCCGCGAACGTTGCCGATAATCACGATCTCGTGGGCAGTGATGCATAAGTTCTTGCTCGCATTCATCCCGGCTTCGACTCGACCCTTGAAACCCACAGTCACGCGGCCGCTGAGTAGGTTGACGCTGCCTTCGACCGTTCCATCGATGAAGAGCGAGTCCGTACCTGAGATATCGCCCTTGATGACCAAGCCTTTGCCAATTGTCAGACTGCTCTACCGGCATGGCTTTAGTGCTTGTTCGGACGGCGGGTTCAACGGCCGAAGGAGATTGCACCGGAGGCTCGGGCTTCTGAGCAGGGATAGGGTTGTGAGTAAAACGCGCAGAGTGATAAGTCTGCCACATTAAACTAGCTCCTTCCCTCTTCCTTTGAGAGCAGGATTGCAGGAGCGGGTGAAGGCGAAGAAAGCTGTCCCGGAGAAGGCCGGGGCTTTGTTGTATTCATCCCTTGACTCACGGGCGCTCTCGATCCCGCAGATCATAGGGAAAACAGTTCTGGTCTGTTTCCGGCTGTACTGGGGCAAAAGAAGCGAGAGCGCCACTGTGACGTTACCAAATCGCATAGGCACTTTGCGTTATTTGACAGTGAAGGGGTATCAAGATCGCACATACTCCGATTCGTCTCCGTCCTGCCGCTCAAGCTGACGTTCGCCACAGGGAGAAGATTCGGACGATGCACCAGCGGCTCGGCTCCCAACTTCTGGAAGACAAGCAGGGCTTGGACAGGGGCTGAGTATCGGCAGAGGGAGCGCGTGGCTGACCCTCAATGGGGAGCAGTACAGGAGACTGAAGAAGCCTCGGTAGCGGGGCAAAAATCGAAACCTCGCCATTGCTGACGGGGTTTCGCATGGTTGAAATCTCGGAAATACACCCTAGACCTTGAGTTCTTTATTCAGCGGAACAATTTTCACGGTTTCTCGTTTAACGCCATCAGAGGCCATCGCATCAACCGTCTGCTTCTCCTGCATTGCTTTCATAAACGAGTCGAGATTCTTCGGCTCCAAGCAGAGCGTGACCTCGCTCCCCGTGACGGCGTAATGGACTGGCGCTCCCAGCCCGTAAGTTTTGAATACATCGCCGTGGGTCTTAAAGTTTGCCTCCCACTTCACCGGGTCTTGAACGTGTGCCGTGATTATAACTTTAGGCATGTTGCCCTCCTTTAGGCTGCTTTGGCCAGAAGCCATAATAGCACCGCAGACTGGTTTTTTGATGCAGGGAGATTCCCGAGGGCAAGTCCGTTTTGGCCGAGGTCTACCCATCGCTGTGGACGCGGCGGTTCCCGAGAGATGACCGTGACAGCGATGAGCAAGCGGCCTACGCTGTGGCGGCGTGGCTGCAACGTGCTGACCGCAGCGGTTCTCTCGGCGGATTCCTCAGACCGAAGCTGACGGCGGAGGAGCGAGGTATCGCCAAAATCGAGGGGTGGATTCTCGGGGTCGTGTGAACGGGCTGTGGATCACACGTGCCGTGATTTGCCTATAGCCGCCATCCTGCGGTTTCCGGTATCCTGAACGCATCCAAATCAGGAGATCGGCATGGCGGAACCATGCTACATGATAAAGGACACGAATCCTCCCATCTGCGGCGTTCACAATGTGCCGCTTGTAGAGAGTCCCAGTTCCGATGATTTACCTACGTCAGGATTTGGAAACTTCACTTTCCTTGTGTGCCCGGTGAGCGGTGAAGTGGTGCGCGACACGGCAACGAACTCTTAGAACGCCACGCCACAACACCATCCGCACGCGACCCATGAGAAACTGAGGTACCCTGACACGTCGTCCTCAGGAGACCTCGCACGATGGCTCAGTTCAACCGCTACATCGGCATCGACTATTCCGGCGCGGCAACGTCGGACTCCAGTTGCAAGGGGCTCAGAGTGTACATGGCTGAGGGCTCCGGCGAACCGACACAGGTTCCGTCGCCTACCGGCACACGCAGGTATTGGACTCGTCGTGGTCTCGCCAAATGGCTCTGTATCGAACTCGACCGCGACAGCCCCACCATGGTGGGCATCGACCACGCCTTCTCATTTCCGCTGGCCTACTTTGAGAAGTACCGACTCTCCAGCGATTGGCAGAGCTTCTTGGAGGACCTCCATCACCACTGGGCGACCGATGCTCCACACACGTACGTGGCCTTCGTTCGAGAAGACCCCTCGGGGCGCGGCCTGAAGCGAACCGGGGAGCGAAGCTGGCTCAGGCTGACCGAACGATGGACTCCGACTGCGAAGTCAGTCTTCGGGTTCGGGGTTCAGGGCGAGGTCGCCACATCGACGCACGCCGGTCTGCCGTGGCTCCTCTACCTGAGGAAGCAATGTCGGCGTCCCATCCACTTTTGGCCGTTTGATGGCTGGGAGATTCCCGAGGGCAAATCTGTCGTGGCCGAGGTCTACCCATCATTGTGGACACGACGCTTCCCAAAAGATGACCGGGACGGCGACGAGCAAGCGGCCTACGCCGCAGCGGCATGGCTCCAACGTGCGGACCGGGAAGGGGCACAGGACAGCTTTCTCAGTCCGAGCCTTACGGCTGAGGAACGTGGTATCGCCAAAATTGAGGGGTGGATTTTGGGGGGTTGTGTGAATCGGCTATACATCTTGAACTGATTGTCATCGCGAGAAAATTGCCCTTGACCGCCGGTAGGCAGGGGCGCATAATCGATCCACCTTTCTCGATCTGCGATGCGGCCCGGTTCCATTACTTCACATAGCCTCATTAGCCGGGCTTCTAAGCAATCGTGTGACGGGAAAGGCGCTCTCATTCATTCGCCGATTTCCGAACGACCCTATGGTTTTTGTTGATAAAGAGTTGAAGTGCATAGACTGCGGGGCTGAATTCGTGTTTACGGCCGGTGAGCAGGCTTTTTATCAGAGCAAGCAGTTCCAGAACACCCCCAAACGCTGCAACAAATGCCGGGCGAAGCGCATGGTCTGAACCGCTCAAAGTTGCAGAGAATGGGAACGATTGTGTCATATGTGGAAACGAAGTCAATCCGACGCCAAAAGCATCGGCTCCGTCTCAAACTCGGAACATACCGTGCAACCCGCTTCGGTCGTTGAGGCCGGAGGTCACAGCGGGGTTTCGACTAGCGCATGTTTGCCATGGTGGCCTGTAAGTGCTTGAAGGCATTGGAGCGATTTTTGAAGTTGGTCACTACATGAGGCATGGTTGGTTCTCCGGCGGAGAGGGTGGGTCGAGTTGAGTGATGCCGAGAAGGCGGAGCACTTCGGCGGCATGTTTGTTTCCGCGGGTGACGCAGGATTTGCTGCGTTGCTGTCCGAGATCAACTTCAACGGAGCGGATCGTCTCCAAGGCTTGCCAGGCAAAGGGCGTGGACAGTTGGCTGCCGGCGGCGCGCAGAGTTTTCTCCAGGGCGCGATCCAGTAACAAGGCCAGCGCGGCCACGAAGACATGCGCCTGCACCCGCTCATCGGTGTGGTGATAAACAGGCCGGAGCTCGAGCAGGCTCTTGAGATGCGAGAAGCCGCGCTCGACCTCGTTCAGTTCCTTGTAGGTGGCCACAGCCTGAACCGGGGATAGATTGCGCTCCTCAGTCTGGATGACGTACTTGCCCTCCAGGGCCTTTTCCCGGGCCAGGTTGGTGGGATGGTCGAAGAAGTGGAACTTGCCCTGGCGCAGTTCCCAGGCAAAATAACGCTGGCCGTGATGGTGGCGCAGGCGGGTGGCGGCAGCGGCGCCGATCTTGTCGGCTCCCTTCAGTTGCCCTTTGTCCACCTGCGCTTTTAAGGCTTGGAGTTCTTTCCGCGCCCGCTCCATGGTCAACTCCCGCATACTGCGCTCGTAGACTTCGCGCTCTTCACTGTGCACCACGAAGACCCGCACGCCGGCTTGCTTGCCCGCCACCTCGACGACCCGTGTCTGGGGTACAAGGGTCTTCTCTGCGGCCGCGATGCCCACCGGACACTGCTGCCAGTCGGTGCGTCGTTCCGCCCGCTGAATATAGTCGAAGGTGTCCTTGCGATTGCGTCTTTGCAGTCCCAGCAAATAACCCTGCCCGCTCTGCTTGAGCTCGTCCACGTTGCCTATGGTCATCATGCCGCGATCGCCCACGAATACCACACGGTGGAGAGCAAAGCGCTGGTTCAGATCCCTGACCACTTCCAGCACCGTGGTCTGATCCAGACGATTGCCGGCGAAGACGTGATGCGCGACTGGCCATCCATCCATCATCACCACCCCGATCACGATCTGCCGGTGGCGGGGCTTGCCGTCGCGACTGTAGCCGAACTGTCCCAACTCCGCCGGCCCAGACCCTTCGAAGTAGGTCGAAGTAATGTCGTAGAAGACCAGGTCCGGCTGCAGGCTGAACAGATCGCGCAACTCCAGATACACAGCTTTTTCGATGCGCTCTTTCTCGGCCAGCAAATCGTCCAGGCTCTGGTACCACAGCTGCAGCTGATCGAAGCCTACCTTGACCCGGCCGGACTGTTTCCACACCGGCATCCAGCGGCTGCCCCGGGCCGTGCACACATAGAAATCCTCCAGCCATTGCGCCAGCGCGTGTTCGCTGCCCGGGCGGCTGAGCCGGTTGGCGAGCAGGGGAAAGATCCTTTCTGACAGCGGTTGCCCATGGCGCCGCAGAGCCCGACCGGCATCCAGAATCGCGCCCAAGGAGAGTTTCTCGAAAAGATGCCGGGCCACCAAAACCGGTCCCCACGTGGAGGACCGCGGAGCCGCGATGTCCGCGACGGCAACCCAGCGCGGGTTACCCTCCGGCTCGGCCAGCAACCGGATCAAGGCATCCAGATGCGGCCCCAGCAGGTCCTTGCGTCCCAGGTGAGCGACGACGCGCTGCTTGACCTTGTCCCCTTCGCGGAAGGACTCCACCAGGCGGAGATACTCCTGTTGTCCATTGCGTGACTTGACCGAACGCAGGAACATGGCGGCAGTCTCCAGATGACACTACATATATCGCATCAGAGACGCATAATCAATGATCATCTGCGCACATTGTCAAAATATGTTGGCACTACAAATTTTCTCAATTGCAACTGTCGGCGATGATAATACAGGACTTAACTCCTTCCACCCAGCTTTCCATGGCAAACATGCGCTAGTTCACGTAGCGCTCACGATGAACCGCAGCGTCGAAACGTAACCAGATGGACAGGCCAGCGGGGGAACCATAGCGGCCCGGCGGTCTTGAGATAAACCTTGCCAAGAATGCGCGCCGGCCCGCCGGCGAGATTCGAGCGAAGGTGGGCCTTTGAGGCCGTGCCGGGCCGCGCTATGAGGTTTTCCGATTCAGGCCGCAGCCGCGTTGCGTGACCTGGACTTTGCCGCACGTCAGCGCCATGGTCTCAAAGACACGCTCGTGCCGCACCTGCGGCTTCACGTCGGGCTTTTTCGCAGAATGCCTCCCGCCGCCTTCTGAGGTTTGCGGCTGCTTCTCCGTGGTTGAGTTTGTATTCACCGTTTCACCTCGCTCGGTTCATGTTTTGTGCGTTAAATTTCGTGTTCCCTGCCCACTTTTCAGATTAAGCGACGGCTTGGACGTGCTTGGGCAGTTTTGGCGCCGATTTCGGTTGCCCTTCGGCCTCCGTGAGAAGGCGGCGGGCGCGCTATTGCAGCGCGCCTTGTGTCACCTTAACGGCGCAATAGGCCTGGGTCGTTCCGCACAGGGATGTTGAGGTAGCCTCGGTACTAAAGTAGATGCTCGACGCTTCCCCGTCGGTGGAGTCATTGTCCACGATCATCCCGCTCGTGCCGCCGGTTGCGTCTGTGGTGTCGGTCGCTATGGCTGCCTGAGTGGCGCTGGTGAGCGGCAACGTGAAGGTGTATGCCTCCGGGGTCGTGTAATTAATCCCAAAGAAGAGGTAGTCCTGTGTTGGGCCCACAGCCGTTGCGGCGCTAAGAGTACATCCGGTTCCGGTGGTGGTGCCCGTTTGTGTGCTTGTGAACTGGATCTCCGTCGTGCTTACCACGGTGATGGTCTGTTCCCCGTTGATGGCACCGACCATGGCGCTCGTGCATTCGTTGCCGGTGTCGGCGGTTACGCCGGCTATCACAGCCATCTGGCCCGTAACGAACGCGTTTGCCGCGGTCGTCACTGTGACAGTGGTTCCAGACTGGGCGACGGCGCTGATCGCGTACGAGGCGTCCTTGCCATAGAACTCGGATAGCGGCGAGCATTCGTAAGCGCCGCCTTGGGCAATGAACTCGTTGTCGTATTCGGTGGTTGCGCTCATGGCACCTGACGTGAATTCGTATTGGTTCAGAGCCATGTTTCCTGAACGGGCGTAGCAGACAAGGAGTCTCTCCGTTATCGGCTTCCGTGGCCGAACTGATCCCTTTGGTGAAGTAATTGTTGTCCGGCGTGGGGTCATACATCGGCGAGGGGCCGCTGCAGCCTTCTTCGTCGAGGGTCCCGGAATTCTCCGTCGAAGTCAAGCTGGTGCTTGTGAATGAAAACTGGTTGAGATCGGAGCCGGTACCATTGCAGCCAATTACGGCATAGCCGACCGCGTTCGTTGAGTCGACGATCAGGCCAGCGCGCACGCCGCCCGCCTTGTAGTTGTTCGCGCCGCCAATAACAAGCGTGGCCTCCGTGGTGCCGGCGGCGGAGACGTTGTACAGGTTATTGTATGAATCTCCGACGAAGATGTTACCGGTTCCGGACACATCGACCACCGGGGACGAGAGTTCAGTTTCTGCCGCGACCCCGCTGGTATTCAATTGGGTCGGGAAGCCAGCTGTCAGCGCCAGGGTCCCGCTGAACACGTTGCCGATGGCGTACAGGTAACCATTGTCGTCGCCTACGTATGCCGTGTTGTTCGAATAGTCCACGAACGGAGAGGAGTACGAATCTGCCTCGTAGGTAGCTGCGGTTTCGGGGGCCATGTTGCCGACCAAACCCAGCGGCAGCATGTAATCAGACCCGGTGCTTCCCAATGTGCTGCCGGGGATTACCGGCGCGGTCGCGCAAGTCGGCAACGCGGTCCCGAAGTTAGAAGCAGCGCAGCCGCTCCCGTACTCGGTGATGCCGCTGGCGATCGTCAGTACGTGCAGGATTGCGCCCAAGGTGGGATCGTTCTCGACAAACACGATCTCCTGGCCGTTCAGCGAAAGGGTGGGCGATGTGGGAACGGGCCCGACACCGGCCGCATAGGAGAAGATGAATTCCGGATACGTCAGGCCGGTGCAAAAGGGCGTCGTCGTGCCGCTATAGAGCTGATTGAGGCCCACGATATTGGCCTGAGTGCCGTTGGTTCCGGCGGTCACAGCGGCGAAGGTGAGCGCGGCCTCCCCCGTCACCGTGTCACTCAGGACAGCCCCGGTTCCGGGTGTGAGCGCGTAGACGGTAACGGTGTCGGTAGATGCGACGGCAGCAATTTCGCCGAGCGCTGTGGGACTAAGATTACGATTGATCGCGAGGGCGAGATTAGTGGCCTCCGTCGTCGCGTTGTCTGATGACGGAGTGGTAAAGACTTGGAAATTCGTGCCTGTGTTCTCGGTTGTGCTTGCCGTCAGGGTAAGCGTCACGGCGGTCCCGCCGGTTGGCGTCACCGTTAACGCGACAGTCCCGCCACTTACACCGGCAACAGCCGTGCTGAACGTGCCAACCACCTGGGCCCGCGTATTCCCGGTCGTAGCGTTGACGGGGAAAACCACGAAATCGGAAGTGCAGCTCGGCGCGGCGTTGACATCAAATTGATACTTGGCGGGAAAGGCCCCGGCAGCAACTCCCCCAGCACCAAGCGAAACGGCCCAGTCGCGCTTGAGAGCATGGGGCAGATCCGGATGAACCCGAGGAATGCGGGATCTCTCGAAAGCCGTGTGCCCGGGCGACAGGGCATTCAGGTCGGGCCGGGTAATCTGCGAGGCTTTGGCCAATGCCTGAAGAGGCGACGCAGCTTCCCAATTTCCGTGAATTCCGTGTGCAAGCATCGTAGCATACGCACGAGGATCTTTCATCATCTTCTCGAACTGCTCTTTCGAGTAGCCGGAGGTGTAGACGAGGTGCTTGTTGCTCCAGTCGCGAACCACAGGGACAGAGCCGTCATTTCTGGCCCAATCCTGGCCCATAGCGGGAGCCGTTAGTGCGAGGGATAGCAAGCTGACACCAGTAACTATCGACCACTTGGACCAGGAAGACTGTGCATTCGACATGATGGGCAATTTCCGATCAAACATTGACTGTTTGGGTCTCAACTCTACTTGATTCCGATTGTGCAAGAAACGAGTCTTGCCGGCTGAGCCGGAACGGCGGGGGCCTTCGCCAGAGGAAAAGGGCAATTCGCACGCTAAAGCGCACGCCCTCTCATCGTGCTAGTTTAAACGAAATATAGCATAGTTCGATGGGGCCAGAATCGTGAATTTTGCCCAATTACTTCGCCGACCATTACCGAAGTTGTACCGTTGGTAACCGGCGATGCGACAGATGATAAAGGACATAAGCCAAGGCAAATGGCCCAGCGACATGGTTGACCTTACAGAGAACCTTAGAGGCCAGGAGGACTGCCGGCCGTCGCCGATGCGCATCTCGTCGAGCGGGCAGGCTCTACCCCATGAACTCGCGGATGAACGGGTTGTCGCTTCCAAGCAGCTCCTCGATAGAGCCGTCGAAGATGAGGCGGCCTTCTTCGAGCATGAGGAAGGTGGTGTTGGAGAGGGTCATCTCAATCAAATGCTCCGCGGTCACTATGCTTACTATGGCATCGGCGGGAATATCCGTGCCTTGCAACGGGTTCATCGTGAGCGCTACGTGAACTACAGGTCTTACGAAATCGGGTCGGCTTCATTGTGCAGACTGGCGAGTCTTGCTCTTTGATCGAGTTTCCATCGGTTGGGCAGCCAGACGGATAGATCGCCGTCGGGCGTGAGGGACAAGTTGGTAAGCAGTTGCGTGAAGTAGATCTGCGGATCGATATCATGCCGCCGGCAAGTCGAGGTGAGACTGGCGAGGATGGCGGCGGTGCGGCCGCCACGAGGGTTGCCGACGAAGAGGCTGTTTTTCCGATTTAAAATCACGCGTTTCATTTCGCGCTCGGAGACATTGTTGTCGATGGGAACTGCGCCGTCGGTCGAGAACACGTTCAACTCTGCCCGCTGGCCGAGGGCGTAGTTCACCGCCTCGGCCATAGGATGCTTGGGCAGCAACTGCTCTTTCCAGGCAAGGAACTTCTCACGCAGCTTGACCAGCACCGGCGCGGACTGCTCCTGGCGCAGGCGGAGCCTCTCCCCGACAGAGGCATCTTTGGCCTGCTTCTCGACGGCGTAGAGAGCGCGCACCAAGTCGATCGCTTCGTCGGCGATCTCGGGAGCGGCTTTTTCCGCATCGATGATCTTCCTCCTCAGATGCGCCCAGCATCCGGCGCGCACGATGCCGTTCCACCCCACAACAAAACCCTTGCCGACCCCGATTTGCCGGCCACCACGCCGTTGTAGCCGCCGTAGCCGTCGGCAAGCAGAACCTGGTTGTAGTCCTTGAGGAAATACTTCGGGCCGTCGCGACCGCGGCTCAGCGTGAAGTCGAAGACGTTGTAGGGATGCGCATCATCGCCGACATACACCCACATCCGCGCGTTGGCCGCCTTGCTCTTGCTCAGCATGGGCATGATGGTGTCGTCAGTGGCCACCACGTGCGAAGCGCGCACCTGGTCCGCCATCAGCTCATACAGCGGCTCGACGAAATCGGCCACATCGCCGCACCAGACCGACTGCGTGGCTCGCGAGATCTCGAACCCCTGCCGCGCGAAGATATCTTCCAACCGATAAAGTGGAACATACTTGCGAACTTGCTGGTCACGATGTAGGCCAGCAGCCCCGGTCCGGCCAGTCCCTTGTCGATCGCCGTCTCCGGCTTGGCCGCGGTCTCGATGCGTGGGTTGTCGCCATTCGTTTCGCAAGCCGGGCAGGCATACTTCTTGCGCACATGATGGATGCGCTCGAAACGCCCCGATATATGCTCGATCTGCCAGCTCTCCTCCTGGCCGATCTCCTTGCGCTCGACGCCGCAGCAAGGACAGGCCCGTTGCTCCGCGCTCAACTCGTAGACATGCGTCGTGACCGGCAGATTTTCGAAGTTCGCCAGGTGGCGGCGGCCCTTGCGCCGTTTCACTCGCCGCAGTTCTTCGTCCGGCTCCGTGTGCGGCGGAACATCGTCCGGGTTGACCGGCTTGTGGTCCAGCGCCTCGGCAAAGCCGAGCAGCATCTGCGCCAGGTCACCTGCCGACTGCAGCCGGTCGGCGCGAGGACCGTAATACCACTTCTTGTAGCGATCAAGTTCTACCCGCAAACGCAGGTTCTCGATGTGCAGATCATCGGCGCGGCGTTGTTGCTCCTCGGCACAACGCGCTTGTCTTCGCCCGCCGGCTCTGTTTTTCGGTCACGCTCCAGCAGCAACGACCGCACCATCGCCTTCAGTGCTTCGCTGTCGTCGGGTAACTCCACTAACTTGTCTGTGGGAGGCACATAGTATAGACGTGTAAGTCGCAGTCGAAGTTACTTACACCGCGATCTTTTCCTCGTTATCTTGCTTGGTTCGCGCTCCTCGCTCGTAGCGCGGCACGCGCTTCAGCTTCGTCATGTCGATCCCGTCCAGGATCATCGCCAGTTCGCTGGCCCGCAACTCCACCGAGCGCGCTCCATCCTTCACGCGCGGCAGCTTGAACACCCCGGACTCCAATCGCTTGTACCACAGAACAAATCCGTCGCGGTCCCAGGTCAGAATCTTTAACCTGTCACCCCGGCGCGAACGAAAAATAAACAGGCTGTCGCTGAGAGGATCCTGGCCAATGATGGCTCTCACCCGCTCCGCCAAACGATCGAACCCGCAACGCATGTCGGTCGCTTCCACCGCCAGCCAGATCCGCGTTCCCTGCGTGCGGTCCAGCGCGCGCAAACTCGGCAGACCGATCATGCTTCCGCTTCCAACACCGAAAGCAACGCGCGAAGATGATGCGCGTCGAATCCGGGCTCAACCACCAGGCTCCGGCCTCGGCCGAGCCGCACTTCAATCGCTCCACTGTGCACTACCGGTGCTGGCCATTTCGCCTCTGCAACTGGCGCCACTTCCACGGCCACAAACTTCGCCGCTTCCGCTTCCCGCAACCTCTTCTTCCACGCGAAGAACTGCCCGCTCCTCAGACCCCGCTCGCTGCAAAATGCCGCTACGCTCTGCCCGCTCTGGTTCTGCTCCGCAACCAGCCCCCGCCACTTCGCCCACGCTTCCGCTTTGCGTTGTCTCATCCCTCAAGAGTGCAGCGTCACGCACCGATGCACAAGATGGGGTTTAAATAGCGCTCACATTTATCAGGCGCTTCAGGTGCTTCTCGTTCAGGACGATGACGTGATCGAGGAGGTCTTTCCGGCAGTTGCCGACCCGGCGCTCGGCCACAAAATTCGTCGGTCAGGTCACTTACCGCTGCTGGATTTGGCTGATGAAAATGCGTCAATTGCCTTCGTATTGCAGTATTCTTTGAACGTCACGATCTTTCCGCCTCGAACTTCGAAAAGAAAATGGTAGACGTTTCTGTAGGTATTTCCGTTGGCCAGAACCGTCTTCCCTGTCGCTTCGACAGCTACTCGATCACCCTCGCACGTCGTTCCGGAGATCTCCTGCTCGATCGGATTGATCAGTTGGGTTCCGGGCCCGAACAGAGATTTCATTATGGTTTTGTCAAATGGCTGGCCGTCCGGCCCGTAATAGATTGCATCATCAGCCACCAACTTGAATGCGCCTTGAATATCAAGATTAGCGACTCGGTCTAAATATTTCTGAACTATAGCAAGATTGCCGTTCATTCCCCTCTCCTGTCGTTTCGTCAGAACAGACTGCTTCAAGGTTGGGTTGAAACAATCCCAGGAAAACGACCACCGTTCGCTTTTCGTTCTCGATATCACTCCCCTGATTTTCTCCGCCATAACGCCCAATCACGATTCCGTGATTGGATGTTTTCTTTATGTGGGTGGAACACTGGAATAGGCAGGCATCCTGGACATGGCGATCTGAAATACCGGCCGGTCAATCTTTCGGAAACAAAGCCCGCCATGCTTGACACCGGCGGGAATGTGAATGAAGCAAGTTTTGGTGATGGTCGTCTTCACGCCATCGACGACGAAATCGATCTCCGCTCCCAGATCGGACGGATCGTCCATATTACTGCCTACAAATCCACAGATTTCATCGTGATCAGGATGACAGTGTTCGGGATGAGACCGCGGTATGGAGCCCATAACCCAAACGGCTTCAATATAAAAGGATCCCGGGACAATCCTGTCGTCCATATAGATCACGCGCTTGATGGGGTCGGCATCCGGCGCTTTTGTCTTCGTGTCCGAGGATTCGAAATCGTGGACACCCGCCGGCAATTCAAGGTTGGTGCAAAACACCGCTTTGCGTTGAGCTTCTGCCATTTCTTGCTCCCTTTGTGTGCCGTTATGTATGCATACAGCAACTTTATTTCAAGTTCAGTAAACTATTTAATTCTAGTTTCCGGGCGCTGTCAAGCCGTCCTTCTGATTTAGTCGCGTTTCTCCTATATCTTGGCTCTGCGCGAGAATCTGTAAAGAATACCGGCTTACAGCAGGCGAGGAGACGCAGAGTCCACACAAACAACGCTGATGAACTTACCATCGGCAACGTGGTAGTGGATGAACTCCGGAATCTCCAAAGTCTTGCCCAGCGGAGGCGTCCTCATGTTCCCATAGCCGGCCGCCACTGCCATCTCGTGCGTCAGTTCCCTCTTGGTCTGGATGTGCACTCGCGCTTCGATAATCAGAAGGTTCTCGTTGGAGATGAATTGATCGATATGCAGCGACTCATTCACATGTTGATGGAAGAATCCCTTGTAAAACTTGTCGATGAACTCTTCGCGGTTGTGAAATATGTAGCCGGCAAACGAAACCGTGAAAATCTTCGCCCAATATTCCAGCACACCCTCGTAGTCTCGTGAGTTGAAACGCCGTACGTATTCGTCAAAGGCGACGCGATCAATCATCGCGCCCTTTGTCGTGGCAGCTCTGGCTTCACCCACCAGGCTCATAGCCGCCGCACTGGAATCCCCAGCGATTCCCGCCGCTGATGTGGCCTGTAAGAATGTGCGTCGATTGTTTTTCTGCATCGGAATGAATCTCCCCTCTTTCTCTTTCTGAAGGCTATCCAAAGATATTCGAAAGTTTGAAACCAGCGGTCGTTTATCCAATGATCTTGTTGTCAACACGACACCACAGGACGGTGCCGAAGCTGCGGACGCTGCCCTTCGAGACAGCGATCATCGAGCGCTACCGGCGGCGCGAGTCTACATCCTCTATATGGCGCGGCCAACACGTGAACCATCCCCAATAGCATCTATTATCAGAGCAGGGTTCCCACAGTCGCCAATCTGATAAATCTCAGGGGCTGTCTCTCTCAGGCTCTTGACGAACTCAGTGTCCGGCGCCATGGCCAAAGCAGGCAATATGGTATCTGCCGCCAAGATCCTTTTCTCTCCTTCTTTGGTAGTAATAGTTAGCCCCTTATCCGTTATCTCCTCATACTTAACGCCGGACAACAACAGTACTCCCTTTCGCTCCAGCCACGGAATCAGGCGCATCTTGTAAAACTCAACCACCCCTTCCCCCATTTTCTCAGCTGTGTCCACGACTGTTACCTTTCTACCACGCTTAACCAGAAATCCGGCTAACTGGAGGCCTTGTAGGCCGCCACCGATAATGACAACACTTTTGCCGATGGGCATCCACAATTTCGTGGCCCATATGAGCAGCCTCGGGCCTGCGAACCTCAAAGAGGTCTTCAGCTGGCGGTTCAGGCTGGCAGCCTTGACCACCTTGCCCGAATCGATTCCAGGTATTTCTGGAACGGAATATTGCCCTCCTGTGGCTAGTATGAGCACATCTGGCTTAACCTGCTCAACCAATGCCTTATTCACCTCTTTGCCAAGATTAATCTCGACGCTCAGCTTGGTAATTTGGGTGCTGAGATAGCGAACCAGGGCTAGAAGGTCTTCAATTTCAACCCCCTTCACCGTGGCAGCCAAGGGTAGCGATCCTCCCAGTTGATGTTCTTTCTCATACAGTACTACTTTATGTCCCCTTAAAGCCGCTAACCTTGCCGCCTCCATTCCCGCTGGTCCACCACCGACCACCATAACCTTTTTCTTCTTAACCGCGGGTTTGATCTCGTATTCTCCCTCTCTTGTCAGCGAAGCATTTATGCGGCAGCAGGATCTTCCCGGCATAGGATGTGAATGTATTCTGTCGATGCAGGAGAGACAGCGTGTGCATGGGGCAATATCCTCCAGTCTTCCTGCGCCAACCTTGTTGGGGAGTTCCGGGTCGGCCAACAGCCGTCTGGTCATGCCAATAAAGTCCGCTTTGCCTTGTCGCAGGATTTTCTCTCCCAGCTCGGCATCGATGCCTGCGGTGGCAATCACCGGTATGGAGACTGCCTTCTTGACCAATGCGGCTAGAGGCACCCAAAATCCGGCCCCGTTTCGGCTTCCATCAAGCCCTTCCGGCAAGGGGTCCGGAGGCTCTGGATAGAAGACCGTTTCGGGCCAGTTGATTAAACCGTAGATCGGACCTAAACCATCGGCTTTTGGATGAAGGTTATCGGCGCCGGCGGCTTCAAAGATTCGACCGAACTCCTGACCCTCCGCGGGAGTTATGCCGTCGTCTATCCCATACTCGGCAGCATTATAAAGGACACCGATGGGGAAGTCTTTCCCCAGACGTCTCTTCATTTCCTTCAGGATTTCAACCATAAATCGAGATCTGTTTTCCAGGCTTTGAGGGCCGTATCTGTCCTGGCGTTTATTCCAGTGACGAGACATGAAAGTATTGCCCAGGTGCTGTGTGCCGCAGTGTAACTCCACGTGGTCAATCCCGGCCTTCTTGTACCGCTCCACCGCCTTTACGAACTTCTCCTGAACCTCTTCAATCTCAGCAACGGTTGCCTCAACGGCTTCGTCACCGTAGTGTTTGTCATACACTTCCACTTTCATCATCGAAGCAGCTATAGGTGGGCGACCGGAAAGCGACGCCGGGCACCAGGGTCCGGCATGCATCATCTGCACAGATAACTTGCAATCGTGTTTGTGGACGGCATCCGCCAAATTACTAAAGCCTGGAATGTATTCGTCGGCGTCAATACGCAACCCATCGGGCATCCTTGCGCCTAAAGGATAATCAAGGTAGGCGTCCCAGAGAATAATCATACCTGCGCCACCTTTGGCCACCGCTTCTACGTAGTCGATGGTTCTCTGGTTCATATGAAAATCATGGGCGTCATGGGTATTCATTTCTGCGGCAGTCTTTATGATTCGGTTCTTAATCTGCAACTTCCCTATATTGCAAGGTGAAAGTAGCTTTTCGAACTGCACCTTCCTGCTCATCATCACTTCTCCGTTTGGGTTTTGTCCCCAACATGGCCCGCCCGAACAATTCGCCGGGCACTGCAGAACCGAGTTACGAGTGTCTTGCGATTCGGTGTAATCTCATATCTCTAACAACTTACAGCTTTATCCCCCAGATCACGCAAGTTCCGGCTCCCAACTCACTCCGCGATCTTCGAAATATTTGCGAAGATAATTGCGGCTAAGACCGGCAAAGGCTCGGCGTACGAAAACCGCGCTCCACCCGGCCTCGTCCACGGTCGCGCCCAAAACATAGGACCAAGGATTCCAGCGACAGCGAGAACATTAGGGCCACAACAACAGCAGCGAGAGAGGTAACGAACCTGGGTAAAGCCATAACAACATTTTGTCTCTAATGTCCTAACTCACAAACCCCGCTGGCTACGGTTGATCACATCGTCCTGGATCTCCGGCGAGAGCTGCACGAAATACGTCACCGCTAGAAGTAGACCAAGTGCGACTTGATTCGACACAGTCAGGCACTTGACCTGCTTCGTCTTCGGTCTTGTTCCGAAACACCTGATTGTAACGCGAAAGTTGGTTTTTAAGGCTCCAGAATCAATTTCCCCTTGTGCCCTCCACGTTCATAATCGCGGTGGGCATCGGCAGCGGCGATAAGAGGATAACGTCGTTCAACCCTTGATTGGAGTTTACCTGCTGCCGCTAGCGCCACGATTTCCCTGAGGCTTGTACGATCAGGACTAATCAGGACGAGCGACTGCTGGATTTTCCGTTTTGGATCGGCTGTCGGCGTGGGTCGTGTTGTAACAACGACGCCGCCTTCGCCTACAGCCTCAAGAACTGGATCACCCACCGGTACAGCATCAAACGCAAACTTAAAATGACCGATATTCTTATAGTCAGTTGAGCGGGGTAAAACGGCCTTTGCTCCGAGATTTCGCACCCACGCTTCGTCATCGCGTCCTGCTACTGCAGTGACTCGGTGTCCTGCTTGGACAGCCATTTGCACCGCAAAGCCTCCAACCGCTCCTGACGCGCCAGTGATTAGAATTTCGCTTGCTGGAGAAAGCTTCAGTAGCGCAAGCCCTTGTTTAGCCGTCAGCGCATTCAGAGGTAGCGTGCAGGCGATCGCGAAATCAAGTGACTCGGGAAGGGCCACCGTCCATTCGGATTTCACCGCGACAGCCTCAGCGTAAGCGCCGTGCGTTCCTTTGGTGAGATACCAGGGAATCATTCCGACGACCCTGTCACCAACTTTAAATTCGCTGGCGCCCCCACCTACAGATTGCACGATCCCCGCGTAATCCCAACCCACAACAAACGGCACCTTTATTGGCTCGCCAAAAGAGAAACCAGCTCGTGACGCTAAATCGGTTGGATTTATATTGGCGGCTCGCACTTGGACGACGATTTCGCCATGAGCTGGTACGGGATCAGGGCGTTTAGCAAGCTCTAAAACTTCAGGGCCTCCAGGAGCTTTCACCTCAACGACATGAATCATGCTATGCCTCCACTTCTTGGATTCTATTCGGCGTATCCGTTTTCGATAAACCAGCTTTCAAATTAGGCATTGTCAGCGTGGTTCGCATCTGCTCGGTCGGCCGCGTTCCCTACAGCCGGCCATAATCTGATGCGAGACGGCTTGCACACCCCGCATTTGCCAAAGGAAGGCAAATGTGGACCACACGGTTCGTCTTTGCATGAGCAAGATTCCGACGGCAGTGCAGTCGTCTTTGCCGCAACGTCTGCACCTTCTCCTCCGAACCATACGAAAGGGCCCCGTCCTGGACGGGGACAGGGCCGTCAAACTCTCACTTCACAACTCAATTCTATATCCACTGCACGCTAAGCGGTTTTCTGGGAGGCACGTGCTGGTACTTGTACTTGGGCTCACCCAACATCAGGCCGCCGCATACCACGTAGCCTTCGGGGAGCTCCAACAATTGGCGGACGGGTGGATGAACGGCGGCCACGCGAGTCAGCATGCCAGCCCAGCAAGCGCCTAAACCGCGCGCAACGGCAGCCAACTCCAGGAAGGCCACGGCGATGGTGCCGTCTTCTTTTCCCCAGTCCCAATCGGCGGGAGCACAGGCCAATACTACCGTAGGGGCCCCGCGCAGCACCTGATCGTATCCCGTGTCCCAGCGTCCGACCACCATTGCGGTATGGCCTACGGCGTGGTCCCGCGCCCAGTTTATGACTTCGGCTGAGACGGCCTTCACCTTGGCAGCACCGGAAATGACGATCCAGTGCAGCTTTTGGGAGTTGCCCGCCGTGGGAGCCCGCCGCGCCACGTCGAGCAGTTGTTCCAGAGTTTCCCTGCAGACGGGCTGCTCCTTGAACTCGCGCACGGAACGCCGGCTCATCAGCATGCCGTCGATCTGTGCCGGGGAGCTCAATTCGCTGCATACGGGCAGCATCGCTTCCTCGGGCAGACCGGCGTGAGTTATGGCCCCGCAGACACAGACCGCGACGCAGTGGCCACACAGGACACAGGAGGCTCCTGGTACCTCTTCCGGAAAGCCCTCCTCGTTTGCTCGCAATGTTGCGTCCGGACAGACCGCAATGCACAACCCGTCCTTCAAACACAGATCCCGATCCACTACGATTTGACTCATACCTGTTCCTTTCCCGATCGAGTAAAGATAGCGATCCCGCTCAAATAGATTCCCTGCGGCCCTGCGCGCGGCTATCCGCCCGATTCGCGAAAAAACGGGCGAATGCAAGTTCGAGAGGAATTCGATTAGTCTCTATCTTTATCTAGCGCCAGTATACTGCACCTAAAGTCTCCTTCCCACTCGCTGCTCCAGGTCCTCCAGCCATGACCGGGGGATTGTCTCGGTGCATCACTGGGCCAATGCAGAAGCATCCATCGCATGCACACCGGCGTCGCAGACAAACTCACCCCCCGTGGTGTAGGCAGATTCGTTGCTGGCCAGGTAAACGAAGAGCCCGGCAATCTCCTCCGGAAAAGCGACGCGCCTGAGCGGAGGCACCGCCGCCATGGCCTGCAGTCGTTGCTCCACGGTAATCCCGAACTGGCTAGCGGCCTCGGCCAGGCCGCGGTCGAACATTTCCGAGCGAAAAGCTCCCGGCAGCACCGCATTGCTGCGGATCTTCTGCGGGCCGAAGTCGATGGCCACCTGGCGGGACAATCCAAGCAGACCGGACTTCGTGGCGCAATAGGCCGGCAGGCCCGGGAGGGCCCGTATAGCGGCAACCGACGCCACGTTGATGATGGAACCACCCCCGGCGCGGATCATGTGCGGGATGGCATACTTCATCACCAGAAAAGGAGCGGTCAGATTTGTGTCGACCACACGCTGCCAGGCGTCGAGTTCCATCTCGACGACGTTTGCCATGATGCCCGTACCGGCGTTATTGACCACGATGTCCAATTTGCCGCCGAAGGCAACCGTGGTCTCCACCATGCGTTGTGCGTCTCCCGGCTTGGCCGCGTCTGCGGCGCAAACGGTAACCTGGCTGGCTGAAATGCTTTGCGCGACTTTATCCAGCATTTCGCGACGGCGTCCCGTGATGCAGACCTTGGCGCCTTCGCGAACAAACGCCTCGGCAACCGCGGCGCCTATGCCCGTACCGCCCCCGGTGATCAATGCAACCTTACCCTGCAATCTCATGCGTCTCTCCTATCATCGCCGCTCCAGCGCTACTGGGTTACGCGTCTTTATCCGGTTGGATGAACCGCAGGCCCATGTCACGATGGGAACGGTTCAGCATCTCATCAAAGAATATCTAGATGAACGCAAGCTGTATACGCCCGCCCGAAGGGGCGCGCCTACTCTGTTAGCTGCGGCGAACAGCCAAACGGGCTAACAGCACCCTACACCGCCGGGCTGCCAACGGGAAACCCGGCCGTGACCATATAAGCACTCAGAGTGTATGCATCTATCTCGGTAAAACCGCAAACTGAATTCGCACTCTTTTCACCCCTCGAAGCATGGTAATACCATTATTATCAATCTATTACAAAAAATCTTCTTGACATCTGACCAGCGTTTTGCGTTAAATACAGTTGGTTATCACGGCATGCAGTACGCACACTGTCAACCTGCAAACAAAACAGGAAATGGCGGGTGTGACAGCAGCGGATTGGCCGCTGTGGGCGGCCCCGCCCATCTCTCATCTGGTGGGCTCAGGAGTCCTGGCCGGGTGCCGGTGCGGCAATGTGAACGGCAGGTACTGCCAAAGCTCGGAAATTCTGGCACAGGTGAAACCGGGTAGGCAAGGGGTTTCGTGTGGGGGTCGAGATGTGCGATGAGACGTCTGGAGAAATACTCTTCGCGGTTGGTTCAAAACCGGACGTGAAGACCACGCCGATCGTCCTGAAAGGCGAGGCGCTGATGGCGCCAGTGACCAACATTCAGGGCTACTCCATCCATGACGGGCCTGGGATTCGAACCATTGTGTTCTTGAAAGGCTGCAACCTGGCGTGCCAGTGGTGTGCCAATCCTGAGTGCGTTGTTCCAAGCCCGGAGGTCGGTTTCATCAAGACACTCTGTACTCGCTGTGGCAATTGCACGGGAGTTTGTCCGGAAGAGGCCCTCAACTTTGACCCCGCGGGACTGCCTTCTATAGACAGGAACCGTTGCACCGGCTGCGGGGAGTGTGCTTCAGTCTGCTGCTACCATGCGCTCCTTCTCTATGGCAAACCAATGAGCGTTGAGGAAGTGTTCGACGCGGTGAAGGCCGACAAGATGTTCTACGAGACCTCCGGTGGTGGCGTCACCGCGTCCGGCGGGGAACCGCTCCGGCATCCCCAGTTTGTGCGCGCCCTGTTCGAGCGCTGCCATGCGGAAGGAATTCATACCTGCGTGGAAACGTCAGGGTGCGCCCCGTCGTCGAGCTTGCTGGAAGTCTTACCCTTTGCCGACTACGTCCTCTATGATTTGAAGCACATGAATGCGGACATTCACCGTGAATTCACCGGCCAGCAAAATCCTCTCGTACTTTCCAATGCGAAGCTCGTTGCCGAAAGCGGCATCGATTTCCTGTTCCGGATGCCGTTGATCCCGGGCATCAACGATAGTTTGGAGAATATCCAGGCAACCGCGGCCTTTCTAAAAGGCATGGGAAAGAAAGCGGAGCGCATCGAACTGATGCCTTATCACCGGCTTGGAGAGAGCAAATATATTGCCCTGAACAAACCCTATCGGCTGCATGGACTATCTGCCATTGAGCCGCCCCGCGTGGAATCGGTGCGGCAGGCGTTCGAGAATAGCGGAATCCGATGTTCGGTGTCCGCCTAAGCTTGCTCGGCAGTAAATGCTTTACGAACTAGAAAAGTTGCTTGCTGCAAACGCTCCCTGGCCCGCCTCAACTCCGCCACTTCCTGGCGGAGACGAGTACTTTCCTCAATCAGCGGCTCCTTGCGCGCAAGATACACGCACCTTGGCTCACAACAAGTGCCGCTCTCGAGGCCGCATCAAGACGCTAAAGCAAAACCAGAGATGCTGTAGCCCGAAGCCGCTGCACTTAAGTCGCCGCGACCCCAAGGAGCGGCGACCTTCAAAAAAGCTGAATAGGCCACACCTTCTCTGGTTTTGCCGTAAACAAATACCACGAAAGCTAGCGGCCCTTTAACTTCTTTATCTCTTCGGGTGAATATTGCTCACGAGGGTGCGCCGGATGCTGCGTAATGTCACCGGCCGTCATGTTGTACTTAGGATTAAAAAGAACATGCATCCACTGAAAGGGTTTATTCACCTTGGTAATAGCGATCGGAGCGTGTACTACCCCCTTAGGGACGTAGACAATACAGGTGGAGTTAACTATTTGTTTTTCTCTCTCCTCACCAAAATAAATCTCGATTTCGGCGTCGAAATCGTAGTAATTCATGGGATCACTGCCGAAGATGAAAAACATCTCGTCGGCATTGTGGGCGTGAGGCGGATGGGGAAATGACCTCGGTTCCGTGATGGTGAGTAGCTGGACTTCAACCGGGAAACCGGCAAACTGGGCTCCAAGGCAGCCTTTTTCCGCGCATATGTGAAGCGCCGGCGCCTTTCCCTTTTCCAAGGGCTCCCTGATGATGTACTTTCCGTACTTGCTCTCGGCCATTTTGATGTCTTCTCCTTTTCTTTGTGTTAGAACAGAAACTTCACAGCAAACTGCAGTTTGCGCGAGGTGTTGCTCGTACTTATAATCTCCCCTGCGTTGGAGACTGGCACAATACAGCCCTCGGCGAATAGGTTGAGAGTATTGGGAATGTCGAAGTTGGTATGATTGAAGGCGTTGAAGGCCTCCGCGAAAAGAGCTGCCGCCTGATCATAGAGGCACTTGTCGATATGGTACCCGTACTTATGCTGCAGACAGCGCACGGCGTGAGTGTCTTCAAACATTCCGACGGCGTGTTGCGTTCTTCGGATTTGTTGTGACATCTGCGCAAGCTGGTTCTCCAGAGCGCTGATCCGTTGGTTCTTTGTCATGGCCGCTTCCTGCGGCAAGTCAATTTGCAGGCGCGGCTGAAGCCGGGCCGCGGAAAGGTTTTGTGAAAGTCTTAAACCCCTGCGTCTGCCACCGTCAGCGCCGGTTCTTCTTTCCGGACAGGCGGCTTCAACGCGATCAAAATGAAGAAGCTTATCAAGCACATTACCGCTATGGCATAAAAAGCGGAGCGATAACTGCCGAAATGATCGTAGACATATCCGGCGCCATAGGACCCAACCGCTGCGGAAATGGTACCACCCACCATGAGAGCACCGAGCGCTGAAGCGTATGCCTTGTGCCCGAAATAATTGGCGGGCAGGGTCATGACGCAGCCGAAACATGCTCCATACCCCGCGCCCAGCAGAATCGCAAAACTCCAAAGAACGGCGGGCTGGGTAGCCTTCAGTGACAAAAGCATCCCCGCGCCAACTGCAAGCGAGGCTACAGCCCAGATCAGTCGTGGCTCGATGCGATCCCCCAACGCGGCAACCGCCAGCGTGCCGAGCAACGCCGCGGCCGCCCCCACCGAAACAAAGAATGCCGCCGCCGCGGGGGTATTCCCCAGGTCCTCCAAATGAACCACGCCATGGGCGAGAAAGGCGGCACAGCCCGGGCTAAAGCCAAACAGGGCCACTAGCATCAGCCAGAATGTGGGTGAGCGCCAGACCTGGGAAGGGCTCCAATCCTCCCGGCAATGATAAACGGTTCGCCTTGCCCGGGCAGGAGCCGCGGCAGAAACAGCTTCCTCATCGGCCCTTCGGCCATCCGGAAGCTGACCAAGATCGGCAGGCCGTTCTTTGACGAAGAAAAAGGCCAGCAGCATGGCGCACATACTGCCCGCCATGACCGACCACCAGGCCGCCCGCCAGTTTCCGCCCAAGGCCACGATCAGGTGGTTCAGCAGCGGGGGCCCCACTATGCTGGTAACGGTTCCACCGGTTAGAACCACCGAGATGGCAAACGCCCTTCTCTTGTCAAACCACTGCGCGATGCCCGATTGCGCCGCCAGCGGACCGCCGGTCATGGCGCCCAGGCCGACGATCAATCCGAAAACGATGAAGAACTGCATGGCCGTATGCACAAAGAGAGCCATCATCAGAGAGCCCAGCAGCACCAGCACGCAGCCAGCGATCAGCGTAAAGCGCACGCCCTTCTTATTGATGGAGAATGCTACCAGCGGTCCGGGCACACCGGTCATGACTGAAAAAATGGCATAGGCGATGCCGAGCACGCTGCGGTCGAAGTGCAGATCGGCAGCCATATAGGGGTTGATCACGATGGCTCCGCACAAGGGGAGGCCGAAATTGGCGAATACGATTAGCCACATGACCGCGAGCAGCTTCCATCCGTAAAATTTCACTGGTCAGGTCCTCTGCTCTTAATAGTAATGCGTTCCCTCCTTGCTCCGCTCCTCGTCGAGGCTACGTTCTTCCGCGCCCAACGGCGCTTGCCTTGGCGCCTGTCGCTTTCACGCCTCCCTGCGCGATGCAGACTGCGGCACCAGAAGTGAGCGACATTAGGCCCGCGCACAAGAAATGACCATCCATGCGGCGGACTACACTAGAGGCTGCGTAAAGAGGTATTTAGGTCCGTGCTATCCCAGGTCCCAAAATCGGGACCTGGGGCACCCATCATTGGTACAAATTCACACGGTCAGAAACCTAGTGGCCACCCGCAGCGGCAGCCATAGCCTTGATGTTTTCGACCTTCGCGTCGGGAGGCGCGGAGCAGCCGGTGAACAGGATAAGTCCCGGTCCCATGTCGCGGATGATCTTCGTGCAGTAGTTATACACGTCATCCGGAGTGCCAAGAGACATCATCGTCGCCGCAACATCGCCCTTGATGCACATATGATCGCCGAGAACCTCTTTGATCTTGTAGATGTTGGTCACGCCGTCGCTCTCAAAGACACATTTGGCCTTGGGCAGGGAGCGGAAGAAGTGAAGGTCGCGCTCCCAGTTCGAATCCATATGAAGGTCGCAGCAGGCGCCTTCTTCAACAATCACTGCGACGGTTTCCCGGATGTATTTCCAGACAAACCTTTCCCATAACTTGGGCGAAAAGAATTCGCTGGCGCCGCGGGCCGGAGACAGAAAGACGATCGATGCCTTGGTATGCCGGATCTGTTGCCGCAATACCGGCAGCATTTCCTGTTGAATCACATCCAGGACCGCCTCCACCTTATCGGGAATCCTATAGAGATCACGAATAAACTTGGGCATGGAACGCCCGCCGCCAAGCAGTTCCGGAACCGCCGTGGCCACGATGGGTGAGTAGACCACATAGCCGGCGTCTTCAAAGTTCTGCACCATCTTGGGCGCATCAGCCAGCTCCGCCATGGCTTTTTCGAGTGGGAAGTGAAGCCGATTGACCAGGCAATCCGTCATGAAAGGCATCCAGCCTGTCTTCAGGATGGTGTCATAGTCCTCGACGGTTATGACCTCTTTTTCGTCGAGCTGCCAGAGAGAATCATCAGGCAGTTCCCTGCCCGGAAGCTTCACATGAGTCATAAAGATCAGGGTAAAGATTGGACCGGCCGGAAAGGCCGTCGTCACGCCTTCCAGATCGCCCAACGCCTTGCAGGAATCCAGCATGGTTTGATTGGCAAACTTCAAACTCGAACAGAAGTCAGACATTTTTACGCCCATGTGACGGGCGCAGAAAGCATCGGCCATAAGTATAAACGGCGTCTTGTCCGGCCTCTCCAAGGCTACAGCCTTTCTGACTCTCTCCTTGCGCTCACTCAATAGCTCCTGATTGGTCTTCATCCTTATCTCTCCTTCACAAATTCCATTTCTGGTAGTATGAGCCTCTTGCAAAATTCAGGCAACAGGGCGATTTTGGTAGTGTGGATAAACGTGGCAATTGGAGATTACCGGATAACGTACGGCTTGATGACGTAGTTCCATTCGGGTGCGGCTCTTTTAAATTTTTCAATTTCCCGGGAGTAAGGCACAGTCTATTGGTGTGAGTCCCTACGACCTAGAAACGGCGTGAATCGCCGCTTGCTTCACCGATTTTGGCCGTAAACCCAGATCGAAGTCTACCTCCAGCAAGTTAATCAGACCCCTCTGATCTTCCGCTGGAAAGACAAACTGGACACCTTGTCCGTGATTTGGATAATGATATGTTATTTAGGAATCATTCTGCTAGAGGCTGTTATTAACTTTCCCACGGCCGGCGCTGGGAGCCAAATTTTCCTGAGTTCCAGGGATGAGGAGCGACGCATACCGGGTGTCTGCCAGCGACGAACGACGACGAAGTGAGGAAAGTTGGCCCCAGCCTTGTGGGTTGCGGGGCAAATCGCACCATACTTCGTTGTCGCCCTCGACTTTGGAACCACCAAAGCCTTCGGGCTCCGTCTCGTCTGGCGCGATTTTCCCTCGCAACGCCGACCGCGCTAAAGTTAATAACAGCCTCTAGCTCCGTTCCTTGCGTAGAACCTAGCTGCGGGGTGCTTCGTACGCATGCTGGGCTTCTTGCGCCGCCTGATCGCTGCCAATTCCATCCGTCGCTTTGGGCCGCCACTTGTCGATCGATGCACTGACCGAAAAGCCGAGGTCGGCTACCTTCCAAACCGGGCTCGTCTCACCGCCTACCACGATAATGTTGATCTTGTCCGCCCGGTTGTACGGCGCAATCATGGCATCGTCTGGGACCGTGAGCCAGTCGGCGTAGGGCTTAACGCCGTGCAGCGCCAGGGGCTTCACCAGCATGTCGATGACGTCGTCGTTCCAGAACTGGCGGGCGGGGATCTTGTAGTTTTCCGAAATCCACTGGGCCACGTCAAGCGGGGTCTGGAAGCCTTCAATTTCCTTCAGACTCCTGGCGACCAGGGGATCCACAATCAAAGTGGCGGCGCTATATAGCGCGGGAATCGCTTGCAACTGAAGCTTAAGTGCTTCACCGAACGAGTGCTTCGAGGCGGCGCCTACGCTGTTCAGCACGTTCCATCCCCGGAATAGGCTGACGACGCTCTCTTCCTTCTTATGGCCCTTCTGCACATGGAACGGCTCCCAGACGCTACGCTCCTCGTTCTCCGCCATGCAAAGATTCGTGTAGCCGTAGCTGTTGCCCTGTGAAGTCCAGACGGTCTTCTTGCGCTGCGCCCAACCGGTCAACTTGGACAGTAAGGTCCAGGCGCGCCCAATCACCGCATTGACGGGGCTGAAGGGGCCCAGCGCGCCCATACCGGAGTTCATGCCGATTTCATTCCGAATGGGCCCATTGACCACCACCGCCGAGGCAAAGGGCAACGTCGACGGCTGAGTTGCCGGCTCACCCGTGGAAGCAATGGCAAGCAGTACGGGCAGATGCTCCGGGCGCGCGCCCGCCATCACGGCAGCGATGGCCACATTCTCAACCGTGCACCGCATATCCTGTTTGCCGTCGTGGAGGTAGGTTTTGCGAACCAATTTGTCGGGTGCATGGCAGGTGCCGGTAAGCATCTCTGCAACGCGCTCCTCGGTCGGCAGAATGATCGGCAAGCCCTCTGTCCACCCGCGCAGGGCAAATAGCCGCTGCAGGTTGTCCTCGGTATCGGGCGCCAACAATCGCTGCCGTGTGCCGGGTTCCGGAACGACGACAGCGGCATACCGGTTCTCTTCCGGGGTCACTGGCCTGGTGAGCGCCTCTACAATCTCGTCGATGACTCGCTTGCCCGTGGCGGGATCATTGCCCTCCAGATATCCACGCAGGGCGGCCGCCGGCATGGACACTACCGGATGAGGAGTGAAAATGAAGCGCAGGGCTGTGCCGTAATAGTCCCGATCGTCATTCCAAAAACTCTCGAAAGCAACCGTGGAAATAGGTGCGGTAGGAATTCCGTACTTCTGTTCGAGTGTGCGACAGCAATCGGCGACCGCCGATACGCAGCCCGGTCAACCGGCCACGCCGAAGATAACCGCATCTCCGCCTTTCTCCTTGATCTCCTGCCATAAATCAGAGGTATCGTCGCGAAATATGAAACCCGTCTTGCGTTTTTGAATGACCTTTACCGTCGGGATATGCTCGGCCAGCCAGCCAGCCACCTGCTCCATAAAAAGTGCGCTGCCACCGAATCCCTGATTCACCAGGTACACGGTCTTGCCGCTCAAAGTATCCAATCGCGGCGCCAGAAACGACGCCGGCATATTGGCGATCTTGCCTTCTGAACTCGGCCTAAGCTCGGCCTCAGGGTTTAGCACTGCTACTTCTCTGGAAAGTATCTGAGTCGCCATTTAGCCCTCCCGCATGACAGGGAACTCCCTGCACATTCTGTCGTCTAACGCCAGCGCTGATCAGTGTAACAGATCAGTTGCGTTTTGGACTCAGGGTACTCGACACCAGCAAAATGGTCAAGTCCGAATTCTCTGTGACAGCGCAAGAAGCACTCCCATCAAACTGCCGATGGTCTTCCCGTGCACAGCTTCGAGAGCCTGCTGAAAGAGCTGGCCTGCCCCCACGCGTCACCTATGCGCTTCAAACAGACACCGATAACGAGGTAGCCAAACCCACCTTCCAACAGCTCACACCGCCCACGCCGGTACTGGCCGGGCCCGCGAATTGATTCGCATGTTCCCAGTAACCGCAGCTTGAATTCTGCGCCATCTCTCCGGGAATCAGCAGAATACTCTCTGCGTTCTTCTCGAACGTCGGGCACGACAATTACAATGCGGGGAAAGCCGTGGTCCGAAATCCCGAGGACGTGCTACGTTACGAAGAAAGGAAAGCCATGGTTACTCCAAGGTCCATACCTCAAGGGTTTGAAATGGTCTTCCGCGACCCCGTACCGCTGGCTGAAGGCGGAAGCCCCAAATTGATTCCGCGCCGGGAAAAAGCTCAAGGCATGATCATCGACTACGATGTCGCCGTGCACATGCGTGACGGCATCAAGATTTACGCCGACGTATATCGGCCGGAAACCGCGGAACCATGCCCTGTTCTCGTTGCCTGGAGCCCTTATGGTAAGCACGGCCGCGTCAAGTTGACGACCATGGGGAACACCGGCGTAGATGATGACAAGTTTAATGAATACACCAAATTTGAAGCCGCTGACCCCATTTACTGGTGCCACCATGGTTACGCCATCATCAACGCGGATATGCGTGGAAGCTGGCATTCCCAAGGCGATCTGACCTTCATGAGTCCGCAAGAGGTGGAGGACTGCTACGATCTGATCGAATGGGCCGGCGCGCAAAGCTGGAGTAACGGCAAGGTTGGCATGCAAGGGGTCTCGTACCTGGCTTGGAGCCAGTGGAAAGTGGCGGCGGCGAATCCGCCCCATCTGGCTGCCATTAATCCCTGGGAAGGGGTAAGCGATTTCTATCGGGAATTTAGCTGCCACGGAGGCATCCCGGAAACGCAGTTTGGTCCCATGTGGCAGAGCAACGTAAGTTTCTCGACGACACGAGTAGAAAACTATGTGGAGATGGCCAAGCGGCATCCGCTGTTTGATGACTACTGGGCCAGCAAGAACGCCGACCTGTCACGGATAACGGTGCCTGCCTTTGTCGTCGCGAGTTGGACCGATCAGGGTCTGCACAACCGGGGCACCCTCGAAGGGTTCAAGCAGATCGCTTCGAAGGACAAATGGTTGCTCGTCCACGGGCGAAAGAAGTGGTGGTATTTTTATCAAAAGGAAAACGTGGAGAAACAGAGGCAGTTTTTCAACTGCTTCTTGAAAGGTATCGACAACCATGTAAAGGACTGGCCCAAGGTAACGATCGAGGTCAGGGAAAGATACTATGTAGGAAATTCAAGGACCGAAAACGAGTGGCCGCTGGCCCGCACACAGTATACGAAACTGTTCTTGAATGCGAGCGATGGAAAGACGAGCAAGTCCCCATTTAAGAAAACGGCTCGAGTCCGCTACAACGTGAATGACATAAGGGACAAGACTCAGAACGCCAGCTTCGAATTCAAATTCGACGAGAAGACCGAGCTGACCGGATATATGAAATTGAAGTTGTGGGTGCAGGCCGAGGGCAGTGACGATATGGACTTGTTTGTCGCCATCGAGAAGATCGACCGTGCAGGGTATCTGGTTCCGTTCGCGTTTTTCGGCAACCATGATGATGGCCCCGTCGCGCTTGGCTGGCTTCGAGTTTCCCATCGTGAACTCGATGACGAGAAATCTACGCCATACCAGCCGTACCACAAGCACCAGCGAGAGATAAAGCTAAAACCGGGTGAGGTGGTTCCGGTGGAAATCGAAGTCTGGCCTTCCAGCACCCTGTTCGAACGAGGTGAAAAGCTGCGGGTCGTGGTGCAAGGCAGTGATATCTATAATTACCCGGAAGAAGGCCACTCGAACGGGCATACGGCAACGGTCAACCAGGGCACCCATGTAATTCATACCGGCGGCAGCTACGATTCTCACCTCCTCGTGCCAATCATCCCTGCTTTGTGAAAGCTGGCCACATGGTCCACGAACAGCATCGTCATCGCCTGCAGGGCATTGTGCCCCTGCTTCTTTACTGTCGAGAGGCGCTCGCGAATGCGGGCGAAGATCCTGGCTCCGTCGAACGAGCGAAAACAGCCGAAGATCTTCAGGATGCGGAGTCGGTTAGAATCAATGCCTGAAGGACGATAGATATGCCAGCGAACAAAGTCTTTGCCAGTTGTAATGATGCCGTCGCCGATGTTTTCGATGGCGCGACGGTCATGATCGGGGGGTTTGGGTCCTACGGCGGGCTGCCTGTCCATCTGATCGAGGCCTTGGCTAAGCAAGGCGCCAAAGAGCTGACTATAATCTCCAACATGGGCGGCCGCGGGTTTGAGATGACGAAATTGTACAAACCCGGAGGATACCAGGATGTTGGAGCTTTGTATGCCAAGCGTCAAGTGAAGAAGTTCATCGGGGCCGTGCCAACCTTGGGAGGATTGCCTTCGGCCACTCCGCTGGAGATTCAACATCGCGAGGGGAAACTCGACATCGAAATGGTGCCCATAGGAACCCTGGTGGAGAGGATACGGGCGGGCGCCGGCGGCCTCGGTGGTTTTTACACTCCGACGGGAGTTGGCACCCCGGTGGCAAGAGGCAAAGAGACGAAGGTAATAAACGGCAAGGAGTACTTACTGGAATTGCCCCTGACCTCCGACTTCGCCCTGATCAAGGCGCACAAGGCAGACACTCTGGGCAACCTGGTCTATCGGGGAACGGCACGATGTTTCAACTCCGTGATGGCCATGGCCGCGAAGACCACGATCGTTGAAGTCGACCAAATCGTTCCGGCAGGAGAACTGGATCCGGAAGCAGTCGTGACTCCTCACTTATATGTGAGCCGCGTGGTGGAGGTGGCGAGATGAAGAAGCGTATGGATGAAGCGACCATGGCGCGCCGGATCGCTGCCGAGTTTCGCGACGGCATGGTAATCAACCTGGGGTATGGTATGCCCACTTTATGCGCAGCGGTTGACCTGGGGGATAGGGTCGTCTTCTATCAAGCCGAAAATGGAGTTTTGGGCTACGGCGGTCCTGCTCGGGATGAAGAGAAGGATTATGAGTTAATCGATGCCTCCGACACCCCTGTCACCGCGCGGGCCGGCATGCTCTTCTTTGATAGCGCAACTTCCTTTGACATGATTCGAGGCGGGCGCATCGACTTGGTGGTCATGGGAGCGTATCAGGTCTCCAAAACCGGCGACCTCGCAAACTGGGGCCGGCCGGGGCGGCCGGCGGCCGGTATGGGCGGAGCCATGGACCTGGCGATAGGGAGCAAACAGGTCTTCATCATGATGCTTCACACCACCAAAGAGGGCGCCCCCCGCATCGTCAACCAGTGTACCTTTCCACTAACCGCCAAAGGCTGCGTTAAAAAGATCTTCACGGACTTAGCCGTAGTCGAGGTGGGCGGCCAGGGACTGGTGTTGAAGGAGATCGCACCCGGCTGGTGTCCGGAGGAAGTGCAGGCACTTACGGAACCGGCGCTGATGATCGCTGAGGACTTGAAGGAAATCTGCGTATGAGCCCTTTCGCGCAGCGTTTTGCTGAGAGCAAAGCCCACAGGAGCGGGCGATAGGTGGTATTCCCAGGCGTGAGCCTGGGAAAGGAGGGCAGTCAGCCTCCGAGGCCCGCAGGGGGCAACAGAATCGGCTGGGAGCACTTGTCCCACGGCTTATGCCGTGGGCTACCGTCTTTCGCCCACGTTTCGGGCTACAGAGGCAAGGGATATGGCTATAGCCGTAATAGGCATGCTGGACGAGAGGGAGCAGGCACTAAAGCTCATCAAAGAGCAGATCGAGCAAAGGGGACACAAGCCGCTGTTGATCGACATCAGCGTGGGCAACGGCGCGATAATTCCTTCTCTCAAAGCGGACATCACGTGTCAGGAATTGGCGAGGATTGCGGCGCCAGAAGGAAGGCTGAAGGACAACACGGAGTCGGCGACTTCGATTATGGCCGAGGGCTTGCGGGTACAGCTTTCCCTCCTGGTTGAATCCGGTGAGCTTGAAGGTCTTATCGCCATCACCGGAATGACTGGAGCTCTAATAACCCTGACCGCGATGAGCGCGGTGCCGTTTGGCGTACCCAAACTGCTCATCTCGGGCGCCACCGGCCAGCCCGCCCACGCCGCGAAATTCTCCGGCTATTTCGCGCTCAAAGACATCACCGTGATGAACACCGTGGTCGACACGGTGGGCATGAACTCGCTGGTCAGATCGCTTGCCATTAACGGAGTCAATGCCGTTTGCGGAATGGTAGAAGGCCGCGGCGCTATTCCCCGGGAGGAAAGGCCTTCCATTGCCATTACTGAATACGGTTTTTGCGACCGTGGCGCTCAGTATCTGCGAGAGGTGCTGGAGGGCGAGTACGACATGGTTTCGTTTCACGCCACCGGCATAGGGGACAAACCCGTGCTGGAACTGGTACCGCGGGGCCACTTTGCCGGGTTCATAGACCTGGTGCCCGGAGCATTCAGCGACCATCTGTTGGGCGGAAACCGTGCCGTTATCGGACCCGGCCGTCTGGACGTAGCCGCGCGGCTGGCCCTGCCCTATGTCTTCTGTCCCGGCGGCTTTGACTTGATCGCCTGTGGGCCAGCCGAAAGAAAAGACAGCAACGATCCTCTATGGACTTCAAGAAACTTGGCTGCCCGCAAGTTGTATCTGCAGGATTCTACCAGGGTCCAGGCCAGAGCGAACGCCGAAGAGATGGAATACGTGGCGACTCAGGCGGCGAAGAAACTGAACCAGTACGAGAACAAGGGGCGGGTCAAGGCAGCTATACCGTTGCGGGGGTTCTCGTCGCTTAGTGTGGCTGGCGGGCCGCTGCACGATCCGGACGCAGATCGGGCGTTTGTCATGGCGCTGAAGAAGCATCTTGACCCGGCAATTGAGATAATTGAAGTCGATTCCGACATCAACAGTCCCACCTTCGCCAAGGCGGCGGCAGATGCACTGCTGCAGGTCATACGCCGAACCGGCGCCGGAGGAGGAAGGTCGCAACATGCGTAGAGTCGAGTTTGTCGATCAGACCATCCGCGATGCCCAGCAGAGCCTTTGGGGCCTGACGATGAGGACGGATCATATCATCCCCATCGCAGAAACGATGGACAAGGTTGGATACCGCGCCGTGGCAATGGTGGGCTCACAGGCTTTTACCGTGCAGGTGCGCAATCTTGACGAGAACCCTTGGGAGAGAATCCGCAATCTGTCACGGCTGATGCCGCGGACTTGCTTGCGCGGATCTTACGTCACCGCGAGCCTTTCCTCCTTCGACCTCAGCACCCCCCGGGAAATGATTTCCCTCTGGATTCGCCGCAACGTTGCCAATGGGATCAAGAGCTTCTGGATTTGTGACTATCAGGACAATATCGACAGGTTCCGCTACTTTGCGCAGATTGCGAAGGCGGAAGGAGCCGAGGTGGTCACCTCCCTGATGTACACCTCAAGCCCGGTACATACCGACGAACATTGGGCGCAGGCAACCCAACTTATAGCGTCAGCAAAAGACTGCACCGATCGCATCATGATCGAGGATGCGTCGGGAGTGATCACCCCGGAAAAGACCAGAAGACTGATCACCGTCGTCGAGCGCAACTGCGACGGAATCCCTCTTGAGTTTCACGGCCACTGCAATTCCGGTCTGGCGTCTCTTTGCTATCTTGAGGCGATCGAGGCCGGGGTCACCACCGTCCATACTGCCGTAGCCCCGTTGGCCAATGGCACGTCGCTGCCTTCAACGGAAAATATCCTGAAGAATGTCCGCCGGCTCGGGTACGTCGCGGACCTCGATGACGATGCCCTTAGGGCGGTTTCCGCGCATTTCCGGGAGATCGCCGAACGAGAGAAACGCTCCATCGGAGTGCCCAGAGAATACGATCTGTTCCATTTTGAACATCAAGTGCCGGGTGGGATGATGAGCAACCTGATCCGGCAACTGAAAGAAGTAAAAATGGAACACCGGCTGGACGAGATCTTAGACGAAGTGGTCCATGTGCGCCGGGAGCTTGGCTATCCGGTAATGGCCACCCCTTTCTCGCAGATTGTGGGAACCCAGGCGGTGGAGAATGTCGTTTCCGGTGAGCGTTACAAACACATCACCGATGAGGTGATCAAGTACGCCTTGCAGTATTACGGCAAGCCGGCCGGAGCCTTGGACAAAGATCTGCTCGACAAGATAATGGACTTGCCTAGGACCAAGGAGTTCCTCAATTGGACACCCGCCGGATATCTCAAGCCAGTCGAGGAATTCAGACAGGAAGTTGGTCCCGGACTTTCTGACGACGACCTGTTGCTCAGAATCCTGATTCCAGGAAAGCCGCTCCCCTCGAGCGCGCCCAAGAAGCAGGCCAGCGCCGTGCCCGCAACAACACCAATGAAGCCCTCGGAAGCGACTTCGGCCTTGGCTGGCTTTCCCCAGCACTTCGCCGTCGAGGTGGATGGCGAAGTATTCAACATCAGGATCTTGCCAGGAACCGACAGCACCAAACCTGCGGCTGCGGGCGATCAGCTTAAAGCGCAAGGTGATCGTAAGTCCGTTCCGGCACGAGCCGTTCTTGCCGGAACCCCGGGGCTGGTGCTGTCAATCGATGTCAAGGTGGGCGACCGGGTGGCAGAGGGCGATCAAGTAGCCACGGTCGAGGCGATGAAGATGAGGAGAAGGATTCACTCTTCGTTCACGGGGATAGTGAAGGAGATTTGCGCAAAAGAAGGTGACATCGTCGAGGCAGAAAGCGCGCTGATGGTGGTGGAATAGCATGTTCGGCAGAATCCTCATCGCCAATGGGGAGAATCGCAAATGACCCGCGTGATTGAGATTACGGAACTAGCTCTTCGAGACGCTCACCAAAGCCTGCTGGCCACGCGCATGGCCCTGGATGACATGGTCCCTGCCTGCGAAGACCTCGACAAAGCGGGTTACTGGTCGGTGGAATGCTGGGGCGGCGCGACCTTCGATTCCTGCATTCGCTTTCTCAATGAGGATCCCTGGGAACGGCTGCGCACCTTCCGCAAGTTAATGCCCAATACCCGCCTGCAGATGCTGCTGCGCGGCCAGAACCTGCTCGGATACCGCCATTACGAAGACGGCGTGGTGGAGCGGTTTGTGGCGAAGGCAGCGGAAAACGGCATGGACGTATTTCGCGTGTTCGACGCGCTGAATGACGTGCGCAACCTGAAGACCAGCATCGCCGCGGTGAAGCGGACGGGCAAGCATGCGCAGGGCGGGATCTGCTATACGGTGAGTCCATTGCATACCGTTCAGGCTTTCGCGGAGATGGCCGAGCAGCTCAAGGAGATGGGCTGCGATTCGATCTGCATCAAGGACATGGCCGCGCTGCTGAAGCCGCAGCCGGCCTATGATCTGGTGAAAGGCATCAAGCAGCGCTGCGGGCAGGATACGCTGGTTCATGTTCACACCCATGCTACGACCGGCGTAACCATGGTGAGCCTGATGAAGGCGATTGAAGCGGGCTGCGACATTGTGGATACCGCGGTGAGTTCGCTTTCTCTGGGACCGGGGCACAATCCTACGGAGAGCCTGGTGGAGATGCTTGAAGGCACCGGCTACGAGACCCGCGTCGACTTAGAAAGGGTGCTGCGCGTATCGCAACACTTCGCCAAGATCCGTCCGCGCTATCGCGAATTCTTCAGCGAGAACATGGGCGTGGATACGGCGATCTTCGAGAGCCAGATCCCCGGCGGCATGATCTCGAATATGGAGAGCCAGCTCAAGGGGCAGGGCGCCAGCGACCGTTTGCAGGAGGTTCTGGAAGAAGTGCCGCGGGTGCGCAAGGACGCCGGATATCCGCCCCTGGTTACGCCCACGAGCCAGATTGTAGGTTCGCAGGCGGTGTTCAATGTGCTGACAGGCAAGTACAAGGTGTTAACCGGCGAATTTGCCGACCTGATGCTGGGCTATTACGGCAGCACAATCGGTGAAAAGAACCCCGCGGTGCTGCAGATGGCCGAGGCGCATGCCAAGAAACCTGCAATTACCTGCCGCCCCGCCGATCTGCTGACTCCGGAGTGGGAGAACCTGAGCGCGAAGGCCAAGGCGTTAGAAGGCAGCGATAGCTCGGATGAAGACATATTGACGTACGCGCTGTTCCCGCAGGTTGCGCCCAAGTTCTTCAAGACGCGTCACGAGGGACGCAAGAATCTAGGCAAGGATCACACTTCGCCCACGGCAGCCGAGCCAAAGGCTCAGGCGGGGACGGCAGAAGGCGTAAAATCGCTCGCCGCCACGGTGAATTACGTGATTACGCTGAATGGGAAAAAGAACAAGCGAAGAAAGATAGCTGCCGCGGTTGCAGCAGCGATGGTTATGAACAGAAATCGGTAAAGAGAAGCGTGGCGCCGGCTTCCTCGCCGGCGGGCCTGTGTGCGCGCCAACGGAACCCGCCAACGATTGCCCGTAGCTGCTCGCTTGTGCGGACAGGAAGAGAGGAGTCCTTGATGGTAGGCATTTCGTCCGTGGGAGCATATATCCCTATCTACCGGCTCAAATGGAAAGAAATAGGCGCCATGTGGGGAGGCAAAGCCCCGGACGGCGAAAGAGCCGTGGCCGGCTATGACGAAGACGCCATTACCCTGGCCGTCGCTGCCGCTCTGGATTGTATGAGAACGACGAAGGGGGCAGTAGACGGGCTGTACTGCGCCAGTACCACTTCCCCTTATCGTGAGAAACAGAACGCTGCGATCATTGCCGGTGCTGTGGATGTTGGTAATGTTGAGTGCCGTACCGCTGATTTTGCACATTCTCTTCGGGCGGCGTCGATAGCCGTCAGGGCGGCATTTGATGCCGTCAACAGCGCGTCGGCCAGGCAGGTACTGGTTACGGCTTCGGACTGCCGCGTGGGCGCACCGAAGAGTAAGTTCGAGCAGATTCTTGGAGACGGAGCCGCCGCCCTCATGATCGGGTCGGAGGATCTCCTCGCAACTCTTGAAGGCGATTATTCGGTCTTTCGGGAATTTACCGACTTGTGGAGAACGCAAAACGACGCCTTTATCCAGTCCGCGGAGGGACGGTTCATCGAAGAAGCCGGCTACGTGCCGCTCATGCGGGCATCGATTGCGGAACTGATGCGGCGATATTCCATCACTCCGGGCGACATCGCGAAAGTCGTCTTCTATGCCCACGACGGGCGGTCCCATGCCAGCATAGCCAAGGCACTTGGCTTTGAGAAATCACAGGTTCAGGATCCGCTCTATAGCCGAGTCGGCAATACCGGCAGCGCCGCGGCGCTCATCACCCTGGTTGCCGCTCTGGAAGAGGCCGCCCCTGGGGATAGAATCCTCTTCGCGAATTGCGGGGATGGCTGTGACGCGCTGCTCTTCCGCGCTACCGAAAAGGTCTCTGAGCTCCGCACGGCACGGACGATGAAAGACAGATTGTCCGGAACGATTCCGGTGAGTTACGGCAAGTATCTGGAGTGGCGCGACCTGATTACAGTCGAGACGCCAAGCCTGCCGGAGCGCTCGGAGCCGTCGCTCTCCAGTCGCTGGAGGGAGCGCCGAACGATTTCCTCCCTGTACGGAGTCCGCTGCCTGAAGTGCGGAGCACCGCAGATACACCCTAACGGACAAGCCGTAAGGGTTTGCGTTGCCTGCCAGGCAAAGGACGAGTTCGAGATGTATAAGTTCTCAGACAAGACCGGAAAGCTCTTTACTTATTCCATCGATCATTTGCAACCCACGAAGAATCCTCCCGGTCTCAACGGGGTTGTCGACTTCGACGGCGGGGGAAGATTGGTGTGCGAATTGACCGACTACGATCCCGCGTGCGCAAGAGTGGGCATGCCTGTAGAGATGACGTTCCGCAAGCTTTCGCAAGGGGAAGGGATAGTGAACTACTTCTGGAAGGCGAAACCGCGGAACGAACTGGCCCGCCAATAGATTTGGAGGAGACGCGATGGAAGGCATCAAGGACAAGGTTGCAATCGTAGGCATGGGCTGCACCCGGTTCGGCGAACGCTGGGACATGGGCGTGGAAGATCTCCTGGTGGAAGCCGCTTACGAGGCGTTTCAGGATGCGGGCATTGAACCCAAAGACGTTCAGGCGGCATGGCTGGGGACCGTGTTTTCGGGTGTAAGTGCTTTAACGTTGTCTCCGGTGGGGCTCCAGTACATTCCCGTAACCCGGGTCGAGAACATGTGTGCTACGGGCTCCGAGGCGCTTCGGGGGGCTAGCTATGCAGTGGCCGCCGGAATATGCGACATTGCGCTGGCTATCGGGGTGGAGAAGTTGAAGGATTCTGGCGCCACTGGGGTTAAGGGGCCGGCAATTGTCGGTGACAATACCGACGGAAGCTCGGGGATCGGCTCAGGCTTTAGCGCGCCGGCATCGTTTGCCTATCTGGGAACCCGGTATTTTCATCACTACAACATCGGCCCGGAGGAAGGCAAACGACTCCTCGCCGAGATCGCTGTCAAGAATCATTACAATGGCAGTCTCAACCCGAAGGCCCACTTTCACAATATTCTCACGGTCGAGCAAGTGACTAAAGCCCCCATTGTGGCCTGGCCCCTGGGGCTGTATGACTGCTGCGGGGTAAGCGATGGCGCCGCAGCCGCCATAGTCGTTCGCGCGGATATGGCGAAGTCATTCCGCAAGGATCCCCTCTACATCAAGGGCTTGGCGATCTGCGCCGGGGCCCGCCAGGGCACGATGCATCAGGCGTACGACTACGTTCACATCGAAGAAAATGTCATTGCTGCCCAGCGGGTGTACAGTGAAGCCGGGATCAAGGACCCGCGCAAGGAAATAAGCTGCGCCGAGGTACACGACTGCTTCACGACTCATGAATTGGTTGTCTATGAGGATCTGGGCTTCAGTGCGCGAGGGAAGGCGCGCGAGGATATCGACGCCGGCGCCTTCACTCTGAAAGGCGAGTTGCCCGTGAACACGGACGGGGGGCTGAAGTGTTTCGGCCACCCTCTGGGGGCGAGCGGACTGCGCATGATGTATGAGGTCTACTTGCAGCTCCAGGGCAAAGCCGGCCCGCGGCAGGTGAAGAACCCGCGCCTTGGACTGACCCACAACCTGGGCGGAAACGCCGGGGGCGGCGTCGGGTGTTGTGTGATCGTCGGGAACGAAAAAGGATAGGCGTTTATCTGGAGGAATTAAGTCAGTGAGGTGAGGCAATGGGCGAAAGGCCGAAGGTGTTAATGGTGGTTACGCTGGATACCAAGGAAGTCGAAGCCCGATTCATCCGCCAATGTCTTGAGGACAATGGCCTGGAGGTGTACCACCTGGATGCCAGTATCCGCCGCACTGTCGACGGAGGCGCCGAGATCACCCCGGATCGGATAGCGGCGGCCGCGGGAACAACTGTGCAGGAGATTCGCGCGCTCAATCACGAGGGCAAGTGTTTGGCGGTTATGGTTGAAGGCGCCATCCACTGCGCTCACGAGCTGGACCAGCGGATTGGACTGAGTGGAATGATCGGCGTCGGCGGTTCCATGGGTACAGTCCTGGGCACGGCGATCATGCGGACATTCCCGTTCGGCTTGCCCAAGGTGATGGTGTCAACCATGGCTTCGGGCATGACCCGGCCGTACGTAGGCACCAAGGACATCGTAATGGTGCCCTCGATTTGCGATGTTGCGGGATTGAATACAGTCACGCGGCAGGTATTCCTGAACGGCGCTTCAGCGCTTGCCGGCATGGCTCATAGGTACAAGCCTGCACAGAAGTCCAGCAAACCGTTGGTGGCGATATCTACACTTGGTACGACGGAGAGATGCTGCGATGCGATCCGGAGGCGCCTGGAGCAGTGGGGGGCGGAGGTCATGGTCTTTCACACCCAGGGGATCGGTGGAATGACCATGGATGAAATCGTCCGCGAGCAGGATGTGTCGGTAGTGGTGGATCTGTCGTTGATTGAAGTCAGCGACTATCTCTGCCATGGCTTGTTCGCCGGCGGACCGGACAGGTGCAAGGCAGCTCTTGCGAAAGGTGTGCCAACGATTTTTGCTCCCGGCAATATTGACTTCATGGTTGCCGGGCCGCTTGCGGATGCACAGGCGCGCTTTCCGGGACGGCGTTATCACATTCATAACGAAGTACTGACCGCCGTCCGCGCGGAAGCGGGTGAGTTGCGACGTGTTGCGGAGCACATGGCGGGGCTCATAAGTCAGGCGAAAGGGCCGGTCGCGTTTTTTATTCCGCTGCTCGGTTTCTCCGAACACGACAGCGAGCGCGGCCATTTGCACGACCTCACACTGCCACCCATTTTCGCCGAGCACTTGAAGACGGCCATGCCTGCGGGAGTGCCAGTAGAGGTTCTTCCATGTCATATCAATGACGAGGCCTTTGCGGAACGGATCACCGAGCAAGTACTGGCATTCCAGCAAAAACTGGGGGCAACGGCGTGAGAGGCGCTAACAATTTGTGTAATAATACGCTGCGTCCAGAGAAGTCAAAAACATTTTGATTGTCCAAGTGACTCAAGCCTCGCAGCCGTCACGATCGAGGCGATTTGAATCCGGTCAACGCTTATTTCCGGGTTCGCGGCAAGCGCTGCCCGCAAGTCAACCTGGGTGAGACCGATTTCCACGCAGATACAATACAGAGGAGAACAATTATGAGCACCGCCATTTCTGAACCGGCTTCGAGCAGTGCCGTCCGTTCCGTTGCGGCCGCCTTTCCCTTGGCCCCGACCACCATCCGCGTTGCCAAGATACGCCAGAAGTACCGCACGACCCGGCCGAAGATTTGCATTGCCCGCTATAAGATCGTTACCGAGTTTTATAAAGAGAATCCCCAGTTGCAGGGCATCCTGAAACGGGCAAAAAACTTCAAGAATCTCTGCGAAAAGACTCCCTGTGCTTATCAATGAGGGAGAAGTAATTGTCGGCTGGCAGGCGACCTCCTATCAGGCCTGCGCTCTCTATCCGGAATTCTCCTTTGCCTGGCTCCTGGAAGAACTCGAAGCCGGAACGATTCCCAAGCGCGATACCGATCCCTATGACATCGACGACGAGGACGCCAAATATATTTTGGAAACGGGCGAGTTCTGGCGCAAGGAATGTCTGAGCGCGAAGGTGGACGAGTATATCCCGGACGGCTACTTCGGCGCGGAAGGTAACGGCGTTCTTCTCTACGGAACCAAGGGCACCAGCAGGAATCCGGTCGGCCACTTTGTCGCTAACTTCGACAAGGCGCTCCACAAGGGGTTTGGCGCCATCCGCGCCGAGGCGCAGGCCAGGATGAACGCCATGGAAGGCAACTTGATGGCGAGACAGCGTCTCCCGCTATAACTTCTATCGCGCCGTGGTCCTGGTTTCTGACGGCATGATTACGCTGTCAAAGAGATACGCCCAGGAGTGTGAGCGGCTGGCTGCCGGGGAAACCGATTCCGCGCGCAAGCAGGAACTGGAAGCGATGGCGGACTCTCTGAACTGGATCATGGAGAATCCCTGCCGCACCTACCATGACGCGATTCAGTGCATGTATCTCTACCAGATCGGTCTCTGTCTGGATGGCCAGCAGCACGGCATCAGCTTCGGGCGCGTGGATCAGTATCTTGGCAGTTATTACGAGGCGGACATTGCCGCCGGACGAATCGCGCACGACCAGGCCCAGGAGATGCTCGACCTGTTTTATCTGAAGGTCGCGGAGATGAATAAGATATGGCCCTACTTCGCCACCCTCTCCGGCCCCGGATATACCAGCGGGCAACTGATGACTCTGGGCGGCGTGACCAAGGACGGCAAGGACGCAACCAACGCCGTGACTTATATGATGCTGCAATCGGCGGCGCGCCTGGTTTTGCACGATCCTCCGCAAGCCTTACGCGTTCATAAGGGAACCCCCAAAGAGCTATGGGATGCCGCGATAGCGGTAACTCAGATCGCCGGCGGCGTGCCCACCTTCGAGAGCGACGATGCCATCATTCCCGCGCTGATGGCTCGTGGTCTGCCTATCGAAAGCGCGCGCAACTATTGTCTGATCGGCTGCGTCGAGCCGGCAAGCTGCGGCGATGAGTTCGCCTGCCCAGGCGGCAGCGGCGCGGAATCCTTCTATAACTTGCTCAATGCTTTTTTGCTGGCCATCAACAACGGCTACAACCCGATGCCCGACTTTCGCGGCAAACAGGGAGGCCAGACCGGTCTGCCGACCGGATATCTCTATGAGATGAAGACCTTCGACGAGGTATTGGCGGCCGTTGAAAAGCAGATCAAGTACTTTGCCAACTGGCAGGTGAGCCTGGAGAATACCTTTGAATATGTGGCCTCAGAGCACATGCCTCTGCCCCTGCTTTCGGCGATGATGGACGGCTGCATGGAGTCCGGCAAGGATGTTATGAAGGGCGGAGCGAAGTATAACTCGACGGGCAACGCGGGCGTGGCCATCGGTAACATCGCCGATAGCCTGGCGATCGTCAAGTACCTGGTCTACGACAAGAAGCTGGTTTCCGCCCGCGAGCTTTACGACGCCCTGATGAGTAACTGGGAAGGAAAAGAGGATCTGCGCCAGTTTATCCTGAACGAAGTTCCTCATTACGGCAACGACAACGCCTACGCCGACGAGTTTGCAAAATGGGCTTCCGACGTTTATGGAGATGCGATTAACTCGGCCACCGGACCGCGCGGCCGCTGGGCTGCCGGCCTTTATCCGGTCACGGTGCATGTGCTGCTGGGCATGATCACCGGCGCGTCTCCGGATGGAAGAAAGGCCGGAGAGCCTCTGGCCGACGGTATCTCGCCGGTGCAGCAGATGGATAAGAACGGCCCAACCTCGACCCTCAAATCCGCCTCCATCATCGACCAGAAGAAATTCTCCAACGGCACGCTGCTGAACATGAAGTTTCATCCCACCGCGCTGAGCAATGAGTCCGGAAAAGCCAAACTCGTTGCCCTGATGAAGACCTATTTCGATCTGGGCGGCATGGAGATCCAGTTGAACATTGTCAGCGGCAAGGTTTTGCGGGAGGCGCAGAAGAATCCCGAGGAGCACAGGGATCTGGTGGTCAGGATCGCGGGCTTCAGCGCTTACTTTGTGGAAGTCTTCAAGGCCTGCCAGGACGATATTATCCGGCGCACGGAACTGGGCCTCTAAACAACGGCTCGTTCGGCAGGCGCCAGGATTCCTGTGCCTGCCGAACGGCGCTGACGATTGCATCATAAGTCCGACGATTCCATCAAGGAGAGAATTTCTCAATCACCATGGAGAAGTTATTGACCGGGCGAGTTTACGACATTCAGGGATTTTCCGTGCAGGACGGGCCCGGCATCCGAACGACAGTTTTTTTGAAGGGATGTCCGCTGCGCTGTCCCTGGTGCCATAGTCCCGAGTCGCAGCAGTTTTATCCGCAGTTAAGCTGGATCGCCATGCGCTGCATCGGCACGGCTAAGTGTGGCAAGTGCCTCGCGGCATGCGCCAAGAGTGGAATAACACTGGGTAAGGTTACCCAGCATACGATCACCCAGGAAGATATACAGCTGATTCGCGTCAACCGTTCCCTCTGCGACAACTGCGGGGATTGCGCCACGGCCTGCCATCCGCATGCGCTCTATCTCTGCGGCGAGGATTACACCGTTGAAGATCTGGTGGAGCGGGTGAGCAAGGATCTGCCTTTCTACCAGCATTCCGGCGGCGGAGTGACCATCTCCGGCGGCGAGCCCTTGTCGCAGGCCGAATTCACTCTCCAGTTGTTGCAGGCCCTCAAGCAGCGCGGCATTCACACCGCGCTCGATACCACCGGATTCGCTCCCTCAAATAGCGTCGAGGCCGTGCTGCCTTATACTGACTTATTTCTCTTCGATTTGAAGCATATGGATAGCGCGCAGCATAAGGCAGTGGTGGGCGTACCCAACGAAATGATTCATGAGAATGCCCGGAGAATCGCCCAGGCCGGGGGCAAGTTGCAAATCCGCATTCCGGTGATTCCGCGTTTTAACGACGCGGAAGAAAACATCCGAAGGACAGGCGAGTTTTGTAACTCTCTCGGCGATGCAGTTACCATGATCCAGTTACTTCCTTACCACAACCTGGGAGTGATGAAGTATCAGAGAATCGACGAAGACAAAGTTGTCTTGGAGGCGGCGCTGCCCACGGATGAAAAGATTG
>CAWCXX010000002.1:0-118051 GCA_963799445.1 uncultured Acidobacteriaceae bacterium | reverse complement strand
CTATTACGAGCTCTCGCGCTTCCGCGTTGCGCAGCCACGTGACTGGTCGGCCCTCGAAACCGCCTTCGCCGAAAAAACTGCCGTTGCCGGAACCGTCACCGCCGTCATCAAGGGCGGCCTCAGCGTTGACGTCGGCGTCCGCGCCTTCATGCCCGCCAGCCGCAGCGGAACCCGCGACGCCGCCGAGCTCGAAGCCCTCGTCGGCCAGCAGATCACCTGCCGCATCACCAAGCTCGACGTCACCGATGAAGACGTCGTCGTCGATCGCCGCGTGGTTCTCGAAGAGCAGGCCCGCGGTGAGCTCGCCGGCCGCCGCGCCGCGCTCAAAGAGGGCGACACAGTCACCGGCACCGTTCGCACCCTCATGCCCTACGGCGCATTCGTCGAGATTGAGCCGGGTCTCGACGGCCTGCTCCACATCAGCGACATCTCCCGCGCCCGCATCGCGAAGCCTGAAGACGTGCTCTCGGTCGGCCAGCAACTCACGCTGCGCATCCTCAAAATCGATCCTGAAACCAACAAGATCTCTCTCGGACTCAAGCAGCTCGAGGCCGACCCCTGGACCACCGCGCCCGACCGCCTCCTGCCCGGCCAGCGCATCAACGGCACGGTCACGCGCCTCACCGACTTCGGAGCATTCGTCGAAATCGAGCCCGGCCTCGAAGGCCTCATTCACATTTCCGAAATGTCGTGGGCCAAAAAACTCCACCACCCCTCCGACATGCTCAAGCAGGGCGACCGCGTCGACGCGGTCATTCTCTCCGTCAAGCCAGAAGAGAAGCGCATCGCCCTCGGCCTCAAGCAGGCCCTCGCCGATCCCTGGCTCGATGTCGAGCGCAAATTCCCCGTCGGCTCCCAGGTCGAAGGCCCCGTCACCAAAATCATGAACTTCGGCGCCTTTGTTCAGATCGCCGAGGGCATCGACGGCCTTGTACACATCAGCGAGATCGTCGCCGACCGCCGCCTCAATCATCCCCGCGACGTGCTGCGCGAGGGCCAGCGCGTCAAAGCCCTCGTCCTCGCCATCGACGCGGAAAAGCGCCAGATCAAGCTCTCCATGAAGCAGTTGATCCCCACCAGCATCGACGAGTACATCGCCGAGCACAAAGTGGGCGACACGGTCTCCGGCCGCGTCGTCGAGATCTCGACCCGCGGCGCAATCGTCGAACTTGGCGAAGGCATCCGCGCCGCTTGCCGCACTGCAGGCCGCACGGTCAGCTTGCCCGCGGCTTCTTCATCATCGCCCACAGCCGCGTCCGCGCAAAGCTCAGCGTCCGCGCCGGAAGCGAAGTCCGCCGCGCCCGATCTCTCTGCGCTTTCTTCAATGCTGAAAGCCCGCTGGAAAGGCAACGCGCCCGAGCCCTCAGCCCAACCCGAACCGCTCGCCGAAGCCCAAATCCGCACCTTCCAAATCGTGAAGCTGGATGCAGAAGCGAAGAAGATTGAAGTGGAGTTAGCCGCAGGCTAAAGATACACCTCATCCACATAGCACCAGCGCCAATCCTCGCCGCGCTCGGCCGATTGGATCAGCGGATGTTGCGTCGCGTGAAAATGCGCCCGCGCGTGCCGGTTCTTTGACGAGTCGCAGCAGCCCACGTGCCCACACTCCAGGCACATGCGCAGATGCACCCACGTGTCGCCCATCTTCATGCATTCCTCGCAGCCCTTGGTGCGCGGCTTGATCCCTTTCACGATACTCGTAACGTGCGTGCAACTCGCTGCCATGTCCTCGCCCCCCTCAACCTCGCAAAAACTATACCATCGGGAGTGATCGCGCCCAGAGCGTCATAAGAGCTTCTGGAACTCCTGCACGCTCAGCCCTGCATCGCGCACAATGCCGCCCATCGTGAAAGCATTCACTGGATTATGGCGCGGAATAGTCAGAATTCGCGTTCCATCGGTCATCACAATGTGAATGCCCTGGCGGAGAACATGAAAACCGGCCTTTTCAAGCGCAGCAACGGCTCTCAGATGGTTCACGCCGGCGATCTTCGGCATAATCTATTTCTTCCCTTAGCTCTTGCCTATAGCAAAACCAGAGATGCTGTAACCCGAAGCCGCTGCACTTAAGTCGCCGCGACCCCAAGGAGCGGCGACCTTCAAAAAAAGCTGAATAGGGCACACCTTCTCTGGTTTTGCCGTAACTCGGACAAAAATGTAGAAAAATCCCTTCCGGATTCTTACGCTAGAGCAACCTCCACGACGCGTGTTTCTTCGCCCCGCGCCAATTCCTCGGCCGCCTCGACGTACTCGCGGATCGCAACGCAGATATTCTCCAGGGCTTCCTCTTCAGTCGCACCCTGCGACCAGCACCCTGGCAAGCCGGGGCATGAAACGCTGTAACCTTCCTCGGATTGGTGAAGAACGACGCGATAAGCAGCCATAGGAAATATCGTACACCCGTCCTAGATTGAGCGTCCGTCAACCATACTGCCGAATCCTCACTTCATATTCGCCACAATGGCAGCATGATTCCAGCCGCCTGCGGTATGCTGGCCCTCATGCCCCTTCCCGCGCGCGACTCCGAACTCGTGCAGATCGTTGACGCCGCGCTCGCTGATGCCGCCCGCCGCGCCGGAGACTTTCTTGCCTGCCGCATCGGCTGCACGCAGTGCTGTTTTGGCGCCTTCGCCATCAACGCGCTCGACGCCGCGCGCCTCCGCGCCGGCATGTCCGCCCTCCGCTCCGCGCAGCCTGCGCTCGCTGCTGCGATCGAGCGCCGCGCCCGCGCCTGGCTGGCCGAATTCGCCAGCGACTTTCCCGGCGACGCCGAAACCGGCCTCCTCGGCGCGTCCGATGCCGATCGCGCGCGCTTCGAGAACTTCGCCAACGACGCGCCCTGCCCCGCGCTCGACCCCGCCACCGGCCGTTGCGATGTCTACGCGTGGCGACCCATGACCTGCCGCGTCTTCGGCCCGCCGATCCGCATGGCCGGCGCGGATGCAGCCGAAGGTCTCGGCCACTGCGAACTCTGTTTCATCGGCGCAACTCCGGCCCAGGTCGGCGCCTGCGAGATGCCCGTCCCGCACCAGCTCGAATCAGAGCTACTCGACGAGATTGGATCGACAGACGAAACCGTCGTCGCCTTTGCGCTGCTGCCATAAAATCCTCCACTGCGCATCCGCGATAAACTGATTTTTGGAACCCCCGATGCCAATGCGCCCCTGCCGGGTCGAGATTCGCACCCGAGCTCTCGAAGAGAACATGCGCTTCCTTGCGAGCCTGGCCGCTCCCCATGCCGAGCTGCTCGCCATCGTCAAGGCCAACGCCTACGGCCACTCGCTGGCTCTTTGCGCTCCGGCCGCCGTTCGCGCGGGAGCGCAGTGGCTCGGCGTCACCAGTGTGGAAGAGGGCATTGTCGCGCGCGCTCTCTGCCCACAGGCTCGCGTGCTCGTCATTGCCGGCATCTTTCCCGGCCAGGCCGCAGCCGCAATTCAATTCCAATTGACGCCCGTTGCGTGGGAGCATTGGCAACTGGACGAGCTGGCAGCTACAGCTCGCGCTGCGGGAGCGCAGCCGGGCTCGTTACCCGTCCATCTCGAAATCGATACCGGTATGAGCCGCCAGGGTGCCGGCCCCAATGACCTAGCCGCAATCTTCCCTCACTTTGGTCCCGGTTCGCCGCTCCGGCTTGAGGGAGTTATGACGCACCTCTTCGCCGCCGATGAAGCCGACGGCCAAATCACGCAATCGCAGCTCGCGCTCCTCGACGAAGCCATGAGCCGCATCTCCGCCGCCGGCCTCTTTGCCGAGTGGCTCAACGTCGGCAACTCCGCCGCTCTCGTCACCGGCCAGGCGCGCCCCATCGCAGATCTCGCCGCCCGCCACGGCATGAAAGCACTGCTGCGGCCCGGGCTCGCGCTCTACGGCCTTATTCCGAAATTTGACCCTCAGTTCGACCCGCCCTTCACGCCGCCTGAACCCTCCTCGCTCACCGCCGCCCGCGCGGCGCTCCAGCCCGTGCTCGCGTGGAAGGCCTCGGTCACCGGCGTGCGCTCGGTTCCTGCCGGCGCCACCGTCGGTTACAACGCAACCTTCGTGGCCACCGAGCCTATGCGTCTGGCGCTCGTCTGCGCAGGTTACGCCGACGGGCTCGACCGCTCGCTCGGCAACCGCTTCAGCCTGTTGATACGCGGCCAGCGCGCCCCGCTCGTGGGCCGCGTCAGCATGGATCAGTCAGTGTTGGATGTGACGGAAATTCCCGGCGCGCAGGCTGGCGACGAGGTCGTAATTCTCGGCGCCCAGGGCAGTGAAACCATCACCGCCTTCGACCACGCCGCAGCCGTGGGAACCATCCCCTGGGAAATCTTCACGCGCATCGGCGCGCGGGTCGCGCGCATCGCCGTTTAAAGCATTTCTCCTTCTGCTGTATCCCAGAGCCGGTGCACTCAAGTTGCGATTCTCTCAAAGAATCGCAACCTGGCGCGATGTCGCAAGGGCTATATCTGAAGGAGAAATGCCGTAGCACACCTCTCGAAGCGTCAATTTGCGGGATTCAGCTCGCTTTAGCTTCCGTCGCCGCCGGGCACACCCTCGCCGCGCACATCGCTGCCGCGATCATCGCCTCCGTGCCAATGCACGAGTTGAGCAGCATGTGGTAAAGCCCGCGCGAGCACCACTCCTGCTGGTAAAACTTGCGGATCACCATGGCGCGGCGCTTGTCGAAGGCGGCCAGGTGCTGCTCCGCATGCTGCGCCTGCTGCGGAAACGCCCGCGCAAACCATTCCTTCTTGGCGCTCGCTGTGGCGTATACAAAAATGTGAAAGCATCCCGGCACTTTCGCCAGCGCGCAGGCCGCGCCCCGGCCCACCAGCACGCAGTTGCCCTGCTTGGCCGCATCCAGAATCTCCTGCTTGATCAACTCCAGCATGCGCTCGGAGTCGAAAACGTGCTCCTGTGCGGGGCTCATCGTCGAATACCCCGAATCGTGCCAGAAGGCTTTCCCGTAGCGGTAGTACCATGGGTCGAGCCGTTCGTCAAACTTCGCGGCCATCTTGGGATCCACGCCGGCCATGCGCGCCGCGCCCTCCACCAGATCCGAGTCGAGCAGCCGCCATCCCAGCCGCGTCGCCAGGTCGTGCGCAAACTCCCCGCCATGCGAGCCGTATTCCCGCTCCACCGTGATTACTCTGATAGGCGTATGCGCCATTTCCTTTTGAACCCCCTGCGCAGGAGGATACAACGAAAACGGGTACGTTCGGCAAGAAGGCGCAATTTCCGGTCGTGGGTAAGTTTGAAGCCGTCTTGAATGGGCACGACTTCAACCGTCATTGAAAACACGTAAGTTATTGACTCTTCAATGGGCAAAATGAGCAAGATAGGCGAGAAAGGCGCGCCTGTAGCACAAATTAGCACAAACCCGAGCACCAGGACGCGCGTGGTCTGCAGAATCGAGACTTCCCAATCGGCGAACACGCGACCACACTCAGGTTAGAATCATCGCATGCTGCCGGATTCACCGGTCATTACGCTGATATTTCTGCTCGGACACACGATTGTAGGATTGGTCATTGGAGCGGTGAGCGGACTGTTGACTTTTGCCGCTACGAGAGCCGCATCAAGGCGGGTTTTGGCTGATGCTCTAATCGGATTGGTCGGCTACTTCGGCGGCTTTATGACCTGTTTTCTGCCGTGGCACCAAAACACGATTTCATACCGTCTCAGCGCTAGGGTCCTTGTCACTTCGACTGCTGATTACCTCCAATACTACGAGCGAGTCGCGGTCATAGCCGCGATCATATTGCCTTTCCTATATGAATTGAGCAGGTTCTACAGAGCGCGACGATCTACGTCTCGATAATCGCGCAGACGCGTCGCTGCGCTCAATCTGACAGCACGCCGGATGACAGCAGCTCTGACTGCCTGATTTGGGATCGCGAGTCAGATTGAACGTGCAAACAGGATCAGATGTATGAATCCGTTTTTTTGTGGAATCGGCTCCGTCTGTCTTGTACCAATTCGGATGTTGAGGGTTATCGAGCCGAGAGAGCGGCGGCCCAAATGAAAAATGCGGGCGCAAGAGGCATCCCCTCCCGCGCCCGCTCTCACTCGTTCCATCCGATGCGCGTTACTGCTTCACCGGCTGCTGCGGTAAAGCCTGCGACGATTTCAGGTGCCGCGCATTGGGTGGCGCCGGCGCCCCAGGCGCAGCCGGAGCGTTGGGCGCCGCCGGCTCGGCCAGGAACGGCTGCCCCTTTTTGATGTGCAGGTCTCCGTTATCCGTGCTCAGCGTAATGCGCGCCGTGCCCGAGCCGATCCGTCCGTTCACCGTCTTGTCTTCCTCGCCGCTCACGGTCATGCCGTAATCCGTCACAATGTCGCCATTGTGCGCCCGTCCACTCACCGTGGCCGAAGCATCGGGCAGCAATGAAATCTCCACGTCGCCCTTGCTGTTCTTTGCGTCCACGTTGAAGTTTCCAGCCGGTTCCACCGCGATGCGGCCGTTGCGGTCCTCCACAATGCAGTCGCCGTAAATCTGGCTCAGGTCGATGTCCTTCGAGTGCGAGACCGCGCGCACCAGCCCTTTAGCGTCGGTAATGTGCAAGTCGTCGGAGTCGAGGGTCAGGTCGCCCGGCAGTTCTCCCAATTCGACAGTGGTCACTGAGGTGTGCAGGTGCACCGGCCCGCCGATGTCTTCCAAATGCACGTCGCCGTCCAGGTCACCGTCCTGCGTCACCGAACCCTTGATGTCGGAAAGAGTCAAATCGTTCAGGTCCCCGTTGAGGGTCAAGTCCCCCTGGACATCGTGGGCGGAAAACTCGTCGTGCTTTCCATGGGGGAAGTGCGCCACAACCGGGCCAGCCATGGAATTGACGTGAATGTCTCCGCGCGCGGTCACGTCGATGCCCGCGCCCAGCCCGGTCGCGGTCACGTTGTCCCATCCCGCGTTTACCGTCACCTTGGCGGATTTCGGTACGGTCACGGTCAGGTTCACCTTTCCTTTCAAGTTACTCTGCGATTGGATCAGCACGGTGCTGCCGCTCACCGTCACGTGCGCGGCCACGCTCGAGAAGATCTTCTGCGCGTCGGCGTCGGAGTCGGCATACGCCACTTCGTGCGCCTGCACCTCCAGGTTCGGCTCGTCGCCCCCGGTTATGCTCACGTCGCCGCGCGGAATCAGGATCTCAATCGATGCGTTAGCCGGAATCTGCCTGCTGTCGACCGGCTGGTCGCTGTCATGCTCGGGCATTCCGAAGTTGTTGAAGAAACCGTTGTCGCCGAATGGCCCGATGGGTCCCCAGAAGTCGTTGTGTGCCGCCGCCAGGGCGCCCACAATGGCCAGCACGACGAGAATTCCGATGAAGCCGCTGCTGCGCCGCACAGGCGTCTTCCGGCGCAGGTCCAGCGCCCACTCGGCGAGCAGCGCAAGCCCCGCCCCGATCAGCAATAGCGGCCACCAGTGCCCATACCAGCTCCAGAAAGAGCCAGAATCGATATGGCCTGTGACCACCAGCAGCGCAACGATGCCGACGCACACAAGAATCACCGGACCCACGACCGAAGGCACACGCGGTCCGTATGCGCCCCCATAACTGGCCTTCCAGGCGTGCCGCTGCGCCCGCCATGCATCGCGTTGCGCTCGCGATGCGGCTCTCTGCTGTTCGCGATATGCCCGCCAATCTCTCCTGGGATCGTAGGGCGGAATCGGGGGCGGCGCGCCTCCCGGTGGCATATTCGGCGGTACGCTGCTCATCGCTGGCCTCCATTCACATCGTTCTCGAAGTCATGCGGCTGCGAAGGCATGATTGCCGTCCCCGTCAAGCCCGCGGATTGCTGCACACCGGGCCCAGCGCCTGGAATCCCTGCGCCTGGTTGCGGCGGCCCTTGCCACGGCGCTCCGAAAAGCGGCGCATCGCCCTCCGCAGCCAGAGCCGCCCGCTCTGCCAGCAGCAACACGCCCACCATGATCAGCAGCAACGGCCAGAACAGCCGCCAGAAGTGCGCAATCATTCCTGCCTGATGGAAAAGCGCCAGCACTCCAACCAGCAGCAGAATGGCTGGCCAGCACAAGCGCCGAATGAGGATATAACGGCTCATTTTTGCCCTCCTTGCGAATTGCCATGCGTGTCCTTGAGGCGCCGCACGATCAGCCACACGCCCAAACCGATCAGCAATACCGGCCAGGTGAACTGAAACAGCCGACCTGAGAACCAATCCATCTGCCCCACCAGAAACAGAAGCCCCAGGGCAATCAAAATCACGGCCCCAATCGGCTCCCGGCGCCGCCAATGCACCGGCGATATGGGCGGAAACGGCGGAATCGGTGGAATCGGTGGAAAGCCGGGTGCGTTATACCCCGGAGGCGCATACGGCCCCTGGTACGGACCCTGGTACGGAGTTTGATACGCAGTCTGGTACCCGCCCGCCTGCCCTGGCCCTGCCGCACCCGGCCCAGCGCCCGTTTGCGTTCCCTGCTGTGTTTCCGCTTGCGGCCCCGGCTGCGGTCCTTGCTGCGCGCGTCCGCCCGGACTGAACCAGTTGCTCACCTCATTCAGCCCCAGTGGATCGGGCAAAGGCTCGCCGTCGCGCCGCGCCTTCGCAGTATGGTAGGCCTCGAACACCTGGTAGAAGATCCACCCCGCAATGAAAAAGCCAAACACGCCGTAGACATGAGCGGCGCTCACCAGTACAGCGAAAATGACCACGTGAACCAGGCCTTTGATGAACTGGCCGTTGTACATCGCGCCCACGCCGGGAATCAGTCCCAGAAAAGCCGCCAGCACCGGGTGGGGCGCGCCCGCGAGTGGCGCCACGAAAGGTGGGGGCACGCCCTGCCATGCCGTCCAGCACGGCTCGCAGAAGATCTGCCCGCCCGGCGCGTTGCGCACGCAGCCCGAGCACAGCGCCTTCCCGCAATTCTGGCAGTACGCCGCCGCGCTTACGCCGCTATGATTTACGCAATCCATACCTTGCTCCTTTCCCACGCTCACAATGCTCAACTGGGCTCCCCAACACCTGCACCTGGTCGTTGCGGCAGGGAGCCGCCGGACTGCGCGCAGCCATCCTGAAGCATCAGGGAAGTCTCTAAGAGCTCATTCGCCGCGCCCCTTTCCGGCTCCACCGCCGGCCCCGTTACCGAATTGCTCGGATGTTCCCGTCCTCGTTCCCTTGTTCCCTCGTTCCCTTGTTCCCTTCCGGGATTCTGCCCCGGATTCTGTTGTGTTTGGCCCGGCGTCACCGGTTGCGTCTCCCTGCGCTGCTCATCCTTGTCTTCACCTTCGCGGCGCAGCTCCCGTACTCTCGATTCCACTTCGTATACAAACCGCAAATGGTCGTAGTACCGCACGATCGGCACCGAAGCCATGGTCAGTTGCCGTTCCATGTAAGAGCGCACCGCCTGCGGCCGCAGATCGGCCAGCCGCACGCTCGTCAACCGCACGCTCGTCAACCGCACGCCTGCCATGTTCAGCGTCAGTGCGATGGAAAAGAACGCCATCGCCGCCGTCATCAGCAGTCGCGGCTGCACACTGGAACGCAGCCGTGTAAAGAACCCCGGCTGCTGCCACACTGGTGGAACAAAAGCCGGAACCTCTGCCGTCCCCGCGGGTACCGGCATCGCCCTGCCGGCCCAGCCGCCGCCTGCCGCGCGACCCGGCCCGGTGTGCGCCAGGATCTTTTCGAGCAGCCCTACAGGAGCCTGCGGCTCAGGCGAAAGAAACTCCAGCCATTCGCGGCCCTTGCGCGCCTCTTCATACAGCGCCGCGCAGGCCGCGCAGGCAGCCATGTGCGCCGCAAACGTCGCTTCATCCGCAGGCTTTAGCAGCCCGTCCTGCGCTTCGGCCAGCAGCGTCTCCCACTGCCCGCAGGCAGCGGAGCCCGGAATGTGTGTGCGCTCTGCCATGGCTACATCACCTCCTTCTTAGTACGTTCCAGCAGCCGCGCCAGTTCCGCGCGCCCTCTGCTGATGCGGGACTTGACGGTCCCTTCTGGAATGCCCAAAACTTGCGCAATCTCTTTATAATCAAGGTCTTGCAAATCTCTCAAAATCACTGCCTCGCGCAGCTCCACGTTCACGCGCGCCAGCGCATCCTGCACGATCCTGGCCAGCTCCTTGCGCGCCGCCGCTTCGTGCGGCGTTGGGCCAGCGGAGGTCAGCCGATCGATGGATCTATGTGGCCTCAACTCCTCCGCCTGCTCCCAGCCTTCGTCCAGCGACCCCGTCGCCCGCAGGTTGCGCGTCCGCCTGAAGTTATCCACCAGCAGGTTCCGCGTCATGGTGGTGATCCACACTGCCAGGCTGCCCCGCGCGGCATCGAACCTGCCCAAATTCGAGTAGATTTTCAGGAACACATCCTGCGTCAGGTCCTCAGCGTCCGCCCCATTTCCCGTAAAGCGGTAGCACAGCCCATACACACGTTGATGGTGAGTGCGGACCATCTCGGCCCATGCGCCGGAGTCGCCGTCCATGCAGCGGCGGACGATTTGGCTCCAGTCTTGCTCCAGAGGTCTCACCTCCACGCGCGCCGCACGGCTCACCGGCCCCACCGCCGCGGCGCTGGCACATTCTTCATGGACCCTCGGCCGTTCATAAGCGGCGCCCCGGGAATGGGAGCGCGCCGTTGCAGCACCCCAGCCCATCCCGCTCCAGCTTAATGTACCCGCGCACTGCATAGTCGGCTGATACGCAGAATTCTGCCTGTTGGTTCCGTGGGCATAAAGATCCGCTCCTCTCGGAGTCAAGATTTGCTCCGCCGGGTTGCGTAGGCACACGCCAGGGCAGTGCAAGTGCGTCCAGCGCTTCATACCGCCCAAAAACACTCTGGAGGAAGGGAATTTTCAAACAGCGGCACATCCCGCTTGACGAAAGAACGCGCTTATCCTCCACGTAGCGACGGGACCTATCGAATGAAGGTGGGCCGAAATCGGGGGTTCGTAATTCAAGGACTCTGGGCACCGAAACTCGAACGGCTACAGCATGGAAACATATCGCTCGTGGCCGCTTGTCTGGCTGGAGACGACCGGCGATGTCTTTGGCTGAAAAGTTCCGGTTTCAAGTGAATCGAATACCGACCAAGAGACCTCGGTAAGCCGGAGGTAGATCTGCGACTCTTCCAGTTTTTCCTAGCGGATCCCGATGAGGATCGCAGCGCAGCGACGAGGCGTTTGAGATCGCGCGATTGAGGTCATGGGTCTCCAGGGCCTCGGGTGGCGCCGGGCGTAAGCAAGATAATGTAGGCGATCGTGAAGGGGCCGGGCACGATGGCTAGCTTCCGCCCCGAGGTGGGGCGCCTTTCTCCTGAACGGCCGGGTGGCTGTGCCGCCCGTCAAGACAGTAGGAGACAAAACCAAGAAGGCCGATCACTGTCACTGCTGTGAGCGACCAACGATGGCTGTCACGCGCAGTGTGCGGGTGAGCGCCGGGGGCTCCGATTAAATTCAGACCCCTCCAAGCGGCTCCAGCTCAGCGCCCACAAATTTGGAGCCGGCCGCGAGATAGACGTCCTGAAACCCGGCCACAAACAACTCGTAATCGCGGAGCGGCACAAAGCTAAGGTTGATGCGATTGGAGAGGAAAGTAAACGTGAAGCTGAGGCCCAGCGCGACGAACTGAATCAGAATCACCACCAATGTACCTGCGGAATACGTGGCCCAGCCGGGGATCGCGTGGTTTGTGAAGACTCGAATCCAGACCACCGCCAGGATTCCGATAACTGCCAGCAGTGAGCCAGCGATGGAAGCAAACAACAAGCGCACGCCGACAATATCTCCATACACCGAGATTGCGCTCATGCCATGCGCAGCAAGGGAGACAAAATTCATTTTCGATTTCCCCGCGATTCTATGCCCGCGCGGAATCGGTGTGGTCGCGAGCGGGAGACCGGAACGGATCATCGCGGCGGCGTAGTGGTTCCATAGCTCGGACATCACAACAAGGGTGATGAGGTCACGCGATGGCAGAATGCTGAAGTTCCCAACCTCGACCCTCAGGCCGGTGAGCACTTGATGCGCGAGCTTATACAACCGGTAAAACACGCGGAAGGTGAACGACTCCGTCCGGCGGCTGCGCTTGGCAAAGATCGCCGACTGACCGTCGAAGGCGCGGAGCAGTTGCAAGGCGCCCTCAGGCGTGTCTTCTCCGTCACCGTCCATCACTAGGACGGCGTCGCAGGAAACGGCTTTGTGGACGTGGACGAGGCCGATGGCGATGGCCCGCTGATGGCCAAGGTTCCGCCGAAGATGCAAGATGCCTATGCTCCTAAGCGCGGAAAAGCGCGCTGGAAAATCCGCGGCGCGAAATTCCTGGACCGAGCCGTCGTCCACCAGTAGGACATCGACGACGTATGCGGTTGACGAAAGCGCCTGGTCGAGGCGGCGTAGGAGCTCCGCCGCAGAGGCCCAGTCGTCGCGAATAGGCACGAGGATCACGACACGTAGCGGAGATACCTGGGGTGCATCACCAACCATTAAGCGGAATTCTCCTTTGCTAATCTCGTTTCCTCGAATTTTAATGGGCGTCGGCCCGTTCTCAAAGGGCGCCATCGCCCAGATGCGTTCGACCCATGCGGCGCCGCCAACGCGGTTAGCCGCCGGCCACCCTAACGACTTAAGGAGGCGGGCAGCCTGACGATATAGATCAAGCGGTTGTGCGGAGGAATCCAGGCGCGATAGGCGGCCGGGGGAAACGCGGCTTGCCCCTCACATGCGTCCGGCTCCAGCGAAGTAGCGTATACAGGCTTGACTGCCGGGGTCCAGTCCAGAAAATAAGCAATGCCCACGCCGCAGTTGAGAGGGAAGGCGCGTGGCGGCGGCGGCACGTAGGCACCCCTCGGGACGCGGATTCTGGGGTCGTTGAAGTATCCCACTTTTTCGACCTCGGTCCATCCGTCGAATTCCCACGGCCCCCAGATAGCGGTGGCGGGCACCCCGCTCGACCGCAATTCGCCGATCGCGGCGACGTAGCCGCGGTACTTGGAGAACTCGTCGTGCGTGCCTGCGATGCCGAACCCGGCGAAGATCGCGATCAGGAAGACACAGGCCAATGCCAGATTCGCCTTCACGTTCTGCTGGTAATACCGCGTGAGGGCCAGCAGGCAGATCGCGAACAAAGGCAGGAGGTACCGCTCAAAAAAATGGGACTGGTAGGCGTTAGACGCAAGCAAGACAGTGTAGGCGATTGTGAAGGGGCCGAGCACGATGCCCAGTTTCCGCCACGAGATGGTGGCGTCATGCACCTGAACGGCCGAGCGACTGCGCAGCCTGCCAAGAAAGTAGGAAAGAAAGCCGAGAAAGCCGATCACTGTGACTGCCGTGAGCAACAGACGCGGACCGTCGCGCGCAATGTCTGGGCGAGCACCAAGGGCGGCGGTTAAACCCAGGCTCTGGAGCGCAGGGCGCATCATGTAGCTCGCCGACCATAGGAACGGGGCAAGATGCTTGTTCAATTGCTTCGTGATGAAAAGGACCGCTCCCAGCAGTGCAAAGCAGAACGAGCCGGCTGCGAAGATGGCGACCCTCCGGCGATTCCATGTCTGAACGGGGCCGATGAACATCAGGAGCACCGGGGTGAGCAACATCGACAGCTCTCCGCTCCCGACCATTGCGTGGGACCCGAGAACCGTCACGGGTAACAAACCGAGCTTCCCCGGAATCAGTGGGAAAGGAACGGAATAAGGTTGCCGGGCAAACCAGCGCGTCGCCGCGAAGACGATGCCGGCGCCGGCGATACAGGACAAGGCCCCAGTCATGAGTACGCGACGGTCTCTTCGCAACAGCCACAGCGTTGAAGGGACCATGACCAGTACCCCAAGCCAGGCGGTCTGACGGGCCGTTCCACCCACCGCGCTCAGCAACGCGGCCAGAACAACCCACACCAAGGCTGAGTTTTGGCTCTTTGCTTCAAGAGCGCGCAAGCACATGTAGAGGCAAAGCACGATGCTAAAGATGCCCGGCACGTCCGTCATGAACGTGAAGGTCAAGGGAAGATAGGCTGGCGATAGAATGAACACCGTCGTCGCCAGCGTGGCATTCCACTCGTTGATGCCGGCGCGCACCATGCTGCGCTGCAGCAGAAACGCGGTCGCCATGGCCTCGACCAGTGTACTCAGCCGGACTGCCGTGAAGGAGAAGCCGAACAGCTTGACGAATAACGCTCCGAAGTAAAGCTGCCAGCCCAGCATTGCCGTTGCCCAGCCGTTATAAACGATGTGTCCCGTTTGAGCGAGCACCTGAGCTGATTTGACGTAGGACCAATCGTCGTCGATGCCCATCTCCGCGTAGGGATGAACGATCAAGTAGCAGAGCACCGGCGCCAGCGCGCAGAGAAGCGCCGGAAGATAGGTTTTCACCTTTGCTGGCATCAGGGCCCTCCACCTAAAACAAGCGGCCTTAATCAGAATCATCGCAGATCGGGCGTGCCTCGACTGCACGATTTGAGAAGAGAATATTGCAGTTTCCGGTGGGGACGCCCAATTAGATTATCTCGAGACCGCAGATTCCCTCGCCGCCAGCCATCAAACAAGAGACGCTTTTCACCCGCGCGATCTCGCGGCCCTGCTCATCGCTCAAGTGCGCACGGCTCGCTCCGGTGGACCACGCATTTACACCGCCGACGGCATCGATCCCGGACGTGCAGCATGTTGACGGATGGCATAGAACGTAAACGCGGCCCAGATCAGGAGACATGTGATCACTTCGTGCCGGAGGAGGATAAAAGACCAGAACCCGGTTATGCGAGGGCCCAGCCAATTGGCCGCCATCTGCTGGCCCGGCGCCAGAAACACCGCGAAGCATACCCATAGCCAGCGAAACTTAGAGGGAAGCGCCAGGAGCGCAGGAATCGCCAGGCAAAGGATGCCGGCGTCGTAGAACCGATGGTATCCGGCAAATGCCGATGCCGCGGCTGTTATTGCGATCGCGGTCCAACGGTCCTTGGTCCGCATGACCGCTGCTGCGGAAAGCAACAGAATCACCACAAAAAGCGCAATAACAAAGCTCCCGCCGTGCCACTGCCCTGGAAAAAGCGCATCCACATCTAAGAGTTGATAGCTGAGTGGATTTGCCGATGAGCCACTGCCCAGGCCGGAGCCCGAGCTGAGCGTAGACATCCCGGCAAACAATACGGCGAGCGATCCGGCTTTCATATAAAGAATGGCGGTCAACATGGCTGCGCAACATGTGGCCGCAGCCGCCACGAACGTGCGCCAATCGTTCCACGCCGCCAGGAGCACGAACCATGCGGCCAAATTCCACTTAAAGCAGGCCGCGAGACCCAGCAACACTCCCGCTAGCCAGGGGTTCCCAACCGTCAAACTGACCGCGATGAGTGCGCAGGTAAGCATGCTGGTCTGTCCCAGGCGCAGTGCTGTGTGAATCGGAGAAAACGCCATCACGAAGCACGAAACGCGCAGATCCCATCCCGGCGCCGCCCGTGCCAGCCGTACGCCGGCGAGGACGGTCAGCGTCAGCAAGAGGGTGATCCAGACGGTCCTGGCCACGCGAAACGGCAGACGCGCCAGCGGCGCGAGCAGAACCAAGGTCGACGGCGGATGCACCTCGGGATAGGTAGCAAAGCTGCTCGCCGGAGTATTATCCAGCGAACAGGTTGCGAGGTCGGTGGGCAAATAAGGATTAAGGCCGAGCGTCCAGCAGCGAGAGGAATCGAGAATGCCTGCGAAATCCTCAGCGCTCTCGTACCCCCGCAGGGGCCCTCTGGCAATGAAGTACACTACCGCAACTACGCATACGACACTCCAGAACACCCTGTGCCGCATTGCCCTTCTTGCAAAAATTCTCATATGGGTGAATAAGCTGAAATCCCTATGAATAAGCTGAAATCCCGGTTTTAGACCTTCCAGCACGGCCTAGCGCATGTTTGCCATGGAAAGCTGGGTGGAAGGAGTTAAGTCCTGTATTATCATCGCCGACAGTTGCAATTGAGAAAATTTGTAGTGCCAACATATTTTGACAATGTGCGCAGATGATCATTGATTATGCGTCTCTGATGCGATATATGTAGTGTCATCTGGAGACTGCCGCCATGTTCCTGCGTTCGGTCAAGTCACGCAATGGACAACAGGAGTATCTCCGCCTGGTGGAGTCCTTCCGCGAAGGGGACAAGGTCAAGCAGCGCGTCGTCGCTCACCTGGGACGCAAGGACCTGCTGGGGCCGCATCTGGATGCCTTGATCCGGTTGCTGGCCGAGCCGGAGGGTAACCCGCGCTGGGTTGCCGTCGCGGACATCGCGGCTCCGCGGTCCTCCACGTGGGGACCGGTTTTGGTGGCCCGGCATCTTTTCGAGAAACTCTCCTTGGGCGCGATTCTGGATGCCGGTCGGGCTCTGCGGCGCCATGGGCAACCGCTGTCAGAAAGGATCTTTCCCCTGCTCGCCAACCGGCTCAGCCGCCCGGGCAGCGAACACGCGCTGGCGCAATGGCTGGAGGATTTCTATGTGTGCACGGCCCGGGGCAGCCGCTGGATGCCGGTGTGGAAACAGTCCGGCCGGGTCAAGGTAGGCTTCGATCAGCTGCAGCTGTGGTACCAGAGCCTGGACGATTTGCTGGCCGAGAAAGAGCGCATCGAAAAAGCTGTGTATCTGGAGTTGCGCGATCTGTTCAGCCTGCAGCCGGACCTGGTCTTCTACGACATTACTTCGACCTACTTCGAAGGGTCTGGGCCGGCGGAGTTGGGACAGTTCGGCTACAGTCGCGACGGCAAGCCCCGCCACCGGCAGATCGTGATCGGGGTGGTGATGATGGATGGATGGCCAGTCGCGCATCACGTCTTCGCCGGCAATCGTCTGGATCAGACCACGGTGCTGGAAGTGGTCAGGGATCTGAACCAGCGCTTTGCTCTCCACCGTGTGGTATTCGTGGGCGATCGCGGCATGATGACCATAGGCAACGTGGACGAGCTCAAGCAGAGCGGGCAGGGTTATTTGCTGGGACTGCAAAGACGCAATCGCAAGGACACCTTCGACTATATTCAGCGGGCGGAACGACGCACCGACTGGCAGCAGTGTCCGGTGGGCATCGCGGCCGCAGAGAAGACCCTTGTACCCCAGACACGGGTCGTCGAGGTGGCGGGCAAGCAAGCCGGCGTGCGGGTCTTCGTGGTGCACAGTGAAGAGCGCGAAGTCTACGAGCGCAGTATGCGGGAGTTGACCATGGAGCGGGCGCGGAAAGAACTCCAAGCCTTAAAAGCGCAGGTGGACAAAGGGCAACTGAAGGGAGCCGACAAGATCGGCGCCGCTGCCGCCACCCGCCTGCGCCGCCATCACGGCCAGCGTTATTTTGCCTGGGAACTGCGCCAGGGCAAGTTCCACTTCTTCGACCATCCCACCAACCTGGCCCGGGAAAAGGCCCTGGAGGGCAAGTACGTCATCCAGACTGAGGAGCGCAATCTATCCCCGGTTCAGGCTGTGGCCACCTACAAGGAACTGAATGAGGTCGAGCGCGGCTTCTCGCATCTCAAGAGCCTGCTCGAGCTCCGGCCTGTTTATCACCACACCGATGAGCGGGTGCAGGCGCATGTCTTCGTGGCCGCGCTGGCCTTGTTACTGGATCGCGCCCTGGAGAAAACTCTGCGCGCCGCCGGCAGCCAACTGTCCACGCCCTTTGCCTGGCAAGCCTTGGAGACGATCCGCTCCGTTGAAGTTGATCTCGGACAGCAACGCAGCAAATCCTGCGTCACCCGCGGAAACAAACATGCCGCCGAAGTGCTCCGCCTTCTCGGCATCACTCAACTCGACCCACCCTCTCCGCCGGAGAACCAACCATGCCTCATGTAGTGACCAACTTCAAAAATCGCTCCAATGCCTTCAAGCACTTACAGGCCACCATGGCAAACATGCGCTAGTATACACCGGCCGGCAGGTCGCCAAAGTATCAGAGATTCCACTCCATGAACTAACTGCCGGAACTTAAGAATCTCGCTTTTGAGGCCTGGGAATGCGCGAACGAGAGACCAAGGGCAATTGAGGAGTGGACCTCAGTTCATCTCAAGAAAACTCCGGATCCGCGGATTTTCAAACAGTGACGCATCACGCATCACATTCGTCAGCGCCGGCTGCAAGGCGCCCCGCGGGCGTGTGGCTCTGCCGGTACAAACTGGCCAACACGATGAGAAACAGAATCAGCTCGATCCAGATGACGTGAGGCATCAAAACCCCATTCAAGATGAAGTTCAGGCTCAAATTGCGTCCTCCGGTGAACCATTTGGCGGCGCCGGCCCTTTCGGCCCATGCGGCGAACGGAAAAAGCAGCGGCAACATGAGTAGCAGCGCGGCCTTTGCGCCTTTTGCGCGCCAGTTCTCAACGGCCCAATACAGTACAAAGAGCAGGATCTCGGCCGCATAATAGCGCTCATAAACGGGTAAGAGCGCGAGGATGGAAATCATCGCGATTCCTGCACTCTCGTTCTTGTCTGAAACACGAGAAATAATAAGGAATCCCGAGACTCCAGCCAGGAGCGCAAAGAGTGTCCACGCCAGAATCTTTGACCACTCGGGGCTATGAGTAAATTGAAAAGTGAGAACTCGCAGGTTAAGCAGTTGAAACTTCCAGGCGCCGGTAGCAATGGGACTGCCTCGGCCATTGGGAGACGAGAACCGCGAAAGCTCCCTGAGAAAGGCGCCGAGCCACTCAACGTTATGAATTTTCATCCACACGAGGCTGCTGGCAGAGAGAACTAAACAGGCTCCCAGCTCCGCAAAGGCCGTCTTCCACTTCTTCCTCAGCCACGGATACGCGAAGAAAAATATGCCAACCTGTGGCTTCAGACACATCGCGATCGCAATCGCAATCCCAGAGCAGTAAGGCCTGGTTGACAGAAAACATGCGCCGGCACAGAAGCAGGCAATGATCAAGGTACTCAGGTTGACCTGGTGAATCCCGCTGTGCAACGGAGCCATTGCCAGAGCGAATGCGACAAAATACAGCTTCTTCGGATCAAGCCGTGGCAGCGGAAGCCTCTGTGCTAACACAAGGAGGGCGATGATAAAAAGAACTGTCGAGCCAAAAAGGTATGTACACACCGCCGTATGCCAGCCGAGTAACCCAAGCGGCGCAATGAGCAACATCGCTGTTGGGGGGTATGCCCTCGCAAAATTGGAAAGAATGTAATCGGAACTCGTATTTGGAGACAGCGATGAAACTCCACTAGCATCCCAAATTCTTGCGAACTCTAGTGGATCGCCATAAGGGTTCTTCCCATGCAGAAACATTTGAGACGAAATCCAGGGCGAAGTCAGGTCGTTCACCGGATACGCCAACCGCAGAGTATCTTGATAAACAAACTTAGCCAGCGCCAAGGCCAGCAACAAGGCCGCTGCAAGCACCCAGACTAGCCTTCTCGCCGGCGCCGCCGTTTGGTTGATCGGCGGCGTTTCTGCATGTGGCACCACCGTGCACCTCCATGACTTTCCCACGACTGCTATCAGCAAAAACCAGTACGGCAGCGCACAATGAAACGGCCAACATGCCTTGGTTGAATACCAACCAAAGTATAGGATGTCGCCCGCGCCCAGGCTAACCCCTCAAGGAAAGGTCGTCTGACGAGAACGCCTCTTGTCCTTCATGGGCGCGCAACGGCGCTGCCTCCAGCTTCAACCGCTCTTGACGCGTGCCGTCGCAGATGATCGACTGTACCATGAATGGCTGAGCCCATGGATCTGCCCCGGTTTACCCTCGACGATTACGAAAAAATATTTGCCGATCGCCATCTCCTTCACGGCGTGGTAGCGAAGTGGGCTGGTGAGCGGCCTGAGGCTCCCGCTATTCTCAGCGCCGATGGCAGCCGCCAGGTCACCTGGAGCGAATTCCACCGCTTCACCACTGCGTTGGCGGGTGAATTGCTGCGCCTCGGCTTCACCAGGGGCGACTATCTGGTCACGTTGTTACCCATGTCCGTGGACCACGTTCTGCTCGAATATAGCTGTTTCAAAATCGGCGTGATCGTCGCCCCGCTCGATCTGCGTTTAACTCCCACTGAGGTGATTCGATCGCTGGAAATCCTTCGCCCGCGCGGCTTTGCCTGCCTGGGCGTAAATCCGGCGCTCGATTTTCGCCCGATGTGGAGCGCCGTGCAGGCGCAGTGTCCATGGATCGAGCACTCCCTTGCTCTAGCCTCGGCCGAAGCCATCCCAGGCACGCGCTCCTTTGCTTCGCTTGCCGAGCCGGCCTCGCGTTCCATCATGGAAACTGATTCTGCCGCGGTAGCCAAAATCGCCGCCGCAATCACCTCGGACGATGGTGCGCTCGTCATCTTTACCACCGGCTCAACCGGATCGCCCAAGCCGGCCCTGCTTTCGCACCGCAACATCACCGTTCAGAACATGTGCATGTGCGGCGCGTTTTTCGGCGGCGACCGCGGCACCCGCACGCTGGTCAATCTGCCGGCGTCGCACGTCGGCGGCCAGACCGAGGCGTTGATGAGCACTTTCTTCGGCGGAGGCACGGCGGTCCTCCTCGATGTCTTCGATGCCGGCCGTTCCCTGCGCGCCATTGCCCAGCATCGCATCGAAATCCTCGGCCAGATTCCGGCCATGTTCAACCTCGAGTGGATGCTGAAAGACTACGGCCGTTACGATCTCTCCAGCCTAAGATTTGCCGCCTACGGAGGCAATATCGTCTCGCGTCCGTTCGTTGAGCGGCTTGCCGCCATGGCGCCTGTCGTTGGCACCGGGCTGGGCGTCACCGAGTGCGCCGGTTTCTGCACTTACGTTCAAGCCAATGCAACCGATCATGAGATGATTGTCACCGGGCTTGGCCAGGACATGCCCATCTACCCTTGCTCCATTCGCCGGCCCATGCGCTCCGACGGCTACGCCGGCGATGAGCTGCCTTCCGGCGAGATTGGCCATATCTGCTTCCTTGGGGCCCAGACCTTTCTTGGCTACGTCAACGATCCAGCCGCCACTGCCAAAACCATCTCACGCGAGGGCTTCCTCTACACTGGCGATCTCGGATACAAGGATGCCGCGGGCCTGCATCTCACCGGCCGCGAGAAGTGGGTCATCAAGTCGCTCGGCTACCAGATCTTCCCCGGCGACGTGGAAGCGCACATCTGCGCCCTTACGGCGCAAGTCGCCAACTGTGTTGTCGTCGGCGTCGTGCACGAAGTGGTTTCAGAAGCTGTCGTCGCGCTGGTGGAGAAGAAGCCCGGTGCCGAGCTAAGCCCGAAGGAACTCGATCGTCACGCGCGTTCCCTGCCGGCATATATGCGCCCGCGCCATTGGATCGTTCTAGAGTCCGGCAGCCTGCCGCTGAATCGCATCGCCAAGCCGGACTACCTGCGCGCCCAGGAGATGGCCCGCCAGGAGATTGCCCAGTTGCGCGCCCGCGGCGAGTGGGACAGCGGCTATGTCCACCGCGAACAAAACGGCTGATCAATATGCGCATCGCGGCCGATAATCGCGCGGCGAATGCGGCCGCGCCGGCCAGCGTTGCCTGCCCCCCGTCCCGTGCCGCAAAATTAACTTGCAACCTCGAAGTCACGCGTGTAATTTAAACTTCACTGCAAGTCCGATTCCCCCGATCCCCTGGAGGCAAACCATGAAAAAGATCTCCCTTTTGCTCTGTGCGCTTATCTTTACCTGCGTATCTGCGCCGGCCCAGGAACTCTCGCAGGCTGATCGAGACAAGGGCGTCAAGTACCTCGAAGAAACACGCGACGGTGTAGTCGCTGCCGTCTCGGGCCTCTCCGATGCGCAAATGCACTTCAAGCCGGCTCCCGACCGCTGGTCAGTCGCCGAGTGTCTTGAGCACATTGCGCTCGCCGAAGACTCTCTCATGATGAACGTCTCGCAAAACGTCATGAAAGCCGCCCCCGGCACGCCCGATCGCGATTTCGCCAAAATCGACGCCAATGTTCTCGCCATGATCCCCGATCGCAGTCACAAGAGGCAGGCGCCGCCGGAGCTCGTCCCCACCGGCCGCTGGACGCCCGATGAAACACTCAAGCATTTCCTTGCCAGCCGCGAAAAAACCATCGAGTATATGAAGACCACGCCAGACCTGCGCGCCCACGTGGCCGACAGCCCCATGGGCCAGCTCGACGCCTACGAGTGGCTGCTCTTGATCGGCGCCCATAGTAGACGCCACACCGAGCAGATCGACGAAGTGAAGGCCGATCCCAACTTCCCCAAAATGTGAATGAGCCAGGCATTTTGAAAAAGCCCCGGCTCCGATTCTTCGAAAGCCGGGGCTTCTCTGACCACTGATCACTGACCCCTGTCTTCAGTACCTCTGCTGAAACTCCGGATCCACGGGATTTTCAAACAGCGACGCATCCCGCGTGACGATCGTCAGTCCCGACGGCGTGACAAAATACCGGCGCTTGTCTTCCACCGGGTCGTAGCCGATTACTGTCCCCTCGGGAATGTGCACATGGCGATCGATAATCGCCCGCCGGATGCGGCAGTGCCGGCCGATGTTCACGTGCGAAAAGACGATGCTCGCATCTACGTCGGAGTAGGAGTTCACGCGCACGTCCTGCGACAGCACCGAGTTGTACACCGACGCGCCCGAAATAATCACGCCCGCGGTGATGATCGAGTTCACCGCCATGCCCGAGCGTCCCGGCTCGCCGAAGACGAACTTCGCCGGCGGATACTGCCGCACCCGCGTGCGGATCGGCCAGGTCGTGTCGTATAAGTTGAAGACCGGCGACACCGAGCACAGATCCATGTTGGCGTCGTAATAAGCGTCGAGCGTGCCCACGTCACGCCAATAGAGCGCTTCCTGCTTGTTCTCGTCAACAAAGCTGTAGGCCATCATTCTCTTCTTGCCCAGCATGTTGGGCAGGATGTTGTGCCCGAAGTCGTGCTTCGAATCCGTGTCGTCGGCGTCCGCGATCAGTGCCTTCAGCAACGTATCGGTGTTGAAGATGTAAATCCCCATCGACGCATCCACGGCGTTGGGGTTGAACGGCGAGCGGAAAATCGTGGAAGCCGGCTTCTCCTGGAAGCCGAGCACTTCTCCGGTCGCGCCCACCTCCACCACTCCATACCGCGAAACTTCATCTGGAGGAATCGGCAGCGTCGCCAGCGTTGCCTCGGCGCCAGTCTCCTTGTGGTAGGCCAGCATGCGGCTGTAGTCCATCTTGTAAATGTGGTCGCCCGACAGAATGATCACGTACTGGGGCTGCTCGCTGCCGATCGAGTAAATGTTCTGGTACACGGCATCCGCCGTCCCCATGTACCAATTGGCCCCGGTGCGCTGCATGGGCGGCATCAGCTCGAAAAACTCGCCCAGCTCCTGCGCCACAATTCCCGTCCACCCCTCGCGGATGTGCCGGTTCAAACTCAGCGCCTTGTACTGCGTAAGCACATACACCCGGCGCAGCCCTGAGTTGATGCAGTTCGATAGCGTGATATCGATAATGCGGTAATGACCGCCAAACGGCACCGCCGGTTTGGCCCTGTCCCGCGTCAGCGGAAACAGCCGCTCTCCTGCTCCGCCTGCAAGCAATACTCCGAGCGTGTCTTTCATATCCATAGGACCTGCACTCCCGATTCGCTCCCGATTTGCTTGTGACTCGCTCCTGATTCGCTCTTGGGGCCCGTGCGTTCCGGCGCGGTCTGCCGCGACGGACGAAATCCTGGGAGAGCAGCAAAAAGATTGATCAAGCCCCGTAAGGGCGACAGAATCGTGGGAACGATCTTCGAGAGTGCCGCAAATGCCGCGCGCGGTTCGCTGCTACCAGCCGGAAACCCAGTTCCCCTTCTTCGTCGACCGCCTGATCCTGGTGAACTTGTACTCCGCTCCCACGGAGATGGCAAAGTTCACGTCATACTGAGAATAGGACGTTGACGAAAAAGGCGCGTCGCTGAAATTGTAGTGCGTCATCACCGCGTCGGGCGTGATCCGGAACACCCAATGATCTGACCGGTTCAGGTCGAAATGACCGCCGATAATCCCTGCCAGAGCCATCTGGTTGCGGTAAAAATCGAACATCGCCGGCGGATAGCCCAGCAAATCCTTCTGGAAATTCCCGTACACTCCGCCAAACATGGCGTGCGCAATAATCGCCCCATGCTTGTTGTGCGGTCCCAGCCACTCCGGGCCGGCGACGAAGAAATACTGCTTCACCATCGGGCCCTTAAGGTCGAGCGTGTTGGGTTCTGTGCCGCTGGTACCCACATAGGCTCGGCCCGAACCCTCGATTCCCAAATGTTTCGTCAGCCAGAACGAGCCTTCCCCGTCCAGTCCGCCCAGATTCGACCCTTGAAGCAGCGTCGGGCCCGCCTTCATGTGGTCGTACGCCATGCCCAGCGACACGTCATAGCGGTTGTCGTAGCGCACCAGGGCCAGCGGATCGAGCGGTGAGTACGTGCCATAGCTCGGAGTCTGGTTGTCGGGACTCTGCGAGCCAGGCGTTGGCGTGGGTTGGCTCTGGCTGCTGGAACTGGAACTCTGCGCCTGCAGGCTGACCCCCGCACACAAGCCCAGTGCGAGAATCGCGGCAAAAGAAGCGGAAAACCTCACTTGAAAAGGCATCACCAATCAGCTTACAAGACCCCCCCGATGCCGAACAATGCGCGCTCTCGCATTTCCTCCCCGCTACAGCTCGCAATGCTCCATCTGCCGCGACCACACCAGGTAATGCACTGTCTTCAATATCTCCAACAGCGTGGCCGCCGCTGCTGCCCCCGCCCGCGCCGGCTCCAGCTCTGGAGCAGCGTGCACGCGCCACTCCACCGGCAGCCGACTGAAGATTATCCCCGCCCGGGGCAGGTGGCTGGGGCTTGAAATAACCTCCGCCGACCGCCATCCGTGGCTCCGCATCATCCGCACCGAGTCGCAGGCGTTCTCCATCGTGTCCCGCGCCTCCGGCTCGACAAAAACCACCGGCTCCGGAGTCCCCTGCGCCTCCGCGGTCCGCGCCATCACCTGCGCTTCCACGAACCGGTTCGCCACAGCCCCGCCGGTAAAGATCATCCGCGGCGCAACACCCCGCTCATACTCGTGTACCGCCTCGGTCACGCGCTCCAGCTCCGAAGGCGTCGGATTGCCGTCCGCGTCCGCAGGACTGCCCAGCACAATCAGCACGTCAAACCGGCTCAACTCTGTATTCGACTGCGGCACCAGCGTCCGCGCCAGCGCCGCCCACGCCACCAGCCCCAAGACCAACCCCACGCACACCACAATTCCGCGCCCCAGCCAGCCCAGCCGCCTGCGCCCGCGCCTCCGGGTCGGTCGCACCGTCCTCCGGGCGCCGCTCTGGGAGCCCAATCCCCGCGGCGTTCTTGTCTTCGCCTTTGCCACTATCGAACTGAACCTATAGCTCGCATCATAAAGGTGCAATCATCCTTCGCGAAGTTTGGCGCGCGACCGGCCCGGTCACGCGCCAAACGCGCTACAAGCCGCTCTTCTCGCCCCACTCCTTGAACACAAATTCGTCCAGCGGCTTCCTCGTCCGCGCCGCCGTCTCCCGCTCAATGAGCGTCTCGTCACCCAGCGCCGCCGGCTCGCCCTGGTACCCCAGCGCAATCGCCGCACCCATTATGTACTCCTCGGGAATTCCAAACAGCTTCTTCGCCTTTTCGGGGTCGAAGCCCGCCATCTGGTGCGTCGCCAGTCCCAGCGCCGCGGCCTGCAGAGTCATATATGAAGCCGCCGCTCCCAGGTCGTATAGCGCAACCCGGTTGTCCGCGCCATTGTGGCTGAACTTCGTTCTCGCCGCGCCCAGAATCAGCACCGGCGCCGTCTTCGCCCACTTCTGGTTGAACTCACCCAGAGACGCAAAGATCTTCTTGTAAGCGCTGTCGCCCCGCCGCCCCACCAGGAACCGCCACGGCTGTTCGTTAAACGACGAAGCCGCCCACCGCGCCGCCTCAAACACCTTCCCCAGCGTCTCCGCGCTCACCTCGCGATCCGTAAACGACCGCGGACTCCACCGCTCATGAAACAGCGGCAACACACCCTCCACCGCGGGGGCCTTCTTCAATGCATGTAACTCACTCGCACTCAAGCCTGCCTTATTCTGCTCCTTCACCGTCACGTCTGCTCTCTCCTTCACCGAAATCTCGCGCCGGGCCTCCCGCGAAAAAATCCTGCGCCAAAGCCCGTGCTTGTCATTGGATTCCGCCGGCCGGGCGCAAGATTCCCCAACGCGCAGCAAATGTTGGTCTTAACGGTGCGCGGAACCGTCCAAATGTTTGCTTAAGTGGTTACATCTGCCCCGCAAACGTTCGCTCGGGAGGTTGCGATTCTTTGAGACAAATACCTGGAAATTGCCCATTTAATTAGCAGTTAGAACCTGGAAAAGTTCCGAATAGAGCCGAGTAGCACCACGGAGTTTCCCAAAAGTGCGTCTAGACAGGGCTTAGCGGTCCCAAATGCTCACTTTTGCTCCATTTTTCGCACGTTTTCGCGTGTTGTTGCGGTCTGTAGAGGCAGGGAGCGAGGGAGCAAGTGTCAGGGGTCGGTTTCCGGCCCGAAGCGTAGAGCTGTGCTGCACTTTTCGAGGGGTGGGATAGCACAAACTCAACCTTCCATTCTTCGCCCCGCACGAACCGTAAGCGACCCATCCCGGCGTTTCCGTTTTTTTGCCGGAGCAGTTCCGCGTCCCTCCACCCCGCCCGCGATCCAATAGGGATGGACCCCCTTCGGGAAGGGTGTTTCTCAGTATGAACCTTTAAGCATTCAAGTTAAACGGCGGGAGATTTGGTCGATTTGCGCACTATAACGCTATGTGCCCGGCTGCTCGAATACCTCCACGATTCGGAATTCAGCCTTACAACCACTGCGTGAGAGTCTTTGCAGCTTTTTCTTTGCCCTCGTGGAACACCAGTAGATTTCCCGGCTCCGCAGCGAACCATGCGAAGGAACGCCATGCGAGTTCCGACACGGTTTTCTTGAAGGCCTGATGGGAGCGATCCAGATAAGCAGTGACGAACACCACGCGCTCCGACGGAAATCCGGCATTGGTCGCGATTCTCAAGAGTGCGTCCTTGCGTTGCGGCGTCACTGGTCCGTCTGTTGCGACGACCTCCGCGAAAATCAGGAGCACCTGGGCAGCCTCGCTTTCGCCAAGGTCCACAAGGATAATATCCGGAAGATTCTTGTCTACAGATATTTTCAGCCCGAGTTGTGCGGCAAGCTGATCGTCGCGCGCCACGATTTTTGCGCCGCTTTCACTCACCCACAATACGGCGGGATTCCTCAAATACCGCCGGGCGAATTCCTCAATGACCGCTTTCGCGACAACAGAACTTGGCCCCGGAGCCAACCTGCGCGTCTCCCCGTTCGGAAACGTAACAAGAATCCCTTCTCCGGTTGCAGTTGCATTGCGGCGCAGAAGGACCGTGCGGGCCAACGCCGCAGCGGAGAGGTGTTGTTTGCGCCATGTCTCGGCGGCCTTCTTCAGCCTACCCGAGGTTAAAGATGGGTCAAAAAGCCCAGCAAATTCCTTTCGCAACGCATAACGGGGAACTGAGGACGTCGTTGGGAGTCCTGGACGCTCAATTGCCGCATTATTTGGAATGAAGCCCTGACGGATTGTTTCGTCTCGGATCTGCTCACGGCTGTTTTCTTGGTACCACGTCCTTCCGCCTGGTTGAAAGCCCGGCTTCAGCGACTTCGCAGCGTAGGCCTTGCGATCGGCATCTCGCGCCAAGGCTGCCTGGGTGTTGGTCATGCGTACAATCTGCTTCGGAGCAACCCACTCACCGCTTCCCTCAACCGCTCCGACATAGAGCATCGTAAAAACGGTTGACGCGGCAGCCTCACGCACGCAGTAATTGCGCTGTGGCATACCCTCCGGAAAAATGATTTGAAGCCTTTGGTGAATTTTGGCGCGATCGATATGAGGAGGTAGACTCACAGATCTCCTTCCGAAGAGTACAGGACTCCGCAAGCTTGCGCGATTGCATCCGTGCTCGTCCTACCGGCCAGCAGCCGAGCAAGGTCCTCTGGAGGGGGCAGTGGGAGATTCTCGAGTTCGTATGCAGAAACCGCCACGCTGCCGCTAAGACAGCGGAAAGCGCGATCCACGATTGGGTTATTCAGCAGTCTAGCTAAAATTGCCGTAGAGACCAGCGGCGATCCGTTAATAGAACGAATCATATTGAGATGATTCTCAATCACGACAGCCCGGTACTCCTGCAAAAACTGCTTAGGCAACTCGGCCGCAATGAGACGGCTCTGCTGCTCCTTGGCCGTTGTGCGCTGAAGCAATACACAAGGTTTGCGTGTAATTAGCCAATCGTCCCCCGGTTTAGGCTTGAAAAACGGCTCATGGTTACGCTTGTCGGCACGGAATTGGAACCGCCCATGGGCGGTCACAGACTCGGCCCATATTAACGGAAACGTGTTCTTACATGGCTTGGAAGCAAGCTGATCTTTGTGTCGGTTCCATACCAGAGGGCCCGTGCTTACCTCGTAGCCGTAGTCCTTCAAACGATGAGGCATTGCACGGAGCCGCGCGATCAATCGCGCCTGCTCACGAGAACGAGGTACAAGCCACGGCCCTCCTCCTGCTGGAAGATCGAAATTCCCTCCACGCTCAGCCGTAAGCGTGTCGTCGTCTTTTGGCGACAGAAAGTGAACCGTCGGTGGTCTCAGGTAAACGCCTGTCTTGCGGTAGGTGGCGAGCATAGTTTCTTGCAATGCGTCGTCAAATACACCCTTGCGCACCGAAACAAAGTCGATATTGAGGGGGCGGGCCGTCTGCACTAGAAGGGAACGAAGTGATTTGAAGTATTCTCCCGCCAGAAAACTGGTAGGCGTAACGAAGGCGATTAAGCCGCCACTGCGCGTGAAACGAACTGCAAGGTCGGTGAACAGACCATAGAGATTGGCATGTCCGTAAAGGCTGCGGCGATACCTCTCGCGCTGATTGGGTGGAAGCGGAACCCTGCCATAAGGCGGATTCCCGATGACGAGATCGTATTGATCGCTCTTTTCCCTTGGTTCTGGCGCACTCAGGCTGTCGCGCACCTCCACCACTGCGGCCAACCGTCGTTCGGCGGCTATGCACAGTGGCAAAATGGTTGCCTCCAAGAAAATTTGAGAAAGCCATGCGGCGTACGGGTCGATTTCGAAGCCGCGCAGGCGCGCTTCGATATTCGCGAGGCGTATCGCAGGGGATTCCCCGGATGTTGCCTGCAAAATGGGCAACGCAGCGGCCGAGAGAAACGCGCCCCCGCCACATGCAGGGTCCAACACACGACACGATCTCCAATCCACTCCCGCACGAGTGGCCATCGTGACAAGGCGCTGTGCAAGCGGCGGTGGTGTGTAATATGCGCCGAGCTTCGAGCGAAGGTCGTCTGGCAGCATGGCTGTATAAGTGACGCTGATAAGATAAGCAGCCGCCAACGGGTCGAGCTCGCTCGCCGCCTCGCCCATGGCATTTGCGAGCGTATAGGCCGCATCCGGAAGGCGAAAGGGCTGATGTAGGACGAAAGGATCACGCAAGGCTAGAGGCTCGTGTGCGCCTTCTTGGATGTTCTCCCAGTAGGCAGAAACGATCGCTGTTGTCAGCGTGCGTGCGGCAGCCTCTCGCTCTTTTTCCATAAAAGAAGCTGCGAGGACCCTAGCCGCGAGCTTGCCGGCGCGAAGCGTATCCCGTGAGTCGGATTTTTTGCTCGCCGCCGGGCCGAAGAGAGACGGGGCCTTCGATGTTCTTATACTGAAGTAGGCCCCCATCCGGCCCTCCACTCGATAGCTTGATAGCTTGGCGCCTACTCACTTTCTATACTTCTTCGCCCCACGCCACAAGTGCAAATCCTGGTACGGAGAAGATTTTGGGTGTCCTAGTGCAGGAACGATCCTCCCCCAAAATGGGACCGAGTGCCAGCGGTACTTAGTTCCGCCACCTGCAGGTCGTCGTGCACCCCATATTCATTCACCTGCAGGCACAGTTTTCTGCAAAATCCCTATCCGAAAGTTTCGCCCCTCAAAAACGACCTGTAGGTCTACGAATTCCGCCCAATCTCTCCGGCACTGTCCGCTGCCCACCGTCCACTGTGAACTGTCCACTGACCACCGACCCCTGCTCTCACGGGTACATGCGGTGCAGCGTCCTGGCGAAGGGAATCGTCTCTCTGACGTGGTCCAGGCCGCAGACCCACGCCACCACGCGCTCGATGCCCATGCCGAAGCCGGCGTGCGGCACGCTGCCGTAGCGACGCAGATCGAGATACCACTCGAACGCCTCGCGCGGAAGCCCGCGCTTCTCGATGCGCGCGCTGAGCAGCTCGTAGCTCGACACGCGCTGGGAGCCGCCGATGATTTCGCCGTAACCCTCCGGCGCCAGCACGTCAACGCAGAGCGCGTAGCGCGCGTCTTTCGGATCGGGCTCCATGTAGAAGGCCTTGACATCGGCCGGATAGCGGTGCACCATCACCGGCCGGTCGTACTGCGAGCTAAGCCAGGTCTCGTCGGGCGAGCCGAAGTCGTTGCCGTACTCGAACGGCGCCTCAAGGTGTCCATCCTTGTGTGCCTGGTTCAGCATTTGTGCGGCTTCGTCATAGCGCACCCGCGGAAACGGCGGCTGGACCGTCGCCAGCTTCGCCGTGTCGCGCCCGATCACCTGCAACTCCGCGGCGCGGTTCTTGAGCACGCTCTGGAGGATATGTGAAATGAACTGCTCAGACAGTTCCATCAAGCCGTCCAGGTCCATATACGCAACCTCGGGCTCGACCATCCAGAACTCCGTCAAGTGCCGCCGCGTCTTCGACTTCTCCGCGCGGAACGTGGGCCCAAAGCTATACACCTTGCCCAGCGCCAGCGCCGTTGCCTCCATGTAGAGTTGGCCGCTCTGCGTCAGGTACGCTGGGTCGCCAAAATAGTCCACCGGGAACAGCGTGGATGTGCCTTCGCACGCGGCCGGCGTGAGGATGGGCGGATCGGTGCGAACAAATCCATGGCTGTCGAAGTACTCGGCCGCGGCGCGCATAATCTCCGCGCGAATGCGCAGAATGGCCGACTGCCGCGGGCTGCGCACCCACAGGTGCCGCTTCTCCTGCAGAAAGTCGACTCCGTGCTCCTTCAGCGTGATCGGGTAAGGGTCCGACTCGGGCACGCGCTGCACCACCTCGACGTCTTCCACGTCGAGTTCAAACCCTCCCGGCGCGCGCTTGTCCGCACGCACCTTCCCACGGACAATGACTGACGACTCCTGGGTCAACCCTTTCAGCGCTGCGAAAACTTCCGGCGTCACGCTCTTCACATGCGCCACGCCCTGAATCGATCCGGTTCCGTCGCGAAAGATGGGAAAGAGCAGCTTGCCGCTCTCGCGCAGGTTGTAGAGCCAGCCGCGAAGGGTAACGGATTGGCCCTCGTGCCGGCCGATTTCTGCGATGGTGGCGACGGGGGCGCTCTGAGCGGGCGTGGCAGCAGGTGTCGCGGCGGGGGCGTTGGCGGCTTCTTCGGACATGGGCTTCCTTGAGGGCCGGACTGTGCCCGGCCGGTCCTTTCAGGATAAATGTTGGCCGCCGGGCCGCCGGCCGTAAGGCGTTATTTGGCGGCCTCTTCCGCCATTAGTTTGACGGCTGCCAGGTTCTGCATGAGTTCACGCGGGATCGCATGCCGCTGCTCGAGATAGTCGAGGCTGTTGTAAGAGACGATCACCTCGCCGTTAGCGTTCTGCCAGATAAGAATCTTTAGCGGCAGATCGATTGCGGTCGTCGGGGCGGCGAGCATCACCGGAGTGCCGGCTTTGGGGCTGCCGAAGATGAGCAGCTTTGTGGGCGGCATTTTCATGCCCACCTTCTCCGCTTCACCACTGTGATCGACCAGGGCAAACAGGGCGACGCTCTTTGACTCAAGGAGACTCCTGAGCCTTGCCACGGTTTCTTCCACTGAGTGACGGCTGCGAATATCGACGATTCCGTTGTTGTTCAAGGGCGCCATGAATTCCTCCTCCATGGTTCTCGTGTTTGCGTGAGCCTAACTCCGGATGGAGATCAAATAGATCGTCATGCCAATCCCGATTAGCGCAAGGAATAGAGCCGTCAGCACAGCCAGCGACGTACGGTGAGGCCGCGCTGCGGCGCCGCGTTCCAAGTCTCGGATGAAGCGCAGGTGGTGTAATCCCGCAGAGATGCTCAGGATCACGCCTGAAGCAATCAGCGCCGTACCAAACCACAGCGACAGTCCGGAAGAGCTGCCAGAATGACGATTCTGCGCAAGCTGAACTTGAGTGAGGAATATTCCGAAGCGCGCAACCACAAAGCCGAATCCCATCAACGCAAGCCCGGTCCGGATCCACGCCAGCAAGGTGCGCTCGGCTGCAAGATAGTCGCCCAAGCTTGCGTTTTCCCTTAGTTCTTCGGGTGCCTTCATGAGACCCGAGTTTACGCCAAGTTTGGTCACATGAGAAGCTCTGTTGATCTGGACAAATATCCCTCTCCGCTGCATCCTATGAATAAGCGAGGGCAGTAGAGCATGGCCGAGCCGGCGCCAGTGAAAAACGAAGAGATGCACAAGACCCTTGCGGATTCCAGTACCACCGAGCGGATCATTACCGAAAAACGGCTGGGCGAGCGCATCCGGCGCCTGCGGCTCAAGAAGTCGATGGGGCTGGTGGAACTGGGTAAGCACACGGGGCTTTCGGCGAGCTATCTGTCGCAACTCGAAACGGGCAGGGTGGTGCCCACGCTGCGCAACCTGGCGAGGATCGCGATGGTCTTCTCCAAAGACCTCGCATATTTCTTTGAATCCGAGCCGGTGGCGATGTTCCGCGTACACCGCAGGAAAGACCGCGTGCGCATGCCGCAAACCGGCGTGGAACCGCCGGCCTATACGTTCGAGAGCCTGGGCTACATGGTGCCGGACCGGCATATGGACCCATACTTCGCCAACTTTCTTCCGCTGCCTGAGAACGTGGAGCCGCAGGCGCACATACACGCGGGATTCGAGTTTCTCTATGTGCTGGGGGGCGAACTGGCGGTCCGGCACGGGGACCAGGAAGCCGTGCTGGTCGTGGGTGACGCCGTCTACTTCGACGCGAACACGCCGCACTCCTACCGTTGCGTGGGAGGCAAATCGGCTGAGGCCATCATCGTCACCCTGCATCAAGCGCCGGCAGGTCAGCCGCTGCCATTGCGCCCGCAAAACACAGTGGTCCCGCGTCCATTGCCCGCCGTCGTTGCAAGACCCGGCATGGCCGATAGCAAGCAAGGCTGAGCACCCGCAAAAATCAAACGGAGGGAGCAGGCGCCTTCAGGCCCCTGAATTGGCGCCCCCCTTGAGCGCGTTGTCATCCTGAACGACCGAGCGCTTTCCATCGTGAAGTGAGGGAAAACGCGAGGGAGTCGAAGGGTCTGCGGTCGCTTTTAGACGAATCTTGGATACGCCACATAAGTTCGCCGGATATGACGGGCGATTTCCACTCTCAAAGCCCGCATGATCGGGCACAAGACGATAGCCCCACGGCGCGAGCCTGGGTAGGAAATGCCGTATCGTGCATCATCGCCCCGCTTCAGCGGGTGCAAAGCCCGTCAAAGTGCGGTAAATTTATCGCAGAATGCCCGAGCAGGAATTCCATTTTGAAATCACAAATCAATCAGTGTTCATCCGATTGAATGTTTCGGCTCAGTCGGGTAGGACAAGATTCTATGCGCTTGCTTTCTTTGCCGGCTTCACAGTTCTTGGAATGTGTGCGCTCCTCTTCCTGCCCGGCAAGCATGGCAATCCAAGCATGTGGCACAGTCTGTTCGAACGTCTTCCGTCGGGTCCGTGGACTTCTTAGTCCCGTTTTTTCTGGTGTTAGGCTTTCCCCTTTTGATGGTCGTCGGGACGAAACGTTACGTCACTCTCGCCTACCCTTCGGATGAGACATTCCGCTGCGACCGGTCAACCTTAAGCATCGCCAGGGTGCGCTGGCTCGATATTCGTAACAGCCACTGGGATAGGTGGTCCCATTCGCTGAGTGACGTGGAGGGGATCCAATATCGGGCAATCGCCAGGCTACGAGTAGGCTCAATCTATGGCCTCCGCTTTATTTCGGGAGGCAAGACACGGAGAGTTCTCCCCGGCCTGAAGCCCCACGACGCAGAAAAGATACTGACAGCGCTCAAGGCCCTCGGAGCCGATGTTCTCGATAACCCTGTGGTTTCAGAAAAGCTCAAGGTGGACCCATCGCCTCAATAAAGCTGTACATGGGTGCGGCAATCGACCGCAGCTACTTCTTACCGTCTATTGCTTCGCGTTATTCACCCCGCCATACGTAGGGTAGCGTGCAGGCTCCGTGCTCGTGGGCATGGCAGCCAGAATTTTCAAGTCGGCCTGAACCTCCTCCCATTCGTCGCGATGCTGTTTGGTAATGATGGGCGCGTTGGGATCGGAATAGTAGGCCTCTACATCGCTCTTGATGCCCGGAGGAATCGGCAGCTTGGGGTCGCGGGTCAGCCGGTGAAGAAGATCGGCATACGTCTCGTCAGTCAGGGAATAGCCGCCGGGCTTGACCACTTGGCCGGTGTCCAGATCGCGATTGGGCAGAGGATGCCGAGGATCGAGCGGTCCCAGCGTCGCAGCAGAACTCGTCATGCTGGCTGGAAGCGCCCGGCGCGCCTCGGCTGACGTGAAAAGAGCCAGCCGGTCGCGTAACACTGCAGTGGAAGAGACCACACTGTGCATGTAATCGGCTTCGGCGGCCGCGGTTGGGCCTTTGACGGCAACCATCGCGAGCGGACCGAATTTGGGCACCACGAAAAGCACGCCGGCGAGCAGGTGAGTCTCGATGCCGGCTTTTTTGTGGCGATAGGCGGCCCAATTGTAGAGTGTGGCCGCAGCAACGGCTTCTTTCTCGATTTCCGCGGCGTCGGCCGTATCCGGCTCCGCCGGCTCGTGCTTGCGATGGAGGAGGGTGACTGCGTAAGCCACACGGGGAATCAAAGTGCGCGTTGCAAACCTATACCCGCGGACGTTGAAGCGGCGGCCCTTACTGACGTCGAAATTCTCCGTAAGCCCGTACGTCTCGTAAAAGGCCAGTGCAAGTTGGTGGACAGGAACCTTGATTCCGATGTGGCGCATGTAACCCAGCGGAGCCAAGCGGTGCTTCGCGATCTGGTCGATGTCGAAGGCAAACTCGACCTGGACGTGCTGATGCCTGCCCTCGGCGTAATTCACGCTGGGCCCGTAACGCGCCGCCAATTTTGGAAACTCGATCGCCACCGCGCGATTGGTCGCCTGCGAGTGGCCGTACGAATCTCCGATGTAATGCGAGAGCGCGCCCACTGCGAAGGCGAGCTCATTGGCGTTGTGCGCGTTGCGGAAGAGGCTGACGACAAAGTCGCCGGTGCGAACGTAGTGAGTCAGGTTTGAGAAAAACTCATCGCCAAACGGGTAATAACCCATGTCCTGAATCACGCAGCCGCCGTAAGCGTAAGCGCGCGCTCGGTCCAGATCCGCCGGTGTCAGGTTCGGGTAGCGGCTCTCGAGCAAAGGGACAATCGAGTCCTGCCACGTCAGGTCGATAAGCTCCTGATGCGTGAGCAGGGAATACGCGGCCGCATGCTGCAACCATAGGATCGGTAGCAGCAACACCAGCAGCGAATACTCTCGCAGGCGTTTGAAACGCATCGTAATCGGATCGGGCGAAGCGCCGTTCTGAATCTGATTGAGGAATGGAAACTGGAACCCGCATTCATTGTAAGCAAAATGCGCCCTGGCGAACAGGGAATAGGAGTAGGGAATAGCCGGGCATCGGCGGTGCAGACCCGCGGTGGATGAAATAGGTTATTTGGTATTTCGCAGGTTGGCGTCGCTTCGCGACTTCGCAGGCTGGCGAGTTCGCGCGGTATTTCTTTCTAAGGAATAGAAAATAGGAACCCTGGCCAGAAAGCAGAAGACGGGCCTCCTACTCCCTAGTGCCTGTTCCCTGTTTCCATCATCCGGTCCAGCGCCACGCGTGCCCAGTGCTTCACGTCGTCCCTCACCTCGACGCGGTTCACCACGCGACCCTCGACAAGATTCTCGAGCGCCCACGCCAGGTGCTGCGGGCTGATGCGGTACATCGTCGTGCACAGGCAGCCGGTGTCATCGAGAGTGATGATCTTCTTGCCTTCGGCCGCAAAGCGCCGCGCCATCCGGTTCACCAGATGAATCTCCGTCCCAACGGCAAACATCGATCCCGCCGGCGCCCGCTCCACGCATGCAATCAGTTGCTCCGTCGAGCCCAGCGCGTCAGCCTTCTGGCACACTTCGTAGCGGCACTCCGGGTGCACGATCACCTGAATGCCGGGATACCTGGCCCGCACCTGGTCCACATGGCTGGGCAAAAATCGCTGATGCACCGCGCAGTGGCCCTTCCACAGCAGAATGCGGCTTTCGGCGAGCCGCTCTTTGGTTTGTCCGCCCGCGGTTTGCCCGCCCGGAATGTGGACGGCCCATGGGTCCCAAACGACCATCTCGTCCAAAGGCAGAGCCATGGAATGGCCTGTGTTGCGTCCCAGATGCTGGTCGGGCAGAAAGAGAATCCGCTTGCCGCGGGCAAATCCCCACTCCAGCGCGGCCCTCGCGCTCGACGAGGTGCAAACCAGCCCGCCATGCTCGCCGCAGAACGCCTTAATCGCTGCCGTCGAGTTGATATAGGTCACGGGGATGGTCTCTGCCGCAAGCCCGAAGCGCTCAAGAGCCTCCCAGCAGTCTTCAACCTGGGAAATTTCCGCCATATCGGCCATCGAGCAGCCGGCATTCAGGTCGGGCAAGATCACCTGCTGGCCGTTTCGCGCCAGGATGTCCGCGCTCTCTGCCATAAAGTGCACGCCGCAGAAGACAATGTATCTGGCGCCGGTCGCGGCTGCCGTCTTCGACAGCTTGTAGCTGTCGCCGGTAAAGTCGGCAAAGCGCACCACCTCGTCGCGCTGGTAGTGGTGGCCCAGAATCACCGTGGTCGCGCCCAGCCGCGCGCGGGCCTCGGCAATGCGCCCGTCCATCGAGTGATCGGGGAGAGCCAGATAGTTTTCTAAACTGCAGGTTTCACCCGCCTGCGCCGCAGGCGCTGCCAATTCGTCAAGAACCAAGGTCACAATACTCCGCCTTCAGTCCGATTTCGGACGGGGGTGTTGAAAGCTAACCGGCTGCAGTGAAAGCGTTTTTCCTTTGGGGTTCTGGCAAACATCTCGTCCAAAACCAGGAAAAAGGAAAAAACCACTCCACGGGGTTGTTGCAGCCCCTTCATTAAGGACGGATGCGAGGAAAAGCCGGCGGATTCCGCCTCGCCAGCCCGATCCATCTGCCTTTATTGTAACCCCAACGTAACAAACACGTGAAACACGCGCCGTTTGTGAGCCGCCGCACGACGGCAGGTATCATGATCTTTCATGGGAATTCCGCCGCCAATCGATGATGGCCAACCTCGGCATGGCCGACACGCTGATCCTCATGGTGTTGGCGCTGGTAGTCTTCGGCCCGCGCCGCCTGCCGCAGATCGGCCGCCAGATCGGCAAGCTCATGTACGAGTTTCGCAAGGCCTCCAACGACTTCAAATTCCAGATGGAAGAGGAGTTGCGCAACGCCGAGGAGGCCGACCGCCGCAAAAAGGAAGAAGAAGAACGCCAGCGCGCCCTCGCCGCCGCCCCGCCGCAACCGCAATTAAAGCAAACAACCTCCCCGGACTCGGGGTCCAACGCCGCCGCACCGGAATCGGAAGCACCCGCTCCTGCCGCTCCCGAAGTCCCGTATGCAGACCCCTATGAAGGCCTGTATCAAGGCCTGCAACAAGACGAATCGCCCGCCGCCTCGCGACCCCAGCCTCGCCGCCGAAACACCGCAGGCCGAAGCCGCCGCCGCGCCTGCCGAAGCACCAGCCGTCCCACGCATCATGCCGCGAATTCAGCCACCCTCCACCGGCGAGACCGTTGCGGCCGAGCGCCCTGGCACGCAACCCCAGCAACAGGAACTTTTCGCCGCCGGCCCGGACAAGGTCCCGGAAAGCGTCAATTCTGAGGCGGTAACATCGGGGCCTGAAGCCGAAAGATCGGAGCCGGCAGCGCACCATGGTTGATCCCAAGGACGCCATCGAAAAGGCGCGCAAGGCCGTCACTGACCGCGCGGAACTCCCCGGCATGAGCCTGATGGAGCACCTGGAGGAATTGCGCAAGCGCATCGTCCACTCCGCGGCTTATCTCGCTGTTGGTTTCGTCGTCGCCTATGCCTTTCACGAGAAGCTGTACGGCCTGGTCCAGGCCCCGCTCAACAAACTGGGCATAAAGCTCAACTACACCCACCCCATGGACCCCCTGAACCTCTACCTCCAGGTAGCTCTCATCGGCGGTGCCATCCTGGCCGCGCCCTTCATCCTCTACCAGGTGTGGCTCTTCATCGCGCCGGGGCTCTACCAGAAAGAAAAGCGCTTCGTCATTCCCTTCATGGCGGCCACTGTGGGCCTGTTCCTCACCGGCGCTAGCTTTGGTTACTTCTTTGTCCTCCCCGGCGCGCTCAAGATTCTGATCCTTGGCTTCGGCTCCAAGTTCAACCCCGTGGTCACCATCGAGGAGTACACCGGCTTCTTTCTTTCCATCATTCTCGGCCTGGGCATCAGTTTTGAGCTGCCCATCCTCATCTTCTTTCTCGCCATGTTCGGAATTGTCAGCCCGCGCTTCCTGTGGAAGAACATCCGCTACGCCATCCTCGCCGTATTCATCGTGGCTGCCATCATCTGCCCCAGCCCCGATCCAGGCACGATGTGCATCTACGCGGTTCCCATGCTGGCGCTCTACGTCCTCGGCATCGGCGTGGCCTGGTGGGTGCATCCCGCGCGCAGAAAGAAAAAGCAGGCCGCGGGATGATGTTTTCTTTTTCCTGGTTTTGGACGAAAGTCGCGGCACGAGCCGGGGTGCCCCGGGTCTCGATTTTGAGACCCGGGATCGCACAAACCTCGCCCCTCCTCGTCGCGCTCGCCCTCTTCGTCCCCCTCGCCGCACCCGCGCAGCAGCACCCTTCGGCAGGCTCAGGGCAGGCTTTCGACGGCGCCAAAGCCTATGAGTACGCGCGCGAGTTCGCCGCCATCGGCCCGCGCTGGCCCACCGGCCCCGGCCACATCAAAGCCGAAGAATTCCTCCGCGCCCATTTCCTCCGCAACCACGATCAGCTCGAAGAGGACACGTTCACCGCCGACACGCCCATCGGCCCCGTGCCCATGTGCAACTTCATCGTGCGTTTCCCCGGCAAAAAACCCGGCGCCATCGTTCTCGGCACGCACTACGAAACCAACTACCCGCTCCGCACCATCAACTTCGTCGGCGCCAACGACGGGGCCTCCACCACCGGTCTGCTAATGACCATCGCCGACCGCCTGCGCGCCGAATCCGCGCAATCACCCGCGAAAAAACTCGACGGCTACTCGGTCTGGCTGGTCTTCTTCGACGGCGAAGAGGCCATTCAAAGCTGGTCGCGCTCCGACTCAACCTACGGCAGCCGCCATCTGGCCGCCAGGTGGGGCCGCGACGGAACCCTCGACCACATCAAGGCCTTCCTCCTCGCCGACATGATTGGCGACAAAGACCTCGACATCCAGCGCGAAACCAATTCCACCGCGTGGCTCGTTGATTTAGTCGCCCAGGCGGCGAAGAAATTCGGCTACCAGCGTTACTTTTTCCAAAAAGAGATGGCGGTCGAAGACGATCACCTGGCCTTTGTCGAGCGCGGCGTGCCGTCGATTGACATCATTGACCTCGACTACGGGCCCAACAACAGCTATCACCACACCGCGCAGGATACGATGGATAAGATCAGCGCGCACAGTTTAACCATCGACGGAGACGTCTTCATGGAGTCGATCCGCCTGATCGACCAGAGGTGAGCCTGTAGCCAGTAGCTCAAGCGTTGTCAGCTACGAGCTACTGGCTACCGGCTCACTCCCACTATTCAGATTAGAAAACGAGGAAAAGCACGTGTCTCAAGCAGAAATCGGCATCATCGGCGGCAGCGGGCTTTATTCGATGCCCGGATTCACTGGCGTTCTCGAGGAGCGCGTCGAAACTCCCTTCGGCTCGCCCTCCGACGCCTTCGTTCTCGGCGAGCTCGAAGGCCGCAAGGTTGCCTTTCTCGCGCGTCACGGCCGCGGCCATCGTATCTTGCCCTCCGAGCTCAACTTCCGCGCCAACATCTACGCCTTCAAGAAGCTCGGCGTCGCGCGCATCCTCTCGGTCTCCGCCGTCGGCTCGCTCAAGGAAGAGCACAAGCCCACCGACTTTGTCATGCCCGATCAGTTCATCGACCGCACCTTTCATCGCGTGGCTACATTTTTCGGAGACGGCATCGTCGGCCACGTGGCCTTTGGCGATCCGGTCTGCGCGACCGTGGCCAAAGCCGCGGCCGAAGCCTGCAAGGCTGTCGGCGTCGCCGGCAAGCTCGGCGGAACGTATGTCTGCATGGAGGGCCCGCAGTTCTCCACCAAGGCCGAATCGAATCTTTATCGCAGTTGGGGCGCCGACGTCATCGGCATGACCAACCTGCAGGAGGCCAAGCTCGCCCGCGAAGCCGAGATCTGCTACGCCACCGTCGCCATGGTCACCGACTACGACGCCTGGCGCGAGGGCCACGATTCGGTCACCGTTGAAGAGATCGTCGCCGTGCTGCACAAGAACGCTGACAACGCAGCCAAGGTGGTCAAAGCCGCCGTCGCCGCCATGCCAAGCGAGCGGAATTGCGCCTGCGCCTCTGCCGCAAAATTCGCTGTGCTCACGCAGCCCGACGCGATTCCGCAAGCCGCCAAAGAGAAGCTGAAGCTGCTCTTCGGCAGGTACCTGGGGTGGTAGGCACGCGTTCTGGCCTGTGCGTTCAGCTTTCAGGTTTCGCAATTCCCGGCGCAACTCGATCATCGGCGCAATCGGAGGAACCAAATGGCCAATCTCAATCTGGAAGTTCACGCCGCGCTGGCATCGATCAATGCCTGCTGGCGTGAAGGTCACCCCTTGTCGATGTTGGACTCCATTCATCCTGAAATCACAATGGCTTTCCCAGGCTTCAAGGGGGCGATTCATGGCCGAGATGCTTTTGTCGCCAGCTTCGTCGAGTTTTGCCAAAACGTTCGAGTGATCGAGTACGAGGAGAGCGATGAAAATATCGACGTCGTAGGAGATTGCGCAATCGCCACTTTCCGTTTCAGGATGCTCTATGAACGCGCTGCCTATCGTGAGGATTCGTCGGGCCGCGATCTGTGGGTCTTTCAGAAGCAAGGCGACCAATGGATTGCCGTTTGGAGAACTATGATGGAGCTTGCAGAAGAGCGCTCACCTCGCAGCGGGACTTCTTAGAGCATGTTTATGAACCACTTTGTATCAGGGCAGAACTCGATTAGTGCCGTGAAGGGCCAGAATATCGTCGGGCTTACGTGTCTGCGTGAGAACGCGCTTTGCCTCGCAGTTGGACGACCAGGTGCCTGTTGCGAGGCTTTGCTGGTCGGTTGGATTTGGTTTCAGGCTGCGCGCCGGGCGTACAGCCGGGTGATGTTGTAGGCCAGGGTGGCCAGGGTGAATTCACTTTCGACGTTGTTCAATCCACGGGTGCGAAATTGTCTCATTCCACGTTGTTGTTTGAGGACTCCGAAGACCGGCTCGACCACCGCCTTGCGCCGCGCGTAAGCGGCCTGCCCGGCCGGACTTCGCAACTTGGCGCGCATGCGGCGATGGGCCGGATGACGGGCGCGGGTGCGGCAGCGCGTGCCCAGGTTCAGAGCCCGCGCCATATTCGAATCGGGTACGTAAGCATCGATGTTGCGCTGTTCCATGTGCTTCAGGTTGTCGATGGAGAAGAATCCGCTGTCGGCCAGAGCCGCGCCCGGCGGCGCCCCGCAGCGTTGCTCCACCTGGTCGACCATGGGCGCAAGCGAATCGTTGTCTGTGGCGTTCTGCGTCACCCGTTGCGCCACGATCAGGTGATCGTCGGAGACGGCGATCTCGGCCGAGTTGCCGAGCACGAACTTGTCTCCGCGCTGGCGCAGGAAGCGCGCGTCTTCATCGGTGCGCGACAGCTTTTTCAGGCCGCTCTTCTTCAGCTTCTCCAGCCGCCGCGGCATCTCATCCAGCGCCCGGTTCAACTCTCCGATGGCCACTTCCAGCCCGCTCGGCTCCTGGTCGTCGCGGTCGGCCTCCTTCTGCCAGGCGCGCACCTGCCGGCGCAACCGCGCGCGTGTATCGCGCAATGCCTGCTCCGAGTCAACGCAATCTTTACTGGCGTTAGCCGCGATGCGCGTCGAGTCGATCGCTGCACGGCCCAACTTCACCATGCCCTGCTGCTGCGCCCACTCCAAAACCTGCGTAAAGGCGTCGTTCAACGCCCGGCTATGACGGCGACGAAACGCGCTCAGAGCCCAGTTGTCCACGCGCTCCCCGGCCGCCAGATAGCGAAACGCCAGGTCTTCCACCAGCCGCCGCTCCACCTGCCGGGCGCTGGTGGTGCCCAGCGCGTAGGCGTAAAGCCACACCCCCAGCATCAGTTCCGGCGCGTAAAGCTCGCCGCCCTCGGCCGAGTAGCTCTGTTCAAACACGCTCATATCCAACCGCTCAATCACTCCGCGAACGAAAAAGCAAAGGTGACCGGAGCCCAACTCGTCCCGCACGCTCGGCAGCAGCAAATACGCCTGGTCCGGGCTGTAAATCTTGAATCGCGACATACTTCTCTTGTCGCCCAACTCCCATGTGAATTACAAGTACCTTGTGCAGTTCTCACGCAGACACTTACGCCCCTGAATTTTTCTTAGAAGAAGAGGTCCGTGTATGTCCATCACCGTCGTCGGCAGCGTCGCTTATGATTCCATCGAATCCCCCGCCGGACGCCGCGAGCGTTGCCTGGGTGGCGCGGCCACTTACTTTTCGCTCGCCGCCAGTTTCTTCACCAGTGTCCGCGTCATCGCCGTAGTCGGCGAGGACTTCGGCCCCGAGCAGGAAGCCGTCTTCGCGGCGCGCAGCATCGATACGCGCGGCATCGAGCGCGCCGCCGGCAAAAGCTTCTTCTGGGAAGGTTCCTATCTCGAAAATCTCAACGAAGCCCAAACGCGCGCGACCGAGTTGAATGTCTTCGCCTCCTTCGAGCCCAAAATTCCCGACGCCTACCGCGACTCCGACTTTCTCTTTCTCGCCAACATCGACCCCGTTCTGCAGCGCCGTGTGCGCGAATCGATGCCGGGTGTCAAACTCGTCGCCGGCGACACCATGAACTACTGGATCAAGGACCATCGCCCGGCCCTGCTTGAAGTTCTCAAAGGCCTCGACGTGCTCCTCATCAACGACACTGAAGTACGCATGTTATCCGGCAACAACAATCTCGTGCAGGCTGCGCGCGCCGTCATCGCTTTCGGCCCCCGCGCGTTAGTTGTCAAGCACGGCGAATACGGCGCGACTTTATTCCACGAATCTACTCCAAAAGGTAAGAAAGCGGAGCTCCGCACCTTCAAAGCTCCGGCCCTCCCACTCAAAGAGGTCATCGATCCCACCGGCGCCGGCGACAGCTTTGCCGGTGGCTTCTTCGGCTATCTCGCCTCGCAGCCGGATCTCACGCCCGCCTCCTGGAGGCACGCCATGTTTTACGGCGGCGTGATGGGCTCTTACGCCTGCGAGCGTTTCGGCACAGAGCGCCTGCAGCAGCTTTCACGCTCTGAAATCGATACGCGCTTCAACGTCTTTCGCGAGATTTCGCACCTTGACTGAGAAGAGCATCTCGCAGGCTGAAGGCTGGACCGTTCTGGCCATCTGCATGCTGGTGTCGATGGCCGCCATTGTCTGGAGCTGGCGTCACGGAGCGATGCTCAACTACGGCGACGCCGTCGCCCATCTTCACATCGCGCGCCGCGTCTTCGATTCGCGCACCCCGCGCTTTTCGCAACTCGGCTCGGTGTGGCTCCCGCTGCCGCACATTCTGCTCATCCCCTTTGTGCAGAATTACCAGTGGTGGGCCACCGGACTTGCGGGCGTCATCCCCTCATCGCTGGCCTACATAGCCTCCTGCTCCGGCATTTACCGTCTGGCACGGCGCTGGCTCAACCCCGCTGCGGCCACCCTCGCACTCGTCTTCTTCGCCCTCAATCCCAACCTCCTCTATCTCGAAACCACGGCCATGACCGAGCCGCTCTTCCTTTGCGAGACGATCTGGATCGCGGTCTGGATGGTCGAATGGCGCGCTGCTCTCGACGAGGAAACCGAAGCCGCGAGCTACACGCTGCCTCCCGGCTCCGCCAATCTTCCCGGTTCCCGCCGCCGCGCTGCCTCTCTCGCCCGCCACCCTCTGCGCATTTTCGAAGCGCCAGGTCCGCGCCGCGGCGCCTGGCTCGCCAATCCGTTCGCGCCGCATGCTCCGCGGTCGAACGTCGCCATCATGCGATCGGCCAGCATACAAGCGCTGCATCGCCGCCGCGCTGGTCGCGGCCATCTTCACCCGCTACGACGGCTGGATCGTCGCCCTTCTTGCATGGACCGGCATCAGCCTCACTCTGTTCAAGCGCGCCGCCTCGGGCGAGCGCGGCCGCCTCAGTTCGCCCGCCTTCTGGCTGGCCTCGCTCGCCGTCGCCGCTGCGCCCATCCTCTGGTTTATCTACAACTCCGTTGCCTTCGGCGACTGGCTCTACTTTGCGCGCGGGCCTTACTCCGCCGCAGCCTATGACCTCCGCAACACCGTTCCAGGCTGGCCGCCTCATCCCGGCTGGCACAATCTCTGGGTCGCGCTGCTTTTCTTCCTCAAAGCCTCTCAGCTCGACTCCATCGCCGCGGCAGCTCGCGGCAATGCAGTAGCGAACCTTGTGCTGGCGCTCGCCGTGCTGGGAACGGCCGCGCTTCTTCGCCAAGAAGCCGAATGACCGCCGCGCGCTCGCTTGGAGTCTGCTTCTCTGGCTGCCCGTCCCCTTCTACACGTACTCAGTTGCGTACGGGTCGGTGCCTATCTATCTCCCCGTCTGGTGGCCGCACACCTGGTACAACACGCGCTACGGCCTTGAGCTGCTGCCCGCGCTCGCCGTTGGGCTGGGCTTCGCGGCGCAATTCGCCGTCAGCTTTCTTCGCCGCCTTCAATTCGCGCGCGCTCCCTTTGCGCCACTCGCCCCGGTTCTCCCCATCCTCGCCTGCGCCGTCCTCTTTGCGCTCGCCGGGCTCAACTTCTTGTGGCTGCTGCGCCAGGATCCGGTGGTCTACGTCGAGAGTGCGAAGAACCTCGACGCGCGCCTGCCCTACGACGAAGCCATTCCGCCCCTCTTGCAAGATATGGTGATGACCTTCCCGCACGCCACCGTGCTGATGGATACATCGCGCTACCCCGAAATCGTCTCGCTCACCGGAATTCCTCTCCGCCAAACCATCAACGAGGGCGACCTCGAGATCTGGCGTACTGCATTGGCCGCGCCCGCTGCCCACGCCGCCATCGTCGTGGCCTTCGACGGCGACGAGGTTGACTGGGCCGTCAAGGCGCATCCCGGTGACCTCTCCGTCGCCGGCCGCTTTACCGCCAAGGACCAGCCATCCGCGACCATTTATCTCTCTGCCTCCTGGATCGATCGCATTCCGAATCGGTTTTGAAGCGCCATGCAGGAGGGAAGCACGAAAATGGTCCATTCGGGGTCCCCAGCGACAGGTCTTCGCCGCTGGGGTGGCAGAGTGAAACCCTGGGTCGCCATGCCCTTAGGTCTCTGACAACATGAATTCGTGCATTGGTATCCCAGGTCTCAAAATCGGGCAATAAATACCTTGACTAACCCATGAAAGCGTGGCATAGTTGGGTTAGTGAAGGTATCGCCATGTATATTCCAAAGACATTGACAGAAGCGGTTCGGTACTACTCGGATGAGCAAGTTTGCATTGACACCGTTGCGGCGCTGCGCTGGCCGAACAGCAAACCCATTTGCCCCAAGTGTGGAGTCGAAGAGGGTGAGCGCAAACACTATTGGCTGGACACTCAGAAGCGTTGGAAGTGCTACGCGTGCCGGAAGCAATTCAGCGTCAAGGTTGACAGTCTCTTTGAAGATTCTCCACTGAGTTTGGATAAATGGCTCATCGCCCTTTGGATGCTCTGCAACTGCAAAAATGGCGTGTCTAGCCATGAGATCGCGCGGGAACTCGGGATCGCACAGAAATCGGCGTGGCATCTACTCCACCGTCTACGCTCAGCTCTGCAATCGCCCGATGGCGGCAAGCTCGGCGTCGATGGAAAGATCGTTGAAATCGACGAGACGTTTATCGGCGGCAAGGCTCGGAATATGCACCGCAACAAGCGCAGCGTGGCAATGGCGCGGAAGAACAAGAGCAAGACGATTGTTCTAGGAATTCTTGAGCGTGACGGGCAAGTCCGCACCCAGGTCGTCGCAGATCGGGAACGGCCCACTCTTCAGGTCCATGTAAGAAGGCACGTTGAAACTGGCGCTGAGGTCATGACCGATGAGCTTCACTCGTATTGGGGGCTTGAATCAGATTACGTGCACAAGGTCATCAATCACGCGTTCGAATATGCCAAAGGCCAAATCCACACGAACGGGATGGAGAATTTCTGGTCACTAGTGAAACGCCAATTGACTGGAACGTATATCAGCGTAGAGCCATTTCATCTATTTCGCTATTTAGATGAGCAGAGTTTTCGCTATCACCACCGGGCCACGAAAGACAGGCCATATACCAACGCAGACCGGTTCGGTATCGCTCTGACGCACATCGGCGGAAAGAGGCTCACTTGGAATACCTTGACCGGGAAGGAGGAGGGTCGATTCTAGGAATTCGGCTGGGGCTTTGAGGGGACGTACCTGTATCGCCTATGCCTTGAAACGGGCGCTGCTGGAACGGTCGCTATACGTTTCTGCATTTCAGCGCGAGGAATGGAGACGATCTTCGACAATGCCTCGGAAAAAGCCGTTGTGACTTCGGGCTGTGGAAATCGTAGACGATTAGGCTTTCGCATGGCAGAAATTTACCGATCTGCGGTAAACTGTAACGCAGATCGGCTTTTGACCAATTTGCCGATTCGCCCGGACGGGCGTAGCTCAATGCATAGAGCGCCGGTGGTTTCTACAGCCCCTCACCGCTGTAACGGTGAGGGAACCTGGCCCCGGAGACTGGAGGTTGGAATCCTCCCACTCGTCCCTGGTTTCTATACCGGCCTCAAAACATCGGGGCCGGTTTTCTTTTGTGACGATAATCGTCGGTCCTTTCGACATAATCGTCGGTCCTTTCGAGAGGTTAATGTTTTCCACAGACCTCTGTCAAGGAAAAATCCCGGCTAGCCCAATCCGTCGATCCCGATTTTCCGTTCCCTCCGAACTGGGTTAGCCATCGTAGTTAATGCCCAAAATCGAGACCTGTGGCACCCCAGGATGGTGCAAAATCAAGTTGTCAAAGACCTAGCGCATCTGCGCGTCCCGCGGGGCCGCGCCGAGGCCTCAACAACCCGGCATACGCGGTGATAGCATCGGGCAAGGAACTGGCACGAGCATGCGCGCCCAAAAAACTGCTGGTCTTGCCGGCCATCGGCGCGCTCTTGCCTTCCGCAGACCGGAGGAAGATTGATCCCTTTTACCAAGGCCCACGCCTGCGGCAACGATTTTCTGATCCTCTCCGAAGAAGCTGCGGGCAACCAGGATCGCGCGGACCTGACGCGGCGGCTTTGCGCGCGCAACGCCGGCATCGGCGCCGACGGCATCGAATTTTTCGCCTGGATCGGACCCGGATCGCCCGGCCCGAAGTCCGGCCGCGTCCGCCTCTACAACGCCGACGGCTCTATCGCCGAAATCAGCGGCAATGGCACGCGCTGCGTGGCCGCGTGGATGGCCGAGGCGCTCGGTTCGCAGGCGGGCGACGAGGTTGCGATCGCGACCGACGCCGGCCTGCGTGTCTGCCGCATCGACAGCGTGCAGCGCGACAGCGCATTCACGGTCGAAATGACCACCGGCATGGGCGTGCCCAAATTTACGCCGCACACCCTCAAGCTGACCGCTGGCGCCGAGATTGTGGGTGTTGAAGTCTCCACCGGCAATCCGCACTTTGTCATCCTGGCCGAAAATCCGGATTTCGACGTTGCCGGCAAACCCTGGCAAACCATCGGCGCGGAGATTTGCGTGCATCGCGATTTTCCGCAACGCACCAACGTGGAGTTTGTGCGCATTGTGAGCGAGCGCGAGATCGAGATTCGCATCTTCGAGCGCGGCGTCGGTCCCACCACCTCTTCCGGCACCGGCGCTTCGGCCGCCGCCACCGCGGTGCTTGCGCTGCGCCGCTGCGTTTCGCCGCTCACCGTCGTCGCTCCCGGTGGCGCGCAAACCATTGCATGGAGCGGACCTGGGAGTGAATTGCATCTGACTGGAACGGCAGCACTCATTGCGCGCGGCGAGGCATGGTGAGATGGCGCGCTTGATGAAACCGCCGGCCGTCGCCTCGAATGCCGCCATCGGCATCGTCGCGCCAGCTTCACCGGCGAAACCTGAGCGCGTTGAGCTTGGCCTGGCTGCGCTAAGTTTGCTCGGCTTTACACCCAAGCCAGGCCAAAACGCGCTCCAGAACGGGCCGCTCTACTTTGCCGGAACTCCCGCTCAGCGCCTCGCCGATCTGCACGCGGCTTTTGCCGATCCGGACACCAGCGTCGTCATGGCCCTGCGCGGCGGCTACGGATCGAATTACCTGCTCGACGGGTTCAATCTTGAAATCATCGCCGACAACCCCAAACCCTTCTTTGCCTACAGCGATCTGACCGGCATCCAATTGCACTTGCTCGATGAGTGGGGCCTGCCCGCTTTTCACGGCCCCATGCTGGCCGCGGATTTTTATCTTCAAGACGGGATACATTTGGACAGTTTCCGTGCGGCATTAAAAGGCGAGCCCTACAGCGTAGGCGCAGCCGAAGGTTTGCGCGTATTGAAGCCCGGCTCCGCGCGGAAAGCGGTGAAGGGAACTCTCTATGGCGGATGCCTGAGCATTTTAGTTTCGCTGCTGGGCACGCTCTGGGAGCCGCGCACTGAAGGCACGCTGCTCTTTCTTGAAGACACAGGCGTGAAGCCCTATCAAATCGACCGCATGTTGTGGCAACTGCGCGCCGCCGGCAAGCTCTCAGGCGTCTGCGGCATCGTCTTCGGCGAGATGCTCGATTGCGCTTCACCGGGCGCTGCGCCCGATCTCCTCGAGACGGCGATCCTCAGCGCGCTTTCGGGCTTCGACGGGCCTATCGCCATCGGCCTGCGCTCGGGCCACGTCTCGCGCCAGAATGTCACACTCACCTTCGGCGTTGAAGCGGAGCTGACGGTGAGCGAAGAAGCGCGGCTCAATCTGCTCGAACCGGCGGTGAGCAAGTGACCGCATCGTCCCGCCACATCCATCTCAGCGGCATCTGCGGCACAGCCATGGCCTCGCTGGCCGGCCTCATGCAGTTGCGCGGTTATCGCATCACCGGCTCCGACAAGGCTGCCTATCCGCCCATGAGCGATCTGCTGCGCTCGCTCGGCATTCCCGTAATGGAGCCTTACGCCGAATCGAATCTCTCGCCCGCGCCCGATCTCGTTGTCATCGGCAACGCGCTCTCCCGCGGCAATCCTGAGGTGGAGCGCGTGCTCGACGAGCGCATTCCCTTTACCTCCATGGCCGCGCTCTTGCGCGAAGAATTCCTCTTAGGGCGCGAATCTCTCGTCGTCGCCGGAACCCACGGCAAAACCACCACTACCAGCATGTTGGCGTGGATCTATCAGGTCGCCGCCCGCCAAAACCCTGCTCTCGAACCCTCGTTCCTCATCGGCGGCGTGGCAGAGAATTTCGGAACCAGCTTTCAATTGCGCCCCACAGGCACATTCATTGTCGAAGGCGACGAGTACGACACGGCCTTCTTCGATAAGGGCCCCAAGTTCCTCCACTACTTTCCCGACGCGCTCATTCTTACCCACGTAGAGTTCGACCACGCCGACATCTACGCCGACCTCGACCAAGTCAAGACTGCCTTCAAGCGCCTCGTCAATCTGGTCCCGCGCCGCGGCCTCATTGTGGCCTACGACGGCAGCCCCAACGTGACCGAATGCATCACTCACGCTTTTTGCCGCATCGACCGTTACGGTTTCAGCGACGCTGCCGAATGGCGCATCCGCAATCTGCGCCACGAAAGCGGACGTACGCGTTGGGAAGTCATTCACAATGGCGCCGCATGGGCCGAGTTCGAGATGAACCTCGCCGGCGAGCACAACGCCCTCAACGCCACCGCCGCCGCGGCGCTTGCCGCCGGCCAGGGCATCGGCAAAGAAGCCATCGTTGAGGCCCTTGCCACATTCAAAAGCGTCAAGCGCCGCCTCGAAGTCAGCGCCGAGATCGGCGGCATCACCCTCATTGAGGACTTCGCCCACCACCCCACGGCCATCCGCGAAACCCTGCGGGCACTCCGTGCCGTTTATCCTTCGGGGCGCATCTGGGCAGTATTAGAGCCGCGCTCCAACACGCTGCGCCGCAAGGTTCTCGCGTCCGACCTGGTCCAGAGCCTCCGCCTCGCCGATCGCGTCGCCCTCGCCGCCGTTTACCAGCAGCAGCGCATCCCTGAGGACGAGCGCCTGCATCCGGAAGAAGTCGTTCGCGCCCTCAACGACGAAGGCGCCCAGGCCGAGCTGTTCCCCGATGCCGACTCTATCGTCGACGCCATCGCGCCTCGCCTCGCTCCCGGCGACGTGGTGGCCATCCTCTCCAATGGCGGCTTCGACGGCATCTACGAGAAACTTCCCGCGCGCCTGCGCGAGCGCTTTCCCGACGCATCAACCTGAGGCGCGCATGATCTGGTCGCTCATCTTCATCGCCAACATGGTTCTGCTGGGCATTCCCTCGGCGCTCCTGTTCATTCCCTGGTGCTGGATGACGGGCAACGTGCTGCCGCTCTACAAGGCCACACGCTTCATGCTCTCTTCGAGTTGCCGCCTGGCCGGAGTGCGCATCCGCGCCGAAGGGCTCGATCGCGTGCCCTGCGACCGCGCCTGCATCTTCATGTCGAACCACGTCTCCAACCTCGACCCGCCCGCGCTCATCTCGCTCGTTCCCGGCCGCACCTCGGCCTTCATGAAACGCTCGCTCATGCAGTTGCCCATCCTCGGCGCCGGCTTTCGCCAGGGCGAGTTCATCGCCGTCGACCGCACGGGCAGCCGCGCCGACGCGGAGCGCAGCGTGGCCGAAGCCCAGCGCGTGCTGGCCAAAGGCGTCCACATTACTACGTTTGTTGAAGGCACCCGCTCGCCCAATGGCCGCATGCTGCCCTTCAAGAAAGGCCCGTTCTTCCTTGCCATGGATGCGGGCGCGCCGTGCATCCCGGTCTCTATCCATGGCACTGAGACCATCCTGCGCAAAGGCAGCCTGCGCATTCATCCCGGAGTAGCGCACGTGGTCTTTCATGAGGCCCAAGACCCTGCCGGCTTTGCCACGCGCGAGGAGCTGATGCGGGCGGTTCGCGCGGCCATCGCCTCCGGTCTGCCGCAGTGGATGACGGAGCCCTCATGATCCTCTCGCTGGTTGTCTTCGTCACCATCCTCGTTCTTGCCCTTCCTGCGGCGGTTGTCCTCATCCCGTTCACGCTCGTCACCGGCCGCGTGGGCCCGCTCTACGCCGCCGGCTGCTGGATCGCCCGCGCCGCCCTCCGCGTGGCCGGCATCCGCGTGCGTATCGAGGGGCGTGAGCACGTGCCTGCCGGCCGCGCGTGCATCTTCATGGCCAACCATGTTTCCAACCTCGACCCGCCGGTGCTCCTCCCCAGCTTGCCCGGCCGCACCTCGGTCTTCTTAAAGCGCTCGCTGATGAAGATTCCTATCCTCGGCTATGCCTTCAAGCTGGGTGAATTCATTCCGGTAGAGCGCGAGGGCAATGTCGAAACCGCACAGCAGAGTGTCGCCCAAGCCCGTCGCGTGCTCGCCAAGGGACTGCACATCACCACGTTTGTTGAAGGCAAGCGCTCTCTCGACGGTCGCATGCTGCCCTTCAAGAGGGGCCCGTTTTTCCTGGCCATGGACTCGGGTGCGCCGTGCATTCCCGTATCGATTTACGGAACCGAAAAGATCATTCCCTGGGGCAGCCGGCGCATCCACCCCGGAACCGCGCGCATTGTCTTCCACGAGCCCCTGGATCCCTCCGATTACGCCACCCGCGAGGACTTGATGCAAGCCGTGCGCGCTTCCATCGCCTCCAGTCTGCCGGAATGGATGCGGACCTGAGCAAATCCACGCCGGATCACAACTCAGATGCAGCAGCGGCAGATCTGCCGGGCCGTTGCCGACTCGCTGCCTAGCGCATGTTTGCCATGGAAAGCTGGGTGGAAGGAGTTAAGTCCTGTATTATCATCGCCGACAGTTGCAATTGAGAAAATTTGTAGTGCCAACATATTTTGACAATGTGCGCAGATGATCATTGATTATGCGTCTCTGATGCGATATATGTAGTGTCATCTGGAGACTGCCGCCATGTTCCTGCGTTCGGTCAAGTCACGCAATGGACAACAGGAGTATCTCCGCCTGGTGGAGTCCTTCCGCGAAGGGGACAAGGTCAAGCAGCGCGTCGTCGCTCACCTGGGACGCAAGGACCTGCTGGGGCCGCATCTGGATGCCTTGATCCGGTTGCTGGCCGAGCCGGAGGGTAACCCGCGCTGGGTTGCCGTCGCGGACATCGCGGCTCCGCGGTCCTCCACGTGGGGACCGGTTTTGGTGGCCCGGCATCTTTTCGAGAAACTCTCCTTGGGCGCGATTCTGGATGCCGGTCGGGCTCTGCGGCGCCATGGGCAACCGCTGTCAGAAAGGATCTTTCCCCTGCTCGCCAACCGGCTAGCCGCCCGGGCAGCGAACACGCGCTGGCGCAATGGCTGGAGGATTTCTATGTGTGCACGGCCCGGGGCAGCCGCTGGATGCCGGTGTGGAAACAGTCCGGCCGGGTCAAGGTAGGCTTCGATCAGCTGCAGCTGTGGTACCAAAGCCTGGACGATTTGCTGGCCGAGAAAGAGCGCATCGAAAAAGCTGTGTATCTGGAGTTGCGCGATCTGTTCAGCCTGCAGCCGGACCTGGTCTTCTACGACATTACTTCGACCTACTTCGAAGGGTCTGGGCCGGCGGAGTTGGGACAGTTTCGGCTACAGTCGCGACGGCAAGCCCCGCCACCGGCAGATCGTGATCGGGGTGGTGATGATGGATGGATGGCCAGTCGCGCATCACGTCTTCGCCGGCAATCGTCTGGATCAGACCACGGTGCTGGAAGTGGTCAGGGATCTGAACCAGCGCTTTGCTCTCCACCGTGTGGTATTCGTGGGCGATCGCGGCATGATGACCATAGGCAACGTGGACGAGCTCAAGCAGAGCGGGCAGGGTTATTTGCTGGGACTGCAAAGACGCAATCGCAAGGACACCTTCGACTATATTCAGCGGGCGGAACGACGCACCGACTGGCAGCAGTGTCCGGTGGGCATCGCGGCCGCAGAGAAGACCCTTGTACCCCAGACACGGGTCGTCGAGGTGGCGGGCAAGCAAGCCGGCGTGCGGGTCTTCGTGGTGCACAGTGAAGAGCGCGAAGTCTACGAGCGCAGTATGCGGGAGTTGACCATGGAGCGGGCGCGGAAAGAACTCCAAGCCTTAAAAGCGCAGGTGGACAAAGGGCAACTGAAGGGAGCCGACAAGATCGGCGCCGCTGCCGCCACCCGCCTGCGCCGCCATCACGGCCAGCGTTATTTTGCCTGGGAACTGCGCCAGGGCAAGTTCCACTTCTTCGACCATCCCACCAACCTGGCCCGGGAAAAGGCCCTGGAGGGCAAGTACGTCATCCAGACTGAGGAGCGCAATCTATCCCCGGTTCAGGCTGTGGCCACCTACAAGGAACTGAACGAGGTCGAGCGCGGCTTCTCGCATCTCAAGAGCCTGCTCGAGCTCCGGCCTGTTTATCACCACACCGATGAGCGGGTGCAGGCGCATGTCTTCGTGGCCGCGCTGGCCTTGTTACTGGATCGCGCCCTGGAGAAAACTCTGCGCGCCGCCGGCAGCCAACTGTCCACGCCCTTTGCCTGGCAAGCCTTGGAGACGATCCGCTCCGTTGAAGTTGATCTCGGACAGCAACGCAGCAAATCCTGCGTCACCCGCGGAAACAAACATGCCGCCGAAGTGCTCCGCCTTCTCGGCATCACTCAACTCGACCCACCCTCTCCGCCGGAGAACCAACCATGCCTCATGTAGTGACCAACTTCAAAAATCGCTCCAATGCCTTCAAGCACTTACAGGCCACCATGGCAAACATGCGCTAGCCGACTCGCTAACTTGCTGCCTTTCACGGCTGAATAATTGCGTTGTACCCGTCGCCCAGGAGCTTATTGCACATGCGGTTGGCATCCTCACGGCTGGTGAACGGCCCGATGCGCACATGAATCAGCCCGTCTGCCGGCTCGCGTCTCGCCGTCACTGTATAGCCTCGCTTGCGCAAGGCGCTCGTCAGCACGCTCGCATCTTCCGGGTTCGACACTGCGGCAATCTGCACCATCAGTGGAACCGCGGGCAGCGCCGGATGCACGTTGGGCGTCGCAGCCACCTGCGGCGTGCTTGCCGCGGCAGGCATGGCAGGCCGCACCTGCGTCTGCGCAGTTCCAGGTTGCGCTCCCGCCGATGCTCCGCTTTGTCCGCCTGGGCGCCGGACTCTGTTGCGTTGTTGCCGAATTCGCGCCCGCATCCGTCGCAGGGGTCTGCGCGGCGTCGCTCGGCGGCGGTACGGGCGCCTGCGCTAAGGCAGAAGGTTTGGGGATGGAGCTATTGCCCTGCAGTGGCTCCTGATCGGGAGCGGCCGTCTGCGCGGGGGTCGCCGCAGCCGGCGAGGACGTGTGATGGCCCACCGCGTACCCCAGCCCGAAACACAATCCGCAAATCAGCACCAGGCCGAAAAACATGGCCAGCAACGCGCCCGAGCCGAGTGTAAGCTCTGTATCGCGCCGTGGCCGCTCAGCCTCCGGTTCCTCGTCGTCGAAATATCCCCGCATGAGCCGCCTATGAAACGCCAGCCTTCATGACCTTCACGCCGCCACGTGCTCAGAGCTTGTAGCCGGTAGCCTATAGCTTGTAGCACCAGTATCCCCGCTACTGGCTACAGGCCACCGGCTTTTGTCGTTTTACTTCTGCTCCAGTACCGGCTTGGCTGTGGCCTACGAGCTTGTTGAGCAGCGTCATCATCTCCAGCGGCAGCGGGAAAACGATGGTGGTGTTCTTCTCCACACCGATGTCGGCCAGGGTTTGCAGGTAGCGCAACTGCAGAGTCATGGGCTGCGTGGCCATCAGCGCGGCCGCGTCCACCAGCCTCTGCGCGGCGCTGAACTCGCCCTCGGCGTGAATGATCTTCGACCGTTTTTCGCGCTCCGCCTCGGCCTGTTTGGCCATGGCGCGCAGCATCTGCTCGGGCAGGTCCACCTGCTTCACTTCCACCGAGATCACCTTGACGCCGAACGGCTCGGTGCGCTGGTCGATGATGGTCTGAATCCGCAGGTTGAGCTTGTCGCGATGGCTCAGCACCTCGTCCAGTTCCACCTCGCCCAGCACCGAGCGCAGCGTGGTCTGGGCAAACTGCGAGGTCTGGTAGACGTAGTTCGCGACCTTGATGGCGGCGTCGTTGGGATTCACCACGTAGAGCGTCACCACCGCGTTCACCTTGAGGGTGACGTTGTCGCGGGTGATCATGTCCTGGGGCGGAACCTCGAGCACCTCCTGGCGCAGCGAGAGGCGCACCATCTGGTCGATGGGCCGGAAAACCAGGATGATGCCCGGCCCCTTAGGCGTTCCCAGAACGCGGCCCAGACGGAAAATCACTCCGCGCTCGTACTCCCGCAGGATCTTGATGGAGTTGAGCAGATAGAGGACAACGATGGCGATCAGGATCAACATGGGAACCGACAGATCACCTATGGACATTGGACTTTCCTTTCCTCACTCAGCACGGATTGTACTCCAGTAGCGTTATGCTTTGGGCTCCGCAGCCGGTTCCACCCGCAGCAGCAACTGGTCGTGGCCCACCACGCGCAACGCGGTTCCCGCGGGCACCGGCGCGCTGGCCACGGCCCGCCAGATCTCGCCCTCCACCAGCACGTGGCCCTGCGGCCCCAGCGCCTCCATCGCGGTGGCCGGGCAGCCCACCATGGCGTCGGCGCCAATCCGCGCCTTGCGCTGCCGCGCGCGCACCACCAGGCGCACCAGAAATACGGTAATCGCGCCAAAGGCCGCGCTCACGCTGATGGCGACCAGCGGACTCACGCCCATCTCCGGCACCGGCGCAGCCACCAGCGTCAGCATGCCGAAGGTCAGGCACACGATGCCCGCGATGGCCAGTGCGCCGTGCGCGCCAAACTTTGCCTCCAGCAGCAGCAGAACCATCGCCGCCACCAGCAGCATCACTGCGGTGTAGCGGATGGGCAGCAGATTGAGCGCGAAAATCGCCAGCAGCACCATCAGCGTGCCCAGCGCGCCGGGAACGATGGTGCCGGGCGAGTTGAATTCGAGATAGATCAGCAGCGCGCCGCCCACCAGAAACAGCAGCGCGATGTTGGGATCGACCAGCCAGCCCAGCAATTTATCGCGCAACGTGGACCGGATGGGCACGATCCTCGCGCCCGCCAGATGCAGCGTCACCTTCGATCCATCCATGCGCGTAATCTCGCGGCCCTCCAGCGCGTTCAGCAGCTCGCCATCGTTGTTCGCGATCAGGTCGATCAGGTGCTGGTTCAGCGCCTCCTCGGCCGTGTAGGAGTGCGACGACTCCACCGCTGCCGCGGCGGCCTCGGCATTGCGGTTGCGCCGCGTGACGTAAGAGCGCAGAAACGCCTCGGCGTCGTTCTCGATTTTCTGCTTCATCGTGTCGTCGGGCTGGCCGCCAAACTCAACCACGGGATGGGCCGCGCCGGCGTTGGTGCCGGGCGCCATGGCGGCCACGTCAGCCGACTCCAGAAGGAAGAATCCTGCCGACCCCGCGCGCGCGCCCGCCGGAGACACATAGACAATGACCGGAACCCGCGAGCCGAGAATCGCCCCAGCCATGGTGCGCGTCGAGTCCAGCAGCCCGCCCGGCGTGTCCATCTCGATCAACAGCGCCCGCGACCCGTCGCTGTTGGCGCGCGCAAGAGCCCGGGTCAGCTCGTCCGCGCTCACCGGCTGAATGGTGTCGGAGAGAACCAGCTTGTCCACAACCGGCTGCTGGGCAACCGGCTGCTGAGCGAAAGCCGACTCGCAATTTGTCGCCCCCAGGCAAGTCAGCAAAGCCGATACAACGATCCCGTATCCAATTCCCCGTCGAACGAAGCGCTGTCCCATCACTCGCCCCTTTCAAATCAGCGGAGTTAGCGGGGTTGGCGGAGTTAGCGGAGCTGGTATCTCGCCGCTTGAGCTCAGGCATGTGGCTCGGCTCTCATCGCCATGGCGTTTCAGCCCCGTGCCCTACTCTCGCTTCTGAACCCCCAAAAACCCGGCCCGAATTGCACTTTCTGGTGTGGTGTTTCTTTACAACCCCGCTAGCGCCACTAACCCCGCTGCGTCTTCACCTCTGCCCCATCTTCGCCAAAATCCGCCGCAACAACTCCTGCGCCGCCGGGTTTGCCGGGTCCAGCTTCAGCGCATTTCCTGCTTCCGCGTCTGCTTCGCGTAATGAGCCGGCCGCAAAATCCAACTGCGCCAGTACCAGATACGCATTGGCCGAGGGGCCCAGTTCCAGGGCCGCATGCGCCTCCTTGCGGGCGGCATCGGCGTCGCCGCTGCGCTCGCGCACTTCAGCCAGTCCGGCGTGCGCCTCGGCGCTGTTGCCGTCGGCAGCCACGGCGGCCTGATACAGCCGCTCAGCCTCAAGCAGCAGGCCGCGATCGAGATAGGTCTTCGCCTGCGTGCAGAGGGTTCGCGCCCGCTCGCGCGGCGCGAGCGCGGCCAGCCGCCCGGCATTCATCTCGTCCAGCATCGCCGCCGCCTGCCTGAAGGCGGCCGCGTCAAAGGTGCGCACAATCCGCTCCAGCGGATCGGCGCCTGCGCCCGGGCCGGCGGGCAAGCTAACGGCCGCCCCCGCCGCTGCTCCCGGCAGCTTCCATTCCGCCGCCAGCGATTGCGCCTCGCTGTCGTTCGGCCGCAGCTTCAGGCACTGCGCCAGCTCGTTCGCGGCCGCTGGCGAATTCCCGTGCCGCTTCAGGCTCACGGCCAGATTGAAGTGGTAGTCGGCCGCTGTTGGGGTCGGCTGCCGCGGCCTGAACAAAAAGCGACGTGCCGTCGTGGCCCTGGCGGCTCACGGCCACTCCTTCGTTGTTCACCACCTCGGCCAGCGGCAACACGCGCGCCACCTCGGCAAACGCCTGTTCGGCATGGGGATAATCGCCCAAAAACAGCAGCGACAGTCCCCGGTAAAACTCAGCTTCCAGCCCGTCGGGACCGTTGCGATCCACCTTGGCGAATGCCGTGGCCGCATCCTGGTACTGCTGGCCGTTGTAGTCTTCCCGGCCCAGCGCCATCCATGCGGGACCGAACCCCGGGCTCAGCTTCACCGCATTCTCCAGATGCTGCACCCGCTCCGCCTGGTCCGGTTCCGTAATGCCGCGAATGTACTGCTCGAATGCGTCAGCGCAATGCCGCTGCCCGCTGCCGCAAAGGTTTCCTCGGCCACACTGAACGAGGGGTCGAGCTGCCGGGTGAGCTTCCACGCCAGTGTGCCGAAGACGGCGATCAGGTCCTTCATCTCGCCGCGGGCGCTCACCTCCGGCGTCATCCGCAGTTGCGGCACGTCCACCAGCCTCGCCTCGGCCACAATTCCGGTTCCGTCGGTCGTGTAGCTGCCCACCACAATCGAATCGGCGTCCAGCGTCTGCGCCAGCTTCAGCGAGCTGGCGCGCGAAGGCTGAAAGCCCTGCGGCAAACCCAGGTGGTCCAGCGCATACATCCGGTCATCGCGGCTTGTGGGCTCAAAGCCTGCCGAGGCGAAACGCGTGCTCAGGATATCCGCCGCCGCCTCGCGAATCCACTCCAGGCTGGGTTGGCCGGTGCGGTTGTCAAAGGGCAGCACCAGCAGCACGCGTCCGTGGCTGGCCGAGGAAGCTCCCATACCGCCGTTGCCCGTCGCGTCCGGGGCGCCCTCTGGCCGCCGCCGCCGGCGCCCGATTGCCCCCGCGCGCAAATCGTTGCAAGCAAAACCCATACAGCCGCGAGCCGGCAGCGAGCCGCCGTGCCGAACGCAATCGCAATCGAAATGCAGGAATCACATCAGGGAAATTATAGGCCGTGTGGCGTTGACTGGCGCAGCTCGCAAGGACTTCGTAGCGCCGGACTCCAGTCAGGGGCCCCCGGCAAGTCCGCTTTTGGCTTGCTGGGATGAGAGGCCGGCTGTAACGGCAGCGCCCACGCTGCCGGCAATCACCTGTCCATTCGAAAAGCCTTGGTCTTTCCAGTCCTTCGCCGTTATCATCGCTGCATGGCGCCGCTTCCCGCACGCCGGAGAACTCACCCGCTCTGGCGAGCGGTGGTCGAAGTCGCGTTCATCGATTTCCTCTTCTATTCCAATTTGCTCATGGGCGAGTTCACTGCCAGCAACGGCAAGGGGAAGACTCTTGCCTTTGCCGTGCACGACATCTTCACCCTCGCCAACTTCCTCATCGCCCTCGTCAGCGCCCTCATCGGCTACGTGATCTTCGAATTCCTGCGCCGCAAGCTGTAGAGAACAGTGATCGGTTGTCAGTGACTAAAGGTCGCTTCGTCGCAAAAAGCGCGTGGTGACCATTGGAAACGGTTTCGACTCAATCGTGAGCGGCTACCGGGCATGCGATGAAAGCCGTGAACTGATCACTGACCACTGATCACTGCCCACTGCCTCTCAGTCCGCGTACTCCACTTCCTCCACCTTCGCCGCCTCAGTCATCTTCATCGGATAGTAGGAGTTGCGCGTGTACTGTTTCACCATGCGGTTGGTATTGAAGTATGAGCCGTTGAAAGCCAGCGTCGTCCGCATCAGCCGCGCCCACTGCTTCGGCGCCGCAAGATAAAGCGGCACGACCGCTGTTTCCAGCTTCCGGTAAAGCGCCTGCGCTTCTTCTGCATCGTTGGCGCCGTCCTCAATCGCCCATCCCGTCACGCCCTCGATACAGCCTTCGATCCACCAACCATCCAGAATCGACAAGCTCGGCACGCCGTTCATCGCCGCCTTCATCCCGCTCGTGCCTGAAGCCTCATACGGCCGCCGCGGCGTATTCACCCACACATCCACGCCCGCGGTCAGCAGCGCGCCCAGCTTCCAGTCGTAATTCTCAAGGTAAACAATCCGCAAATTCGTGTTCGAGTACTTGCCCGCCTCTGCCACAACCTGCTGGATCAGCGCCTTTCCAGGCTCGTCCTGCGGGTGTGCCTTGCCGGCGTACAGAATCTGCAATCCACCCGCCTTGGCCGCGATCTCCGCCAGCCGCTCCGGATCAGTGAACAGCAGGGTGGCGCGCTTGTAGGTAGCCACGCGGCGCGCAAACCCCAGCGTCAGCACCTTGGGATCGAGCACCAGCCCCGTCCGCGAGCCCACTTCTGCCAGCAAGTTCTCTTTCGCCCGCGCGTGCGCAGCCAGAATCTTCTCCTCGGGCAGGTCGATGGCGTTGCGCAGGTAAAGATTGTCGCGCCGCCACGCCGGAATCTGCTCGTCCAGCATCTTTTCGACGGGCTCTGAAATCCACGTCGGCGCGTGCACGCCGTTGGTGATGGTGTCGATCCTGAACTCCGGAAACATGGCGCGCGACACCTTGCCGTGCTGCATGGCCACGCCGTTCGCGTAACGCGAAAACCGCAGCGCCAGCAGCGTCATGTTCAGCAATCCGTCACGAAAACTCCCCAACTTCTCCAGTCGCGCCGTCCGGTCGCTCCCCAAAATGCGAATCGCCTGCTCGGTCGAAAAACGGTCGTGGCCCGCGGGCACCGGCGTGTGCGTCGTAAAAACGCATTTGCGGCGCACCAGTTCGACGTCCGCTTCCGTGGCCGCGCCCTGTGGCCCGCCGCCCAGCTGGCTTTCCAGCAGCGCCAGCGTCAGCAGCGCCGCATGTCCTTCGTTCATGTGATAGACATTCGCGTGCAGCCCCAGCGCATTCACCATGCGCGTGCCGCCCATCCCCAGCACAACCTCCTGCTGCAAGCGGTAGTTCGTGTCCCCGCCGTACAGGTGATCGGTCAGGCCCCGGTCCCAGCCGGAATTCTCGTCGAGGTCCGTGTCCAGCATGTAAATCGGTACTACGTGCCCAAAGCACCCCTCCAGGTCATAGCGCCATGCACGCACGGTCACAATCCGGCCTTCAATCGCCACTGTCACTCGCGCCGCTTCCTCGGCGCAAAAATCCGCCGGGTTCCACGGCTGCACATCCTCGGTCTGCATGCCGGTAGCGTCCAGATGCTGCTGGAAGTACCCCTTGCGGTGCACAAGCGTGAAGGCAACCAGCGGAACGCCCAGGTCGGCCGCCGAACGCAGTGTGTCGCCGGCCAGTATGCCCAACCCGCCCGAGTACGTCGGTATCGATGGACTGATCGCTACCTCCATCGAGAAGTAGGCAACCTTGCCGGAGTTGGGGAGTGTCTCGTGGAAAAATGGTTTGGATTGTTTCGATGGCATATTTCTAATTCTCTTGAACGCCCCTCACACGCAAAATGGCTCTCACAAGACCCCAGGCAAGAAAGCCCGGCTGAAGCGCACGCCCCCCGCTCTCTTCATCGGGGCAAACATCTCTCAAGTTTAGCAAGGAACCTGCTCCATACAACGGCTCGGCAAAAGCGGCAGCGTCCTGCTATTGCGTTGCCAAAGAAAAGAGCGAAAGCAATCCGGTCCCCCCACTGGGGAATCACGGAAAATCTCAGTTGAGTCCCATTAGGCCCGAGAGAGACTCCGCGGTCAATAATCCATTAGGGCCATTACTCGTGCGCGTTACCGAGGGGCTATATGGCGGCCGGGAATCTCTCCCTTGCCCGGTGCCACGGATCTCGACTCTGAAACCTGGGGAAGCACGAACCCCAACTCATTCGCTGATTCGCCGACTTGCCGCCTCACTTCCCTGCGGCATGCCATCAGGCCTGGAGAAATGAAATACTGGACCCGCTGAAGCCCGTTGAGGCTTCCGGAACCGCGGTTTTGCCGATCGAGGCGAATAGGTTGGAGCGCTGCGTTCAAGATGCGGCGAACAGTGGGCACTTTCGGGCACTATTTGTTGCAAACTGGGTTAAGCCCCGCGGTGTGAATGCATACGAGACTTGATGACAGAGGATTGGAGTCATGATCGGGTGAGCAGAATCACATTGGAAAAAGAACAAGAACTCATTGAGCGGGCATTGAATGCGGCGCGTGACACTCGGTACCTTGCGGTAGAGCAAGGCGTTCGCCATCGGACCGCGAGCATATTTTCATCCGTGTTCGGCTCTCAGGAAGCTCTGATCGTTGCCGACGGAAACACATATGAAGCCGCTGGACAGGACGTTGCGGAGAGTTTCCTGCGGGAGAATCGAGCGCTGCGGAAACCGTTTGTCTTTGGTTCGCATGTTTATGCCGACGACAGGTGCGTGCGGGAACTTGTGGCGGCGCTCCGCTCCCATGCGGCCATTCCTGTCGCTGTAGGATCCGGAACGGTCAACGATCTGACAAAGCTGGCGGCTTATCAGACGAACCGTCCGTATATGGTTGTTGCGACAGCGGCCTCCATGGATGGCTATGCCGCCTTCGGCGCATCCATTACCACAGACGGATCGAAAGAGACGATTGATTGTCCCGCCCCATGGGCCATATTGGCCGATCTGGATATCATCGCCCAGGCTCCCATGGGCATGAATGCCTGGGGCTATGGAGATTTGGTGGCCAAAGTCGTGGCTGGCGCAGACTGGATTCTGGCGGATGCGGCAGGGATAGAGCCGATTGACCTACAGGCCTGGCAAACCGTGCAAGGCCCGCTGCGCTCCTGGATTGGCTCACCGGACGCGATTTCAGCCATGGACCCTTCGGCCCTCCGCCACCTGGTTCACGGACTGGTGATGAGTGGATTCGCGATGCAGTCAACGCTGTCCAGCCGGCCCGCATCGGGCGCCGAACACCAGTTCAGCCATCTCTGGGATATGCAACATCACACATTCAATGCCGTTGCTCCTTCGCACGGCTTTAAGGTGGGGATCGGCGTCCTGGCTTCGCTTGCGCTTTATGAGTGCTTGTTGCACATGGACCTGGACACTTTCCACATTGGAGACGCTGTCGGTGCCTGGCCCTCTATGGAGGTACTGGAGGAGAGAATACACAAGCTGTTCGGTTCCGGGGCGCTCAAGAACAGAGCGAGAGAAGAAACCCGGGCCAAATATGTCTCCCGGGAGACTCTTCGCGTCCAGTTGAAGCGGCTTCAAGAAAACTGGGGAGAACTCCGTTCAAAACTCATGGCGCAATTAATCCCGTTCAGCGAAGTACGCGACATGCTGCGCCGCGCCGGCTGTCCCTTCGATCCCGGCCAGATCGGCATTTCACGGGCGCGCCTGCGCTTGAGTTATCAGCAGTGCTGCTATATGCGGCGCCGCTTCACTATACTCGATCTCGTCGAGCGGCTGGGCGTATTCGACTCAGCGCTCGATCATCTATTCAGCCCTCAAGGACCGTGGCCGCTTGAAGGAGAAGACCTGCAGTGATTGACCTCTCGCGTGTGCGCCACGTGGTTCTCGACATGGATGGCACGCTGTACCGTGGCCAGCGGCTCTTCGCGCATACCTTGCCCTTCCTGGAACGCCTGCGTAGTCTGGGAATCGGCTACACATTTCTCACCAATAACACTTCTCTTAGCAAGGCCGGCTATGTAGCAAAACTGAAGAGGCTGGGCATTGAAGCCCGCGCATCGGAGATTTACACGCCTTCCGAGTCCACAATCGTTTATCTGCACAGCCACTTGCCGTTGGTCCGAACTCTTGCAGTTCTGGGCACTCGGTCCCTGGTCGAGGAGTTTGTCGAACGCTGGATTTGCCGTAAATTGGGATGCGCCGGAAGCTGTGGTGGTGGGTTTCGACACCACGCTGACCTACGAACGCCTGTGCCGCGCCGCCTACTGGATCAGTACCGGATTGCCCTTCCTGGCGACTCACCCCGACTTTGTCTGTCCTACCGATGAGCCCACAATTCTGGTGGATTGCGGTTCCCTTTGCGCGTGCTTGACGGCAGCTACAGGCAGGCATCCTATTGTGTTCGGGAAGCCGAACCCATCGATTCTACTTGAATTGTGCGATCGTCTCCATTGCCCTGCGGAGCAGATGCTGATGGTGGGCGATCGCGTCTACACGGATATGAAAATGGCCCGGGAAGCCGGTGTCCCGGCAGCTCTCGTCCTGACTGGGGAAACCACCGCATCGCAGGCCGCCGGCCTGACCAATCAGCCGGATATAACAGTTGCCGATGTCGGACGAATCGGCGAGCTGTTGGAAGAAGCCCGACGGTCTATTTCCACCTGAATGGGCGTGCTGTATCACTGCAATCGGATCAGGCGTTCCGGGGGTGCCCGTCATCTTGGAAAATGCCTTGGTCCGGTTCAGAACCGGACAACGGATATTCGGCGAAGAGAACCTGGGAGGTAGTTCATGGCCATTGTAGCCGGCGTTGACTTCGGAACCCTGAGCGTGCGCGTCTCCATCGTCGACAGCCATCGCGGAAGGCTTGGCTCAGCCGTGGCAGATTATCCACTGGTTCGCAAGAAAGAGGATCCGGACCACGCAACGCAGTCGCATGCCGAGCATATGCGTGCGCTTGCGGAGGCGACGCGGAAGGCCCTCGAACAGGCCAACGTCTCCGGAGAGGATGTCGAAGCCATCGCCCTCGATACTACGGGCACAAGCATGATCCCTGTAGATGAAGCGCTGCAGCCGCTCGACGACTATTATCTGTGGTGCGATCACCGCGCCAAACGCGAGGCAGCGGAGATCACGGCAACTGCGGAGCGCGAAGGACTCGAAGCCATTCAATGGTGCGGCGGCGTCTACTCCTCCGAGTGGGGCTTCTCAAAGCTGCTGCACTGGCTGAGGAATAACCCGGACCGCCGCACGCAACTGGCCGCCGCGCTCGAACACTGCGACATGGTTGCGGCGTTGCTTTGCGGCATCAAAGACCCCGCAATGCTTCCGCGCAGTGTCTGCGCGCTGGGCCATAAGTGGATGTGGAACCCTAAATTCGGCGGACTACCGTCAGAAACTTTCCTGACAAAGATAGATCCGCTCCTTACCGGCGTGCACGCCAAGCTTCGTGGGCGCTACTGCACCTCGGATCAGATCGCTGGCCACCTGTGCCCCGAGTGGGCGGCGAAGTTGGGCCTGCGCCCCGGAATACCCATTCCCTTCGGAGCATTCGATGCGCACTGGGACGCAATCGGCGCCGGAATACGGGAAGGCGATGTCGTCAACGTGGTGGGCACGTCAACGTGCATCATGGCGATGGCCAAAGAAACGGAGTTAATCCCAGGCGTTTGCGGCGTTGTGAAAGGCTCGATTCATCCAGGCTACTACGGCATCGAGGCGGGGCTCTCAGCCACTGGCGATGTCTTCGAGGCCATTGCACGCCGCGCCGCCACCAAAGTCGCTGATTTGTCACGAGGGCTGGAGAGCTACCGCGCGGGACAGACCGGGCTACTCCGGCTGATTTGGGACAACGGAGACCGCACTGTGCTCGTCAATGCGGCACTGGGCGGTATGACGCTTGGCTGGAATCTTACCCATACGGCGCAGGATGAACTCTTCGCTGCCATTGAGGGCGCGGCGTTTCATACCCGCATCGTTCTTGAGCGCATGGCTGAGCATGGCGTGCCCATTCGGAGAGTGATCAACGGCGGCGGCATTCCACAGAAGAACGAGACACTGAACCGGGTCTATGCCAACGTATTCGGAAAGCCGGTGCTGGTCCCGCAGGATGAAGTCACAAGCCTTGGCTCGGCTATCTTTGCATTCCTTGCCGCAGGAACTTTCAAAACTGTCGAGGAGGCGCAGGAGATTCTTTGCCCGAAATACCGGACCGTCGATCCTGATCCGGCGGAGCGCGCCACCTATGATGGTATCTATGCGTTGTACCGTAGACTTTACTTTAGCTTTGGGAAGCCGGGATCGGATCCAATAAGATCGGGCGACGTGTTGCCGGCCCTAAGGCAGATAGCCGCAGCGGCGCGCTTATGTTGAGACTTACGGCAGCGTTGATCTGGCCTTGATGTACCCATGGTTTAAAATCGAAGAGGTTGCGGGGTGGTGAACCGCAATCAAAAACTGCGCCCGCGCGCGGCGGCCCTGATCGCTTGCTGCGGCGGGTAGGTGTGTGTGGATCGGCATGGGGAATCAAGGGACAGCGATGCGAGCAAAGACGGCTGTAGTGCTGGGCGCCCAGTGGGGCGACGAAGGCAAAGGCAAGATCGTTGACGTGCTGAGCGAGCGGTTTTCCGCGGTCGCGCGCTACGCCGGCGGACATAACGCCGGGCACACGGTCGTCATTGGAGATCACAAGTTTGTCCTGCAACTGATTCCATGCGGCGTGCTGCGGCCGGGATGCAAAGGCATTCTTGGCAACGGTGTGGTGTTGGATCCGATCTATTTCCTGGATGAAGTGGCCCGGGTGCGCAAGACGGGACTGGACATCGATGGCCGGCTGTTTGTGTCGAATCGCGCGCAGGTGATCCTGCCCTACCACCGCATGATTGAGCTGGCGGCCGAAACCGCACCGGGGCGCAAGAAGATTGGCACCACGAGCAAGGGCATCGGGCCGGCGTATGAGGACAAAATGGCGCGCAGCGGTCTGCGCGTTGTGGATCTGCTGCATCCGGCGCTGCTCAAGACGCACATTGAGGCAGCCTGCGAAGAGAAGAACGCCATTGCGCACGCACTGTTCGGCACCGATCCGCTGGACCCCGCGAAGATGTACGACGAGTACGCGGCGGCGGCGGAGCAGATGCGGCCTTTGGTTGCCGATACGGGCAGGCTGCTGAACGAGATCCTGGCCAAAGGCGGGAGCGTGATGTTCGAGGGCGCGCAGGGGACGATGCTGGACATCGACCACGGGACGTACCCGTTTGTGACTTCGTCCTCAGCGACGGCGGGCGGAGCGGCGACGGGAACCGGCGTGGGGCCGACGGCGATCGGGACCGTGATCTCCGTGACCAAGGCCTATGTGACGCGCGTGGGCGGGGGACCGTTCCCGACCGAGATTCACGACGCCGCAGGCGATGCGCTGCGGGCGCGCGGCAACGAGTACGGTGCGGTAACAGGAAGGCCGCGGCGCTGCGGCTGGCTGGATATTCCCCTGCTGCGCTACTCAAACCAGGTGAATGGCGCGGAATGGCTGGTGGTGACGAAACTGGACGTTCTGGACGAGCTGGCAGAGATTCCGGTGTGCATTGGATACGAGATCGGAGGGAAGGTCAGCAGACGAAATTCCCGCCGATGTGCAGGGCCTGGAGCGCATCAAGCCGCGCTATACGACGCTGAAGGGCTGGCGCAATCGACGGAGGGCATTACCGAGTTCGACAAGTTGCCGCAGGCCGCGCGCGAGTACCTCCGCTTTCAGGAGCGCGAGAGCGGGGCAAAGATCGGGATGGTTTCCACCGGTCCCGACCGCGAGCAAACCATGGTGCTGCCCGAGTTTGCCGAGACGCTGGAGCGCATGAAGGCCTGACGCAAAACCAGAGATGCTGTAACCCGGAGCCTCATCCGCTAAGTCGATGCGATCAACTGGAGCAGCGACCTTGCACCGACGTCAAGGGCATAGCAACTCTGGATCGCCGTAGGCTAAGGATTATAAAGAGGATGGGCACGGAGCGGCACAGGCCTCTGGCCGGATTGCTCCCGATTACGCCCTGCGATCGCGTCCAAGGTGACGGCCGGTACCGGATAGCAAGTTGCTGCATGGTACTTAGTGAGAAGTGCTGGATGCACCTTTATGAGATTTCCATTTGACCAGCGCACCGTTTCAGGGATACCGTTGACGCGTATGCCGGGTTCTGCAACCGCATCGATTGAGCCCCGTACCACATTCGGTTCCTGAAAGCCGGGTGGGCGATTGCCACGGCCGTTGCTCTTGCGGCGTGTGCGATTCCGCTCTATGCCGGAATGCCCCTGGCGCAAAAGCACGAGAACCGCCACGAGATCGACCAGCTCGAGGACGATTGGCGCAACGCCATTCTGAACTCGGACACCAAGGCGATGGATGCCCTGTTGGCCGACGATTACATAGGCATCACCGCTAACGGCACCATCGAAGACAAGCACCAGACGCTGGCCAGGCTCCGCGCAGGCGGGAGGCGCATCACCTCCCTCACGATTTCCGAGCGCAAAGTGCGCTTTTATGAGAAGACGGCAGTTGTGACCTCCCTTGCCGATGTGCAAGGCACGAACGCCGAAGGCAATGACGTGAGCGGGAGCTACCGGTATACGCGCGTCTACATCCGGGACGAGCAGGGGGAGTGGAAGATCGTGAGCTTTGAGGCCAGCCGGATTCGCGAACCGGGGCCGCGGCATAAGAACAATTTCCACTGAGCCAGATCTCCGGTCGTTATCTCCAACAGAATCTGTTGCAGAGAAGAATTTTCAGGCTCCTGGTTGGGGAGCGGTAGCAGAGACATTGCCGGCCTGCGGGCAAAGCCGGAAATTCGGTCAGATCCCCGAAAAACATGCCTCAGGGCCTACAGGCCGTCTTGAAACTAGGAAGCTTAGTGGGCCGCGGTCCAACAACCTGGCCTGCCGCCCCGAACGAGCTCTTCGGCAAGCCGGCTAAAGCCCTCCGTTACTAAGCTTTGGCGCTCGATTGATGTGCGAGGCTGCAAGAATCCTTATTTGGCTGATTTTGAAGGCTGAATCCCGAATCCTTCAAAACACATCCAAAGAGAACCGACCCGATTCCTGCCGGCCTTGTAAACGGATGGGTTCGGGGGTACACTCAATTTAATATAGGACTAAAAGAGTCCTATATTGCGGGAATGGGGATTGCGTGCTTCCTCGCGCGATCCGCGCAGCGGCAAAGAGCCGGAAGACGCCATCGGGAAAGCGTGGGGCGTCTGGGCACTTTAAGACCGAACCCGGCGGAGGTCAAATGAGCGCTAGTGTCGATACAATTCGCAATCTTGCAGAGCAGGATTACAAGTGGGGCTTCGTCACCGAGATTGACGAAGACCGTGTCCCCAAAGGGCTGAATGAAGAGACGATCCGGCTGATCTCCGCGCGCAAGGGCGAGCCCGAGTTCATGCTGGAGTGGCGGCTGAACGCGCTGCGCCACTGGTCGAAGATGGAGCGGGAAGAGGGCGCGCCGAAGTGGGCCAACCTGACTATTGCCCCCATCGACTACCAGGACATCGTGTACTACTCGGCGCCGAAGCAGAAGCCGGTTGTCGACAGCCTGGACGCGATCGATCCGGAGCTGCTGCGCACCTATGAAAAGCTGGGCATTCCGCTCGATGAGCAGAAGCGGCTTTCGGGCGTGGCCGTGGACGCGGTGTTCGACAGCGTCTCAGTGGCCACCACGTTCAAGGGCAAGCTGGCGGAGATGGGCGTGATCTTCTGCTCGTTTTCAGAGGCGGTGCAGAAGCATCCGGAGCTGGTGAAGAAGTACCTGGGCACGGTGGTTCCGCATACCGACAACTTTTACGCGGCGCTGAATGCGGCGGTGTTTACCGACGGATCGTTTGTGTACGTGCCCAAGGGCGTGCGCTGCCCGATGGAGCTGTTCGACCTACTTCCGCATCAACGCGGCGGAGACGGGGCAGTTCGAGCGCACGCTGATTGTTGCCGACGAGGGCGCGTACGTGAGCTACCTGGAAGGCTGCACGGCGCCGATTCGCGACACGAACCAGTTGCACGCCGCGGTGGTGGAGCTGGTGGCGCTGGACAATGCGCAGATCAAGTACTCGACCGTGCAGAACTGGTACCCCGGCGACAAGGAAGGGCGCGGCGGAATTTATAACTTCGTGACCAAGCGCGGCAAGTGCCTGGGCGTGAACTCGAAGATTTCGTGGACGCAGGTGGAGACGGGATCGGCGATTACGTGGAAGTATCCGAGCTGCATTTTGCAGGGCGACAACTCGGTGGGCGAGTTTTATTCGGTGGCGCTGACCAACAACCGCCAGCAGGCCGATACGGGCACGAAGATGATCCACATCGGCAAGAACACGCGCAGCACGATCGTGTCGAAGGGCATCTCGGCGGGCTACGGGCAGAACACCTATCGCGGGCAGGTGAAGATCCTGAAGGGCGCGACGGGCGCGCGCAACTACACGCAATGCGACTCGCTGCTGATCGGCGACCGCTGCGGCGCGCACACCTTCCCCTATATCGATGTGCGCAATTCGACGGCGCGGATGGAGCACGAGGCTTCGACTTCGAAGATCGGCGAGAACCAACTGTTTTATCTGCGGCAGCGCGGGCTGAAGACCGAAGATGCGGTTTCAATGATCGTGAACGGATTCTGCAAGACCGTGTTCAAGGAACTGCCGATGGAGTTTGCGGTGGAAGCGCAGAAGCTGCTGGGCGTGAGTTTGGAAGGCAGCGTGGGGTAGGAAGCAGCGAGTCAGCAAGTCAGCGAGTTGGCAAGTCAGCAAGAACGGAGAGGAGAACGAATGGCTTTGTTAGAGATTGAAGATCTGCACGCCACGGTGGATGGCCACGAGATTCTGAAGGGCGTGAATCTGACGGTGAATGCGGGCGAAGTGCATTCCATCATGGGCCCGAACGGCTCGGGCAAGAGCACGCTGGCGCGGTGCTGGCGCGGCGCGAGACCTACGAGGTGACGCGCGGCAGAGTTCTGTTCGATGGCAAAGATCTGCTGGAGATGAAGCCGGAAGATGCGGCCTGCGAGGGCGTGTTTCTGGCGTTCCAGTATCCGGTGGAGATTCCGGGAATCGGCAACGCGTATTTTCTGCGCTCGGCGATGAATGCGATCCGCAAATACCACGGCGAGGACGAGCTGGACGCGATGGATTTTCTGCCGCTCTACAAGGAGCGGCTGAAGCTGCTGGAGATGGACGAGAAGCTGATGAACCGCTCAGTGAATGAGGGCTTCAGCGGCGGCGAAAAGAAGCGCAACGAGATTCTGCAGATGGCGATGCTGGAGCCGAAGCTGGCCATTCTGGATGAGACCGATTCCGGCCTCGACATCGATGCGATGCGGATTGTGGCGCAGGGCGTGAACGCGATGCGCAGCCCGGACCGGGCGTTCCTGGTGATCACGCACTATCAGCGGCTGCTGGATTACATCGTTCCGGATTTCGTGCATGTGCTGGTGGACGGAAAGATCGCGCGCTCGGGCGGGCCGGAGCTGGCGCTGGAGCTGGAAGAGAAGGGCTACGGCTGGGCGGAGGCAGATGCGGCGCAGGCTTTGCCTGCATGAGCGGTCAGGTCAGGAAAAGGCGGAAGCGAGAAGAGCATGGCGACGGCGACAGGACGGCTGGAAAAATATCTTGAAGCGTATGGCGAATTGATCGCGCTGCGGCAGGAGCGCGACCCGGTGTGGCTGCGGCAACTGCGCGAAGAGGCATGGGCGCGGTTCTTCGCCAAGGGATTCCCGACCACGCACGACGAGGACTGGCGGTTTACCAATCTCGCGGCGCTGGCGCGGACTGCCGTTCAGCCGCGCGGCGAAGGGCAGCGTGGCGGTTTCGGCCGAGGAGATCGAGAAGTTCCGCGTGGCGGGCGCAGCCTGCCAGCTTGTGTTTGTGAATGGGCACTTTGCGCCGGAGCTTTCGGATGTGCGGAATTTGCCACAGGGCCTGGAGATTTGCTCGCTGGCGCGGGCGATCGATTGCGGCATGGCCGGGATCGTGCTGGCAACGCTCCGGATGGCTGCGCGCCGACGGGGATTGAGCAGCATCTGGGCCGGTATGCCGACGTGCGCCGCGATGTGTTTGCGGCATTGAATACGGCTCTGTGGGAGGATGGCGCGTATCTGCGCATTCGGCGCGGGGCGGTGATCGAGCAGCCGGTGCATTTGCTGTATGTGTCGGCGGGCGCAGGGGCGGAGATCATGACGCATCCGCGCACGCTGATTGTGGCGGAGGCGGCGAGCCAGGCGGCGGTGATTGAGGATTATGTTTCGATCGGCGACGAGGCTGCATTCTCGAACGCGGTGACGGAGCTGGTGGCCGGACAGGATGCCGTGGTTTCGCATTTCCTGGTGGAGCGCGAGAATCTTGCCGCCTTCAACGTGTCCACGCTGCGCCTGGAGCAGGCGCGCGGCACAAATGTATCGTCGCACTCCATTCTGCTGGGCGGCGGGCTGGTGCGGAACAACGTGCACCCCGTGCTGGCCGGCGAAGGCGCCGAGTGCCTGATCAACGGATTGTTCGTGGGCGCGGGACGGCAGCATCTGGACAACTACATGATGGTGGAGCACGCGCAGCCGCAGTGCTCGAGCCGCCAGTTCTACAACGGCATTCTGGATGACGCGGCGCGCGGCGTGTTTCACGGGCGCATCGTGGTGCACAAGGACGCGCAGAAGACCGACGCCAAGCAGACCAATCGCAATCTGCTGCTTTCGGACGATGCGCGCATCGATACCAAGCCGCAGCTGGAGATTCACGCCGACGACGTGAAGTGCACGCACGGCGCGACGATCGGGCAGATTGAAGAAGAGCAGCTCTTTTACCTGCGCTCGCGCGGATTCTCGGAGGCTGAGGCGCGGAACATGCTGCTCTATGCCTTTGCCGCGGAGTGCCTGGACCGCATGAAGGAGCCGGCGGCGCGGGAGTTTGCGGAAGGGCTGATTCGCGAAAGGCTGACGGAGCTGGCGCGGAGCCGGAAGACTTCCGCTTCGGCCGCGCCGGCGGAGGATAACGCGCAGGAGGAAGCACAGAGTTGGGAGGAAGTGGGATGACGGCAGCCGCCCATCAATTCGCCCACAAGCCGCTGGCGCGCGTGGCCCACGAACCTTGCCGCGCGGATCTGCCGCGCCGGTTCTCGATCTCGCAAAGATCCGCGGCGATTTCCCGATTCTCGCCCAGCGGATTCACGGCAAGAAGCTGGTGTATCTCGATAACGCAGCCACTTCGCAAAAGCCGCGCGCGGTGATCGAGCGCCATTGCGCGCTACTACGAGCAGTCTGAACGCCAACATCCATCGCGGCGTGCACACGCTGAGCATGCGCGCGACCGAGGCGCACGATGCCGCGCGGCAGACGGTGAAGCGGTTCCTGCACGCCGCGCGATACGCGCGAGATCATCTTTGTGCGCGGGGCGACCGAGGCCATCAACCTTGTGGCGCAGAGCTACGGGCGCACGCATGTGGCGGCGGGCGACGAAGTGCTGATCACGGCCATGGAGCACCACTCGAACATTGTGCCGTGGCAGATTCTGTGCGAGGAGAAAGGCGCGCACCTGCGGGTTGCGCCGATTGACGACCGCGGCGAGTTGCGGCTGGACGAATTTGAAAAGCTGATCGGGCCGCGGACGAAGATGGTTGCCGTGACGCACGTTTCGAATGCGCTGGGAACGGTGAATCCGCTGCGCGAGATGATTGAGATGGCGCATCGGCGCGGGGTTCCGGTGCTGGTGGATGGAGCGCAGGCCGTGCCGCATTTTGCCGTGGACGTGCAGGCGCTGGATTGCGATTTCTACGCATTCAGCGGCCACAAGGTGTATGGGCCGACGGGAATCGGCGTGCTTTATGGCAAGCGCGCGCTGCTCGAGGCCATGCCTCCGTATCAGGGCGGCGGCGACATGATCAGCTCCGTGACGTTCGAGAAGACGACCTACAACGTTCTGCCCTTCAAGTTCGAGGCGGGCACGCCCGACATTGCCGGCGCCATCGCGCTGGGCGCGGCGCTTGAATACATCGGCGGCATTGGCATGGACAGGATTGCGGCGCACGAACACGAGCTGCTGGCCTACGCGACCGAGGCGGTTGGCGCGATCCCCGGTGTGCGGTTGATCGGGACGGCGAGTGAGCGGGCCGGCGCGCTTTCATTTGTGCTTGACGGCGTGCATCCGCACGACCTGGGAACGATTCTCGACCGCGAAGGCATCGCGATTCGCACCGGGCACCACTGCGCGCAGCCGGTGATGGAGCGGTTTGGCATTCCCGCTACGGCGCGGGCGTCGTTTGCCGTGTACAACACGAAGGAAGAGGTTGACGCGCTGGTCGAGGGCATCCAGGCGGCGCGCGAGGTGTTTGCGTGACGCGGACATGGCGAACTGAGCGAGCTTTATCAGGAAGTAATTCTGGAACACAGCAAGGCGCCGCGCAATTATCGCAGGCTGGAGTCGGCCAATCGGCACGCCGAGGGATATAACCCGCTGTGCGGCGACCGCTGCACGGTGTATATCGACTACGAGGGCGACGCCATTCGCGAGATCGGATTCCAGGGGTCGGGATGCGCGATTTCCAAGGCATCGGCCTCGATGATGACGCAAAGGTTGAAGGGCAAGACCAAAGAAGAGGCAGTGAAGCTCTTCGAGGAATTTCATCACCTGGTGACGGGCGATGAAGACGCGTTAGCTCATGCGGACGATCTGGGCAAGCTGAAGGTGTTTGCCGGCGTGTCGAAGTTTCCCGCGCGCGTGAAATGCGCGACGCTGGCCTGGCACACGCTGCAATCGGCGCTCGAAGGCAAGCAGGAAGCGGTTTCGACGGAGTGATGCGGCACGAGCCATGACAAACCCTGAATCCAACATGGACATCGCGCCGGCTTCCGGACCGTTCCGCGACGAGATGATCTGGCAGCAGCTCAAAACGGTGCGCGACCCGGAGATTCCAGTCAATATTGTGGACCTTGGCCTGATCTATGCAGCTGCGGCGGTTCCGGTGGAGGGCGGCAAGCGGGTTGAGGTGCGGATGTCGTTGACCGCGCCGGGTTGCACCATGTCAGACGTGATCAAGGCCGAGGTGGAGCGCAAGCTGGCCGCTCTGCCTGAGGTGAGCGAGGTCAAGGTGGATGTGGTCTTCGATCCGCCCTGGAGCCCGGACATGATGTCAGAGGCTGCAAAGCTGCAGCTTGGATTCGATTCCGACTACGGCGCGAAGCCGGCAGCTCCGGGAGCTTTCAAAATCCTCCGCTGACGTGTCAGGCGCACGCGGATTTTCATTCGCTGCAGCGGCTAATTCATACCACTCTCCCGACGCCTCACTCCCAAAGACATGAGAAGCTACTGCTTGGTGCATTCCGGCGTGCAGGCGTCCATAGCCCCTGCCGGGGCCTACAGCATTGTCGATTCTGCTCTCTACAGAAACCGGGATGCCAAGTGGCTTTTTCCGTGAGAAGAAGCCGCCTTGCACGATGCAGCAATGTCGATATGTGAATTAAAAATGCTCTAATCGCTTGAGGTGAAGAATGATGAATGAGCAAGGTGATCGCCTGCTTCTGACCGCCCGGTTCACAAAAGCAGTTGAGTATGCGCGCGAACTCCACACGGAGTTTCGCAAGGGGACCCGAATTCCCTACATGGCGCATTTGCTGGGAGTTGCCGCACTGGTGATGGGTGAGGCCGGGCGCGCGATCCCGGTGACCGAGGACATGGTGATCGCCGCTCTTCTTCACGACGTGGTCGAGGATCACGGCGGGGCGCTGCAGCTAGAGGCTGTGAGGAAGGAATTCGGCAGCAATGTGGCGCGGATGGTCGAGGGCCTTTCCGACACTCTTGCCGAGGATCACAACAAGAAAGAAGGATGGGAGGAGCGCAAGCGAAAGTACCTCGAGCATCTGCGCAGCGCGCCGGAAGATGAGCTTCTTATCTCTGCCGCCGACAAGCTTTACAACGCGAGGGCGATTCTGGACGATTTCAAGGAGATTGGACCGGAGATTTTCAAGAGGTTCAAGCGCGGCGCAAATGAACAGCTTTGGTACCTCAGGGAACTGCTCGCGATTTTTCAGGCGCGGCTGGGAGGCCGAATGGTGGATGAACTGGCCGTCGTGGTGGGTGAACTTGCGCGGCTGACCGGAGCATGAATGCGCTTGCTGAAGGAGGAATTCACTCCGCGGGGCTCAGTAAGTCAAATACTTCGCGTCAGCCTTTGCGCTCCGGAGCGTCCTCTTCACCGGCAGATTCTTCATGTTCCTGATTCACGCCCAGCTTCTCCAACTGATTGCGCCAGTCGAGGGACTGGACGAAGGCGCTGGACTCGCGCCAGCCGGGCTCGACGATGATATGGAGTTCGAGATAGACACGCGTGCCGAGCAGAGACTCGATTTTGCGGCGCGCGCCGGTGCCGATTTCTTTGAGCTTCGATCCGCCCTTACCGATCAGGATTGCCTTCTGGCCATCGCGTTCGCAGTAGATAGCAGCGGCTATGCGCGTGAGCGGTTTTCTGCCGGCCCTGGGCTGCGCTTCTGGCTCTTCAAACTCTTCGATAACGACCGCCGAAGCGTAGGGGACTTCCTCGCCGGTTTCAATGAGGATGCTTTCGCGGATGAGCTCGGCGACCATGAAGCGCAGGGGCTGGTCGGTGTATTGGTCTTTTGGGTAATAGCGCTCGCCGGTGGGAAGGGCGTTCGACGATTTTGCGTACAAGCACGTCAAGGCCGTCGCGCTTGCGCGCGCTTACGGGGATGATTTGCGCGAAGTTGTATTGGCGCGTGAGGGACTCGATGAGCGGGAGGAGATGGTCCTTGCGGACCAGGTCGATCTTGGTGAGGACAAGGAAGACGGGGCAGTCGAGCTTGCGGATGAGGGAGAAGAGGAGTTCGTCTTCGCTGGATTGGGCAGCAGACCTGTGCCTCTTATGAGCGCTTGCGGGCAAGGTCTGCTTGGCCTCCCGGGTTTCAGAATCGAGACCCGAGGCACCCGCAGGTTCTTCCCCGAGCTGGATGCGGCGCGTGGCATCCATCAACACCAGCACAAGGTCGCGGGTTTCAAGGGCTTCGTGGACCTCCTGCAACATGCGGCGATCGAGCTGCGAGCCGGGCTTGTGAACGCCGGGCGTGTCGACGAAGACGATTTGCGCGGCCGGGTGCCGGCCCTTGCGCGCGGGCACTTCAACTACGCCGAGGATGCGGTTGCGCGTGGTCTGCGGTTTGGCCGTAACAATGGCCACCTTTTCGCCGGTGAGGGCGTTGAGGAGAGTGCTTTTGCCCACGTTGGGCCGGCCGAGGATGGCGACGAATCCGGATTTCAAAATCTTACCCCTGGCCTATTATCGCGGATAAGGTGACACAAGGTTGAGCGAATCGGGGGTTGCGCTGCGAAGGCAGGTCGGCGAAAGGCGCGCTGAGACCACGGGCGGTAGGCCTGGGTAGATCGACACCCCTAGGCGGCTCGTAGTTGGCTAGAGCGGTTCCGGCAAGGTGAGAATAATCGAGGATTGCCGGTTGGGTCGTGAGGTGGTCGTATAATGTCATTCTGTGATCAAGCGCCTCTATATTCATAACTTCCGCTGCTTGGAGAACTTCGAGCTGCCGATTCGAGGTCGTTCTTCGATGCTTCTAATCGGGCGCAATGGAGCAGGTAAGACGACGGTAGGGCTTGCTCTCGAAATTCTGCAGCGAATAGCCCGCGGGACTAATCGAGTAGGCGAACTCGTGAAGTCAAAGGACTTTGCCAGAGGCCGCGCGGAGGTTCCCATCCGGTTCGAGTTAGAGGTCGAACTGGAAAAACAGACCTACGGGTACGAGGTTGCTTTTGAGCTTCCGGAGGGTTTCAGAGAGCTTCGGGTTAGCTCAGAGAAGCTTTCGGCTGGCGGCAAGGCAATTTATAGCCGGGAATTGGCAACAGTACATCTGACTAGGAGTAATTCGCCGGAAGCCACATTTACGATCGATTGGCATCTTGTGGCTCTGCCCATCATTCAGCAGTTTCCTGAAAATAACCCTATCAACGTTTTCAAAGCGTGGTTGGGCCGAATGCTCATTCTCAGACCCCTGCCGAGTCTAATTCTGGGTCAGTCTCAGGAAGAAACTTTGTTCCCAAGTGTCGACGTCTCGAATGTTGGCGCTTGGTTCGCCGGTATGCTGGCCCAGGCGCCGGCCGCTTACGGCACGATCGAGAAATACCTGAAGCAGGTTATGGCCGATCTGGATGACATCAAGAATCCCTTAGTTGGAGCCGATTCGCGTAGTTTGTCCATCCAATTCTCAAATGAGCAAGGTAGCTTGAAACTACCTTTTGCAGACCTGTCCGATGGTGAAAAGTGCTTCATTATTTCGGCGCTCGTGCTCGCAGCAAATAAGGCCTACGGGCCTCTGCTATGCTTTTGGGACGAGCCAGACAATTATCTTGCCCCATCTGAAGTTGGGCATTTTGTAGTGGCACTTCGAAAGGCATTCCAATCCAGCGGCCAGTTTATAGCGACATCGCATAATACTGAGGCAATTCGGCGCTTTTCCGATGAGAATACGCTTGTTTTGTATAGGAAAAGTCACCTTGAGCCAACAATTGTTCGCACTCTTGATGCGATTCCTCACAGCGGCGATGTTGTCAGCGCGCTTGTGCGCGGCGATTTAGACCTATGAGCGTCAACAAATATCTGCCACACCTCTACGTGCTGCCGGAAGACGATGCTAATCGCCAAGTGGCGAACGGCTTCTATTTGGACGAGGGTCTCATAGAACGTCAGTTTTATGTGCTTGAGGAGGCCGGCGGGGGGAGAGAAGTGATCGAGCGTTTCTGCTCTATCTATGCCGCCGAGATGGACAGGATTCCAGCCCGTTTTATGGTTTTACTAATCGACTTCGACAATAGGACCGATAGGCTTCAACTGCTGGAGAACCGCATCCCAGCACATTTGAGGGATCGTGTATTCGTGCTCGGTGCGTTGAGCGAACCAGAAGACCTAAAACAAGACCTTGGCTCTTTCGAGATGATCGGCTTGACCATTGCGAGAGAGTGCCGTGAGGATGCCGACTCAATCTGGAACCACAGGCTACTGCGACACAACGCTGCTGAGATCGGCCGGTTGCGCACGCGAGTCCGTTCATTTCTTTTCTAACGCCCTAATTAAATCGGGGCACGAGGCGTCTGTCTGGACGTTGAGCCATCCTCTCACCGCACGAAGAGCTGGCATCAGGATTCGGGTGGGAACGGCAGGCGGGCGGTGAGCGGGAAGAGGCGCAGGCGCTCGATGCGGCGGCCGGTGGAGGCGACGATTTCGACGCGCAGGCCGAGGGGCGAGAGCTGAACGACTTCGCCGGCTTTGGGGATGCGGCCTTCGATTTCGCTGACGAGGCCGCCGAGGGTTGTGGCCTCCCAGGATTCGTCGAGATCGACCGGCTCGCCGATGAGGTCGCCGAGCTGATCGGCGGGAAAGCTGCCGGGGACGAGCCAACTGCCGCTGGGTTCGCGCTGCGGTTCCTCGAGTGGCGTGTCGGTCTCGTGCTCGTCGCGGATGTTGCCGACGATCTGCTCCAGAAGATCCTCGATGGTGACGAGGCCGGAGACGCCGCCGTACTCGTCGATCACGATGCGCATGTGCTGCTTTTCGCGCTGCATCTCGCGCAGCAGCTCGTAGCCGCGCTTGGTTTCAGGGACGAAGGCGGCGGGGCGCAGGATGGTCGCGACGGTGCGGGTGCGGGCCTCCTCGTCGGTGATCTGCAGGAGGTCGTGGGAGAAGGCGAGGCCGGTGATGTTGTCGAGCGAGCCGGAATAAACGGGGACGCGCGAGTAGTTGTGCTGGCGCAGGAGCTCGAGAAAGTGCTCGAGGGTGGTGGACTCGGGGACGGCGAAGACCTCGGGGCGCGGAGTCATGACTTCGCGGACCAGCTTGTCGCCGAACTCGACGGCGGAGCGGACCAGGTCGCTGTCGCTCTGCTCCAGGATGCCTTCTTCCTCGCCGGCCTCGATGAGGGCTTCGACATCGACGGCGGTTTCCTCTTCGGGGCTGGCGGGAGCCTCGGCCAGCGCCGCGACGGAAAAGAAGAAACGGATGAAGACCGTGACGGGCGTGACGAGCCAGAGCAGCAGGCGGATGGGCCAGAGAAGACGCGCCGCCCACAGGCCGCGGGTGCGATTGAAGAGCAACGAGGGAATGAGCTGGCAGGCGAAGACGACGACCAGCACTACGGCGAGGATGGACTGGGCGATCTCGGCTGCGGTGGGCGGGCCGGGGTGGGTGGGGCGGATGAAGAGAAGCGCGCCGAAGTCGAGGGCGATGAGGCCCAGGGCCAGTTGCTGGAGGACGGCCGCGCAAAGGGCGGCGTGTTCGCGGCTGAGGCCGAGGTGGGGCTCGATGCGAGTCTCCCAGGCGTCGAGGTTTTCCTGCACCTCGCGGCTGAGGATCTTGCCGAACTCGGAGTAGACGCGGTCGATGTAGGAGGCCAGGGTTGCGACCACCGCGAGAAGGACGAGGAGGAGGATTTCGAGGGGGTCATGGCCGGGCTTTGGGGTTCCGGTGACTTGTGGATTTCCGAAGTGCGTCCCTCAGGGCTAAAGCCCGAGTTTCTTTGGGCCATTACGGCACGCTGAAGCCGTGCCCCTTCAATGCTTGGACATAGGAGCGTTCTCGGCTCGCTCGATGAGGCCCTGGGCAGGCCAAGACGGGCGCGCAAGGTTCGCTCGCGGCGGTGCATCTGGCCGGCGTCGGATTCGTGGTCGTAGCCGGCGAGATGGAGCAGGCCGTGGAGCATCAGGACCTTCAGCTCGAGTGTGAGCGCGTGGCCCTGCCCGCATGGCCTGGCGGCGGGCGGTTTCGACGCTGATGGCGATGTCGCCGGCGACCCGCTCCGCGGGTTTTGAGCTTTGGAGCAGGTTTGCGGCAGGGAAAGAAAGTACGTCCGTGGGCTTGTTTTTGCCGCGGAAACGGCGATTGAGGCCGCGGATGGCCGCGTCGGTGGTGAGGAGGACGGTGACCTGGCCGCGGAGGCGGACGGCGGCCTGGGCTTCGGCCAGAAAGCGGGACAAAGTGCGAGTGGAGGGCAGGCGGAGATTGCGGGAAGCGAAGTTCGCAACGCAGACCCTGCCGGCGCTTGCCGAAGTTGAGTTCGGCGGGGGGTCAGGGTCCAGATCTGGGTCGATGAGGATCATCGTGCGCGGGGCCGTGATGTGCGCGGCCCCGCATTGATTCCGATTTTACGTGATAGGTGCGCTTACTGCGGTTTTGCCGGGTGGTGCGATTGCGGCTCCGCGCGCTCCTCGATCGGCGTTGCCGCGACGTCCACCTCGATCGCGCCGCTGAGCGGGAGTTCCTGCTGCTGGGGCTTGGCGGACTCGTAGGCGCGGACGACGCGCTGCACGAGCGGATGGCGGACGACGTCGGACTCCTCAAAGTGGCAGAAGTGGATGCCTTCGACGCCGTCGAGAATGTTGATGGCGTCGAGCAGGCCGGACTTGCGCGGGTTGGGCAGGTCGATCTGCGTGATGTCGCCGGTGATGACGGCCTTGGAGTTGTTGCCCATGCGGGTGAGGAACATCTTCATCTGCTCGATGGTGGTGTTCTGGGCCTCGTCGAGGATGATGAAGGCGTCATTGAGGGTGCGGCCGCGCATGAAGGCCAGCGGCGCGACTTCGATGACGTTGCGCTCGATCATCTTATCGACCTTCTCGATATCGAGCATGTCGAAGAGCGCGTCGTAGAGCGGGCGCAGGTAGGGATCGATCTTTTCCTGGAGGGTGCCGGGGAGGAAGCCGAGGCGCTCGCCGGCCTCGACCGCGGGACGGACGAGAACGATGCGGCTGACGCGCTTGGCGTTGATGGCGGCGACGGCCATGGCGACGGCGAGATAGGTTTTGCCGGTGCCGGCCGGGCCCACGCCGAAGACCATATCGCTCTGCTCGATGGCCTCGACGTAGCGGCGCTGGTTGAGAGAGCGGGGCTGGACGGTGCGCTTGATGCCGGCGGAACGCTGCTTGCCGGCTTCGGCCACGGAGCGAAGGGTGGCTGCGGGATCGGCCACGACCAGGCGCAGCATGCCGTTCAGCTCGCCGTTGTGGGGATGGATTCCCTGGCGGCGCAAGGTTTCGAAGTCCTGAAAGATGTGCTGGATGCGGGCGACGCCTTCTTCGGGGCCCTGGACGTGCACGGCGTCGGAGCGAAGATCGATGCGGACGCCGAGCGAGTCTTCCATCAGCCTGAGGTTTTCATCGCGGGTCCCAAAGAGGGGCTCAAGGTTGGGCGTGATCTCCAGAGCGATCTTCAAAGGGTTCAACGTCCTCCAGGACGGTGGGTAACGGTAAGCCGCAGAGACGCGCCCCGGCGGGGCGCGTGCAGGCAAACGGCTGATTTTGAAGGGAGCCAGAGAGCGCAAGGCGAAACCGGGTCCAATTGATGGGCTGCCTTGCGCGACCGCGGATTGGGGTTGTGTACCAAATCCAGTTGTTGCGAGATTAGCGCGAGCCGGGCGGCGCGTCAACCGGCGCGAACATTACTTTTTGATGCAGTAGGTTGTCTGGGAAGATACCTTGGGGGAACGGGGCAGCGTTCCGGGATTTGTGCCGATCGTTCCCTCCGTCCGGTAAACTGCTGGAATCTCAGGTGAAACTGGCGAGGAAGCCCGCGGATGTCCTCAGCTTTATATCGTTGTTCTGGTTGCGATTGCCGCCGCGCTGCTGGCGGTGGCTGTTTCTCGCACGTTAAAGGTGAAGACCAAGGCCGACTACCTGGTGGCCGGCCGGTCGTTGCCCGCCGCGGTGCTGGTGCTCACGCTGCTGACCTCGTGGATTGGCGCGGGAAGCTTGTTTGCGGGGGCGGAGAACGCGTATAAGAACGGGTTTGCGGCGCTGTGGCAGCCGGCGGGCGGATGGCTGGGGCTCGTGCTTATCTACTTTATTGCGCCGCGGGCGCGAAAGTTTGCGCAGTTTACGCTGCCCGACCTGCTGGAGGCGCGCTATAACCAGACGGCGCGCGTGCTGGGGACGATTGCGATCCTGTTTGCCTACGTAGGCATTGCCAGCTACCAGTTCAAGGGCGGCGGCGACGTGCTGCACCTCATCTTTCCTGATACAGTCACATCGAATCAGGGCACGTTCATCATCGCCGCATTCGTGGTGGTGACGACGGCCATGGCCGGCATGTCGTCGGTGGCGTATATGGATGTGGCCATCGGGTCGATGGTGACGGTGATCTGCGTGATTGCCGCACCGATGCTTTTCGAGAAAACCGGCGGTTGGGCAGGGCTGCATGCGGCGCTGCCGGCGCAGTACTTTGAGGTGCTGGGCAATTACCGCATGAACGGAGGGGTGCGCGGCCCGGTGAGCCTGGGGCTGGTGCGGGCGCTCGAATTCCTGGTGCCCACACTGCTGCTGATGCTGGGCAACCAGGTGATGTACCAGAAGTTTTTTTCGGCGCGGACGGAGCGGGATGCGCGGATTTCAGTGGTGGGATGGACGCTGGGCACGCTGCTGCTGGAGACGCTGATTGTGGCCATCGCGGTGTTTGGACGGGCGCTGTTATCCCACGGGCGAGGCGGCGCTGCACCCGCGCGAGATTATTCCTTACACGGCGCGGCACGGGCTGCCGGCGGTGATGGGCGCGCTGCTGCTGGGCGCGGTGTTTGCGAAGGTGATTTCGACGGCATCGAACTACCTGTTTTCGCCGGCGACGAACCTGGTGGAGGACGTGTTTGTGCGCTACATTGCGCCGGGCGCCTCAAACAAGCGGGTCCTGCTGATTTCGCGGCTGGCGGTGGTGGTGCTGGGCTGCTGGGCGCTCTACCAGGCGGTGTATGCCGAGAGCATTCTGGAGAAAATGCTCTACGCCTACACCATTTACTCGGCCGCGCTGACGCCGGTAGTGCTGGCGGCGTTCTACTCCAAACGCGCAACGGCGTGGGGAGCGGTGGCGGCCATTGCGACAGGGACCGTAGTCACGCTGGCCTGGGATAACGCAGCGGTGAAAGCTTCGCTCCACCTGCCGTCCATCCTCGCGCAGAGGGACGCGATCTTTCCCGCGCTGTTTGCCGCGGTCGTCGCGCTGGTGGTGGTGAGCGCGGTGACGCCACGGCCAACAGCCGAGCAATTGGCGAGAATTGCGGAGTAGGGGGAGCGAGCGGTTTTCGGTTTGCCGGTGATCCGCCAGGGAGCGGAGGCGCGAGGTCCTTCGCCTAGATTTGTCGTCGGGCGTCTCGGCGATTTCGCGCAAGGGTAAGAGGAGAATCTGATAGCGCTCGTGGGGACAGGTTCGTGCCATTCGTGCTATCCCAGGCGTCCGAATCGCGGCCTGGGGCGCCCACCTTCTGAGCCATCTAACCCACTAGATAAACAACCAGACAGACCAATCCGTGTAGAATGATGCTAATCTGCTCTGGAATTAGAGGCTTGCCCTATGGTTATGCGGGATTGCGTTGCTTGCCTGCTTCTAAGCGCTGTGTATCCGGGAATTGGATACGCCCAGACAGACGCTCGAATCTCTGTGTCACAGGGGACTATCAATGCCGGTGATTCTCTTGTCGTGAATTTGACCGGACTTGATTTCCCAAGTGCATGTGACACCGAAATCTATGTCATCTTTAGATCTCTACCTCCTGGACTAGTCTTTTCGGCGGGCGGTCCCATCAAAAAGGGCCAAACGAGCTCGACGCTCAAAGCGGATCTGCCATTCGATTTCCTGGGGGGCGTTTTCACGTCGCAGGAGGGGGCTCTGAATCCTTGCCCTGGATATACCCGCTCCAGGAGCTTCACTGTTCCGACAGTGACGGTGACCGTAAAGCCTGTTCCCGATCCGAACCAGTATCCAACGAGCGCCAAGATTGAACTGTCATTCACTCAGAAGCAATTCTTGAACTCGAAGACCTCCGAGCTCGGCGACCTGAACAGCAAGCTCGACACGTATGCTACGCAGAACCCTGCCAACACCCCCGACCTCCGAAAGTATCTCGCTGCATTTGTGGACGCTGCCGAAGACGAGTTGACGGTGACTGAAAAACAATACCGCGAGCAGATAATGGGGTCTCAGGGGCCGCTGCCCGCCTTCTTCGCGGACTTTCACGCTCAGTATCAAGGCCTACGTAGCGATCTCTTAGGCGAGCCGCCGATGGAACAGCCGACAGTTTCCGTAAAAGACAGGGCCAGGATTGTCTATGTCCAATCGCAGAAAAGACCTTCCGGCCAGCGGCTCTTGGATACGATGCCAGCGGATGCAATCGCCGTCCATAAGGTGATCGAGGACAACCAAGCTGCGTATCAGCTTATCGCAGCGAACGGACGAGCCATATTCCACGCTCGGATAACAAGTGTCCCCTCAGGCGCAAGGATCCGGTACAAGAAACTCATCGATGACGAGTACGAGGACTATTCGCACCCTACGGATGTGGAGGACGCCGCCTTCGAGCTCGCCACCACTTTGTTCATCTTCCAAAAGGACGGATGCAAGGACGACGGGGTGGTGCGCATCAATCCTTACGAGGACATTCACCCATACATTGTCGGGAAGTTGCATTGCAAATGAACACTCGCTGGCGCTGGGTGCTCGTCGGCCTCTTAATACTTGGTCGATTCGCGATAGCGGTTGCACCCTTTTTCGGACAAAAGGCCAATGACAGCCATTTGATCTGGCCTCCGATCGGGAGCATGGGGACATTCGCAGTCCCCATGGCAGTGATTTTGATCGGTGTTTTTGGCGCGGGCCCTGCGCTCTTCAGGACCAAATCACGAGCGAAGTTGGGCTTCGCAGCTGCCCTCGTTGTAACGGCGAGTTCGCTGCTCCTCTATACATACCTTCAGAAGTACGTCGTTCGCGTTGACACCCCATTCAACGGCACACAGTGCCAAACAATCGGCAGCCAACGATCTGAAGAGTGTCTTCGAAAGCTTCCGGGGAAGTCGGATGAGGAGATTCTCGAGATTGCAGGTCTCACCGACGGAGACATAAAGCGGATGTGGACGCCAGACTCCGTTTTCGGGGCCCGATTAGAACTCTTTACAACGTACTTAATAGGCCTGGCTTCATTGAATTTCACGCTTGGCGCGTTCGCCAGGGCAACAGGCCAAGCGACGTCGAAATAATGCCGTACGAATGTCAGAATAGGCAGGTTGACTCGGATTTCACTGCTCGCTCGACGAGCGGATTCGGTTTTGGGGTGGATGGTCGCCGTCAGTAACTTCCCGATCCCAGCGCTCTGATCGCCGGCCCAGGCAAGAAAATAGTTGTTCCGGGCGCGCGGAACGGTCTTACACTGTCGGTGTCAATCCAGGATTGCTATGCCGGTAGCGCAACTGACTCTCGAGATCCGCATCGAGCACGCCCAGTCGCTCAAGGACAGGCGGCAGGTGGTGCGCTCGCTCAAGGACCAGATAAAACAGGGTTTCAATGTGTCGGTGGCCGAGCTGGACGAGGCGGTGACGTGGCAATCGGCAACGCTGGGCGTGGCGGCGATCTCGCGCTCGCGCGACTACCTGCACGGGCTCATTGAAGAAGTGGAGCGCGCGGCCCGGCGCATGACGACGGAGCTCGGCGCGGAGCTGACGGATTCGTTCTGGGAGTATCTGGAAGCTAGGTCTTGAATGAAGTCGTTCCTTTGAGCTCATGTTCCGGTCCCAAAATCGGACCTGGCACCCCAGGAGCTGCGAGCAAGTTGTCGAAGCCTAGGCGTCAGCCTCATCATGCTACCCTGAGTTTTAGAGCTTTGGAGAGTACGTTTGCCGCCCAGCGCCTTCCTCATTGCCGTTTTCGAGTTTGTTCTGCTGCTTTTTTCGCTCAGTTTTCATGAGTGCGCGCACGCCTGGATGGCGTCGCGCCTGGGCGACCAGACGGCGCGGCTGCAAGGGCGCATCACGCTCAACCCCATGTATCACGTGGATCCCATCGGCACGCTGCTGTTTCCGGCGCTGGTTATTTTCGGACCCTTTTTCGGGTTCAACTTTTTCAGCGGATTCCTGATCGGCTGGGCGAAACCGACGCCGGTGATCACGCGCAACTTCAAGAAGATTGTGCGCGACGACAACCTGGTGACGCTGGCCGGGCCGGCTTCGAATCTGATCCTGGTGCTGGTGGCGCTCGCCTGTCTCATTGTGATGTCGGTGGCGATGCCGAACGGCAGAGAGATTGTCAGGATTTCATTTGCCGCCGCATTCGGTCTCGCGGATGTAGGCACGGCACAACCGGTGGCGTTGCTGTGCACTCTGGCCATCCTGATCAACCTTTCGCTCTTCATCTTCAATCTGCTGCCGATTCCGCCGCTGGACGGGAGCCGCGTGGTGCGCAACCTGCTGCCCTACAACGCAGTCGTGCAATACGACAGGATCGGCGGCTGGATCAGCTACCTGCTGATGATCTTTGTGGGCGGCTTCATTCTCAGGCTGCTGCTATGGCCTGCCTTGCGGCTGGTCTATTCCGCCCTCGTCAGCATTTGATTTGGCCGCTGCTGATTTGGGCGCTGCCCGATCCCCTCCCGCTACAATGGAATGAGGTTTTTGAACGAATTTTTCACGAGGCCGGCTCGTTTTTCTTGAGCGCCGCAAGAGGATCGAACCGCACTATGCCTGAACCCGCAAATCGATCGATGCGCCCGCGCGTGCTGAGCGGCATGCGCCCCACGGGAAAGCTGCATCTGGGCAACTACATGGGCGCGCTGGCCAACTGGGTGAAGCTGCAGGACCAGTACGAGTGCTACTTTTTTATTGCCGACTGGCACGCGCTGACTACGGACTACGCCGACACCTCACAGATCGTGCCCAACACCATGGAGGTTATCCTCGACTACCTGGCCGCCGGTCTCGACCCCGAGCAAGAGCGTGCTGTTCTTGCAGAGCCGGGTGCTGCAGCACGCCGAGCTCTCGCTGCTGCTGGGCATGAGCACGCCGCTGGGCTGGCTGGAGCGCGTGCCCAGCTATAAGGAGATGCAGGAGAACCTGACGAATAGGGACCTGACGACGTATGGATTCCTTGGCTATCCCGTGCTGATGGCCGCGGATATTCTGATGTACCAGCCGGATTTTGTGCCGGTGGGTCAGGACCAGCAGGCGCACGTGGAGCTGACACGGGAGATTGCGCGGCGGTTCAACCAGTTTTACCCAAGGGAAGCCACGGCGAGCATCCGGGAATCGGGCTGGTGGAGCATCTTCGCTTTGATGTTCTCCCGGAGCCGAAGGTGTTGCTGACGCCGTCGCCCAAGCTGCCCGGCACCGACGGGCGCAAGATGTCGAAGAGCTACGGGAATACGATCCTGATGAGCGATCCCGAGCCGGTGGTGCGGCAGAAGCTGAAGACCATGGTGACGGACCCGGCGCGCATCCGGCGGACGGACAAGGGCGATCCGGACAAGTGCCCGGTGGGCGACCTGCACAAGGTGTTTTCGACGCCGGAGACGCTGGCCAAGGTGTATGACGGCTGCCGGTCGGCGGGGATCGGGTGCATTGAGTGCAAGAGCTGGGCCGCCGATGCGCTGGTGAAGATTTTGCAGCCGATCCAGGAGCGGCGGGCGAGCGTGACGGAATCGCAGGCGATTGAGATTCTGAACGAAGGTTCGCGGCGGGCCAGTGCGCGCGCGGAGCAGACCATGGTGGAGGTGCGTGAGGCGATGCACATGACATTGACTCGAGTGACGAGAGCGTGAGCCGGACGTACGAACAAGCGAAGAACAGATCCGAAGGGAACGGGCCGCGGGAAGGAGAGCGGGTTTGAACCGCCAGGAAAGCGCAGATGATGGAAAGGAAAGTCCCGTGGTGGCGCAGGGCGCTCCAGTTTGCGCTGAGCGGATTTCGCTCGGGATTTGGACTGTTCGCGCGGAACGGAAAAGACGAAGCTGGCGTGGAGGCTGGCGCAGAGTCTGAGCTTGCAACGAAAGAGCTTGAAAATCCAGAAGAAGATACAGAATTGAAGAATTCTTCCCCACATTCCGAAGAAGCTGCGGCTGAGGTTGAGCAGGCCGCTGAGTTTGCTGCGAATGCCGAGGCGCGCCCCGCGGCGGAGGCGGCTGCGGCTGAAGCCGTCGCTGCCGCGGAGGAGCCGGCAAATGCTGTCGTGACAGAAGTCACCGCTGCGACGGCTGAGATTCCGGCTGATGTTGAAGCGCAGCACGCCGAGTTTAAGGGCGGCGAAGTTTTTCAGGCTGAGAGAGGCGCGGGAGAGCAAGCGGTTGACGTTGCCGCCGTGGAGGAACCGGCCGCTGCGGTTGAAGAGGAGGCTGCGCCTGAGGAGACTTCGACTGGGAATGGAGTGGAGGTTCCGGCCGAAGTGGAATCGCAACCCGCCGTGATCGAGCCTGCTGTGGAATCTGCGCCCAGCGGCGAACAGGTCGCGGAGGCGGTCGCTGAGGAAGCGCCTGCTGAGAGCAACGCGGCGCAGGCGGAAAAAGCAATCGCGGAGGCGAGTTCGCCCGAAGAGACGAGTTTACCCGCGGAACCGGATTCGCCTACAAAGCCGATCGCCGAAAAAGAGCCGGTACTCGCTGCTGACCCGGCGCCGATACAGGAGATGGCGGCGAAAGTGATTCCTCTGGCCTTGCCGTTTGTGCCGCTGCCGGCGCAGGAGAAAACGACCGCTGAAAAGGTAGCGGCGGCACTTAAGGCGCGGGGACAGGACGCCGAGCAGTCGCCCTTTTCGGTGGTTGTGAGCCAGGTGTACGACGGACCGCTGGACCTGCTGCTCGACCTGATCCGCAAACAGGACATCGACATCTACGACATTCCTATCGCCAAGATCACGGCGCAGTTTTTGGCCTATGTGGACCAGTTGAAGGCGAGCGACATGGACGTGGCCGGGGAGTTCATCTACACGGCCGCGCTGCTGATTCACATCAAGAGCAAGATGCTGCTGCCGCGCGCGCCGGCCGGGCCGGAAGACGCGGCTGACGATCCGCGGCGGGAGCTGGTGGAGCGGCTGCTGGAGCACGAGCGCTTCAAGAATGCGGCGCAGATGCTCAAGGAAAAGCAGATGGTTGAGGCTGCCACATGGACCAATCCCGGTGCGCGCGAGTTTCGCGAAGATGAAGGCGCGGAATCGGAGACCGGCCCGGAGATTGCCGCCGACACCGTGGACCTGGTGCGCGTCTTCCGCGACATTCTGGAGCGCGCGCGCAACCGCCCGGTGATCGATTTGGAAGAGGATACAGTGACCGTGGGCCAGATGATTCAGTTCCTCGCGCGGCGGCTGACGATGGAAGACAAACCGGTGGCGCTGCGGCGGCTGCTGAGCCACACACGGTCGGAGCGGGCGCTGATCGCCATGTTTCTGGCGCTGCTGGAACTGGTGCGCCTGCAGGCGATTCTGCTCAGGCAGGACCGGCATTTCAGCGAGATCTTCATCAAGAAGCACGCCGGCTTCGATGCAGTAATGAATCAGGGTCTGGCGAACGCGCGCGACGACTGGCGGTAATGTTATAACTTGAGTTATAATAGGGTTGCGAGGGAGACTGGCATGGCCACGACCACCAAAGTGATTGCGATCGGGAATTCGGCGGGGATTATTCTTCCCAAGGAGACGCTGGCGCGGCTCAATGTGCGCAAGGGTGACTCGCTGCATGTTCAGGAGACGCCTTCCGGCCTCCAGATCACCCCGTACGACGAGGAATTCTCGGCAAAGATGGAATTGGCCGAGCGCGTGATCCGGCGTTATCGCGATGCATTCAAGAAGCTGGCGGAATAAGTGAAAGAGCCGGTTTGGATTCGCACCGCAGAAGCGCTTGCGTTTCATGCCCGGCTCATTGAGCTTTTTGGCGGCGCGGAAGGGCTGCGCGATTTGGGGTTGCTGGAGTCGGCGCTGGCACGCCCTAAAAACCTATTCGCCCATGCCGCAAGGAAGATTACGATGGCGGAGCTCGCCGCGGCGTACGCAGTAGGCATCTCCTCCAATCACCCCTTTGTTGACGGCAACAAAAGAACTGCAATGCAGGTCTCGTTTGTCTTCCTTGAATACAACGAATTCCCTGTGACCGCCAGCCAGGAGGATGTCTGCCTGACGTTTCTGCGGATGGCGGAGGGCAAGATCACAGAAGCCGAGCTTGCAGCCTGGTTCAGGGACCGAATGGCCGTTCCTCGAACCCGCGCTTCGCGCGGCAAGTCACGCGGTCCTCGCAGTCGCCGGCCTGTACACTAACGGTGATGATCTTCATTCCCCACAAATTGCATCGAGCGGCATTGAGCGCGGCGCTGGCGGGGCTGTTGCTGGGCGCCCGTCCTATCTCGCTTTGCACGCAGGAGACGGCGCAGCAAACGCGGCAGAACGAGTTGGCGCCTGAAAGCGGGCTGGCCGAGGTTCCGCTTCCCGAGCCCACGGTGAATGCGCTTCCGCTCCCCGAGGACCGCGGATTCGCGGACCTGGAGCAGACGCTGAAGCGGCTGGAGACGACGGCCAGCGTGCTGATTATCGTGCCGCATCCGGACGACGAGGACGGGGCGCTGCTGGCCTACCTGACGCGCGGGCTGGGCGTACGCGCAACGCTGCTGACGTTTACGCGCGGCGAGGGCGGGCAGAACGCTATGTCGGCCGAGAGCTACGATGCGCTGGGGCTGATCCGTACCAATGAGCTGCTGAAGGCGGACGAGTACTACGGCGCGCGGCAACTGTGGGGCACGGAGGCGGACTTCGGCTTCTCGAAGACGCAGGAGGAATCGTTTGCGAAGTGGGGCCACGAGCGCGTGCTCTACGACGCGGTGCTGGCGATACGGAAAGTACGGCCGCAGGTGCTTGTGTCAACTTTTGTCGGCGGCGTGACCGACGGGCACGGACAGCACCAGGTGGCCGGCGAAATCATGCAGGAGGCGTTCAAGGTTGCGGGCGATCCGAAGGTGTTTCCGGAGCAGTTGCGCCCGGTGAAAGACGGAGGCGCAGGGTTGCAACCGTGGCAGCCGCTGGCGGTCTATTCGCTGACGCCGTTTGCGCCGGTGACGAATGGAAAGATGTTCGACTACGCGACGGGCAAGTGGGCGCCGGCAAGGTTTCACAACTACGTGACCGGCGAGTGGATCGAGGGCTCGCTGCCGGCTGACGTAACGATTCCGGTGGGCACGTGGGATGCGGCGCTGGGACGGACGTATCTGCAGATCGCGCGCGAGGGCTGGGGCGAGCAGAAGTCGCAAAACGGCGGGGCGAACCCGGCGCTGAGCCGGCCGGACAGTTCGAGCTATCACCTGTGGGCTGTGGCGCCGGCGGCCGCCGCAGCTGCGGACAGCAGCGGCGAATCGAGCCTGTTCCAAAACAGCAAAGTCAATATTGATACGAGCATCGCGGGTCTTGACCGGCTGGTGCGCGGCGCGCCGCCTGCATGGTTAAGCCAGGGACTGCGCGACGTTGAGGCCAGCCTCAACGATTTTGAGAGCAGTTGCCTGAACGAGGTGGGAATCGACGCCGCACATAAGCTGGTGCCGATTTACGAACATACGCTGGATTTGTACGCGCGCGTGAACTCGAGCGATCTGGACGCAGAGACAAAGGCGGGACTGGAGCTGGAACTGGGTGCGAAGATCGGGCAGTTTCAGGAGGCGCTGAAGGATTTGCTGGGGTTGGATCTGGTCGCGTTCACAGCCAGGGGCACGAGCGGGGAGGGCGGACCGGGAGGCAGGGGCGGTTCGGCGGACGAGATGCCGCGCAGCGTGACGCCGGGCGAGGAGATTGGCGTGCGCGTGCATCTCGCGAAAGCGCTGGGCGAAGTGAGACTCAGCCGAGTTTGGCTGGAATCGAGCGATGGCGCGCCGTGGAAAAATGAAGACGCGACCGGAGCGACAACGGAAGCAGTGCCGGTGAGCGACAGATTGTTTCACGTGCATGTGCCGGACGATGCGCAGCCTACGCAGCCGTACTTCACGCGCCCCACGACCGAGCAACCGTATTACGACATCTCGAATGAGACGTGGCGGGAGCGCTCGTTTGCGCCCTATCCGCTGGCGGCGTGGGCGGAGTTTACGTTCGATGGCGTGCCTATCCGGCTTGGACAGGCGGTGCAGACGCTGGCGCGCGTCACCGGCGTGGGCGGCGTGTATGAGCCGCTGGTGGTGACGCCGGAGATTGGCGTGCGCGTGGAACCTGAGGCGCGGATTCTGCCGCTCGACGGGTCGCCTCTGCCGGTGAGGGTGACGATCCATGCGCAGCACGCGGCGGAAGGAACGGTTGAGCTGAAGCTGCCGCAAGGTTGGCGATCCAATCCGGCGCATCGGGAGTTCCATATGAAGAGCGCGGGTGACACAGAGCCGCTTGTGTTCTCGGTTTCACCGGCGGGCAACGTGCAGGCGCGCGCCTACGCGATTGAGGCGGTGGCGCACGCGGGCGGAAAAAGCTATTCGATTGGCTGGCAGAGCATCGGCTATCCGGGGCTGCGGCCCTACAACCAATACAAGGCGGCGGAGCTGCGCACGCGCAAGGTGGATGTGAAAGTGACGCCGGGGTTGCGCGTGGGATACGTAATGGGAACAGGAGACATGGTTCCCGAAGCCATTGAGGCGCTGGGCGTTACGGCGCACCTGCTCTCGGCGCAGGAGCTGGCATCGGGCGACCTCAAGCAGTGGAACGCGATCGTGATCGGGATCCGCGCGTATACGGCGCTGCCGGAGCTTGCCGCGGCAGAGCCAAGGCTGGAAGAGTTTGTGGAGCGCGGAGGAACGCTGGTGGTGCAGTACCAGAGCAGCACGTTTCCGGCTCCGCTGCCGATGACCATGGGCCGGATGCCGGAGCGCGTAGTAGACGAGCTGGCGCCGGTGAAGCTGCTGGATCCCGCCAGCCCGCTATTAACCTGGCCAAATAAGATTACGGATGCCGATTTCGGCGGGTGGTTCGAGGAACGCGGGCACGGATTTCCCGATAGCTGGGATGCCGGTTACACGGCGCTGATGGAGACTGCCGATCCTGGGCAGGATCCCCAACGGGGCGGATTACTCGTAGCGCATCGCGGGAAGGGAACCTATATTTATGTCGCCTTTGCGCTGTATCGGCAATTTCCGGAGTTAGTTCCCGGCGCTTACCGGCTGCTGGCGAATTTGTTGAGCGCCGATAGCGGTCCCGCCGTCACGCATTGACGAGCAGGCATCCTTTGCCGTGGCGGCCGATTCAAAGTAGACTGAGGGCGCTCGTCAGGCGTCCTCGAGAACCGTCGTACGCCAAAAGGCGCTGCGACCGGAACTGTGAACGATCCTCTTTCCCGATCCCGCAGCCTCCCTGCGCCGCACCATACGGCAGGCTGGCGCGAAGCCAAAAAGCTCGCGCTGCGGCGGCTAGCGCATGTTTGCCATGGAAAGCTGGGTGGAAGGAGTTAAGTCCTGTATTATCATCGCCGACAGTTGCAATTGAGAAAATTTGTAGTGCCAACATATTTTGACAATGTGCGCAGATGATCATTGATTATGCGTCTCTGATGCGATATATGTAGTGTCATCTGGAGACTGCCGCCATGTTCCTGCGTTCGGTCAAGTCACGCAATGGACAACAGGAGTATCTCCGCCTGGTGGAGTCCTTCCGCGAAGGGGACAAGGTCAAGCAGCGCGTCGTCGCTCACCTGGGACGCAAGGACCTGCTGGGGCCGCATCTGGATGCCTTGATCCGGTTGCTGGCCGAGCCGGAGGGTAACCCGCGCTGGGTTGCCGTCGCGGACATCGCGGCTCCGCGGTCCTCCACGTGGGGACCGGTTTTGGTGGCCCGGCATCTTTTCGAGAAACTCTCCTTGGGCGCGATTCTGGATGCCGGTCGGGCTCTGCGGCGCCATGGGCAACCGCTGTCAGAAAGGATCTTTCCCCTGCTCGCCAACCGGCTCAGCCGCCCGGGCAGCGAACACGCGCTGGCGCAATGGCTGGAGGATTTCTATGTGTGCACGGCCCGGGGCAGCCGCTGGATGCCGGTGTGGAAACAGTCCGGCCGGGTCAAGGTAGGCTTCGATCAGCTGCAGCTGTGGTACCAGAGCCTGGACGATTTGCTGGCCGAGAAAGAGCGCATCGAAAAAGCTGTGTATCTGGAGTTGCGCGATCTGTTAGCCTGCAGCCGGACCTGGTCTTCTACGACATTACTTCGACCTACTTCGAAGGGTCTGGGCCGGCGGAGTTGGGACAGTTCGGCTACAGTCGCGACGGCAAGCCCCGCCACCGGCAGATCGTGATCGGGGTGGTGATGATGGATGGATGGCCAGTCGCGCATCACGTCTTCGCCGGCAATCGTTTGGATCAGACCACGGTGCTGGAAGTGGTCAGGGATCTGAACCAGCGCTTTGCTCTCCACCGTGTGGTATTCGTGGGCGATCGCGGCATGATGACCATAGGCAACGTGGACGAGCTCAAGCAGAGCGGGCAGGGTTATTTGCTGGGACTGCAAAGACGCAATCGCAAGGACACCTTCGACTATATTCAGCGGGCGGAACGACGCACCGACTGGCAGCAGTGTCCGGTGGGCATCGCGGCCGCAGAGAAGACCCTTGTACCCCAGACACGGGTCGTCGAGGTGGCGGGCAAGCAAGCCGGCGTGCGGGTCTTCGTGGTGCACAGTGAAGAGCGCGAAGTCTACGAGCGCAGTATGCGGGAGTTGACCATGGAGCGGGCGCGGAAAGAACTCCAAGCCTTAAAAGCGCAGGTGGACAAAGGGCAACTGAAGGGAGCCGACAAGATCGGCGCCGCTGCCGCCACCCGCCTGCGCCGCCATCACGGCCAGCGTTATTTTGCCTGGGAACTGCGCCAGGGCAAGTTCCACTTCTTCGACCATCCCACCAACCTGGCCCGGGAAAAGGCCCTGGAGGGCAAGTACGTCATCCAGACTGAGGAGCGCAATCTATCCCCGGTTCAGGCTGTGGCCACCTACAAGGAACTGAACGAGGTCGAGCGCGGCTTCTCGCATCTCAAGAGCCTGCTCGAGCTCCGGCCTGTTTATCACCACACCGATGAGCGGGTGCAGGCGCATGTCTTCGTGGCCGCGCTGGCCTTGTTACTGGATCGCGCCCTGGAGAAAACTCTGCGCGCCGCCGGCAGCCAACTGTCCACGCCCTTTGCCTGGCAAGCCTTGGAGACGATCCGCTCCGTTGAAGTTGATCTCGGACAGCAACGCAGCAAATCCTGCGTCACCCGCGGAAACAAACATGCCGCCGAAGTGCTCCGCCTTCTCGGCATCACTCAACTCGACCCACCCTCTCCGCCGGAGAACCAACCATGCCTCATGTAGTGACCAACTTCAAAAATCGCTCCAATGCCTTCAAGCACTTACAGGCCACCATGGCAAACATGCGCTAGAGAGGAGTCTCCCATGAAATGGATAGGAACGTTAGCGGCACTTCTGATTCTGCCGGCAGCCGCGCTGCCGCAGAGCACGTTACCCGCCGGAACCATTCTCCCCATCGCTCTGGACCATGGCCTCGATGCAAGTAAGGTCCATCCCGGCCAGCCGATCCGGGCGGAAGTAATGCAAGACGTTCCCGGCACAACCATCCGCCGCCACGCCAAAGTGGTCGGGCACGTCACTGAAGTTCATTCGTCGCCGAACGGACCGGCGACGCTCGAATTCACCTTCGATTCCGTGATCGAGCATGGGCAAACCATTCCCATCAAGGTGGACTTGCGTGCCCTGGCCTCGCGGCTTGAAGTTGACGAGGCGCAGGTGCCGGAAGACATGTCGTCGCGGGGTCTGAACGAACACACTTGGACCACGGAGCAGATCGGAGGCGACCAGGTTTATCGCGGCGGCGGTCCTGTGGCAAACGGGGTCACGGCTGTTGGCGTACCGACCTTCTATGGAGTTCTCGATGACCCGCGCGTCCAGTCCGGTCAGCCCTGCCGCGGAGCCGTCACCGACGCCACCCGCCCACAGGCATTCTGGCTCTTCTCTTCCGATGCGTGCGGACTCTACGGGTTCCCCAATCTCCGCATCGAGCACGCGGGAAGAACCGATCCGTTCGGGACGATTGTGCTCTCTGCCGGCAATGGAAAGCTCGTTCTTTATGGCGGAACCGGGATGCTGCTGCGCGTCCAGGACTCGGAGCGCGCCGAAAATCGGAACCTGGGTCTTTGATCTCTCGTAGAGAGACCTTTCCGTGCCTCATCCTTTTCCGCGAGTTTTGCGGAAATGGATGGGGAAATGCGCCGCTTTTCATCGGTCGAATCGATAAACTCTCCACACGTGTCGAAAAAGCGAAATCTCTGTGAATAGACGTTGAATTCTCCCCCATCCTCCCGCACGGAAAACGTCCCGCCACAATTGTGAATTCTATGTAAATTCGTCAAATCTTAACCTTACTCTGCGAGTCTGGGTTCAACTACCTATGCATCGCGTCCGGGACGCAGAAGACGAGTTTGTTTTTGAAGCACGCGGGCGCAATAGCAATTCCAGAATGGCCGTGCTCTGTGGCCGATACGCTTAAGCCCCACGACCGACAAGGCGCATGGACCTTGAGCGAATCGGATCCAGGTATAGGCACCCTGAAATTGCCATAAAGCGATCCAACGCGATCCTTAAGAGAAGAGAGAGGCTCGAATGAAATTCAGAGTGAATGCGGCTGCAGCGGCGATTCTGGCTGCCAGTCTCGTTGTTTCCTACGCGCAAACCAGCGGCACAACGCCGCCCGTGAAGAAGCACGCCACAACCGCGAAAGCAAAGACGCCGCCACCCCCCTCGGTGGCAGATCAGATCAACGCACTGCGGCAGGAGATGCAGAGCCAGATCGATGCGTTGAAGAGCAGCCTTGCTGACAAGGATGCGCAACTGCGGCAGGCGCAGCAGACTGCGACCGACGCGCAGGCAAAGGCGGACAAGGCGGAAGCGGACGCCATGGCGGAACAGCAGGCCTTCACGCAAAACACCACGGCCGTGACGACTTTGCAGAGCACGGTGACCGATCTGAAGGCCAATCAGCTCTCGCTGGCGACCACGGTTTCAGACGAGACCGGGAATCTTAAGAAGGCGATCAATAGTCCAAGTACGCTGCACTACAAGGGAATCACGCTAACACCGGGCGGCTACATGGCCGGTGAAACTGTGTGGCGTGCGCACGCCACCGGCGGCGGGATTGAAACCGGTTTTAGCTCGATTCCTTATGAGGGCGCTGACGCTTACGCTCTGAGCGAGTTCTATGGCGAAGCCCGTCAGTCACGCGTGTCTATGATGGCCGAAGGCAAGACCGGTTGGGGCACTTTGCGAGGCTATGTCGAGGGTGATTGGCTGGGCACCGGGGCCACTGCGAACAACAACCACACGAACAGCTACGTCTTCCGCCAGCGCGTCATCTGGGGCCAGGCCGCGCTGAACAACGGCTGGGCCTTCACCGGCGGCCAGCTCTGGACGCTGGCTGCCGAAGACAAAAAAGGCATATCGAATCTGTCGGGCGACATCATGACGCCGCTGACCATAGACCCGGGCTATAACGCGGGCTGGGTTTGGACGCGTCAGTACGGCTTCCGCGTTACTAGGACCAGCAAGTACGCCGCCTTTGGCGCTGCAATCGAGAACCCACAGTTGGTCTACACCGCGTCGCTGGCCGGCAACACGCCTTATGCCGTGGTGGGCGGCGACGGCCTTCCCGGCGGCAACTACAACGCCGCCGTCAGCACCTGCACGCCCTCGACTTCGATTGTGAACTACACCAACCAACAGTCCGCGGATTCAAGCACGGGCGCTATTGTGAACGCCGCGGTTCCTGTCTACAAGACGTTGAACGGATGCTCTGATATCGCAACCTTCTCCTTCAACGAAGCGCCCGACATCCTCGTGAAGCTCGCCTTCGACCCAGGCTGGGGGCACTACGAGATTATCGGCATCGGCGGCTTTGTGCACGAGACCGTGTTTCCCGGAGAAACCACCAACGGCAACCTATATGGCGGCAATACGGACATCCTGAAAGGCGCGGTGATTGCGCCGGCTCTGACCACCGCCGGTCACTTTAACAGCAACATCCAAGTCGGCGGCATCGCCGGCAGCTTCCGTGTTCCGGTCGGGAAGATCGTGAGCTTCGGCGGCAAAGCCCTCTACGGGCCCGGCGTGGGCCGCTACGGTAATTCGGCGCTCTCCGACGTCACGTCGAACGCCGCGGGCGAGATCAGGCCGATACACAATTTCTCCGGCCTAGCCGCGCTGGAAGCCAATCCCACGCCCCGTCTTGCCCTGTACATGTACTACGGCATTGATTACGCGGCGCGGGCGGACTACGGCGTTGCCGGCAGCACCAACACGCTAGGTGCGCCCAGTCCCTGCTTCCTCGATACGGGCGGTACAGCCTGCCTGAATACCTCGGGCAAGCTGACTTTCCCCACTACCGTTACCACGGCGCAGCTTGCAGCCGGAACCTGGGGAGCCACGTGGGCTGCTCCGAGCAACGGAGCCGTCGGTTACGGCTCGAGATTGCTGAGCAACTCCGCCTGCACATCCATCGCCGCACCCGGCTACAACGGCGGCGCTTCCACCGGCTACGTTCCCGGTGGCTCCTGCGGTGCGCAAAACCGCGACTTGCAGGAAGCTACCGCTGGTTGGTGGTATGACATTTACAAGGGCGACCGCGGCCGCTTCCGTCAGGGCTTCCAGTATAGCTATGCCGTGCGTCAGGGTTGGTCAGGCGCCTCCGGAATCGGCGCCAAGGGCATCGAAAATATGTTCTGGACTTCGCTCAGGTATTACATCCCGTAGACGGCAGCTCAGGGTCTCGGGCCAAAGCAAACGGGGCAATCCGCGAGTGCGGATTGCCCCGTTCAATTTGATGGGTTGTGGTGTTCGCTGGGTCGAATGCCGCGTTAGATCACTCGGCGGCAGCTTCGACAGGCTTGGTCTGCGCGACGGTCCAGTCGGGCGCGCCCACCTTGAAGCGCGCGAAGCGGCGGACGGTGATGTTCTCGCCCAGCTTGCCGACCTTCTGCGCGATCAGCTCCTTGATGCTGATGGCCTGATCCTTGATGAAGGGCTGCTCGAGCAGGCAAACCTCTTCGTAGAACTTGGCCATCTTGCCGTCGACGATCTTCTCGATGACGGCGGGCGGGCTTGCCGGTGGCGGCGGCCTGGGCGCGATAGATCTCCTTCTCGCGCTCGAGGTCCTCAGCAGTCACGTCCTCGGGCTTGACGTAGCGGGGATCGCTGGCGGCGATGTGCATCGCGATGTCCTTGAGCAGTTCCTGAAAGTCGGGGGTGCGAGCCACAAAGTCGCTCTCGCAGTTGAGCTCGACCAGCACGGCGATTTTGCCGCCGGCGTGAATATAGGAGCCCACCGCGCCCTCGTTGGTGGCGCGGGCGGCCTTCTTCTGCGCCGAGGCCATGCCGCGCTTGCGCAGCACCACGAAAGCGTCCTCGATGTTTCCCTTGCTCTCCTGCAAAGCCTTGAGGCAATCGCCCATGGGCGCGCCGGACTTTTCGCGCAGCTCTTTCACCAATTTGGCATCAATCTTTTCGCTCACTGTCGTCATCTCTCTATTTTCCTGGCCGGAAGCGGCCTCGCGAATGAATCGCGGTTAAAAATCGCAACGTATGTTCGTGCCGGTCATTTTCCGGCATAAGAAAAGCGTGGTCTCTACCCAGCGGCCACGCTTAACTCGAACTGCGCATGGACTCGCGCGAACAAACTTAAACGCCGCCTTCGGCAACTTCGGCCTCTTCCAGCAGCGCTGCAACCGCCGCAGGCGCCTTGCGAATGCCGCCGCCCAGGACAGCTTCCAGATCGACTTCGTCGCCCGCAGAAGCCTCCACGGAGATCTGCGCCGTTTTCGTCGGCAACCGGCTGCGGGCGCTTCTTCCTGGAAGGCCTTGTCGCCCAGCAGATTTACGCCCTCGGCGGCCGAGTCGGCAATCTTCGAGGTGAAGAGGCGAATGGCGCGCAGGGCGTCGTCGTTGCCCGGAATCACGTAATCGACCACCGTGGGATCGCAATTGGTGTCGACCACCGCCACCACGGGAATGCCCAGCTTGCGCGCTTCCTTCACGGCGATGGTCTCGTTGTTCGAGTCGACGATGAAGAGCGCGTCGGGCAGCCGCTTCATATTCTTGATGCCGGCCAGGTTGGCCTGCAGGTGCTTGCGCTCGCGCTCCAGGCGAATGACTTCCTTCTTGGTGAGCAGGTCGTAGCGGCCATCGGTGGCCATCTCATCCAGTTCCTGGAGGCGCTTGACCGACTTCTGCACGGTGACCCAGTTGGTGAGCAGTCCGCCCAGCCAGCGCTGGTTGATGTAGGGCATGGCAGCGCGCGTGGCTTCTTCGGCAATCGCATCCTGCGCCTGGCGCTTGGTGCCGACGAAGAGGATCGTCTTGCCGCTGGCGCACAGTTCGGTGACGAATTTGGACGCATCCTTGAAGAGCTTGAGCGTCTTTTGCAGGTCGATGATGTAGATTCCGTTGCGCTCGCCGAAGATGTATTCCTTCATCTTGGGGTTCCAGCGCTTGGTCTGATGCCCGAAGTGAACACCCGCTTCGAGCAGTTCCTTCATGGTGATGGTTGCCAATTGTCCTCCTTTGTGGACTGCATCCGGGCTAACCCTTCGTCTGGCCCGGATTTATCCCCTTGCGGGGAGATTTGGTGAAACAGTGAACAGCGGTCAGTGGTCAGTGATCAGTGTTTCCTTGCCACAGCTGATCGCTTCGGCTACGCCCAAGCTGATCCACTGTGTACTGTTCGCTGATCCACTGCGAAGCGCTTTAGCGCTTGCTGAACTGGAACCGCTTGCGTGCGCCCTTCTGGCCGTACTTCTTGCGCTCCTTGACGCGCGCGTCGCGGGTCAGCAGGCCTTCGGCCTTGAGCATCTTGCGCAGCTCGGGGTTGAACTCGATCAATGCGCGGGCTATGCCCATCTTCACGGCGTCAGCCTGCGCGGCCACGCCGCCGCCGCTCACGGTGGTCACGACATCGAAGCTCGAGGCCAGCTCGGCCACAACCAGCGTGCGCTTGGCTGCCACGCGCTGCTGCTCGGTGACGAAGTGCTCGTCGAATTTCTTGCCGTTGACCTTCCACTCGCCGGCGCCGGGACGCAGAAAAACACGCGCGATCGCTGACTTGCGCCGCCCCGTCCCGTAATACTGAACCAGATCCTCTGCCATTCGTTTCTCTCTTCCTTCTCGCTTCCGCTTTGCCTCAGGGGCTAAAGCCCCCTGTGTCTTTTGACCCGATTCACGTACGGGCTAAAGCCCGTACCTTTCAAAACCGTTCGCTCCTCGCCAGAAAAAGCTGGGACCCAGAAGCTAGCAGCTAATAGCTGCATTTACGCAATCTTCAATTCCACCGGCTGCTGCGCCTGGTGGGGGTGCTTGTCGCCGCGATACACCTTCAATTTGGAACCCATGGCGCGGCCCATCTTGGTTTTGGGCAACATGCCCTTGATGGCTTCCTCGAGAATCTTCTCGGGCTTGCGGTTGATCAGGCGGGTGAACGATTCCTCGCGCAGGCCGCCGGGAAAGCCGGTGTAGCGGCGATAGAGCTTGTTCTGGGCCTTGAGGCCGGTCAAGCGCACCTTCTCGGCGTTGATGACGATGACGTGGTCGCCCATATCGATGTAGGGCACGTACTGCGGATTCAGCTTGCCGCTGAGCACACTGGCCGCTTTTGTGGCCAGCCGGCCCAGCGTCTGGCCGCTGGCATCCACCACATACCACTTGCGGTCAATGTCCTTGCCGCTCGGAACAAAAGTTGACATTTCGCTTCTATCCTCGAAAAACTCGCCTGATGCCGGCCTCAAAAAACCGCCTGGCTCCGTGCGGGAAAAACCGCCGTCCGCCATGGCAACTACGCCCAAAAGAACGCTTGCGCAGAACACATTTGCCCGCGCAAAGCACTCACGGGCCTGAAATTCTACCCACTGCCAAACAAATCTGTTCGGGTGAGGATCTGCGGGGGTTAGCCCCACGGGGGCTTTGGCTATACCGGACGTGTTTCCGAATCCGGCCGCCGATGGCCTGTTCCGGCGGAGCTCATTGAGGGCCTCTGCCAGACTGGTCCGGGTGAAGACACACAGACCCCAGGCGCAACACCGCGCAAGGACTCTAGAATACTGGAAAATAGAGGTGGAGTCAACGAAAAGAAGAGGCTACGGGCTTTGGGACAAAAGAGGGAAAATGGTGCTTCCGAGCCTATCGCAAAACCAGAGATGCTGTAACCCGAAGCCCCTGCACTTAAGTCGCCGCGACCCCAAGGACCGGCGACCCTCAAAAAAGCTGAATAGGGCACACCTTCTCTGGTTTTGCCGTAGCCAGTTACCAGATTGCTGCGAAGCCAATAACGACGCGGATTCTATACCCCTGGACAAATGAGTACCGTTAGGAATGGACCCCAGGGAAATCATGTGAACGAGAAGGCGCAGGGCGCTCGGCTCTGGCTCTCAGACTTCGGATTTTCGCTGATCACCGGCCCACGACCCTATAGACAATTTGACGGTCTTGGGAAGCTCCGTGCTGAAGGCCTTGGGACGCTCCGTGCCATAGAGCCCGCTCGGCGTGGATTCAGAATAGGGGCTTTTCGGCGTGGACTCAAGGAGAGGTGAAACTCGATCCCTGAAGCGCCTGTCTTCCTCTTCCAGCAGCCCATACAGACTTTGCTGCATCGAGGAAAGAAGATTCTCTCTCGCCTTCATTTCATCCTGTTCGGCCGTGATCGAGGCAAGCCGTTCCTTGAGGTCGTCCCTGATATCTCGCATCGCAAAGATCCCCCACTGCGGGTACAGTAGCATTGGCTCGGCGAATCGTGAATACAACGCTCGATGAATCCTAAATACAACTTAAGGCGTGCATATTCACCGGACGTGAAATTAAGGGGACGAACGTCCAGAATGGGAACCGTGGTCAAAGGCAACGATTGAAAGCAGGAGAAAATAGCGGGAAGTTATTGAAGAGAAAGGGGAAGGATGGTGCGCCCGGAGAGATTCGAACTCCCGACCTAATGCTCCGGAGGCATTCGCTCTATCCAGCTGAGCTACGGGCGCGCCCTACCAGAATACCGCATTTTGCGGCTTTTCCCGGCACATGGGCGGCACGGGGTGAGGGGTCAGCCTGGGAGGACGCGCACCTCAGGGACTAAGAACTTATCCGTAAATAGTGTCAAGTTTGATCCGTGAGGTTGAATCTTTTGTTTGCAGCGATTGGAAGCGGGCGATGATGGATTCAATATGGCCCAGATCAAGTCGTGGACGGTTTCGGACGATTTGTGGAGTAAGGTTGAGCCGCTGATTCCGGCACGCCAGCGGGAACCAGGTCGAAAATACCAGCGCAAGGCTGGAGCTGGACGCAAGCCAATGCCTTCTCGGCGGGTTTTCTCGGCGATTGTTTACGTTCTGCGAACCGGCATTCAATGGAAGGCCTTGCCCTGCGAGTTCGGTTCGGCTAGTGCGGTGCATCAGTACTTTCAGAACTGGTATAGGGTTGGCTTTTTCCAGAAACTGTGGCAGGCCGGCCTAGCCGAGTATGACGGGATGCACGGGATTGCCTGGCAGTGGCAGTCGGCCGATGGGGCCATGGGCAAAGCGCCGCTGGCTACCGAATGTGTCGGTCCGAACCCGACCGACCGGGGGAAAAAAAGGGCGCAAACGCAGCCTGTTGGTTGACGGCCGTGGACTCCCGCTGTCGATCGCCGTCAGCGGCGCCAATCTGCACGACTCCAAGCTGCTGCATCGGACGCTGGCTCAGGTCGCCGTCCCGCGACCTGAAGTTACGGGGTGGAAAAACCAACAGTATCTCTGCCTGGATGCTGGCTACGTAGGCTATCCGGTCAGCAAGATCGCCCGCAAACATCACTACTATCCACGCGTGAAATCACGCGCCGAAGAGCGGCTCATCAAGTATCGTTACCCGGATTCCAAACCGCGCCGCTGGGTTGTAGAACGAACCCACTCCTGGCTCAACCGATTCCGCAAACTGCTGGTCAGCTTCGAAAAGACCGAAGCTAGCTACACCGCTCTGCTACAACTCGCCGCAGCACTGATTTGCTGGAGACAGACTGTCACTATTTACGGATAAGTTCTAAAGCCCGACTCATTTTGCGGCGTTTACGGTGGTCCTCGGATTCCCGTGGTGTTTCCTACATCGTGCCAAGTGGCTTTTACTTCCACCCCAGCGACGAGAATGTGTCGCCGGGGGCCCTGGGCCGGAAAAAGCCACTTGAGAGCATCGGCTCCGCTCTACACCAATTGGAGAACCGCTTTACTGCACGACTTGAAGTCGCGCCCTTTCAAGACAGTTTGGAATGGACCCGCTACCGATCCCCTCGGCGGCCGCTTGCCGGTGTTCTAATCGTTGCAATGGCTTCGCTCGAAAACTTCAGGTTGACGGTCTTTCGCACAGTCGCGGAACAGTTAAGCTTTCGCAAAGCGGGTGAAGAGCTGTACCTCACCCAGCCCGCAGTCAGCCTGCAGATCAAGGCCCTCGAAGAGGAACTTGGCGCCGTTCTGTTCGACCGTTCCGGCTCTCAAGTGAGGCTGACTTCCGCCGGTACTACGCTGCTGGGGTATGCCGAGCATAGCCACCAACTGCTGCGCGAGGCGAAACATGCAATCGCCTCACTGAGCGGCGCGCAGAGCGGCGCGCTGACGCTGGGAGCGTCAACGACGATCGCGCAATACCTGCTGCCGCGCCTGCTGAGCGAGTTTTGTGCGACGCACCCTCGCGTGCATCCGACGCTTATCAGCGGCAACACGGAACAGATTGTGACCGCCATTGAAGAAGAGAAGATCGCACTTGGATTTATCGAGGGACCGCCGCGCAGCCGGGACATCGCACTGGTTCCTTTCCTTGAAGATGAGCTGGTGTTGATTGTGCCCGCCGCGCATGAATGGGCGGAGCAGGCGGCAATCGAACCCGCCGATCTTGCGGCAACGCCCCTGCTGATGCGGGAGCGCGGATCCGGGACACGGCGCATTGTGGAGTTGGCCCTGGAGCGCCATCACATCCGGCGCAGTTCGCTCAACGTGGTGATGGAACTGGATTCAACCGAAGCCATCAAATCTGCCGTGGAGGCAGGCTTTGGCGTTGGCTTTGTTTCCCGGTGGGCTATTGCCAAGGATCTGAGACTGGGGCCTGCGTTCAGGATTGTGGAGATCAGAGGGATTCGATTTTCCCGTCACTTTGTAATGATTTCGCCCAAAGGGCCCGGACAGCCCGGCCCCGGCGCGGAGTTTCGCAGTTTTGTTCTGGCAAGCACACGGGCAATACGGGGAGGCCGGGCAGCGGCGCCGGACAACTCATGCAGCCCGAGATAAGCCGGGCTGATGCGGCATCAGATTTACTGCTTGGACGTGAGACTTCTCCCCGGCGAAGACTGAGCATGTGACGAAGATTCTTTTCTTTGCTGGATTGATACTTGCGGCAAGCGGTCTGCTGTCGCCCCCTGTGGCACTGGCCGCAGGGATTGTTTACGGATTCAGTTTCATTCACCCGTTTCATGCAGGTTCCCGGCGTGGATCGAAGCTGCTGCTGCAATTTTCGGTCGTCGGTCTCGGATTCGGAATGAATCTGCAGCAGGTGCTCGAGGCGGGCCGCACGGGATTCTTCTACACGGCTTGCAGCATTGTGGCCGTGCTCTCTCTCGGATGGGCGCTGGGCAAGCTGCTGCGCGTGAGAGCAACAACTTCTTACCTGATCTCAGCCGGTACGGCGATCTGCGGAGGCAGCGCCATCGCGGCGATTTCACCCATCACGGAAGCCACCGAAGAAGAGATCGCGGTTTCACTGGGCACAATTTTCATTCTCAATTCGATTGCACTGATTGCATTCCCATTCATCGGGACGCGGCTCCACATGTCGCAAACCCAGTTCGGCCTGTGGTCGGCATTGGCTATTCACGACACGAGTTCCGTAGTCGGCGCGGCGGCCAAGTTTGGCGCGCTGGCGCTGGCTGTTGGAACGACCGTGAAACTTGTTCGCGCTCTCTGGATCGTTCCGTTGTCCATCGGAACCGCCGCCATGCGCAAAAGCAAGGCGCGCATCCAGTGGCCCTGGTTCATTTTGTTCTTTTGCCTGGCCGCTGTGGCCAACACCTACGTGCATTTTCTTGAGCCTGCCTATCCCGTGCTGAAGCATCTGGGTGTGCTGGGTCTGGCGGTGACTCTCTATCTCATTGGCACGGGTCTCTCGGCGCGAACCATCCGCCAGGTTGGGCCTCGTCCGCTACTGCAGGGGGTTTTGCTGTGGATTGCAATAGCGTCTGGATCGCTTGCCCTCATTCGCCTGGGATGGATTCATCTTTAAGATGGCTCGCTGGCTGCAGCTGATTTTGAGGCGCGGGAGACCCTGACAGTTCACGCGTGTGCTTGCCGGCCTTGCAATTCCGCCGTTCCCGGCCTTTAATTTCGTAGCAGTGAAAGCGACTCAACAGAGATTTGCGTCTGGCGGGGCTGGCAGGTGCGCTGCAGGCGCGCGGGCGGCGCTCGCCGCCACCGGCTTCAGCGCGGTGGTGGGGCAGGTTGCGCTGATGCGCGAGCTGATCCAGGTCTTTAACGGAAACGAGATCTCGCTGGGAATCCTGCTGGGGACGTGGCTGCTTTGGACGGCCGTGGGAAGTGGCGCCGCGAGCTGGATTTTGCGCGCTTTAGCCCCCGCAGCGGGGCCGGGACGAAATCGGCCTCGGCTCGCGGTTGCGGCGCTCGAATGTGTGCTGGCCGTGAGCTTGCCGGCGACGATCTGGGCGCTGCGTGGCGCCAAGGGCTTCTTTCAAACTGTTCCGGGCGAGCTGGTGGGTCCGGTGCCCATGCTGCTCGCGTCGCTCGTGTGCCTGAGCGTTTTTTGCGTGGCTTCGGGGGCCCTTTTTGTGGCCGCGGCGCGCATGGCCGAGACGGAGGGCGGGATTTCGGCGCGCGCTGCGGCGAGCACGGCGTATCTGTTGGAGGCGGCAGGCTCGGGATTGGGCGGAATTCTGGCAAGCGTGGTGCTGGTGCGAGTGTTCGAATCGTTTCAGATCGCGACTGTCGTCGGCCTGCTCAATATCTGCATGGCGGTTGCACTGGCGCTGCGAGTGAAGGGCAGGCGAGTTGCCATGCTTGCGGGAGCGGCGGCGCTGGCGGCGATTCCGCTCCTCATGTGGGTCGCTCCACGCGTGGACCGGGCGGCGCGGGCTCGGCTGTGGCGCGGCTTCAACGTGGTAGGCGAGCGCAACTCCATCTACGGCAACTTGACGGTGACCAAGACGGGCGAAAATGGGACGGGCGCGATCGGGAGCGGAGAAATCAGGAGTATTTACGAGAATGGCTCGATCCTGGCCAATGCGCCCGATCCGGCCGCGGCAGAAGAAGCGGTGGACTACGCGCTGCTGGAGCACGCGGCGCCACGCCGCGTACTCCTGATTGGCGGCGGCGTGAACGGAGCCGTGGCCGAGGCGCTGAAGCATCCGACCGTTGAGCAGCTCGATTATGTCGAACTCGACCCTGCGTTGATTGGCATGGCGCGGGAGTTTTTCCCTGTGCAGACGGCCGATTTCGATTCTGACTCGCGCGTGCATCTGCATTTTTTGGACGGGCGGCGATTCCTGACCGATACCGAAGAAAAATTTGACGTCATCATCGTGGATGTGCCGGACCCGCAGACGGCGCAGTTGAACCGGTTCTACACAATGGAGTTTTTTTTGACGGCGCGCGCGCATCTGGCGCCGGGCGGGTTGCTGGCGCTCGAGCTGCGCTCCTCCGAGGAGACGATCAGCCCGGATTTGGCCGACTTTTTGCGCTGCATCCGCCGGACCCTCAGTGAAGTATTTCCGTATCAAGCCGCGATCCCGGGAGAGACGATTCACTTTTTCGGCGCCATGCGGGCGGATGTGCTGACGAGCGACCCCAATGTTCTGGTCGCCCGCCTGCGCGAGCGGCGGTTGAACACGCAGTACGTGCGCGAGTACTTCATTCCCTACCGCATGATGCCGGACCGCATGGAACAGGTGGAGACCGAGCTGCGCCCGGCGGCCGCGACACCTGTCAACCGTGACTTTGCGCCGGCAGCCTACGCCTTCGATGTGGTGCTCTGGTCCGCCCAGTTCAGGTCCGCGCAGTTCCGGTCGGGGTATGCCGCGTGGTTTCGCGCGGCGGAGCACGTGACGTTTCGGCGCGTAGCGGGCGTGACGGCGCTGCTTGTGGCGGTTGCCGTGGCGCTCGTGAGGTTTTTGCCAGGCCGCGAACGGCGAGAACGGGCGGCTGCAGCCTCCTGCGTGGCGGCCACGGGGTTCACACTGATGGCCTTGCAGATTTTTCTTTTGCTCACGTTTCAATCGGTCTACGGCTACGTGTACACCCAGCTTGCCATTCTCATCGGCTTGTTTATGGCGGGGATCGCGCTGGGGAGCTGGCTGGCGATGAGGCGTTCGGACGCGCGAGAACGCCTTGTTTCCGGCTTCGTATCAGGGCACGAGCTCGCAGACCGCCGAGAAAATCATTTGGGGGAAAGTTTCGTGAAAGGGCACGACTTCAGTCGTGCCGAAAAAGCCGCAAATAATGTGTGGGCTTTAGCCCCTGCGGGGAGATTTGGCCTCGCAACGACGCAGCTACTGCTCGCGATTGCCGGCCCGGCTCTGCTGCTGATGGCTAATTTGATCGGGAGATTCTCTTCTCCCATGGCGGCGTGGATGTCGGCGCAGGTGATTTTTCCGGCGCTGGCGGCGCTGGCCGGAATGCTGGGCGGGTTTCAGTTTGTTGTTGCGGCAGGAATTTTTCTGCGCGATCGCGCTGGACGGTCCGGGCTGGGCGTGCTCTACGCCATTGATCTCGTGGGCGGATGCGCGGGAGCGCTGGCGCTGAGCGGGTTTCTGATTCCGGTGTATGGGTTCTGGAAGACGGCGTGGCTGGTAGCGGGAATCAATTTGGCGGCGGTGTTACTGGCGGTGTGGGTGAGCGTGGAAGCGAGGAGGGTTCAAACATAGGAGGATTTTGCGGTCTCCACTTCCGGCGAAAATCGCGGAAAGGATGGCACCCCCGTTTGTGGGCGATGACGCGTCGGGAGGTGTTTGGGGTGCCACCCGCCCATCCAACTACACATTAGAAACTGCTACACTGCTTCTGCTCCGCGATACTTCCGGCTGCCTGCGTCGGCGAAAAGCAACAACGCCGAAAACGACGGCCAGCCAGCAGCGGTTTCCAAATTTCCGGGGCTGTACTTTTGGAGGTCTCTGAAATGGTCATCTCGAACCGTTTCGTTCGGACCTATTTGTTCGTAAGTAAGGCAGCGATAATTCATAACAAATCGTTCCAATGCCACGTCAGTACGGCAAAGGAGGGTTGGTTTCAGAAACTGTCAACCATGATCTTCGAACCCAAGATTGGCAATACTGTCGGAGCAGGAGCCGCAGGATTTCGTCCTTGCGGCAAGGTAATCTACTCGCCTACCCTCCGAAAAAGCGACCGTCTCCAGTTTCACGATGTCATTGTCAAAGCGCTTGACGCGTCTGGAGAGGAAGGCGGCACTTTAGAAGAGGCACTTGAACAGATATTTGCGGATTTGAAGCGCAGAGGCATAGCAGTAGAGACAATGAACCTCGCAGCGGATCAAGGCCAAGCCGATGCGCAGTTCAATCTTTGGTGGCGGAACATAAATGGCGAGGGCGTGCCCCAGACGGAAATTTTGAAAACGCTGCTGGACGACCCTCAAAAGGCAGCATGGTTTCGCAGGGCTGCTGAACAAGGCAACGCCGATGCGCAATTCAGCCTTGGATTTTTGTACGACAACGGCTGGGGTGTGCCCCAGGACTACGCACAAGCGGCGTTTTGGTATCGCAAGGCTGCTGAACAAGGTAACGCTTCCGCGCAATACCTCCTTGGGCGTTTGTACGACAATGGCTGGGGTGTGCCCAAGGATTACCCGCAAGCGGCAGCGTGGTATCGCAAAGCGGCAGAGCAAGGCAACCCCGATGCGCAATACGGCCTCGGGGTTTTGTATTTCGAGGGCCGGGGTGTGCCCCAAAACTACGCGCAAGCCGCAGCGTGGCATCGCAAGGCGGCAGAGCAAGGCGATGCTGCGGCGCAAGGCAGCCTGGGGCTAATGTATGTAGAGGGTCAGGGCGTACCCCAGGACCGCACACAAGCGGTAACCTGGTTTCGCAAGGCGGCTGAGCAGGGTATTGCCCCGGCGCAGGTTTGCCTTGCCGCCTTGTACGAAGCGGGTCTGGGTGTGCCCCAGGACTACACGCAAGCGGCAACCTGGTATCGCAAGGCTGCTGAACAAGGCAAAGCTGACGCGCAATTCAATCTTGGATTTTTGTATGATAAGGGCCAAGGCGTGCCCCAGGACTACGCACAAGCGGCAGTATGGTATCGCAAGGCTGCTGAACAAGGCAACGCCGACGCGCAATATTGCCTTGGATTTTTGTACGATAATGTCAGGGGTGTGCCCCATGACTACACCCAAGCGGCAGCATGGTACCGCAAAGCGGCTGAGCAGGGTGTCGCCAAGGCGCAATTCTTCCTCGGGGGTCTATACGACTACGGCCTAGGCGTGCCTCAGGACTACGCAGAAGCCTATTTCTGGCTTGATCTGGCGACTGCTGGCGAGCTGTACCTCCCGTTGAAGGAATTGGCTACGAAGAATCGACAAAAAGCCGCGTCACATCTGACGCCCGCCGATCAATCTCGCGTTCAGCAGAGGGTGCGGAGGTGGTTTGAGGAGCATCAGCAGGCGAAGCCACAATGACGGAAGCGGCATCAAGCGGCGTCAAGTTCCCAACTCATTGGCTTCATCAAGCAGGCTCAACTCGTAGAACTCTAGCTTCTTCACGTCCCGCTAGCGCATGTTTGCCATGGAAAGCTGGGTGGAAGGAGTTAAGTCCTGTATTATCATCGCCGACAGTTGCAATTGAGAAAATTTGTAGTGCCAACATATTTTGACAATGTGCGCAGATGATCATTGATTATGCGTCTCTGATGCGATATATGTAGTGTCATCTGGAGACTGCCGCCATGTTCCTGCGTTCGGTCAAGTCACGCAATGGACAACAGGAGTATCTCCGCCTGGTGGAGTCCTTCCGCGAAGGGGACAAGGTCAAGCAGCGCGTCGTCGCTCACCTGGGACGCAAGGACCTGCTGGGGCCGCATCTGGATGCCTTGATCCGGTTGCTGGCCGAGCCGGAGGGTAACCCGCGCTGGGTTGCCGTCGCGGACATCGCGGCTCCGCGGTCCTCCACGTGGGGACCGGTTTTGGTGGCCCGGCATCTTTTCGAGAAACTCTCCTTGGGCGCGATTCTGGATGCCGGTCGGGCTCTGCGGCGCCATGGGCAACCGCTGTCAGAAAGGATCTTTCCCCTGCTCGCCAACCGGCTCAGCCGCCCGGGCAGCGAACACGCGCTGGCGCAATGGCTGGAGGATTTCTATGTGTGCACGGCCCGGGGCAGCCGCTGGATGCCGGTGTGGAAACAGTCCGGCCGGGTCAAGGTAGGCTTCGATCAGCTGCAGCTGTGGTACCAGAGCCTGGACGATTTGCTGGCCGAGAAAGAGCGCATCGAAAAAGCTGTGTATCTGGAGTTGCGCGATCTGTTCAGCCTGCAGCCGGACCTGGTCTTCTACGACATTACTTCGACCTACTTCGAAGGGTCTGGGCCGGCGGAGTTGGGACAGTTCGGCTACAGTCGCGACGGCAAGCCCCGCCACCGGCAGATCGTGATCGGGGTGGTGATGATGGATGGATGGCCAGTCGCGCATCACGTCTTCGCCGGCAATCGTCTGGATCAGACCACGGTGCTGGAAGTGGTCAGGGATCTGAACCAGCGCTTTGCTCTCCACCGTGTGGTATTCGTGGGCGATCGCGGCATGATGACCATAGGCAACGTGGACGAGCTCAAGCAGAGCGGGCAGGGTTATTTGCTGGGACTGCAAAGACGCAATCGCAAGGACACCTTCGACTATATTCAGCGGGCGGAACGACGCACCGACTGGCAGCAGTGTCCGGTGGGCATCGCGGCCGCAGAGAAGACCCTTGTACCCCAGACACGGGTCGTCGAGGTGGCGGGCAAGCAAGCCGGCGTGCGGGTCTTCGTGGTGCACAGTGAAGAGCGCGAAGTCTACGAGCGCAGTATGCGGGAGTTGACCATGGAGCGGGCGCGGAAAGAACTCCAAGCCTTAAAAGCGCAGGTGGACAAAGGGCAACTGAAGGGAGCCGACAAGATCGGCGCCGCTGCCGCCACCCGCCTGCGCCGCCATCACGGCCAGCGTTATTTTGCCTGGGAACTGCGCCAGGGCAAGTTCCACTTCTTCGACCATCCCACCAACCTGGCCCGGGAAAAGGCCCTGGAGGGCAAGTACGTCATCCAGACTGAGGAGCGCAATCTATCCCCGGTTCAGGCTGTGGCCACCTACAAGGAACTGAACGAGGTCGAGCGCGGCTTCTCGCATCTCAAGAGCCTGCTCGAGCTCCGGCCTGTTTATCACCACACCGATGAGCGGGTGCAGGCGCATGTCTTCGTGGCCGCGCTGGCCTTGTTACTGGATCGCGCCCTGGAGAAAACTCTGCGCGCCGCCGGCAGCCAACTGTCCACGCCCTTTGCCTGGCAAGCCTTGGAGACGATCCGCTCCGTTGAAGTTGATCTCGGACAGCAACGCAGCAAATCCTGCGTCACCCGCGGAAACAAACATGCCGCCGAAGTGCTCCGCCTTCTCGGCATCACTCAACTCGACCCACCCTCTCCGCCGGAGAACCAACCATGCCTCATGTAGTGACCAACTTCAAAAATCGCTCCAATGCCTTCAAGCACTTACAGGCCACCATGGCAAACATGCGCTAGAAATTTGGGCGCAGACTATAAAATGGAATGATCGTTTTTTCATATTCAGAAAACCAGGATTTTCAGTCATCAATACGGCCCGCTTCGTGATAAATAGATCGTATGGACATGACAAAAGCCTTGGCAGAATTAGAAGTCCTTCGAGGATTTATCGATTTTGTGAACCGTCAAGCTGGGGTCTACTGCGATTGCCTCTCTGGCTTTCAAGGCAACAAAGTTCGCGTTGAGCGTCAGGTTGCTCGCGTGACGCGCCCTGCATCACGGCGTATCGAGAACGGCCAACCTGTTGTTGTGTGGGCAAGCCTGGAAGACCCCAGCCGACCCGACGTAATTCATCATCGGATTATTCGTGCGGATGAGTTTATAACGGCAAACTCGGAAGCCGGATTCAACGAACAGCAAGTGTGCTGGTCCATCATTGTGTTTATCTTCGCATATTGGAACGAAGATATCCGCCCGCAGATTGCCAAGATCAGGGGTGTAAAACCGGACGAGATAAAAATCAATGCATTCGGCGATCTACGGGTTCTTCGAAAAAGCATTGTGCATGATGGCGGAGTATTGGGGGCGGCTGATCACGCAAAGCTCAAGGTTCTTAATGGCATATGCCAAGCAGACGCAATAATTTCTCTGACGCATGACCAAATGCATACAATATTTGTGGTGATAAAGAGCGCAATCGGGAGCCTGATACTGGAATACACCGCCCACCTTCCGGGAGCGCCAAAGCCCGAAGACATAGTAGACATAGCGGTTCAAAATATTGGCCGCTCATAAATCGGAGATTGAGGTGCAATCTAACCTATCCCCATGAACTATTCTCTGCCGAACGCTGACTACCCCCCACTCGGCTCCGCAATGCAGGCATCTCATAGCAGGTGGCCCGCCCTTGAGCTCAGCAACCAAATGTTCTTTTCTAGTCTCTGGTGCGCTTACGGTTTGTGCTCGTTGAAGACAACTGCCGTGAAGCTGAAGATGTCGGTGTTCTCGTCCTTCCAGCAGTTCCGGTCCATGCCGGCCTTGGCGCAGGTCTGTTCCAGAAACGTCTGCCGGTCCCACTTCTGTTCGACCGGCACCTGCGGCAGCAGAAGCCCTTCGTAGTCGCCGTTCTTCATCAGCAGGCCGTCGCGGCCTACCTTGATCTGCTCAATGTCGGTGACGCGGCGCAGGGGCGAGAGCACCGAGATTTCGTAGGCAAGCTTAGGCAGTTCCGAGGCGGTGACGGGCGGAAAGCGCGGATCGCGCAGAGCGGCCAGCGTGGCCGTGTCGCGCACCGTGATGTAGAGCGGCTTGATGGGCGAGGTGTAGCCGATGCAGCCGCGCAGCGCGCCGCCTTCGGTGAGCGTGACAAAGGCGCCGTACTCGCGGTTGAGGGTTTCGCTCGCGCTCGGGCTGGGCGCGTAGGGCTCTTTCTTCTCGATCATGTACTCGACCGACTTGCGGGCCAGGGCGAGCAGTTCGGCTTTCTCCGGGTCGGTGAGCGAGAACGGCGGATCAGCGGCGGCCTTGTGCGCCGACTTGACGAAGAGATCGGCGCTGTAGCCGACGACGCGCGAGCGGTCGCTGGTGACGTCGCCGGAGTTGGCGTACCGGAGCACCTCGGCCTTGTTGGCGCCCATGCGCTCGGCGTAGATCATGGCGGCCACGATGGGCGCGCCGCCGCAGGCCTCCCACACGCGCGTCTCGAAGTTGCGCGACATGCTGAAGTAGTCCCACGCCTCAAGCGCGTGCAGAGTTTTGTGGTCGATGGTTTCGGCTTCGTCGTAGGGGTGGTAGTGGGAGAGATCGGAGCTGGCGAGAACCAGCGTGTCGTGATCGTTGCGGAGCATCTTGGCCAGGGCCACGCCCAGCGCGCGGCTGCTCTCGTAGCTCTGGTCGCCCATGACGATGGGAACCAGCTCAAAGTTGCCGAGCACTTTTTGCAGCCAGGGCAACTCGACCTCGACGGAGTGCTCGGGAGCGTCCGGGGTTGACTGGTGGCCTTTCTCGGAGAGCCGCATGGTGGAGCTCATCTTGACCAGCCGGCGCGCGAACTCCTTGTCGACGGGAACTGGCCGAGCGGCGTCGCGTAGGCGTCGCCGTCGTAGACCGAGGTGAAGTCGAAGCCCACGTAGTGCGAGGGAGCGATGACGACGACGCGCGAGTACTTGTGGCCCCTTTCCCGAGCGCGGCGTAGGTCCAGGCAGCGACAGGGCCGGAGTACGGATAGCCGGCGTGCGGCGCGACCGCGGCGAGGATTTCGCCATCGACGGGCGGCGGCGAGGCTTTCGCCAGCATATCGTCGATCATCTGCGAGAGCTCTTTGGGATCGGCGGGATAGAATGCGCCGGCGACTGCGGCTGGCCGAACTTTTTCTTGGACAGCCGCGCCCGCCGAGCGCGGACGTGCAGGATGGGCGCGGTGACGCAAAGTGCAACGAGTTGCGCCATCAGCCAAGCCATGGTCGAACTCCTCTTTCGAACTTCATGGGTTCAGGACCTCCTGGGCACGCTCATGCGTGCCAGATGCCGGGGATGGGGTGCCGGCAGAACGGGCAGGTCGAGTCTTTGCGGATGAGCATCTGGCTGGCGGTGAAGCCGACGCGCTCCACCAGCATTTTGCGGCACTGCGGGCAATAGGTGTTTTGCGCGGGATGGCCGGGCACGTTGCCGATGTAGACGTAGTGCAGGCCCTCGGCATCGGCGATGGCCTTGGCGCGCTCCAGCGTGGGCACCGGCGTGATGGGCAGATTCTTCAGCAGATACTCGGGATGAAACTGCGTGAAGTGCAGCGGGACGTCGGGGCCGAGATTGGCTTTGATCCATTGCGCCAGGCCGCGGAACCCGGCGTCATCGTCGTTGAGCGTGGGCACGACGAGGTAGACGATCTCGGTCCACTTGCCCATCTTGCGCAGGGTGACGAGCGAATCGAGCACCGGCTTCAACTGGCCGGTGACGACCTTCGCGTAGTAGGACTCGGTGAAGGCCTTGAGATCGATCTTGACCGCGTCCATCTTGCCGTAGGCCTGCTCGAGCGAGTCGTGCTGCATGTAGCCGTTGGAGACGACGATGCTGCGGACGCCGGCTGCGTGGCCGGCATCGGCGGTGTCCATCAGGTATTCGGCGAAGACCACCGGCTCGCTGTAGGTGTAGGCGATGGTGGGGCAGTTGTATTGGCGGGCGAGGGCGGCCGCCTGGTGCGGGGAGATGTATTGGGCGGGAATCTCTTCGGGCCGCGACTGCGAGATGTCCCAGTTCTGGCAGAACTTGCAGTTGACGTTGCAGCCGGCCGTGGCGATGGAGAACGCGGTGGTGCCGGGCAGGTAGTGGAAGAGCGGCTTCTTCTCGATGGGATCGATGTGCGCGGCGCAGACGCGCGAGTGGACCAGCGTGTAGTAGGTTCCGCCGCGATTTTCGCGCACGCCGCAGTAGCCGCGCTCCTTGTCGCCCACGATGCACTCGCGCGGGCAGAGCTTGCACTTGATTTTGCGGTTGGGCTGCTTCTCGTAGAACTTTGCTTCGAAGGTGAATTGCGTGTCGCTCTGCGTCTGCGCGCCAGACGCCACGGGAATGGCGGCGGCGGGCGCGGCAAATTCGCCGGCGCCGAGAGCCGCTCCCGAGGCCAGCGCGCACTTCAGGAAGGAGCGGCGATCGATCGGCGCTTCCGTGTTCGCGAATCGAATTCGCAGTTCATGATGTACCTCCCGGCGCCGGTTACACCTCGACGACCGCGATGCGGCTGGGATCGCAATGGCCCAGACGATGTTCGCCTCGGCCGCGGTGGCAATGTAGCGCGGCGCGCGCTGCTCGGCTTCGAGGGTCTTCAGTCCCATCTCCGCGCGCTTGCGCTCGATCATCTGCCAGCCGGTCGAGTCGAGCGCGACCGGATCCTGCGAAACGAGCAGGCTGTTCGGCTTCCAACTGTGTTCGGGCTTGAATCCCGGGCCGCCTTCGTACATGGCGGTGGTGGCGTCGCAGATCGTGAGCCTCATGCGCGAGCGAATCTCGGGCAGCATGTTCAGGTCGGCGACGTAGGGATCGCAGCCGTTGGGGTGGTACTTGTTGGGATTGTGAATGGCGCCGTACATGTTTTTGAGAGCGATGGTGACGCCGGCGCCGTCGTGGTCCTTGAGCACGGGGAGATTGATGAGGACGCTCGAGGAGCGGGTGAGGATCTTCGAGAGGCGGCTGCCCACGCTGCCCCAGGCGGACAGATCGTCCTCGTAACCGACGCGGTCGGTGCCGTAGCACTGCACGCGGTCGCCGCCGATGGCGATGCGGAAGCCGGCGCGCTCCATTTCTTCGGTGTCGCGGTCCCAGACGACGATGTTGGCGGGTTTGACGCCGGCCTGCTGCAGGCGCTCGCAGACGGCGTTAACGAGTTCGATGTTGGTCGAGATGCCGCGGCCGCCGAGAGTGTTCACTTTCAGGCTGACGGTGTCGCCGGGACCCACGATATGGCGCCATGCGGCGACGATGCTCTTCGGGCGATGCAGCCGCAGGATGGCCACCGCCGAAGAGTGCCAGCATGGCGCGGTCGAGCAGGGCCTCAGACGGCGCGGATCGAGGGCGGACCTGTGCCGCGCAGCACGGGATCGCGGGCAACCACACACGGGCATCGACGCGGGATTTCGCGGCGGATGAGGCAGTTGAGCCGGCAGCGCGCAGGCTGGCGCCGGCGCCAAGGCCACGGCGCCCGTGAGGCACTGCGTGAGAAAGTTCCGCCGGCTAGGGCCGCGAAAATCGCCATAAGAATGCTCCGGCGCGTGTGGACTCTGGCGCGAGGATCGGTCCGGGGAACGGAGCGGCTTGGGCGGTTTAGATGAAGCTGCTCAAACTACAGGAGTTAGCCCCAAGGCGGATCCTCGGCGACTACGGACACACCGCCTTACCTCATGGCTAACGCAAAAAGCAAGCAATGCAGTGACGAGCAGCACGGGTG
>CAWCXX010000001.1:7500-35344 GCA_963799445.1 uncultured Acidobacteriaceae bacterium | reverse complement strand
CGCACTGAGGTGGCTTCGGTGACGGGAATCGGCGGCATGGCGGGTTCTGCTGCCGGCTCGCTCTTCGCCGTGTTTGTCGGCTATGTTCTCGCGCTCACGCACAGCAACTACGCAATCCTGTTCGGCATCGCCGCCAGCGCTTATTTGATGGCGCTGGCGATCCTTGTGTTATTGGCTCCAGGATTGAGAAAGGTGGAGATCGCGGCATGAGCCTCTACTGCGCCCAGGGAAGCATCGACGCCGATTGACGCCGCACTTGCAGACCTGCTCTCTGAAGCGCTGGCCAAACTCGGGCCGCGTCGCGAATGTGCTGGCCGTGCCGCCCGACCAGAGCCGTGAGCATTCCCGCGCCGGCCTGCTCACGCGCTACGCCTGGGACTACTACGGCGAAAAGCTAGGCCGTACTGCCCGCCATCGGCACGCATACGCCATGTCCTCGATCAGATCGCCCCCATGTTTCGCGGCGTTCCGCGGGAGTTTTTCCAGCGTCCACAACTGGCGCACAGACATCGAAACGCTCGGCGAGATCCCCGCCGAATTTATTTGCGAGCAATCGGAGGGCAAGCTGATTACGCATGGCCCGCGCAGGTCAACCGCCTCATCTCCGCAGGGCGGATTCGATCTGATTCTCTCCATCGGCCAGGTCGTGCCCCACGAAGTCATCGGCATGGCCAACTACACCAAGAACATCCTGGTCGGCACCGGCGGCCGCGAAAGCATCAATCGCAGCCACTACCTGGGCGCCGTCTACGGCATGGAGCGCATCATGGGCCGCGCGGATAACCCCGTGCGCAACGTGCTGAACCTATCGGCCGCTTCCTGAGACCTGCCTATCGTTTACGTGCAAACTGTTGTGGGGCGCAAAACTGCGGGCGGCCGCTGTGCGCGGCCTTTTCATCGGAGACGATATCGAGTGCTTCCGCCGCTGCCGAATTAAGCCTCAACGTGAACTTCGAGATGGCCCCATCCAGAAAAGCCGTCGTCTATCTCGATCCCGACGAATTTCACAGCACCTGGCTCGGCAACAAGGCCGTTTATCGCACACGTATGGCCCTGGCCGACGGCGGCGACTGATTATCCTGGCTCCCGGGGTCCGCGACTTCGGCGAAGACGACCGCATCGACAAATTGATCCGCAAATATGGCTATAGGGCAACGCCGCCACCCTGGCGATGGTGAAAGCAACCCGGACCTCGCCACCGACCTCGGCGCGGCCGCGCACTTATTCATGGCTCCTCGGAAGGCCGGTTCCGGATTACGTGGTCCCCCGGCCACATCTCGAGCAAGAGGTTGAATCCGTTAGCTACAATACGGCGACATCGAGTCTATGCTCAAGCTCTACGATCCAGCAAAACTCACCCACGGCTATAACACCGTGAACGGCGAAGAGATCTTCTTCATCTCCAACCCGGGCCTCGGCCTCTGGGCGCACAGCAGCAAACTCTAGATTTGGAGTCACTATGTGAGAACCAGGTTTGAAAGCTCGGCAAATACTCAGTCGGAACCGGAACCACTGAGCACATCAAGCCAAGGCGCAACTCCAGGCCTGCATACTCGCGGAGAAGAAGGGCATCATCGTCAATCCCGTATGGAACAAGTCCAACCGCGAGCACATCATCGTCGGCTCTGAGACCGCATCTCTAAGCCTTACGGCGGCCGACGCCACGGTGAAGGAACTGAAGTGGAAGCACGCTCACTTCTGCGATGCAGACCACATCAACCTCGACACGTTCGAGCGCTTTCTCGAAGCCTGCGACTTTTACACTCTCGACGTAGCTGACTACATAGGTCAGCACGCTTCACCGCCCAGATCGACGCCTTCGTCTCTCGCCATCCCCGAACTTCTGAGCCCGATCAAACTCGACGGGATCGATGAAGTCTTCAACATCTCGAAAGACGACCTTCGAAAAGCCGCATGCAAATATCTCTTCGCGGTTAAGCAAGCCGGCATGATCTTCTCTGCCATCGAAAAGGAAAAGGGCGCAGGCAACTTTATCCCTGAAGTCTCTATGGACGAGACCGACGCCCCGCAAACCCCGGTGGAACTTCTCATTATCCTCGCCGCCATTGCGGACGAAGCTATCCCTATCCAGACCATTGCGCCAAAATTCAGTGGCCGCTACAACAAAGGCGTAGACTACATCGGCAATGTCGCCACCTTCGCTCGCGAATTCGACCTCGACGCCGCTGCTATCGCCTGGGCCGTGCGTCAATTCCGCCTCCCCGCAAACCTCAAGCTCAGCGTGCACTCCGGCAGCGACAAATTTTCCATCTACCCTGCTATTCACGCGTCCATGAAGAAATTCAACGCCGGCGTCCATCTCAGAACCGCCGGTACTACCTGGCTTGAAGAGCTCGTTCGCGGGTGCCAGAAGCTGGCGGAGATGGCCTCACAGGGTACAAAGGAAGTCTACGCAGAAGCCTTCGCACACCAGGAAGAGTTCTGTAAGCCCTATACCGCTGTCATCGACATCGACGCCGCCAAACTCCCCACACCTTCCGTTGTGAGAGGCTGGACATCCGAGCAGTACACTTCCGCCTTGCGCCATGTCCCAGGCTCACCGGAATCAACAGCAGCCTGCGTCAGTTGTTGCACGTCGGTTTTAAAGTCACGGCAACGATCGCTATCTGGATCTTCTTGAAGCGAACCAAGTAATCATTGCGAAGAATGTCACCCAGAATATTGTCGTCCGCCACATCGCACCCGTCCTTTCTTGGCCGGCAGAGCTGATTCCCAATGCACTCGCCGGCAGGTTGGCACGTTAAACCTTGTCCCAAATGGAGAGTTCGATGAGCTATTCGCTAATGAGCCTTGAAGGGAAAGTCGCCGTCATCACCGGCGGAACATCCGGCATCGGCCGCGCGCTGAGCCTCGGCCTGGCCAACGCCGGCGCTGACGTGATCGCCACAGCCCGCCGAGGGGAGCAGGTGGAAGAGACTGCCATCGCGCTTGAATCCACGGCCGCAAGACACTTCGCATCCAGTCCGACGTCTGCGATCGCGCCTCGCTCGAACGCCTTCACGACGAGATCATAGAGGCCTTCGGCAAGGTTGATATCCTGATCAACTGCGCAGGCCGCATCAAGCGCGCTCCCACGTTGACCTTCCCCGAGGAAGAGTGGACCGAAATCATCGACACCAACCTCACAGGCACTCTCCGCGCCTGTCAGATCTTCGCCAAATCCATGTTCGATCGTGGCTATGGCGGCATCATTAACTTCGCTTCGCTAGACAGCTTCGTCGCCCTCAGTGAAGTGGCCGCCTACGCCGCAAGCAAGGCAGGGGTTGTCTCTCGCTCACGCGTTCCCTCGCCGTCGAGTGGTCAAAGAAAGGCGTGGCTGTTCAACACCATCGCTTCCATGTATCCCGCGCCGGATCTCAACTCGGTCTTCCTCGATGGAACGCCGCGCGGCCAGGAGCTTCTCATGCGCACCCCCATGGGCCGTTTCGGCAGAACCGAAGAGCTTGTTGGCTCGGCCGTATTCCTCGCTTCCGATGCCGCCTCGTTCATCACCGGCCACACGATTGTCGTCGACGGCGGCTTCCTTGCCAGCGGCGTGAATCAGTAGCTTCGGCTGCGCTTCACCAAGGCTGCTCCGAGGGGCGCAGCCTTCTCTCGATCTGCTTCCCTCTGTTGGACTCACTCAATCGTTACTTCCGCGCCTGCCAGCTTCTCGATCGCCGGCCCCTTTGCCGGTTCAATCGACACATGCTGCGTGGTAACGCTGGCATAGCCCACCGAAAGCCCCGTCTGCGCGCCGATGTGCACGTTGCGCAGGACCACGTCGCGTACCGGCGACTCCGGCAGGCCCACGATCGCTCCCGCTGCCCCCGCACCCGTGACCTCGAAATTCTCAAACCGGATGTTGTGGAAGTGCGGCGTCAGCCGCGTCACCGGCTGTGACGTGTTGTCTTCCGGCGGCATCACTTTCGGATAGTATTCGCTGATCACGATGGCATTCTTCACGTTCTTGATTTCGATGTCGCGGAAAGACCCGTGGCTGACGTCGTTGCCGCGGTCGCGATTGGCTTTTACCCGGATGCCGTTGTCCGTACCGTTGAAATGAATGCGCTCGGCAGTGATGTTTTGCGCGCCTCCGGCAATCTCACTGCCCACCGAGAGCCCGTGGCCGTGCATGAAGGTGCAGTCCGTGATCGTGATGCTGCGGCTCGGCGCATCCGGCCTGGGTGAGTTGATGGCGCCGGATTTGATGGCCACATTATCGTCGCCCGCGTCGGAATAGACGTGGTCGATAATGACATTCGTCGACGAGAACGGATCGATGGCGTCCGTGTTCGGCGAATCTGCGGGCGCGAGAGGTAGGCCATACCCAGCGGATAACAACGTCATCCGAGTAGTAGGGCACGAGTTGCCACATGGGCGAATTCTGAATGGTCACGCCCTCGATGCGCACGTGCTTGCAGTGGTCAAGGATGATGAGCTTCACCCAGGGATGGTTACCGAGCACACCGTGATCCTGGAATGCTCTGCGCGCCTCCTGCCACCAGCTCTCGCCGTTGCCGTCGATGGTGCCCTCGCCGGCGATGGCGATGTTCCAGTTGCGTTTTCCGCGCTCACCAGCGGCTGAAAATCGGGCAGGCGAAAATCGGTCTTCGGCAGATAGTCCGCGTGCTCCGCCAAGGCCCTCGAGCGTCGCCCCCTTGTCCAGTTGTAGCGTGACCCCGCCTTTCAGCACGATTGGAGCGCTCAGATAAGTGCCTGCCGAAAATTCAACAGTTCCGCCAGCTTTTTCGCACGCATCAATCGCCGCCTGAATGGCTGCCGTGTCCTGGACACGCCATCGCCCTTCGCGCCAAAATCGCGCACATCGCAGACCTTCGCCGCAAACATCGTTGGCGTGGCGAGGGGAGGAAGCAGGCAGCAGACCGAGGCAAGCACCATGCGGGCACTTGAATAGGAAATGCGGAGAGTTAATTACGGAGAGTGTGGACATGAGTTTGCACCGGCCTTCATCATACCCAACCGTGATGTCGATGGTCTAACCACTTACCATGCCGGTTCTGCGCGAATTTCCGCAACTTACTCCCACAAAACAACAAATGCTCCAGCAGTATTTGTCCGCGCCATCCCGATAGAGGAGTTCGAGGCGAACCATGTTGTCGCCGCGGTAGAAGCGCCTTTTCCTTTTCCCGTCACGCGATCGCGCTGAATCAGTGAGCGAATCCCAGCGGGTGAGCACGAAAGAAAGTTTCCCCAACCCATACCCCATTTGTATCTCCAGGTGACGGCATCTCGGGACACATCGTTTCCATGCAGCACCCGCACCAAAAAACAATCGAGGCTGCGGATTTGGTGAGCTTTGAATTCTATTCTGGCGTCACACGTTCGGAACCCGCGCGGCGCAATAGCGCATGGGCCGTTTCACCCTGGCCCGCTTGATGGGGCATAGCTCGCCGTCAGTAGCTGGCTTTGGGTGTTTGCCGGGAGCGCTCGCCGGCGCTCATCGGTTCTTCCATTCCCGCCCGGCGGCTGCGGATAACCTTTCGGCACTTTTTCGATGTTCACCAGCATTGATCCTGGAAACGGGACGGGAGATTTAGCGCCAGATGCTGACGAGGGTGCTGGAAGAATTCCCGCCTGTGTTTTCCATAGCTTTTGAGTGCTTTTGAGGATCGCCATCAGTGCCCATAGTTTCAAAGCGTTACGGTCCAAAGCACTTACTGTCACGGCGGAGGTTCGTCGGATTCTCGTGGTAAACGCCCATGTAGCCAGGTGGAATTCTGGCTTCACGCCAAAGCGCATTTCGAGCTGCAGATTAGTAATGGAAGTCAGCTTTTAGTAAGATATTCCCGATGGCTGAATCTTCCTGGTGGTGAGCTGCGACTCGTCTCCAAATCCAGTTTTTTCGGGGTTATGGAAGGATCCGCGACGAAACGGACAGAAGTTGGGATCACGCTAAATATAGGCCGCTTCCGAAACAAAATGCTGTATTGCTGTAGCGTACTCAAGAACCGCGTTGGCTGCGTTTTGAACGATTCAGGCGTCCTCAAAAGTGAATAACTTGAATGGGGATTGAGTAGGTAGCCCAGGTCTCAAGTCCCCCTCCGGGCACCATCGTTCCGGGCACCTGATTCAGATACCATGACCGGCACGCATTCTCTGACCGGAAGCGGGGCAAGGCGGCAGCGCCCGCGCCGCGGCGCCGTCCTCTTCAGAGCAACCCGGTTCCGCCTGCCGGGCAGCGGGGCAGATCCGAAAGCCGGCCCGCAGTTGGTGCAGAGCCTGGGCCTCTTCAGCGCTACCACCATCGTTGTTGGCTCGATGATCGGCAGCGGCATCTTTATTGTCGACAGCGATATCGCGCGCCTCACCGATTCTCCGGCGCTCTATCTCGCAGCCTGGGCCGTCACCGCCGTCATGACCATGATCTGCGCGCTCAGCTACGGCGAGCTGGCCGCCATGATGCCCAAGGCCGGCGGCCAGTATGTCTACCTGCGCGAATCGCTTGGTCCGCTGTGGGGATTTCTCTATGGCTGGACGCTCTTTCTAGTCATTGAGACCGGAACCATCGCCGCGGTTTGCGTGGCCTTCGGCAAATTTCTCGGCGTCTTCTTTCCAACGATCTCCAGCACGCATTGGCTGTGGCACATCGCCCACGTTCCGCCCATCCTCTCGGCCCCATGGTCCTTGGCAATATGGAGATCGGCATCAGCACTGCGAATCTTGCCGGAATCGCCGTTGTCGTTTTCCTTGCCGCTTGAATATCTTTGGTATGAAGTTCGGCGCGCTGGTGCAGAACGTCTTCACCGTGGCCAAGGCGCTCTCGCTCGCGGGCCTCATTTTTCTCGGATTCACCGTCGGCCGCAACAGCGCGGCCATCGCGGCGAACTTCGGCAGCCATTGCAGCGAGTTTTGGCGAAACGCAGGCTGGGTTTCGCTGCATCCTGTGCAGGTGGGCGCGCAGGGACCATCGTGATGGTCAACCTGATCGTCATTCTGGCCGTGGTGCAGGTGGGCCTCTCTTTGCCGCCGATGCCTGGAACAACGTCACCTTTACGGCCGGCGAGATCAAGCATCCGCGGCGCAATGTCCCGCTTTCGCTCGCTTTCGGCGTGGGGTTTGTGCTGGTCGTCTATCTCCTGGCCAGCGCGGCATACATCATGGTCCTTCCGCTCGACGGCGATCCGCATGGCGCTACGGTCTTTGCACGCGGAGTGAAGTACGCAGCCGAGGACCGCATTGGCGCTGCAGTCTTGCAGCAGATGTTTCCGCACGTTGGCGGCTACCTGATGGCGGCGGCGATTCTGATCTCAACCTTCGGCTGCGCCAACGGCATCACGCTCGCCGGCGCGCGCGCCTACTACGCGATGGCGCGCGACGGCCTCTTCTTCCGGTCTGTCGGCAAGCTCCATCCGCGCTACAAGACACCGGCCGCCGGGCTGGTTGTTCAGGCGATTTGGACGATGCTTCTGTGCGTCTCGGGCTCCTACAGCCAGTTGCTCGATTACATTATCTTTGCGGTGCTGGTCTTTTATATTCTGACCATCCTCGGGCTGTTCGTGCTGCGCTTCAAGCAACCCGGCGCGCCCCGGCCCTACAAGGCCTTCGGCTATCCATTTCTGCCTGGCTTGTATGTTGTAATGGCGACGGGCATCTGTGCCGCGCTGCTCCGCTACAAGCCGCAATACACCTGGCCCGGCCTGATTCTGGTTCTTCTGGGAATTCCGGTGTATCTCTATTGGTCGCGGAGCGCGGAAAGTCTGAATTCACCGGAAATTAAGCTGCGCAGGCGCGATCGCGATGTCGACAATGTCACGATGCGGCAGAAAAGGGGATTCAATTTCAAGAAGAGGAGAGAAAACTTTGAGCCTGCGAGGATTGGTAGCGGTTAACAGAAACTGGACACTTAACGATGTTGGGCTGCTGTTCTTTCGTGTGATGGTGGCCGCAAGCCTGTTTTGGCATCACGGATGGGAAAAGCTGTCGGGCTTTTCGCGCATGTCGCAGCACTTTTTGGACCCGTTGCACATTGGACCAGTCCCCAGCCTGATCTATGCCGCCTTCGCCGATGGAATCTGCTCATTACTGATCATCTTCGGCGTGGGAACGCGCATTGCCTCATTCTTTGCGCTCATCAACATGGTGGTGGTCTATTTTGTCGCGCATAACGCGCTGGGGCTTGCGATCTTTAAATTTGTGCCACCCCCAGGCATGCCCCCGATGCCGCCCATGCCGGGTCTTGGAGGTCACCTGGAACTGGTTTTTCTCTATCTGGCCAGCTTCCTCCTGCTCACCATCGTCGGCGGAGGGGCGCTTGCTTTTGACCGGAAGCTCGGCAGAAAAAAGTAGTTCGCCGGATAAGCCATGGGCCGCCTGATTCTCCCGCCTGGGAATCTTCGGTTGAGTCTTGATTGCACAGCAGAGATCCCATTGGAGTACACCTGACCGGGGTTGATTCTGGTGCTCGTGGGGATTCCGGTTTATCTTTATTGGTCGCGGAGTGGGGAATCGCGGAGCGGGGAAAATGCTTTGCAGGAATAGTCGCGCAGTTTCAGTTCGAAGTGGTATATACTATTGATATAGACCTCGGGGAGGGGCGATGACCACGAAGAACGCGGCCAATCGGAAATCCGCCGACGCCAAGCTGTTCTGGAACGGGCGCAGCCAGGCTGTGCGTCTGCCCAAAGAGTTCCGCTTCGAGGGCGACCGTGTGCGCGTGAGGCGCATGGGAGCGGGTGTGCTGCTGGAGCCTGTTTCCGAAATAGCGCAAGGAAACTGTGGAGAAGCTGGTTTGCACGAATTGACGCATTGCGGGGCGATCCAATTTTTCCTGAGGGTCGGAGGCAGAAGCCTGCGCCGATTCGTGAGTACTTCAAGTGAACTACCTGTTCGATACCAATATCTGCATTGCACTGATCAATGGGAGCTCCCGCAAAGTGCGCGCGTTATCTTATGAAGGCCCGTCGAGCGGAGCCTCGCTTGCGACTTCCTCGATCGTTGCGCATGAGCTTTGGTATGGCGTAGCAAAGAGCCAGTTGACAGCGCGAAATGCACGCGCCTTATCGGCTTTTCTCGGCCAGGAAATTATCGTGCTGGAATACTCCGAGCAAGACGCCCAGGCGGCGGGAGAGATTCGCGCCGAGCTGGAGCGAAAGGGCACACGTATCGGCGAGTACGACACGCTGATCGCTGGACAGGCTTATGCAAGAGGCCTGACGCTGGTGACCGCCAATACGCGCGAATTCCGGCGTGTAAAGGGATTGGCGGTGGAGGATTGGACGGCGTGAGCGAAGTGGACGAATCGAAGTTTTCCTACGGTTATGTGCCGGAGCACCTGAAGGAACGGGTAAGGAACTGCAGAAACCTATCGGTTGGCGACCGGATCAAACTGACCTCTGAGTTGAGCGAAGAGGCCTGGGCGAAGATAGGCGTCGTCCGAGACCCAAGCAAGCCGATGGACAAGACGATCCGGCGGGTGACTCGTGAGCGGCATTGATGGCGCTCTGATTTCCGCCGAAGGCCTGATCCGGAACAAGCTGGCGTCGGGAAAATTGCGGGATTTGGCGGATGTGGAAGCGATCCGAGAGGCGGACAAAGCAAACTATCCGAAACACGGATACCCTCCGGCTTTGAAACGTGACAAATAAAGCACTCAGCTACGGAGCTTGTGACAAAAATACGGAGATTTGGTTTGTTAAGTTATTTACGACTACCACATCCGGCATTCCGTCGCCATTCAAATCGCATGAGCCAGATCGCATTTTCCAGGGTCGACTGTGGAGCTATACTTCGTCCCTGCAAGAATACCGGCGCCATTGTTCAAGACAATCGCTAATACACCGGCGCCGTGGTTGGCCATCTGTGCATCCGGCTTTTCGTCCTGGTCGAGATCCGCAGCCAGAACATAGACCCATTGGTTCCCGCCGCTGGGCCGTGTACGATTTTGAGAACTGAGTTAAACGAGCCCGCTCCGCTGCCAAGAGCAACCTCAGTCGTAGAGGTGTACCCAAGGAGCGCATCCAGTCTCCCGTCGCCATCGAAATCTGGAGCGCATGGAATACGGGACGAAGGAGCTGTTGATTGCCAGGTGGGATCTTGGAAGGATCCGTACCGTTGCCTTCATACACAGAACACCCGCTGCACCTGTTGGGTAAAAGGTCACTCCAACAATATCCGGTTTCCCGTCGCCGGTCACATCGCCAATATCTATTGCGTCAAAACTTCCATCCCGACTCTGGTTCTTGAGGGGCGCCCTTCGCAACCTACCCCGGACAGGCATCCGTGGACCGCTGAATGTTCTATACCCATTGCCTAAACGATCGCTTTACCGTCTGAGACCGTGCGAGATCATAGATGTTTGTCGCCATTCAATTCGAGCGCTCGCGCCTAGATACAACCGCTAAGTTTGGAGACGGCGGCTCGCCGCTTGAACGCTCTGGCGCTGTCTTTCCAAGTGACGTGCTGAGCCCGATCTTCTGCAACTATTCCTTTCCATCTGCATTGAAATCGCCGGAAGCGATTGCCCCAAACCAAGGCGCGAAGCAGTTCGGCTCTGAGAAGCGAGAATGATCTTCGTTGTCTAAAGTGAGCTTGGCGCAATTTTGAAACCGCAAATTGAGGTTTTGTCTCCATTGATGTCCGTTATCGGGATGGCGCCGCTGCGCCGGAGTCAGGGCGCAGGATTAAACCGCGGGCCATTGCCCGCTGCGGCACCGGTGATGTGTGCGGTTCAACGCCAAGATTCGTCCCTGCGCTGATCCCTTGCCCGATCGCAAAAACCGCTGTAATTTGAAACGACGCTGACGTGGATCGAGACGGCCGTCGACTGCGTTTTGCCGTCATAGGTTCTGAGCTAACTTACAGCCCCTGGAGTTCGCTCCGCTGACCATTACGTGCCAAGGGGCGTTGCAATCAGGGTTTGAACAGTGGTAGCCGACACAATAGGTCGCCAAGACGCGTTGATTACGTCATAACTATAAGAATCGTCGCGCATTTCGTCCAGAGCCAGAGCTTTCTAGAAGCCGGACTTCATTTCCGCGTTTTGCTGGCCCAATCTTCTTCTCAAGGCCGAAGAATCAGGAATTCGCAAGTTGATCATAATCCCGACGCAGTTAGGGCGCAAATTCTCAGGTGGCCCGAAAGACCCGGAGCCAGGAGTTTCAGCTATCAATCTTTGCCCTACTGCAGCAGCGTGCCCTGCCCGCCTTCGTGATTGCCATTGCCGTTGCCGTTGAGTTCTTCGGGCGGGATGATGACGGCGGCGGCGACCTTGTCGTCGGGTTCGAGCGAGAGCAGGCGGACGCCCTGGGTGGCGCGCCCGGCGTTGCGGATTTGCTTGGTATCGACGCGAATGATCTTGCCGAACTGGCTGATGACCATTAGCTCCGAAGTGTCGTCGACGAGCTGAATGGAGTTGACGCGGCCGATGCGATCGGTGACGGCCATGTTCTTGACGCCTTTGCCGCCGCGCGTCTGGAGACGGTACTCCTCGACATCGGTGCGCTTGCCAAAGCCGTTCTCGCTGACGGAGAGAATGCGATAGGCGCCCGGCTCGTGCTCTTTGGGCGTGACTGCGACGCCGACGACGTAATCGTTTTTGATGAGCGAGATGCCGCGCACGCCGTAGGCAGGGCGGCCCATGGAGCGCACATCGCTTTCTTCAAAGCGGATGGCAAGACCGAGGTGCGTGGCCAGGAAGATGACCTGGGAACCGTCGGTGATACACGCTTTGACCAGCTCGTCGTCCGAGTCAATGCCGATGGCGATGATGCCGCGGGACATGACGTTGGAGAAGTCCTTGAGCGGAGTCTTCTTGACCGTGCCCTTTTGCGTGGCGAAGAAGATGTACTTGCCCTCTTCTTCGAGATCGCGGACGGGCAGGATGGCGCGCACATTTTCGCCCTGCTGCAGGTCGAGAAGGCTCTGCATGGACTTGCCTTTGCCGGCGGCGCCCACGTCGGGAATTTCGTAGATCTTGAGCCAGTAGACGCGGCCGGCGTTGGTGAAGCAGAGCAGGTAGGAGTGTGTGGAGTCGACGATGAGCTGGGCGACGAAATCTTCTTCGCGCGTCTTCATGCCCATGCGTCCCGTGCCGCCGCGCCGCTGCTGGCGATAGGTGCTGATGGGCGTGCGCTTGAGGTAGCCCTGATGGCTCACGGTAACCGCGACCTGCTCGTCGGCGATGAGATCCTCGAGCTGCAACTCGACGCCCTCGTCCACAATCTCGGTGCGCCGCTTGTCGCCGAACTTGTCGCGAACCTCCTCGAGTTCCTTGACGATCACCGCGCGTAGTTTCTTCTCGCTGGCCAGAATGGACTCGTACTCGGCGATGCGCTCGCGCACCTGCTTGAGTTCGTTGAGCAGTTCATCAACGGAAAGCTGCGTGAGGCGGTAGAGCTGCAACTCGAGGATGGCGTCGACCTGGCGCAGGGTAAGGCCCTTTTCCTCGTGAGGCCCGGGCTCGCGGTCGAGCATGATAACAATCTCAGTGCCCTTGCCCCAGGCGTAGAGGTTCTCGCGCGCCTCAGCCCGCGAAGCAGACGCACGGATGATGCGGATGACGGTGTCGAGATTGTCGAGCGCGATTTTGAGCCCCTCAAGGATGTGCTCGCGCTCGCGCGCCTTGCGCAGGAGGTAGACGGTGCGCCGCTGCACCACGTCGATACGATGGTCGATGAAGACGCGAATAGCTTCGTCGAGGCCCATCTCGCGCGGCTGGCCGTTGACCACGGCCAGGAAGATCATGGAGAAGCTCTCTTGCAGTTGCGTGTGCTTGTAGAGTTGGTTGAGCACGATCTCAGGCTGTGCGCCGCGCTTGAGGCCAATGACCATTCTCATGCCGTCGCGGTCGCTTTCGTCGCGCGTGCGGTCGGGGCTAATGTCGATGTCGGTGATGACTTTGTTGTCGACCAGTTCGGCGATGCGCTTGTAGAGCGTGGCCTTGTTGACCTGATAAGGAAGCTCGGTGACCACGAGGGACTTGAGCTCCTTTGTGGTGCTTTCGATGGCCACGCGGGCACGCATGAGGAAACGGCCGCGGCCGGTGCGATACGCCTCTGCGATTCCACTGCGGCCATAAAGAATGGCGCCGGTGGGAAAGTCCGGCCCGTGGACGTGCTTCAACACCTCGGCCAAGCCCGCTTTCGGGCTCTTGACGAGTTCGATGGCAGCGTTGACTACCTCGGTCAGATTGTGCGGCGGAATGTTTGTCGCCATGCCGACAGCGATGCCGCTCGACCCGTTCAGGATCAGGTTCGGAATCCGCGTGGGCAGCACCGAGGGCTCCTGCGTGGACTCATCGTAGTTGGGCACAAAGTCCACGGTTTCCATCTCGATGTCGGCCATCAGCTCGCCGGCCATGCGCGCCATGCGGCACTCGGTATAGCGCATTGCCGCCGGCGGATCGCCATCAACCGAGCCGAAGTTGCCTTGCCCGTCGACCAGCGGATAGCGCAGGGTGAAGGGCTGCGCCATGCGGACGAGCGTGTCGTAGATGGCCGAGTCGCCGTGGGGATGGTATACGCCCATGGCCTGGCCCACCACTTTGGCGCACTTGGTGTATTTCTTGTTGTACTCCAGGCCCATCTCGCTCATGGTGTAGAGCACGCGGCGGTGCACAGGCTTGAGCCCGTCGCGGGCGTCGGGCAGCGCGCGCCCGATGATTACCGACATTGCGTAGTCGAGATAGGAGCGTCGCATCTCCTCTTCAATGTTGATGGGGATGAGATTTGTGCCGCCCGGAGGGTTCGCTCCGTCGAGAGGAAGCTGGGGATTCTGATCGTCTGGCATAGATTCTTTGTGGCCCGCAGGAAGGCGGCAAAAAGGGTCCGGAAAGAGCGGGGCCGGGTCCGCAGGTCTTCTTCCTTATTTTAACGGTAGAAGGAGGTTTTAGCAAGGCGGGAAGATCGGAATAAAGCTTTATTTTGCTGCATTTTACGAAGAATTTTTGTTCTCCCTGTTGACGCTGTTCGTGCCGCCGGCCGTGCGCCAGGTTTTTGCTCTGGATTTGGCGGCTGGCGAAGCAGAATTTCTATCGCAAAACCAGAGATGCTGTAACCCGAAGCCGCTGCACTTCAGTCGCCGCGACCCCAAGGAGCGGCGACCTTCAAAAAAGCTGAATAAAGCACACCTTCTCTGATTTTGCCGTGAGCCGCCCAGGCAGGGTTTCCGGACTGGAAATCTCTGGTTCGATCCTGGAATGCCGGTTTCGCTAGATCAGCCCCGGCAGACTCAACACGCAGAGCACTGCTTGCAGCAGCACGATGGCTCCGGCCGCGCCAAGCGCGAGGCGTCCGCGGGGGCTTTCGTATGCGTCGGCGAAAACGCCACCAACAAACGTAAGAAGAAACGGCAGCGACCACAGCCACGGGCTTCCCAGTGAGCCCGTCATCACGAGAACCAGCAGAATCAGAGCGCAAAGCAGCGGAACTGTGTTTCCGTAATAGCGCGACCTGCGCGAAGCCAGATACAGCACCAGTGCAGCGCAGCAGGCCACCGTCACACCGCCATTTGCCAGCGCGCTGAAGAAGCGCCTTGCCGGATCCACAGAAAACCACAGGAATCCCGCGGCCGAGCGGAAGACATAGCTGTAGGCATCGGGCGAAAAACCATAGCAGGCAAACACCAACACCAGCGCCCCAACCGCGGCAACCAGCACCACGGGCAACGCTTGGCTTCTGTGTTCCTCGGCTACCCACAGCATGGCAGCCAATCCCAGCAACGCGGCCACGGGAAGCGCCACGATGTGCGCCGCAGCCGCGATGCCGAAGATGACTGTGAGCAGTACGATCCGCGGACGCCATTTGCGCCGTGGCCCCTGCATGGCGTGGGCTACGCCGATGCAGGTGTACACGCCGCCGTACACTCCCAGAGCGGCCAGCACCTCGGGATTGGGCGCCACGCACGCCTTCAGCACTGCTGGAGAAAAACAGTAAAGCGTCAGCGCCGTGTAGCCGCCCAGGTTGCCGTAGAGCCTCCGCGTGACCCACCAGATGCATCCGCCGAGCACGCACCCGGCAAAGAGAAACGGCAGGCGCAAGAGCAGCAGAATATGCGTCATCTGATGGCGCAGTTCCCAGGTGCTGAGATCGCTGCCCTGCTCTTGTACAACTCGGTTCTCAGGTTTGCGCAAGAGGTCAATTGCGCGCTCGGCCAGCAGGTTGAGGGTGAGCGGGAGCCCGGCAAGCCGATAAGCCAGTATGCCATCGTGAATGTTGCCGCAGGAGGTGTAGTAACCGGCCAGCGGCGAGGGCTTTTCCCAGGTCTCACGCCCGCAGCGCGAGTATTGGTAATCGCGGTCCGTGAGCGTCTGGCGGCTGGTGAGCCAGAATCCCTGCAGGAGAAAGATCGCCAGCAACACAGCCGCGATGCGCTGCGGCAGATTGAAGCGAAAGCGGCGAAGGATTCCGAACCGGTGGGCCATCACACTCAAACGAACAGATTCCAGTTTAAATGGCGGCGCCGGACGGGCTCGAGCGAAGTGGGAATTGCTGACGATCCACAGCAATCCGGTGCTATGCTGGGCGAAGGACCGGCGATGAGCACTGTCTACACGATCGGGCACTCTTCGCACTCTTACGAGGAACTCTCGAGGCTGCTTGCCGCCCATCGCATCGACGTTGTGGTGGATGCGCGCTCGGCGCCGTACTCCCATTTCGTTCCACAGTTCGACCGAGAAATTCTTCAGCGGAGCCTGACCGGCTCTGGGATCAAGTACCTCTTTCTCGGGGGCGAGTTGGGCGGACGCCCCCAAAGCCCGGATTATTACGACAACCGTGGCCGCGTGCTCTACGGACGCATGAAGACGGATCGCGCTTTTTCCGCCGCAATCGAACGGCTGGAACGCGGCATCGCGGAATTTCGCGTGGCGCTGCTGTGCGGAGAAGAAGATCCGGCCAACTGTCACCGCCGCCTGCTGGTTGGGCGCGTTCTGGTCGAGCGCGGCCATGAACTGCTTCACATTCGCGGCGACGGCCGTTTGCAGTCCGAAGCTCAGGTGACTGCGGAATCCGGCAAGCCTCTGGTGAGCAAGCAGCCTGCCCTATTTGCCGAGTTGGACGAGGACCAATGGAGATCTACAGCATCGGTTTCACCCAAAAGAGCGCCGGCGAGTTCTTCGGCGCATTGAAAGCGCACGGCATCGAGCGCCTGCTCGATGTGCGGTTGAACAATACATCGCAGCTCGCCGGGTTCGCCAAGCAGGCCGACTTGCCGTACTTCCTTCGCGAGATATGCGGAGCCGCTTACGAGCACGAACCCCTTCTCGCTCCCACGCAGGAGATACTCGACGCCTTCAAGAAGCACAAAGGAAGCTGGGACGCTTATACCGAAGCCTATCTCGACTTAATCCGCTCCCGAGGAGTAGAAACCGCTCTTTCGAAAGAGAGCTTCCAAAAGAAAACCGTCCTGCTATGCAGCGAGCCAACTGCGGAACATTGCCACCGCAGGCTTGCGCTCGAATATTTGCAGGAGCACTGGAAAGATGTCATCATTCGTCATATTTAAATTGAGCTCCGGGAGGTGTGCCAGGTTCGATGAGCGTCGACCGGATTGTCTGTCTTGCCAACTCCTACAAGCACAACCATCGCTGTGTCGCCGGAATCAGTCTTGTCACAAAAAAGTGGATCAGGTTGGCCGGGCGAAAGGCCCCCGGCTGCCTCACCGTGAGAGAAACCTGCTATCCGGATGGGAATGAGGCGGCAATCCTCGACGTCTTCGAAGCCGAGCTGGATGAGCCTTGCGCGTCTAACTGTCACCCTGAAGATGTGTTTGTGACGGAGAAGCCGTGGCGCCCCGTCCGACGCTTCGACGAACCGCGCGACACAAAGTTCCTCACCACTTACGTGAATAAAGGGCCGGCCGTGTTGCAGAGCTACGGGGACAGAGTCTATACGCGCAAGATCGAGGGTGCGCCGGTGGATAAGTCTCTCGAACTGATCCACCCGGACGATCTGTGGTGGTGGATTCGCGATGAAAACGGCAAGCGCAAGAACCGGGCGCTATTTCGAGCCGGTCACGTCAGCCGCACTCGCTACGATCTGGCCGTCACCGATCCTGCCTGGCTGGGAAGAATGCATTCCAATCCCGCCGGTGTTTATCCCCACGCATTCTTTTTTCAGGACAAAGCTCCCAGGACCTTGCTCACAGTGAGCCTGAGCGAGCCGTTCGAGGGCTTTCACTACAAGTTGGTCGCCGGCGTGGTCAATCTTCCGGTCTAAGCGCACTCTATGAGTCCTTCGCCGGTTGCAGCCGCAACCCTGGCCCGCTACACTTCTCCTCAGCATGGCCATTGCCCGCGACAACACTCCGGAACGATTGGTCAGCGCCGCGCGCGCCGACGAAGAACAGGGCTTTGAACTCAAATTGCGCCCCCGCTGGCTGCGCGAGTTCATCGGCCAGTCGAAAGCCAAGGAGCAGCTCGCCATCGCTCTTGAAGCCGCCAAATCGCGCGGCGAAGCGCTCGACCACGTCCTTCTCTCCGGCCCTCCCGGGCTGGGCAAGACCACCCTGGCTACCATCATCGCCAATGAGCTCGACGTGGGCTTTCAGCAAACCTCCGGCCCCGCGCTGCAGATCCAGGGCGACCTGACGGCCATCCTCACCAACCTGCGCGAGCGCCAGGTGCTTTTTCTCGACGAGATTCACAGGTTGCAACCGGTGCTCGAGGAAAAGCTCTATACCGCGCTTGAAGACTACAAACTCGACATCATTATCGGTCAGGGACCGGCGGCGCGCACCCACGTGATGGAGATTCGCCCCTTCACCTTCATTGGCGCCACCACGCGTCCCGGCCTGCTCAGCTCGCCGCTGCGCTCGCGCTTCGGCATTCTGCTGCGCCTTGAGTTCTATACGGAAGACGAATTGCGCGTCATCGTCACCCGCTCGGCGGAGGTGTTGCAAATCCCCATCGACGCCGACGGCGCGGCGGAGATTGCGCTGCGCTCGCGCGGGACGCCGCGTATCGCCAACCGGCTGCTGCGCCGCGTGCGCGACTACGCTCAGGTGCGCGGCTCAGGCACGATCGACCGCCCCACTGCCAATGCCGCGCTCACCATGCTGGAGGTGGACGCGCACGGATTCGACGAGATCGATCGCCGGCTGCTGCTCATCATCATGCAGAAATACGATGGCGGACCCGTCGGCCTGAGCACGCTGGCCGCGACCCTGGCCGAAGAGGAAGACGCGCTCGAAGAGGTCTACGAGCCGTTTCTCATTCAGATTGGATTTTTGGACCGCACGCCGCGCGGCCGCGTGGCCACGCGTCTGGCGTATGAGCACTTTGGCCTCACGGTGCCGGGCCGCCAGACAGGATTGTTTTAAGAAAAAAGGCCGAATTCAACTGACCCACAGTCGAAGCGCGTCAGGCAGGCGCGGCTCACTGTGCGGCAGGAAGATACAGATCCAGGTTTCTCGCGCGGTTGACCTTGAGGGTTGCTGCGCGGTCAACCTCGCTCATGGAAATGCGCAGGTGCCTCTCGTCGGGGTCGACGTAGTGCAGCACGTCGTCAGAGGCGAAGACGGCTACGGCGGAGAGGGTCGAACCGTTCTTGAGGACAATGGCAAAGGCCTGTGGCTCGGAGTCGGAGGTTGTCGAGGGCGCGGAGTGGGAAGAAGCCGCGCCTGCGGAAGGCCATTTGTATTCTGTGGTCACAGGATGCACTGGCAGCTCGACGGGGGGCGGCGCAGGCGGCTGAGCATACATGGGGGGCTGCTGAACTAAAATGGTCGGCTGGGGCGGGTAGCCGTACCCGGCGTCGTTGTCAGAGTCGAAGGGCAGGTCTGCGTAGCCGTAGGGGTAGCCGTAGCCGTAGGGCGAGTAGCTCCGGCCGTACCCGTAGCCACCCCGGCCGCGGCCATGCCCGCCTCCGCCGAACCCATGCCCGCCGCCGTGCTGGGCGCATGCATCGTTTGCCGCATTCGCGGCAAGGAGCACGAACAAGATGAGCAGGAGCGTCCACCTCATGGCCGGCCCTCGTGACGAAGAGTCTAGCACTCGGGTTAGCGATTGTAAATCCTGCATTCTTTGCCCAATACCCCCGGCCGGGGACTGGTATTCTCACAGCGCTGCATCCTCCCCGACCCAGCCGCATCCCTAACAAAGGAGGTACATTATGTCCCTTACCGCATCCACCATGCTTGAACTTGGAACCAATGCGCCGGACTTTGTGCTCACAGATGTCGTGACCGGCAAGACGGTCCGCCGCGACGATTTTCGCGGGCAAAAGGCGCTGCTGGTCCTGTTCATCTGCGCCCACTGCCCTTTTGTAAAGCACATTGAGAAGTCTCTCGGACCGCTCGGCCAAGACTACGCCGGCAAGCCGCTGGGCATCGTTGCCATCAGTGCCAACGATGTGGCCACGCATCCGGCCGACAGCCCCGCTGGCCTCAAGCAGCAGGCCAAGGACAACGGCTTTGCCTTCCCCTATCTCTACGACGAGTCGCAGGCTGTGGCTCATGCGTACAAGGCCGCCTGCACGCCGGACATTTATCTTTTCGACGGCGATTTCCGCCTCGTTTATCGCGGACAATACGATGAGAGCCGCCCTGGAAGCGGCATTCCCGCGACGGGCAAAGATTTGCGGGCGGCGATCGACCTGGCGCTTGCGGGCAAGCCTGTGCCTGCCGATCAACGTCCGTCGCAAGGCTGCAACATCAAGTGGAAGGAATAATGCAGCGGGTCGGCGGGTCAGCAAGTTAGCAGGTTAGCCGTCCGCTGCGGCGGGCTTCTTCGCGGGGTCAGCATCGAAGCCAGTGCGCCATAGCAAAACCAGAGATGCTGTAACCCGAAGCCGCTGCACTTAAGTCGCCGCGACCCCAAGGAGCGGCGACCTTCAAAAAAAGCTGAATAGGGCACACCTTCTCTGGTTTTGCCGTAACTGCGCTCTTTCAGGCGCTCACCGGCGCCGGCGCCAGATTGTCCAGCAATTCCCGAATTTCAAGCAGAACTTCGTCGGGCCGCGAGGCTTTCAATGGGAATTTGAGCAGGCCCTGCGGCGTGAACTGCGCGCCGCGCTTGGCGTTGCGCGCCACCAGTTTCATCAGGTGCGCGGGATCCACGGCGGCATTCTCCATAAACCGGATATGCAGCTCGCCGCGCTTGCGGTCGATCTGCGCAATGCCCATGCGCTCGCACTCCAGGCGCAGCAGGGCCGCTTCGAGCAGATAGACAGTGGCGTCGGGCGGCGCGCCGTAGCGATCTTCCAACTCTGCGCGCACCTCGTTGACCGCGGCTTCGCTGGCCGCGCCGGCGATCTTTTTGTAGAGGCGCAGGCGCTGGTTCTCTTCCGGCACGTAGCTTTCGTCAATGCGCAGCGCGATGCCGAGATTGAGCTGCGTAGCGGGGCGCTCTTCAGCGCCCTCGCCTTTCAGCTCCTTCACCGCGGCCTCAAGCATCGACGTGTACAGCTCGAAACCGACGGCTTCAATGTGGCCGCTCTGCTCGCCGCCCAGCATGTTGCCGGCGCCGCGCAGCTCCAGATCGAGAGCTGCGATTTTGAAGCCCGCGCCGAGATCAGAGAACTCTTTGAGCGCGGCCAGACGCCTGCGGGCAATCTCGGTCAATTCGTTCTCTGGCGGAATGAGCAGGTAAGCGTAAGCGCGCCGGTTGGAGCGGCCTACGCGACCGCGCAACTGATAAAGTTCGCTGAGGCCGTGCCGCTCGGCGCGATTGATAAGGATGGTATTCGCCAGCGGAATGTCGAGACCGTTTTCGATGATGGTGGTGGCAACCAGCACATCGAACTCGTGGCGCATGAAAGCGAGCATCACTTTTTCGAGATCGTTCTCGCTCATCTGGCCGTGCGCCACAGCCACGCGCGCCACGGGCACAAGCTCCTGAATGCGCGCGGCGATTTCATAGATCGATTCCACGCGGTTGTGCACAAAAAACACTTGCCCGCCGCGCTCCAATTCGACCTCGACGGCGGAGCGCACGATCTTTTCGTCGAACTTCGCCACGACCGTTTGAATCGCCATGCGGTCCTTGGGCGGGGTCTCGATGACGCTCATATCGCGCAGGCCGACCAGCGACATGTGCAGCGTGCGCGGAATGGGCGTGGCGCTCATGGCCAGCACATCGATCTCCTTGCGCAACTGCTTCAGCCGCTCCTTGTGACGCACGCCGAAGCGCTGCTCCTCGTCGACCACGAGCAGACCGAGATCCTGGAATTTGATGTCCCTGGAGAGCAGACGGTGCGTGCCGATCAGAATGTCGACGCGGCCGGTCGCGACGCGTTCGACAATCTCCTTCTGCTCCTTCGCTGTGCGGAAGCGCGAGATCATCTCGATGTGAACAGGGAACTGCGCGAAGCGCTGCTTGAAGGTTTCAAAATGCTGGAAGCTGAGCACCGTTGTCGGCGCGAGCACCGCAACCTGCTTGCCGTCCTGCACGGCCTTGAACGCGGCGCGCATGGCCACTTCGGTTTTGCCGTAGCCCACATCGCCGCACAACAGCCGGTCCATCGGCCTCGTCGATTCCATGTCGTACTTGACGGCCCGGATCGCTGCTGCCTGATCGTCGGTCTCGCTGTAATCGAAGGAGTCTTCAAACTCGCGCTGGAATTCGTTGTCTTTGGAGAACGCCGTGCCTTGCGCGGTGTGGCGCTCGGCGTAGAGCTTGAGCAGTTCGCCGGCCATGTCCTGCATGGCCTTGCGTACGCGCGCCTTGGTTTTGGTCCACTGCTGCGAGCCCAGCTTGTTCAGCACCGGCGCGGGCCCGGTGTCGGTCGAGCGGTATTTCTGGATCAGATCCAGGCGCGTGAGCGGAACATACAGCTTGGCGCCTTCGGCGAACTCCAGAATCATGAACTCCACCGAAAGGCCGTCCTGCACGATCTCCTTGAGCCCCTGGTACTGCGCGATGCCGTGCTCCACGTGCACCACGTAGTCGCCGATGCCGAGATCGCGGAAGTCGGAGACAAAAGCCGCGGTCTTCGATCGCTTCGGCTCCGGGCGCGCCGCCACGTCGGCCTCGTCGGAGAGATCGTTGGCGCCGAAGACAATCAGGTTTGCGTCGGCAAAGCTAACGCCTGTTGCAAGCGGCGAACGCACGATGACCGGCACGCGCAGATCGCCGGCCAGATAACTGGCTTCGTCGAGCATGGTTTCGCCGGGGCGCGGCGCGCGGCTGCCCAGCCGGTAGGGAACTTCGTATTCGCGCAGAACCGTCGCCAGGCGCTCCACGTCGCCCTGGTGCGGAGCGGCGAGCACGATCCGCGTTTCCGTTTCCATCAGCTTCTTCAGTTGCTCGGTGAGCGCGGGAATAGAACCGTGAAAGCGCAGCGTGGGCCGCGTGGGCAGCTCGATTTCGCCCAGCGTTGCGTCCTCGTCGAGCACGTCCACCGCGCCCAATTGATCGAGATCGAGACCCATGTGCGCCTCGAGCGACGCCTGCAGGACTTCGGGGCGCAGATAGATGTCTTCGGGACGGACGAGCGAGCCGATCCCCGAGCGCTCATGGCGCTGCTCGACTTTGTTCCACCAGCGGTCGATCTGGTTGCGCACCATCGCCGGCTCGTCGATGAAGAGCGCGCAACGCGGAATGAGCGCGAGCAGCGAGCGCTCGGCGCCGGCGACGGGCGAGAAAAACTCCCATCCGGGAAAGACGCTGACGCCGCCGGCCGCCGCGGCTTCGGCGGCCATCTCTTCGTCTTCCACCTCGACGCGCTGCCGGCTCAGGCGCCCGTTCACCGCGGCCAGCAGGCGCTCGGTCACGGGCGTTTCGGTCAGCGGCAGCAACTGTGCCTCGTCCAGGCCCGACTGCGAGCGCTGCGTCTCTGGATCGAATTTGCGGATGGTCTCGATCTCGTCGCCGAAGAACTCGATGCGCACCGGCCGGTCGGCCTCAGGCGAGTAGACGTCGAGAATTCCGCCGCGGCGCGTGAATTGCCCCGGCATCTCCACCAGATCCATCTGCGTGTAACCCACGCTGGCCAGGTGCGCGGTGAGCACTTCGATGTCGACCTCTTCGCCGCGCTTGAGGGTGACGGCGAGGCCCGCATAGTACTCGCGGTCGAAGAGCCGCAGCGCCGCCGACTCGACCGGCGCATCAGAATATCGACCGCGCCGGTGGCGAGCTTCCACAATGCCGCCGCGCGCTGCTCCTGCACGTCGGGGTGCGGGGAGAGATTTTCAAAAGGAAGCACATCGTGGGCCGGCAGGCGCACCACGCGCGCGGGATCGACGGCGCCGGTCAGCTCGCATCCGGCCTTGAGCAGCGGCTCCAGCGCCTCGGCGGCCTTGTTGTCGGCCACCACCACGATTACCGGCTGCCGGGCGGCCCGCGCCATCAGCGGCAGATAGAGCGCCCGCGCCGTAGCGGTCAGCCCGGACACACGCCTCCGCCCCGCACCCAGGCTCAGATGCCTTCGAACGCGCTCAAATCCCGGAGAGTGCTCCAGCTCCGCGAAAATTTCGCGGACAAACGGGAGAATCATCAGAGTTCAGTTTAGCAGCGGGAGCACTGCGTGAAGCAGAGACTCGACTGGTCAATCAACCGCTTTGTCTTATTCGGGCCGTGTTTGCTCTTACGGCGAAATCAGAGAAGGTGTGCCCTATTCAGCTTTCTTTGAAGGTCGCCGCTCCTTGGGGTCGCGGCGACTTAAGTGCAGCGGCTTCGGGTTACAGCATCTCTGGTCTTGCTATAGGGTGCAAACCCGTCAGACATAATTGCCCGGCAGCATTCTTTGGTGCAGCACCCGCACCACCAGAACTCCACCAGGTTCGGGAATATAAAACACGACATGCCTGCCAATCTCGAACCGTTGCAAACCGGCACGGATCGAGTCGCATGATCGCCCAATGGAAGGGTTTTTGGCCAAAAGATCGAATCCGTATTCCAATTTAGCCAAATACCGGTCTGTCTGCCGCCATCCCCACGTACTCGTGGTGTAGGCGGCGATGCGATCGATATCCTCTTCGGCCTCGGCAGAAATACGGACGCGCGGCACAATCAGGCTTCCTTTTGAGGCAATCCGTATTTCTTGCGAATACGCGAGAAAACCCCGGGCGCGGCGATTCCGCTGGCAATTCCTTTGTCGATTGCGGCCCGCAGCGCAACCATTTTCTCCTCATGCTCCCTCTCGTCTCTTTCCAGCAGGCGCAAGGCTGCGCGCATCACCTCACTGGCATTGGCATAGAGTCCGGCATCGACTTTGGTGGTGATGAAGCTGTCCAGTTCCGGGGTCAGGTTGACATTGCGGGTCGGCATAGGGCACCTCACGCAAAGTATAGGAGAATTGGCCAACTTTGCCAAAAAATAGCCGTCGTCAGTGGACAACAGCCCGAAACTCGATTCTGAGATTTCTGAAAAATGAGGAGCTTTCTCAGTGCCGTTCTTCGCATCCCAGTAGCGTGAGCAGTTCAGTCGATGCGCGGAGTTCCGCGGCGCAGAACAAACCCGGTGACGCCGAAGACCACGATGAGGATGAGCGCGAGGAAGAAGTAGTACGCCATGGGATGCGCCCAGCCCGGTGAATACGCAAGGTCCTGGCCCACCCAAAGCAGCAGAATGGTGGCGATGACCGCAAATTGGCCGGCGATGACCAGGAAGGTGTGTCCCAGGTCGCGCCGCTTGTCGAGCGCCTCCACCTGGTCGGGGGTCAGGTTGCGCTCTTCGGGGGGAAGCATGGAATTTGCCATCGAATTTTCTCCTTACCGGCCGTGCGGATGACCTCCGGGTCCGGCGTTCTTACACTAAATTCAATCACACGCCGCCGGGCGCGCGCCAGCCTAAGGCGAGACCACAGTACTGTATCCTGGCCGATTTCGCGGAGGGTCGCCGCTCGCTGTTGCTCGCGGCGACTTGGCTCGACTGGTTCCGAGATACACCTTCTGTGGTTTCGCAATGGCGAATCAGCGAAAAGCCATGCTACTCGGGCGGATAGCCGACCGATTGCGCATATAGAGCACTGTGGTCGGCGCCAAGGCCAAGCTTCGCGGCCACGTCTTGTCGCGCGCAGGGCGTAGAACCAGGCGTTGAGGCCCTCGGAGGCTGCAAACAGGTAAACATTCTGGCCGATGAACCCGGCGTCCACCTGGGCGTAGTCGTCCTTGGCGGGCGCCACATAGATGATGGTGACCGCCGCATGGGCCGCGGGCGCAGGGCTGATAGCGCCACGCAGATCGCCAGCGAGCACCGGGCGCAGCAGGTTTTGCTCGGCATCATAAATGTAGACTCCGTCGGCCAGCACGACGTCGAGCGTGATGTCCTGAGTGTTGCGGGCCGAGGGCGCGGTGCGGCCCAATCCCGGCTTGACCTCGCGCGGACGGTTGACGCCGAAGGCCGCCCACAGCAGGTTCGAGAGCGTTTGCAACGGGAGCGGCTTGTCCGCAAAGGCGCGCGTGGTTTTGCGTGCGCCAAGCGCCTGCATCAGCGGCATGCCGCCGGTGGTTTCGGGCTTGGGAAGCGGAATGGACTTGAGTTCCGCGGCCAGGACAGACGCGTGTTGCGCTGCGGACCGGATACAAATCGCGCGCCCCACAGCAGGGCAGCCAGGGCAAGCAGAACGGTAGCGGAGCGGACGGCAAAACGAGCGGAGATGCGCATGGTTCCACCTCGAACGATCAGGCTGGGCACGCCCGCCTCCCGAGGTGTGCGGAAAAGGGGAAGAAAACTGCGCGACTCTCGCCGTTGCGGCACGTTGCGAGATCCGTGCCAGCCGCCCGCCGGCTCAATCCACGAGAAACGCCAGCGATTGCAGCGAGGTAATTTCAAAGGGCTTGCGGCAACGGATATTGGCGCAGGCCAGCTTGTCATCCCGTCTTACCATGTAAGACTGCGCCTTGGCGAAGCGGGCCCGGTCGCGCTCGTCGGCTCCGCGCGGCACCTGCGCCCGCTTGCGCCGCACCACCCACGTGACCTTGTATTCGGCAGCCTGCCCGCACTTGGGGCAGGTCAGGGTGTGTGTCCGCTGCTCCGTCGTCTCGTTGAAAAATTCCCGCTCGTCCATCCTGCTCTTCCTTTATTGCCCGTCCCTTTGTCTCGGCGGCTCTCCGAGGGATTCGATCAAATCGGCCAGAACACAGGACTCCACACCGGCACTTTCGCGCCAGCGGAATCTATTCCATACTCATCCTTGTCATGGGGAAACGCAAGCCAGCCCGTTTTTCGGCCGCCAAGGCCGTAAAGGCCAATGCCCGAGAGCGCGTGGGCCAGCCCAAACCATCGCGCGTTCTGGCCGCCGCGCCGCGCACCGGCCGCCAGGCCAAGCACAAGCCCAAGCTCGAAGAGATCATCCGACAGGAGGAATAAATGGCTAAAGCAGTGGGTATCGGAGGAGTGTTTCTGAAGGCACGCGATCCGCAGGCGCTTGCCCTCTGGTACGCGACACACCTTGGCATTCCCGCGCAAGATGGAGGGACCTTGGCCTTCGACGGCCCGGAATCCACGGGCATGACTGTCTTTGCTCACTTCCCGCTCGACACCCAGTATTTTGGTGAGGGCACGCAGCAGGCGATGGTCAACTTCCGCGTCGACGACCTCGACGAACTGCTGAAATAGTTGGCCGCAGCGGGCGTGCGCATCGCTCCCAAGCGCGAGGACTACTCCTACGGGCGATTCGCCTGGATTTGGGATTCGGAAGGCAACCGGGTAGAGCTATGGCAGCCGCTGTAAGACAGTAAGACGCCCCATAAGACAAATCCCACGCGCCAAACGCCGTTGTCTTGCAGCCGTAAGACAGCCGTCTGACAACCAGCCAAGCTAGTGCTGCACGCTATACGGCCCGGGCAGCGAAGGCTCAGCGGCAGCCGGTTGTTGATTCTGAGGTTGGCTTGCCGAATCGGCCGTCCGCTTCGAGTAGATACGGAACTGGACGACCAGATCCAGCATCACTGGAACCGGCTTGCCGTCATAGATAGCGGGCTCGAAGGTGGCTTTGCGGATGGAATCGACGGCGCTCTCGTCGAGCCCGAAGCCGATAGGCCTGGCTACCGCGATCTCGCCCGGCTTGCCGTCCGCGCCGACCACGACGTGATAGGAGGCACATGCCGGCAACACCGTAATCCTGCGCGTACTGGTTGGACGGAGGTTCAAAGGTCGACACCAGCCGGGCCTTCGTATCCACCATATTCTGGCGCAGCACGGCGGGATCCTTGGGCCGGTAATCGGTCTTCTCCGCCGCGGCCTCGTAGTAGAGCTTCCAAAAGCCTGGCATCGAGGCCATCATGCGCGCGTCGAAACCCTGCGCAAAGATGTTGTCCAAAGCGTCTATGAGAACCTTGTTTGCATGGGCCGGCGACAGGGTAGTGGTCACGCTATTGGGATCAGCGGGACGCTCGGCCGGCGGAGCGGCGTCAATCTCCGCTTGCGTCTCGTTCGCCTCGCCCATCTGCTCGGGCTGCGCAGGCTGGCTGGGAGCAGCGGCGACGGGCGCGCCTGGGGTCGGCGCGGCTGGCGTTGGCGCGGCGGCGGTAGCTGCCGCTGGAGGCGGTTCAGGCGATGCGGTATTTGGGGCCGTCTTGGCCGGTTTTCCTATCTCCTTTTTCACCTTCGGCTTCACCACCAGCTCACGGTCGATGGTGATCTTGACCACCTTCTTTTTCGGCGTGATCTTAACCCGGTCCACGGCCTTGGTGGGATCCTCATAGGGCAACGCGCCCAGAAAGCGCAGTCCATAGCGGTCTCCCTCCAGCTCCACTTTGTGCTTGGTCAGGCGCACCTTATTGATCTGGATTCCGCTAAGCGTATACGATCCCTGCGGGGCGTGGCCGATCAGAGCGCCGTGCTCGTTGAAGCTGAGGGAATTGTCCAGATAGCCGCCGCGCAGGAAAAGCTCCTTGCCCACCAGCAGCCTTCTCAGTCCCTCTTCGGTCATTTCGCCGGGCGCAGCTTGCTGCGCAGCGCTGCCGGGCGCAGCCGTGGGCGGTTCCACGGGAGCGGGTGCTG
>CAWCXX010000001.1:0-2500 GCA_963799445.1 uncultured Acidobacteriaceae bacterium | reverse complement strand
TCCAGACTCGAAGCGGATACCTGAGTAAGGCGGGGCACGTGAAACCCTGCTTGAATCTACGGGGACCATCCCGTAAGGCTAAATACTAGTCTCTGACCGATAGTGAACCAGTACCGTGAGGGAAAGGCGAAAAGAACCCCGTCGAGGGGAGTGCAAAGTACCTGAAACCGTGTGCCTACAAGCAGTGGGAGGGCTATGGCGGCGTTGGCAACAATGCTGCAATGCCTGACCGCGTGCCTATTGCATAATGAGCCGGCTAGTTATTCTTGTCAGCAAGGTTAAGCGTAAGCGAGCCGAAGCGAAAGCGAGTCTGAACAGGGCGTTCAGTTGGCAGGAATAGACGCGAAGCGGGATGATCTACCCATGGCCAGGTTGAAGGTGGGGTAACACCCACTGGAGGACCGAACCGGTGTTTGTTGAAAAAAGCTCGGATGAGCTGTGGGTAGGGGTGAAAGGCTAATCAAATTCCGTGATAGCTCGTTCTCTCCGAAATAGCTTTAGGGCTAGCCTCGGATGATTTGCGCTGGTGGTAGAGAGATGGATGGACTAGGGGGCTTTCCGGCTTACTGAATCCAACCAAACTGCGAATGCCAGTGACAACCATATCCGGGAGTCAGACGGCGGGGGCTAAGCCTCGTCGTCGAGAGGAAAACAGTCCAGACCGCCTGCTAAGGTCCCCAAGTTACGGTTAAGTGGGAAAGGAAGTCGGAACGCTCAGACAGCCAGGAGGTTGGCTTAGAAGCAGCCATCCTTTAAAGAAAGCGTAATAGCTCACTGGTCAAGCGGTCCGGTGCCGACAATACAACGGGGCTAAAACCGTACACCGAAGCAGCGGATGCATGGCGCAAGCCATGCGTGGTAGGAGAGCATTCTCAACAGCAGTGAAGCCAGACTGAGAAGACTGGTGGAGCGTTGCGAAGAGACCCTGCCGGCATAAGTAGCGATAACGGAGGTGAGAACCCTCCGCGCCGAAAGTCTAAGGTTTCCTGAGGAAGGTTAATCCGCTCAGGGTTAGGCGGTCCCTAAGTCGAGGCCGAAAGGCGTAGATGATGGACATCCGGTTAATATTCCGGACCTCCCAATGTTCGTTTGACGATGGGGTGACGCAGAAGGATAGGCAGGCCGTCCGATGGCTATGACGGTCGATGCGCGTAAGCTGGTTCTGGCAGGCAAATCCACCAGGACTCAACAGTGAGGCGCAAAGCAGGCCCGTATGGGATTCAGCTGCCGATTTCACGCTGCCGAGAAAAACCTCTAAGGAGAACAAAGGGAACCGTACCCCAAACCGACACAGGTAGACGAGGAGAATATCCAAAGGCGCTCGAGTGAAAGCTCGTTAAGGAACTCGGCAAATTGGCTCCGTAACTTCGGGAGAAGGAGCGCCCGCGTAAGCGGGCCGCAGTGAAGCGCGTACGGCGACTGTTTAACAAAAACACAGGTCTCTGCTAAGTCGAAAACGACGTATAGGGGCTGACGCCTGCCCGGTGCCGGAAGGTTAAAAGGAGAGGTTAGCGCAAGCGAAGCTTTGAATTGAAGCCCCGGTGAACGGCGGCCGTAACTATAACGGTCCTAAGGTAGCGAAATTCCTTGTCGGGTAAGTTCCGACCTGCACGAATGGCGTAACGATCGTACGACTGTCTTAACGAGTTGCTCGGCGAACTTGTAGTACCGGTGAAGATGCCGGTTACCCGCAGCTAGACGGAAAGACCCCGTGCACCTTTACTACACCTTAACTATGGGTTATGGTACTTGCTGCGCAGGATAGATGGGAGGCTTTGATTCCGGGTTCTCGGATTCGGAGGAGCCAACGGTGAGATACCATCCTGCGAGTGCTGTGATCCTAACCTCCTCCCGTGATCCGGGAGAGGGACATAGTTAGGCGGGTAGTTTGACTGGGGCGGTCGCCTCCTAAATTGTAACGGAGGCGCGCGAAGCTACTCTCAGGCTGTTTGGAAATCAGCCGTCGAGTGTAAAGGCATAAGAGTGGTTGACTGTGAGACCTACAAGTCGAGCAGGTGCGAAAGCAGGCCTTAGTGATCCGGTGGTTCTGTATGGAAGGGCCATCGCTCAACGGATAAAAGGTACGCCGGGGATAACAGGCTGATCAATGCCAAGAGTTCATATCGACGCATTGGTTTGGCACCTCGATGTCGGCTCATCGCATCCTGGAGCTGTAGAAGGTTCCAAGGGTTAGGCTGTTCGCCTATTAAAGCGGTACGTGAGCTGGGTTCAGAACGTCGCGAGACAGTTCGGTCCCTATCTGCTGTGGGCGTAGGAGATTTGCGGGGGGCTGTCCTTAGTACGAGAGGACCGGGATGGACGAACCTCTTGTGTTCCAGTTGTCCTGCCAAGGGCACGGCTGGGTAGCGAAGTTCGGTTGTGATAACCGCTGAATGCATATAAGCGGGAAGCACGCCCCAAGATGAGATCTCCCTGAAGGGCCCAGAAAGACCATCTGGTTGATAGGCTGGGTGTGAAAGCGCAGTGATGCGTGAAGCTT